>JAKSPB010000025.1 GCA_024405215.1 Lentisphaeria bacterium | reverse complement strand
TTGATTTTCACGTAGTTGTAAAAGAAGTTTTGTCTAACGAACCGGACACTAGTGAACAGTACTACTTCATGACGGGGAGCCATAATTACAACTCACAAGGAGTGAGTGTCCCGTGGTGGTATATCACCAATGGAGACTATCGCAATCCCGCCGTATCACAGGAAGTCGGCTCAAAAATCCTCTGGGATTTCTGGGACATTGAAGATGTATGGAAGGCCAAGATTTTCAATGGAAAGAGTTTCGCGGAGAACTTCAACGAATTCATCTTCTTCAGTTGACCGTAAAGGTCCTGCCACCCGGTCTCTATAGGGACGGGTGGCAGGTTCAGGCCTCTCGGGTCCGACCCGTCCGACGGGCAGCCTTGCCGTGGAACGGAAGGAGTTGCACCAATATTTGCAAAATATCTGCATGAAATATATGTAATTTATTGATTTTTATTATTTTAACGTATTTCATTTGCAATTGTTTCCGAAGATGCTACATTGAAAATCGCTCCGGACGGACTAGGCCGGACGGGGCTTTGAATCGAACCCAGACATTAGGAGGAACTCGATGGGAAAGAGCGATTGCGCGACAAAGGTGTTCCTGTCCGACCGGATCGTGTTTGCGGATCTTGTGAACTGCGGCGTCTTCGGTGGGCGACAGGTGGTGTGCAAGGACGACCTCCAGGAGGCGAACTGCGAGGAGGTGGTGTCTTTCCATGGCGTCGGAAGAGGTTCCGGCCACGGGGAACGCCTGCGCGACCTGGCGATGAACGTGGTGGTGCGGGAGGCGCGCGGCACGAAGTTCATCGTGGTCGGCGTGGAGAACCAGCGGAAGACGCACCTGGCCATGCCGGCCCGGTGCATGCTCTACGACGCCATGCGCCATGCGGAGAATCTTCGCCGCATCGTTGCGGCGAACTGGAGGGGGCGCCGTCCGGGGCGGGACCTGCTTTCCGGGCTTCGCCCCGAGGACCGCCTCCCGCCGGTGGTGACCCTGGTCGTCTACTGGGGGCGCGGCGGCTGGAAGGGGCCGCGGACCCTCCATGAGATGATTGACTTCCCGGCGGATGGCCTGAGGCCATTGTGCGCCGACTATCGGATGAACCTGATCGAGCCTGCGGCGATGGAGGATGCGGATTTCAAGAAGTTCCGCACCGATCTTGGCGCGGTGCTACATTATGTGAAAGTACAGGACGACCCGGGGGAGCTGGAGCGTCTGCTTCACGAAGACGAACGATTCAAAACGCTGGGACGCGAGGCTGCGGAAGTCATTGCCGCGGTGACGGGCGCGGAGATTTCCATTGACGAACACGAGGAGACGATAGACATGTGCAAGGCGATCAGACAAATCAAACAGAGTGCGTATGCTGAAGGTAAGCAGAGCGGCTTCGCTGAAGGTAAGCAGAGCGGCTTCGCTGAAGGAAAGCAGAGCGGCTTCGCTGAAGGGATTCGCAAGACGGTTTCCATCTTGAAGAGTCTGCAAGTCGGCATGGAGCAGATTCAGGCGAAGTTGATGGAGGAATATTCCCTTACGGCCGACGAGGCCAGCAAATATCTCTTGGGATAGGCATCAAGCCGAAAGGGCTGTCGTAAAACCTCGACCAGGAGGTTGCGGCGGCCCCTCGTGCTTTTTTATCCCATGACTTCCAGAACTTCTGGAAAGAACATTTTGGGGAAAACGATATTCTTGCGTTGCCTTTGCGGATTGCCGCTACGGACTTGTCCTGTGTCCGACAGGTCCGACGTGTCCGACAGGCTAGATCCCGCCGGTCATGGCTTCGACGGGGAGCTGGAAGGCCTTGATGCCTTCCAGCTTGGCGTCGCCGTCGCGGAGGGCCTGGATGGCGTCCATGAGAGGCTTTGCTTTTTCGTCCTCGACCACGGCCATGAGGGCGGAGTTTGCGCCGGGCCAGACATTGCTGTCCATGCGGGGACCGGTGCTCTTTCCGACGCCCATGAGTCGCGGCCACTGGGTATAGCATTCCACGTTTTGCCGGCGCAGCAGCTCCTGGACGTCTTCCCCGATGGAGATGTTATAGACGATGAAAATCAGCTTCATGCTTTCTTCTCCTTGATGACGAAGGAATAGAGCGTGGGGACGAAGGCCAGGGTGACCAGCGTGGAGATGGCCAGGCCGCCGATGATGCAGACGGCCAGGGGGCTCCAGAGCTCACTGCCCGTGGAGGTGGCGATGGCCATGGGGATCATGCCGAAGATGGTGGTGAGGGTGGTCATCAGGACGGGGCGCAGGCGGGAGCGTCCGGCGGCGGTAATGGCGTCGTAGATGGAGTTTCCGCGGGCGATGAGGATGTCGATGTAGTCGATGAGGACGATGGCGTTGTTGACGACCGTTCCCACCAGCATAATCAATCCGATGAAACTCATGATGTTCAGGGTCATTCCCGTGATGGCCACGGCGAAGATGGCGCCAGCGCCGGCGAAGGGGATGGAGAACATGACCACGAAGGGGGAGATGTGGGACTCGAACTGCGCGGCCATGACCATGTAGACTAGTACGATGCCCAGGACCAGCATGAGAGTCAGGTCACCGAAGGATTTTCCCTGCTCCTTGATCTGTCCGTCGAAGTCCAGGGAAGTTCCCTGGGGCAGCAGGAGCTTGGTATCGATGTCGTTCTTCAGGTCCTTCCAGACTTCGCCTAGGGAGCGTCCGTAGATGTCGATCTGGAGGTTGACGCAGCGTTCCTGCCCCACGCGGTTGATGGTGACGGGGCCCAGCTCTTCGGTGATGGAGGCGAAGGCGTCCAATCGGAAGCGCTTTCCGTTCACGGTGATTTCGGAGTTGAGGAGGTCGGTGAGGGAGCGGCGTTCGCCTTCGTCCAGCTGGAGGAAGATGTCATATTCGTCTTCCGCCTCGCGGAATTTGCTGGCGGTGTTTCCGTAGAAGAGGGTGCGGATGGCGGAGACCACGTTGTTGATGTCCACGCCCAGGGCGGACGCGGCTTCACGATCCACGTTGATGACGACTTCGCGGTTGCCGTTGTCGAAGGTGATGATGGGGTCGACGGCTCCGGGAGTGTCTAGCGCCATTTGACGGATCTGCTGGGCGACCTTGAGGGACTGGTCCAGGTCATAGCCCAGGACCTTGACGATGATGGGCTTTTCGTTGGAGCCGCCCATCATCATGTTCATCAGGCGATTGGAGGTGGAGAGGAAGACGCGGTCTAGCTCCGGCCAGGTTCGCAGTTCCTTCAGGACCATCTCGCCCAGTTCCGCAATGCCGTAGGGGCGGTATTCGCGGTCCAGAAGCTTGATGTTGGCCCGGCCCACATGGCTGCCGTTGCCGCCCCAGCCGGCCTTGTTCTGACCGGCGCGCCAGTTCTCGAAGCGGATGGCGGTGGCGCGTTCGCTGCCGTCTTCATCGGAGATGACGTGCTGCCCCTTGTATTTTGTTTCAAGCAGTTCCTTTTCCTTTTCATAGACCACTTTGGTGATGCGGCGGGCCACATCGGCGGTCAGTTCGGGGCGGGTGGAGACAGGCAGCTGGAAGCGGATGTCCATTTCGCCGGTATCCTGGTCGGGAGTGAATTCCGTGCCGACGAAGGGGATTGTCAGGATGGCCGCGCCGATGACCAGCGCGCCGATGATCAGCACGCCGCAGCGGTGGCGCAGGCAGGCGCCCAGCAGTCGTCCATAGGCGCTCTCGATCGCCAGGAAGACGGATTCGGAGAGCAGGTAGAGCCTGCGGGAAAGGCCGGGCTTCTCGCCATCCTTCAAGGTCGCGACAGGCTTCAGGAGCTTGCTGGAGAGCATGGGGGTGAGCATCAGCGCGCAACAGAGCGACGCCAGCAACGTGGCGGTCACCAGGCCGCCCAACTGCTTGAAGATGATTCCCGTGGCGCCCTGCACGAAGATCATGGGGAAGAAGACACAGATGGTGGTGGCGGTGGAGGCCAGCAGGGAGAGGCCGACCTCGGAGGCGGCGAACATGGAGGCCTCGCGGACGCGGACGCCGCGGGAAACCTGGCTGGTGATGTTCTCCAGGACCACGATGGCGTTGTCCACCACCATGCCGATGGCGATGGCCAAGGAGGCCAGGCTGATCATGTTGATGGTCCATCCCATGAAGAACATGAAGGTGAAGGCAATGATCAGGGAGAAGGGGATGGTCAGGGCGATGACCAGGGAGGAGCGGATGTTGCGCAGGAAGAAGAAGGAGACCAGGATGACGAAGAGGCCACCCCAGAGGACGGTTCCGCGGACGTTCCCGATGGACTTGTTGATGAAGGTGGAGGAGTCGCTGACGATGTAGAACTCAATGTCCTGGGGCAGGGTCTTTTTCAGTTCTTTCAGTTCGCGGCGCACGGCATCGCAGACGGAGACGGTGTTGGCGCCCGTGCGTTTCTGGACGATCATCATCATGCCGTTGCGGCCCATGGTCTCGACGAACTGGGTGACTTCCTCAAAGCCGTCCTTTACCACGGCGACGTCCTTGACGCGCAGGATGGAGCCGTTGCTACGCAGGATGGGAATCTCGGCAATCTGGGCGGGGTCGGTGAATTCGCCCAGGACGCGGATGGTGTATTCCACGCGGCCGATTTTCAGGGAGCCGGCGGGGAGGGTGCGGTTCTCATGGGCGATGGCGTTCTCGATGTCATCCAGGGTAAGACCATAGCCGGAGAGCTTCTCGCGGGAGAGGATCACGGAGATCTGCCGTTGCAGGCCGCCGTGGGCATCTACGGAGCCGACGCCGTCCAGTCGTTGCAAGGGCTGGGAGACATTGTCGTCGATGATGTCGTAGAGATGTTCAATGGACTCTTTCGCGGTGACGCCGATCAACATGATAGGCATGTCCGCGGAGTCGAACTTGTAGATGGTGGGCTTCTCCACGTCGTCGGGCAGGGCGCGGGTGGCCATGTCCACCTTGCTGCGCACGTCGTTGGAGGCTTCGTCGATATTGGTCCCCCAAGTGAAGGTGCAGGAGATGCTGGAGACGCCTTCCGAGGTGCTGGAGCGGATTTCGTCCAGGTTGGAGACGGATCCCAGGCGTTTTTCCAGGACGCGAGTGACCTTGGTCTCCACGTCTTCGGCGGAGGCGCCTTCCCAGGTGGTCATGACGGTGACGCGGGTGGGCTCGATGTTCGGCATCAGGTCCAGGCCCAGTCGGCAGAAACAGATGACGCCAAGCACCAGCACCGCCAGGAAGAGCATTGCCGTGGCGATGGGGCGTCTGACTCCGAATTCAGGCAGCTTCATCGAGGTGCTCTCCTATTCTTCGATACGGGTGATGGTGCTGCCGTCCGTCAGGCGGTGCTGGCCTTGCACGACGATTTCGTCGCCGGCCTTCAGGCCCTCCAGGACTTCCACCTGGCCGCCCGTGGTGAGGCCCAGGGTGACGGGAACCGCACGGACGGTGTCGCCTTCGCAGACGAAGACCAGCTGCTTGTCCACGTTGCGGATGGGCAGGGAGACATCCACGGTCACGACATTCTCGCGCTCCTGTAGCAGCAGATCAACGGAGGCGTACATTCCAGGCAGGAAGAGGTAGGTTCCGTCGGCGTTCTGATGGTTCTCAAGCCGAAGCTCGACTTGGGCGGTGCGGGTCACCGGATCCACTGCGGGATGGATCTTTTCCACGATGCAGGCGAAACGGTCGGTGGTGTTGGCGTTGCTGCGAAGGAAGGCCTGGGTCTGGCCTGGCTTCACCAGGGCCAGGCGGTTGACGGGGATGGAGACGAGCACTTTCACGGTGTCGATGGAAAGGATGGTCACCAGGGGGGTGGAGGCCGTGACCTGCACGCCGGGATCCAGGTGCTTCTTGCTGACCACGCCGTCCATGGGGGCGTAGATCCTGGTTTCCGCATAATCGAGTTCGGCTTCTTCCTTCTGGGCCTGCGCCTGCTTGATGGAGGCTTCCGCGCCGGAAAGCTGCGCCTGGGCTGCGCTCTCGTCGGCCAGGGCCTTCTGGTAGTTGGCCTGCGCCTGCTCCTGGGCTGCCTGCGCCTGGTCCAGGCTCTGCTGGGTGCCGGCCTGCTGCTTCACCAGACCCGCCGCGCGGTTGTATTCGCGCTGCTTGTCATCCAGATTCGCTTTTGCGGAAGCCGTGGCTGCCTTGGCGGAGAGGATGGCGGCCTTGCGCTGTTCCAGCGTGGCCTCCGCCGCCGCCAAGGCTGCGGTGGCGCTGGCCAGCTTCGCGTGATATTCCCGGTTGTCCAGGCTGGCGATCAGCTGGCCTTTCTTGACGCGGGTGCCTTCCTCTACGGGAGTGCCGTCTTCCAGGGCCAGAGCGGCGAGGCGTCCGGCGACCTTGGATTGCAGGTTCACGGAGTAGAGCGCCTCGATGTCGCCGTTGAAGGTGAGGATATTCTTGACCGCTCCCGTCTTCACTTGTTCCGTTCGCACGGTCACGGTCGTGTTGCGCGGGCCTGCGGCTTTCTTCTCCGCTTCTGCTTTCGCCGCGGAAATCTTCTTGGCGAAGTAGGCGCAGGCCAGGATGATGAAAACGACAACAAGAAGCGTGAAGGTGAGAGAGGTCTTTTTCATGGGGCGTCGGATGGGAGGCTATTTCAAGATAGAGCCAGTGGAGGCGGAGAGGGTCTCGATGGCGTTGAGGACGGCGATCCAGGCGTTGGAACGGGCCAGCGAGGTGTTGGTCAGGTCGGTCTGGACTTCGTTGACGCGGGTGATGGCGGCAGTTCCGCCGATGTATTCCTCATAGACCAGGTCGCGGATCTTGGTGGCGATCTCCAGCAGGCTGTTCTCCTTGTCCAGGACTTCCTGCGCGGATTGCAGGGCCAGGCAGTTCTGGCGGATCTCCGCCTCAAGTTGCTCCTGGAGGTTCTCCAGATTTTTCTGTGCGACCAGGAGATTTGCCTTGGCCTGTGCGATGTTCGCCTGGGTGTTGAGACCGTCGAAGAGGTTCCAGCTGGCCTTCAGGCCGTAGGTGGCGTTGCGGTCGTAGTGTGTGTTGAAGTGGGCGGAGTGCGTGCGCTCGAAGCCATAGTTGAAGAAGGCGGAGACCGTGGGATACCAGGCGGCCTGGGACTCCTTCACCGCCAGTTCTGCGTTCTCCACTTCCTGGCGGGCGGCACGAAGGTCAGGACGGTTTTCCAAAGCATAGTCCAGGGCCATGGAAACCTGGGGGACTTCCATCTTGGCGGATTCTTCGCCGGGGGCTTCCAGCTCCAGGCATTCCCAGATGGTGTCCTGCTGGATGTTCAGCAGCTGGCCCAGGGTGACGCAGGCTACGCGCCAACTGCGTTGGGAGTTGATGAAGTTGGCTTCCGCCGTATGGACCTTGTATTCGAAGTTCAGGACTTCGGAGAGCTTCGCGGTGCCCATTTCCTTCTTCTTCTGGGCGTCGTCCTGAAGCTGGCGGTTGAACTCGGCGTCCTTCTGCGCAATCTCCATGGAGTTCTGCGCCTGGAGGACGTTGTAATATGCGTAGGCGACCTGCTCCAGCAGGAGTCGCTTGGCGTCGTCGCAGGAGGCGATGGCCATGTCGCCGCCCAGGGTGGCGCTCAGGTAGCGGAAGCGGCGGGCGAAGCCGTCGAAGACCAGCCATTGTGCGCTGAGGCCGAGGCTGTACTGGGTGGTGTTGTCAAAGTCGCGGTTTGGGCGGGTGGCGGCATCGCGGAGACGGGTGATGCCGGCGTTCAGATCGACGGTGGGAAGATAGGAGCTGCGGGCGCGGTCAATGCCGGCCATGGCGGCCTCGATATTGGCTTGGGCCTTGGCGATGGTGGGATTCTGTTCCAAGGCGAGCTTCTTCGCTTCAGGCAAGGTGAACTTCAGGGCCTCGGCGGCGCAGAGGGCGCCGGCGAGAAGGGACGCGAACAATGTCAGTAAAATGCGGCTTTTCATAGTGGTGATTTTTTAGGGGGTAAACGGAGAAGGGCGCCTTTTATTGCGCGGAGTCCGCCGGGATTGCATAAAAAAGTGACTTCAGAAAGGATGCTTTGAACTACGAATGAACACGAATGGCGTCCAGGTGGCACTTTTGCCGTGTCACAAGATAGGACGGGCAGATGGATGATTGTGAGCCCTCGGGGGGCTGCAAGCTTGTTCTGAACAGTAACAGGCAATTTAGTTTCTGATGGCTGCGTGGTCGCGCTTCATGCGGTCGGCGGCGACGCGAACCAGATCCACGATGTGATCCCGCAGATGCTGGCGCTCCAGTTTCTGGGAGATCCGGAGGGTGTTCTGGGGATTCTGGTCCATCTTGATCTGGATGATCAGGAAAAGACTCATGGAGACGTATGTGTAGGTCAGAAGCGCGATGTTCTGTTCCGTGGCTGCCTCGCCTAGAATCTTTGCCAGAAGCACGGGGACCTGGCTTTCCAGCCGCTTTCGGTCGTTCGATTCCTGCGGGGTCGGTGCGGTGGCTTGTCCGTCCTCGCCGTTCAGATACTCCCGAAGATGAAGCCAGTTGGAGAGGAAGAGCTCGCTGTCAAAGGAACTGTTGAGCAACGTGTCCACGTGGATGGAAAGAACTTCCCAGGGATCGCCGTCCGGACTGGCTTCCACCAGTTGCTGGAGTCCCGCCATGCGGAGAGACCGCGCGTAGGCGCAGACTTCCTGGTAGTAGCCGGATTTGTCTCGGAAGTAGTAGTTGATGGCAGCCAGGTTGCTCTGCGCGGCATCGCAGATCTCGCGGACTGTCGCACGTTCATAGCCTTTTTCCGCGAAAAGCCTTAGGCCGACAGAGAGCAACCGCTGACGGACATCCTGCTGTGATTTTCTGCCCATGAAAGTCTGTATCAGGAATTGCAGTGGTGGGTAAACCGGTGACAAAACGGAACTTTTCCGTACTATAATTCGTCTCTATGAAATGTTTAAAAAAAGTGTTTCAATTTTCGGAGAAAATACGGTGCGATGATATAAGTCCGCTGTCCATCCTGCGCCACCCGTGTCATTTTGATGGAATAGATACAAATATCCAAAGCAACAATATAGTACGCCGACGTTGCGTCATCTTGTTTAATGCTTGGTAATCAAGAAGGAATGAATGAATGAATTTCCCGGAACTCATGAAGGCCTTTGGCGAAGGCGTGAATCTCAAGGACTTTGCTCCCAATGGCAATGGTGTCTTCCAGCTGGATATTGACGGCATGGTGGTGTCGATTGCCGAAGTCAACGAAGGGAAGAAGATCGCCTGCATAGCGGAGGTCTGCGACCTTCCGGCCCAGATCGGCACCCGTCTCTACCGCCTGATGCTGGAGGCCATGTTCATGGGAAAGGCCACCGGCGGCGCAGTCCTTTCCATCGAGCACGAGTCTTCCAAAGTCTATCTGCATGAAATGGAGTCCTTGAAGGGCATGGAGCTGGAGGACTTCCGGCGGTTGCTGGAGAATTTCACCAATACCCTGGAGGAGTGGCGGGACCGGATCCGGGAGTTTCGTGATATCGAGCCTGCGTTGGATGAGGTCCAGGAGCGGAATGCCACTGGATTTCGCGGCATGGGCATGGGCGATTTCATCCAGGTCTAGGGTCGGTTGAAAAGCTGCAAGGTTCTACGATGGTCCGTTTTCTGTTTTTCTCCAAGATGAAAATACGGATGACAGAACAAGCAAAATCACTAGTAGCCCGTAACGCCTAAAAGCTATTTGATTGCCCCCCTGCTTCTTTTTTTTCATGCTCCCAGGAAAAAGTGGAAGCATTTCTAGGCTTTTGCAATGACCTCAGTCTTTGTAGTATTTCCTTGTGGACTGTAACCTTTGCAAAAATAGCGTGTATTAAGAGCAAGACGGCTTTTCCCGTAATCTTACCAAAAAGGAGAATCGAAGATGGGATCAATTAATGGTGATCATCTGTTTGTCAATGCCAATGCCTTCCGCGACTGGGCAAAAGAGCAGGTTGAAGGTGGACATGAAGATGTAGCGCTTGCTTTGAAAAGGGCTGGGGTGGACGGCGCAAAGGATGTTCGTGCAATATTGCAGGCTGATGCGACGGATTCCTCGAAATCCGTGGAACATCTTATGAAGAATAATGCCGACGGGACGAAGGAGCAACGCAGGGTGGCGAATGCGGAAACTAGGAAAATCTTCCTCTCCTTCATCAAGCAGTCTTGTGGATTGAAAGATAGTGCTTCCCTGGATCAACTTCCAGAAAATGTCCGCAAGGCCATGAAATTGACCGGATTTTTCCATAAGAACGACTGGTTTGAGGGGTCCAGTCGCCCCCTGACTGCCCGTCGAATCAACGCGGTCATGAAGGAACTGGATGCCATGCATTTCAATGAGAATCTTTCGAATGACATAAAAAACGGCATGGCATTCCACACTAGTTCTTTGTTTGGCAGGCACTTTTTATCGCAATGGGGAGATGTGCCAAGCGGCAGTGTAAGAGCTTTGTTAAATAATGTTTCTCAGAATACGCTGGAAAAGATGGCAAAACCATTGACTATGCTGGGAACAGGTATTTCTAAACGTCAGGTTCTCTTGGTTCTGAATTACCAACAGAAGATTCAGGAGCTTATGGAGAAAAATGAACTGACTCCAAGCGCATTATTTAAAACGATGTATGGAGAAGCCGCTTTGGGTGAGGAAAAATTGGAAATTCCGAAGGATTTATTGAAAGCGGAGAAAAAAGGAGATAGGAAGGCTGTTGCTGATGTATTTAGAAATTATGGAATTAAGGAACTCGAAGATGCAAAAAATATAATAATGAACGATACAAGAAAGACTCAAGCGGAAAAAGGCAAGTTGCTAAACAGGCTCTTGTTTGCGTCGCAAATCTCTTCCCAAAGGCCGGTTTACCTGGCAAAGTGTTTCCTGGAAGGAAAGGAATATAATGAAGACGATTTCCGTATGAATGAATACGAAGCTCCAATTACGTCAACAAAAGTGAATGCGTCGTTGGCTGTAGACACTTTTGCGCGGCAAATGGAGGGAAATAATGAAATATCTGTCACATTCGTGGAGGATATGGCAGCTGGTAAAGAAGTTATTCGCAATTTCCAGTTCAAAAGAGTAAAAAATGAACAGAATAGTCAAAAAGAAGAGGCTAGCAAGGCCTTTGAGGCTCAAGTCAATCAGTTCTGTAGGGGGGCAAAATACAACAAGGGGTTGCTTTATGCGGCATTCAAATCTGATGATGGGCTTAACAGACTAGTTCGGCAAATTGGCCATGCAAAAACTGGTAACATGAAAATAAAAGGGATTGAGGGAGGGAATTATACGGTTGAGAAGCGAACAGATGGCGTATTGAAACTTACACTGACTAATCGTAAAAACACACGTTTGAATTGTAAAAAGACCACAAATGCAGAAGCGAATGGTGTAGCTGCAGAAAAGAACAACGAATATGATTCATTCAATGTGGATTATGAGGTGCAGATTCTTTTGTATCCTGATGGACGCCAAAAGGTGCTTGCAAAGCATGCGAATTATACAGCAGTTGATTTGCCTAAACAGAATGAACCGTTGCCGGGAATTTCCTTGGGTGATCCTGTTGAATTGCCGGATGGTGCAGAGAAACAGGTGTTTATGTTGTAGGCATATCCCTGACGACCGCACCAGATGGATACCAATACAAGAGTCGCACTAGGCGGAAACGATTTCCTGGGCTAACTAGGCTAATCGGGATGGACATCGTCATAGTTTTGATGTCTTGGGGAATGCCTCTGTCAGGTTCGGAGTTTCCAATGGCAATTCTCAGCTCATGAGGCAGTCTCATGAGCTGGAGGAGTGGCACTTCAAAACGTCATGAATAAGGCGGGTTGGCAGGCTATCCATTCAGGAGTCAGGAGAACAGCCTCTGGAGGGCGTTCTGGGCGGCGTTGTCAAGTGCCTGGACCAGTGCCTGGCGCAGGTCCGGGCGTCCTTGGCAGAGGTCGTAGGTGGTAGTGATGCGCTCCATGCACTGGTGGACCAGTGGCGGGAGGCGCCGCCACTTCTCGATCAGGTCTTCTACCGGGTCCTGGTAGGTCCGGAGGGCTTCGTCATGTTCGCCGCCCAGATAGCTGTTCAGAAGATTCCGGAAATGCTTCTGGCAACGGGCCGGCGCGGGAGCGCGCTCCCATTTCTGGAAGGTTGACCAGCTGACGTGGAAGTAGTCGCCCAGCAACCGGTAGGTGAGGCCCAGCTGTAGGCGTTTTTCCTTTAGACGCCGCTGGATGGCGGGGGTGAGAAGGCAGTTTTCGTCAATGAGGTTCTGCATGGCGCGTGTTCTTTGACTATGGTGTGGATTGAAAAAGAAGCCACGCACAACAATGTATAGGATGGAATAACTCTTTCAAGCAAAAGGCAATATAGTCATCAACTTTCCCAAACGACGGTTCTTCCCGCAGTGGGGGGGCGGTTTTGGGGAATACCCCTTGTGCTTACTGCGTGTGCGGATTCAATATTTTCCCAAGGCTTGCGCCTCGGGCACAGGGCAAGCCCGGGCCGTCAATTCATGACGGGAATTTAGGTGGTTTCCCTATTTTCGGTGCCTTAGCCCCAGTCCCGCCAGCATGTATTCTGCTGCGCCCTGGGCGATTTTCTGGACGAGGTGGAGCTGGGCTTCTGGAGAAGGCGTCTGGAGAGGGGCAGGGCGTTCCTGTGTCACCAAGCCATCCTGAGATACGCTCAGCACTCCCCAGTCTGGCATGACTTCGTCGGTGAAGACGGTGCCTTCGGGAATGGCTACGTAGAGTTCCGTGGCGGCTACGTTCTTCTGAATGCGTTCCATGCGAGTTCCGCGATAGAGCTTTTCCGAAATTTCCCGCATCCGGTTGCGGGTAGACTGATAGCGGGGATTCTGGGAATGGACGTAATCCCATTCCGCGTATTCCTCGAAGAGGCTGTGGGAATCCCGCAGTTCGGGTTCCAGTCGGCGGATCTGTTCTTCAAGATGGGAGAGTTCCTTGCGCAGGGAGGAGAGTTCATTGTATAGCGCATCTGGATTGATGCTGGCCGCATAGCATTCCTTCCGGTCCAGTGCGCAGATCACGATACAGGTGTGCAAAGGGGAGAGGAGGGTCCTGCGGTCGATTCGTACGGGGGCGCTCCAGAAAGCGGCCACGTCTCCCCGGTCGGATGTCATGGATGTGGGAACATCCAATGCAAAGCCGTCCGGACGGTTCCCCTGGGAGAAGAGCCACTGCACCACCGCACGGCGAAGCAGAAAACGCCGTCTCGCTTCGCTGGCGGCTTGACGGGCGTTGGGACGCCGATATTTCAGATAGACGGGATTGGCCATGGAGAGAACAAGGGGGGGCGGAACCGGTTCCGATTACATTTCGACGGGGCATTTATGCGATGCTGTACAATATAATCCCATTGAATCCATCGCATGGCGAAGGACAACGCCACCGCCCCCCCCGAGAGAATTTGGTCTGACTTCAGAAAACAAAAACTCGCCAACGAAAGACTCCATTGGCGAGTGGATGAATTTCAAGAAGATTCAGGAAGGACTACCAGGCCTTTTCGGCGAAGTTGTCCAGCTTGGCGGAAACCGTGCCGTTGATGATGACGCAGCTGTTGTCGTTGATGGCGCCATTTCCGGCGTAGGAGAAGATTCTCAGGGCCTGCATGGGACCTACGGCCTCGGAGTGTCCATCCCAGAAGGCCATGTTGGCCTTGCCGTCGTGGTTGCAGGCGATGGTGGCGAAATTGCTAGTGTAGCCTGCGTCGCGGCAGCTCAGACGATGGTGCTGGTCGTCAGGACCAGTGCCGGAGGACATCTGGCCATTCTTTGCGAAGGCGGAGCAGGAGACCAGCCAGCGGCTGGAGGGAGAGACTTTTCCGCTGTCGGGACGCATGGCCTGGCCGTATGGTGCAGTGAAGGAATACGTGGCGTGCTCCAGGCCGGCCCAGTAGGAGTCGGCTTCGGTTTCCTGTCCGTTGCTGCGGTGGATGGGGAAGGCGTAGGTGTGGTACATGTGGTCCTGGATGTCGGTCACATTGCTGATGGTCTTGGCATGGGTCTTGATGGAACAGTAGTCCACGCCCACGGGCCAGTAGCCCAGTCCGGCCTGGGGTTCGCTACCGCTGTCCTGCTGCTGCTTGTATAGAGAGGCGTTGGAGTAGATGGCGCCGACCTGCCAGCCTTGCTTCTGGGTGCGCAGCAGCAAACCGCCGTCGTAGTCGTCGGCGTAGATGATTAGGCCCAGGACGACTTGTTTCTGGTTGTTGGTGCAGCTGATGGCGCGGGCCTTGGCGCGGGCCTTGGAGAGGGCGGGGAGAAGCATGCTGGCCAAGATGGCGATGATGGCGATGACAACCAGCAGTTCAATGAGGGTAAAAGATCTTTTCATGGTTTCCTGTTGTTTGAGGGGAGCTGTTCAGAAGGGGTGCCTTGAATCACGCATGGTTCATGCGTGTGAATTTGTGGTTCTGCAATCCTGTTCTGAATAGGTAATGTTTGAGGTTGTTTTTTGCTTATGCTTGAAAACGTAGATATTATCGGTACTTTTCAAAAAAAAGCAAGTACAAAGGGCAAAAATATACGAAATTTTCTGCGCTGGCTTGAAAAATAGGTTGGAACGATTATCTTAACTCTACTTACCATCCCAAGTCTCCATCGTCTAGTGGCCTAGGACATCAGGTTTTCATCCTGGTAACAGGAGTTCAATTCTCCTTGGAGACGCCATTGGGATGTTTTTTGTATCCGGAGAGGTGGCTGAGTGGCCGAAAGTAACGGTTTGCTAAACCGTCGTAGGGGTAACCCTACCGAGGGTTCGAATCCCTCCCTCTCCGCCATCTGCATGTATTGAAAAGGCTGTTGCAATGCAATAGCCTTTTTTTTGTTTTCATAGAAAAAGCCCGGTGCTTGCGGCTCCGGGCTCAGGAAAGGCTGATTTCGGGAAGCTCCGAAACGTGCCTTCAGATGGACTTTTGCAATGGCCTCTGCCTCGTCTATTTCCACGAGGCACGGTTCAGGGAACACAGGACTTGGATCATATTGCGAACCGTCTCCTCAGAGGGCTCGGGGATGATGAGCACGGCTGCGATTTCCGTGGGCTTTGTCCAAGAGGAGGCATTGTAGAAGGAGAGTGAATCGCAGGATGGCAGCTCGACGCAATCCAGCAGGAATGGCCAGTCGCGTGAGTCGAAGAAGTAATCCCACTTGAAGCGGCTGCGCTTGCCTGGTTGGCCGAATACCGACCGCTTGAAGTCGCAGGAGAGGTTGAAGGCATGGCCGACAACCACGTCATTGACGCCTTTGGGCATGCGCATTCTGATGTCGGCGTTTAAGCCCTGGCTGACAAAACGGTCCAGTAGCCAGATGGAATATCTTCCCTGGGGAAGCGTCGGAAAGCGGAAGACGCACTCGGAGTTGAATTTATTGAGACGGATGCAATCCTGCACAGTATCGCTGTCGTTGGCTTTGACGAATTCAGCGTCTTTGACGGCTTCCGCATTGGCCGCCGTGACAAATCGTGCTCCTTGGGCGACGAATATCGTGAGATTCCGCTTGGCAACGCCGTTTTTTCCGTTCAAGATCAACGCGATGGTGGCAAAGGTAGGCTCATTGACTGGATTGGATTTTATCACCAGCGTGTCGTCTTGAATCTTGACTTCAACAGGCGCCGCCGCATATTCAGGAAGCACGTTCTCGATTTCCGCCGTGACAGCGGTGTTTTCAGGAGCGGAGAAGGGCAGTCTGCTGACCGTATTGGGTTCCATGACAACCAACTGTCGTTCGAAGCCGGGAATGGAACCGGAATATACGCCGCCTTCGATGTCGCATGGTTCGCTGTCAGTCGCGTATTTGAGCTGGACGCTGGCGCTTTCGCCGTCGTCTGCGAGGAAGGTGAGCTTGTTTTTTCCAGGCTTGAGACGTCCAGTCAATAGTCTTGGATTCATCTGGACGATTGTTTCCGCCTTGAAATGTTGAATTTCGTCAATCGCTGCATTTATTCTAATAAGGTACTGCATGCGCGCGCGAACGGGATAGACAAGCATTCCATTTGTATCGTCAAGCGGCCGGAAGGTCTTTCCATTATCCGTTGAGATTTCCAGAGGAACCGCCTGTCCATCGGTTCCGACTGCCTGGTATTGAGCGGCGACGATAGGATACAAGATTCTGACATTGTAGCAGAAGGAATCTGTTGTGATATGCGAGAAGGCTGGATTCTTGGCGGAGGGCTTTCCATCGAAAATCAGCGATGCATTTGAGTAGTCTGGGAAGAAGCGGTTCACCTGATAGATATTGTATTGGTCAGGCGTGGCGCCTGTCTCGTCTTGGACGATGTGCTTTCTGGCCATGTATTTCTCCTTTTCGATGATGTAGGAGCATTGCAGGTCGTTTACATAGCCCTCGTTGAAACGCTTGATCCAGATCCTTTCGCCGGGATTCAGCGTGAAGCCGATCTTGGGCTGATAGATGGGAAGTTCCGTCCAGTACATTCGCGTGGTCAGGCGTGCGAAGGGATCTGCGTCGAAGCCGCTGGTGCGTCCGACAATGCCTGTTTCGCGGTCCACTTCGCCAAGAGAGGCGGCTGTCATGTTGTCGAAGGATGGGAAGAACTGCTGTGCGGAAAGATCATAGACGTGTGTTTTGCCGTCGTAATAGACTCCTTCGAAGGAGTGTCCGTAGCCGCCGTTCTGGCTGGCCGGGCACTTGAGGGCTGTCGTGAAAAGATTGGCCGCCATGTTGTTCAGCGGGCCGCATTCGAAGCCGCAGTAGCCATTGAGCATGATGAGCGCATCGTGTTCGACGTTTTTGGGGACGTCGCTGCCCATGGGGAATTGTGCGGTATGGTTCATGAAGTAGTCGGAGGCGCCCAGAACAAAGTTGAATACCTTATCCACGCGCTCCCTGTCGGTGGCTTCATTGTTTTGAAATGCGTTGGCCAGGCCCTGGAAGGAGCGCGAATCCAGTTCGCCTTCGTTGAGGACGAGTGGATTCACCAGTGGAACAGAATCGGAGGTGTTTTTGATTACGATTCCCATCTGCTTGGCAGATTCGCCGAAAGCGGTTTCGAGCACGTCGCCGGGCTTGACTGCTTCGAATGTGATTTCCTTTTCCGTTCTGGCGACGCGGAAATCCTGCGGCATGGGAATAATTGGATAGTTCAGCGCACTAAGCACATTGCGCGGATTGTTCTCTGGAACAATTTCGTTCGGTGTCCATTGGTATTCCTTTCCGTCATGCTTCAGCACGTGTGTGACAATTCCTCTTTTGGAATTGATCGATCCAGGCACGATGATGCTTCCGAAAGCGCAGACGCCATCGAAATCACGGTCGAAATTGAAGAGCGCGTGCGTGGCATCGTCCATTGTGAATCTTCTTTCGGGCATGAAATCGCCTTCGTAGCGTGCGCCTGCGGTGACGCGCAGAGAATCGACCAGGCCGGAATAATGTCCGCTGGAGTCGCCATTTTGTGGATGGCCGCGCATGGCATAAACGGTATTGCCGACGGCGAATGCCACCGCCGCAATGGCGTTGGGGGTGGGCGAATCCTTTGAAATGTCTATGCCTGCGTAGAGGAAATCCGGCCTGTCGATGATGGCTTTGCCGTTGAGGAAGAGCTTCACGCCGCTAGTTGCGCTCCACTGCAGCGCCAGGTGCGTCCACTGACGGTCAGGCAGGGCAACGTTGACGGCGCCCTGCCACTCCTTGTTTTCCTTGTCTTTCAGGTAGAAGCTAAGTTCCTGTGTCGCCGTGTCATAGAAGAGCGCGTGAAGTTGGCCGCGATTTCTGGAGACCTTGTAGTTAAAGGACTGGAAGAGCGTCTTCTTGCCTGCTGGCGTTGCGTCCCATTCCGGCTTGAACCAAGCCTCGATGGTGCCGTCGGCGTCCGGGAAGAACGTCTCGCGAGGATTCGTGACCTGATGTGCCTCCGCCCAGGTGGCCTGTGGCCGCGTCACGTATCCGAAAACGGTTCCGTTGCGCAGCGACAGCGCACAGTCGCCTGTCTGTTCGGAGACGCCTTCGCCAAAGAAAGTGTCGTTGTATTTGGGGAAGGGCAGCACTTCCGCAGTGCGAAGTGCCAGACGCGAAAGAATGACACTGCCTTTATAGCCTTCGGGATCTTTGATGGGTTGGCCGTCGTTGTCATATCCGACTTCGTTGGCCTCTTGGAACATGGTGAAGCTAAGTTGAACGGTGTCAGGGCGGATGTAGCCGATTTCGCTGAATTGGATTTCGCGATTGGTGGGCGCCATGTAGGATATCCAGCGCGGATCGACAACGCTGTTGAAGAGGACATTGCCTTCGGCGTCCAGCTGGCGGATTTCAAATCTAAGGCTGGATACCCGCTTGGACAGGGACGTGTAGCCAAGTTCCAATCTGGCATGTCGTCCGGTTGCTTCGCGGGGAATCGGAACGGTGTAGGCGGACACTTGCTTGCCCCAGTTCTTCATGCTCACGAGAAGGCCTTTCGGAGTGAATTCGGAAAGCGTCTCCTCCTGATGTTCCCAGACGCCTGGTGCGTCGGCGGTCAGGGCATTCGCAAAGAGATTTTCCGGAGCTTCGACGGGGGCCTTTGTGTTCGCCAGTGGAATGCATTCCAAGGCGGTCGTGCCTGCCGGCACGGAAAAACGCAGAGAGACGAAATTTTCGTTCTTGCCCTTCAGCAAGAGAACGGGCAGCTCCTGTGATTTCCCGTCCACGATGGCCGTGACGGCAAAATCCGCCTTGGCGTCGACTTCTGCCAGAGCGGCCAGCTTGGAGCGGTCAATGTCCACTTCGTAGGGCGTATCTGTCCGGAAATTCGGATTCCATTCCAAGGGGAATGCCATCAACGCCACGCTGGCGCATGCAAAGAAAGCGAAGATTTGGAAAAAAGACATTTTCTTTATTCCTGGGGTATGCATGATGTCGTCTCTAGCGGGAGAGCAAAAGAAGCAAAGAAGCAAGCAAAACAAGGTCCTTCGGCGGTCAACCGCCGAAGGACTTTTGATTTTTTTTCGTATTTTTCGTGTTTTGCGTTCCCGCCGCAGGCGGAACAACTTTTGACAGTTTTGCTGTCCGCCTTGCTTGTCTATTTTAGCGCCTGCTGGATTATTTCCAGGCTGCCATAGAGGAAGGTGCGTGTCTCGAATGGCGCCATGTCGAACTCGAAGGTGTCCGTCTGGTGCGCGACTACTTCGCCGCTGTAGATCTCAACGACGTCGGCGACTTTCGGCAGGTGGATGGTCTTGTGGCCGCCGCCTGCGGTATGGATGCTGACGATGTCCTTGCTGGCGAAGACGTTGTCTTTTGTGTCGGAGTAGAAGAAGACTCCTGCGCCGCGGGCGACGTCCTGCAGGAAGGCGTGATCCAGGTCGGTGGTGCCGTAGAAGAAGGTATTGCCTTTCCTTGCCACGGCTACGCCGCTGTTGTCATTGTATTGTGCCAGCGGGACGGCGTTCTTGTCGACGACCTTGAAGCGCGTCTTCGCGCCGTAGTCCTGCCCTGCGATTGCACCGTTGGCGAAGCGGATGCGCAGGTTTCCGGCACCGTCGTTTTCCATATTCATTCCGACGCATTCGGAGAGGCTCTTGGTGGAGAATCCGTTGTCGTCGATGAAGCCTGCGCCGTATGTGAAGACGGTGGTGATGTCGTTGTCGTGGAGGTGCTGGATGGCTTCGCGCAGCTTGGGGGTGTCCTTGAAGGAGTTCAGGAAGATGACCATCTTGTATTCCTTGCCGTGCTTCACCACGTCGTCCAGCATGATCATGTCTACGGGGGCGCCGATCTGCGCCAGCGGGATGCGCTGGTAGTAGAGGAGGTCGCTATAGATGGGATAAAGGCGGCGCGGGGAATCCACCAGCTCGCCGTTGTCGTTGTACTTGTAGCGGTCGTGGTCCTTCACGAATACGTCCCGGCGGTTGACGGCGACATAGCGGACGGCCTCCTCGTCGACGACGGCGGCGATTTCAGCGGTAGGATCAGAGCCGTGTTCCATCAGATACTGTCCGACCTTGATGGACTGGTTGAACATTTCGCGGATGGCGGGATGGTTCAGTTCGTTTCCGCCGATGATCGGGAAATGGTTCAGCGGGACATTGCGGCTCAGCGCCATGCCGACATTTCGCTTCAGGATGTTCAGCGTCATGTTCAGGTTGGGCGTCTGCTCGTATGCCGTCTTGAATGTGAGGTGGGTACGCGTGTCGTCTTCGAGAATGGAGAGCTTTCCTGCCTTGCGGATTGCGCCGTAGGGCTTCATGTCAGCATTGGGCGAGCCATAGCTGCGGATGCCGTAGCTCTGGGGCGAGAGGAAGAAATCAAGGTATGGAGAATCCAGCAGGCGCTGTAGGTCGTTGTGGCCGCCGCCGTTCACGCTGTGGACCATGTTGGCATATTCCATGTGGTAGCCGTAGTAGGCGCCGACCAGCTTTTCGTTTGGGCAGGTCTCCTTCACGACCTTCGCGATACTGTCCACGAAATGGGAGATGGTCTCGCTGTAGTACTTGGCGTAGAGGATGGCCAGGGCGTCTTTCTTCGGGCTGCGGAAGGTGCTGTCTATGCCCGTCTCGCGCTCTTCCCGTCCGGGAATGCCCTTGGTGACGATGCCGTTCTTGGCGGCGTATCTCTCGAAGTCCTTGACGGCGTATTCGCTAAAGTCGGCGTAGTGGTTGGACTGTGCCGCCCAGCCCTGCCATTCGCAGGAGATTCCGCCCTGCAGGTTGTAGAGGAGCGTTCGGCTGCCGAAGTATTTCTCGATGTGTTCGACCAAGGCGCGCACGGCGTTTTCCGCATCGCGAAGCGCGTCGGGATTGCTGAAGGAGACAGGCGCCATGTAGTAGTTGTGGGTGGAGCCGTCCTCGAACAGGGAGAGTCGTTCCGGATAGGCGGTGCGGTACCAGCTTCCGGGATGGCACCACACGTATGGGGCCAGCTTGCAATCGGGGTAGAGCTGTAGGATTGTGTTGAAGCAGCGGTCGACGGAGGTGAAGTCGTATTTGTCGGGACCGAGCCACCAGATGGTCTCGCCTGAGCCGAGACGAAGCGCGAGGGTGTTGAAGGGGGAGCCTGCGCCTTCCATGCCGGACTGCTTGGAAAGGCCGGTGCCGTAGCCATGCACTGTCAGGATGTTGAAGTAGTAGGGCTTGCCGTTCACCATGGGAATCGGGCCGTTCGCAGTCTTTGCGATGTTGGAGACGAGGGGAGCGCCAGGTGTGGAGGCGCCGTCGGTGACGAAAGTCACGTGGTTGTCGCCGACTGTCTTGCCGCCTGCCACGCCGAACTCCCAATACATCTTGACGGGGGAGCCGTAGTATTCGCCGTTGAAGCTGCTGAAGTGGATGTCAATGGTGCCGTCTTCGTTCACGGTGCCGTTCAGTTCCTCTACGGTGCCTGTCAGGTCGCGCAGAACCTGTCCGTTGGAGAAGCAGAGATGGGCGAAGAACTTTTCCGTGCCATTGAAGCCCTTCTTGCTGGTGAAGCGCACGTCGGCCGTGATCTTCTTCCGCTGGAGAAGCTTGACCTTCACGGCCTCGCCCTTCGCCTGGATGCTCATGTAGTTCTCGGCGGAGAATTTCTTCCATGGACGCGCGGGAGGGCCGGGGCGCTTCGCCACGGGCGCCCAGCGGTCGCAGTTGAAATCGGGCTGCTGCCATCCTTCGGGGGCCTTGCCGGTCAGACCCACCGCATTGTCGGCTGTGACGACTATGAACTTGTCATCGGCCAGCAACAGCTGGAGGTCCATCATCAGGCCGCCGATGTCGCCCGTGTTGAGATAGGTGACGGCCAGAGTGTTCTCGCCTGTCACGAAATAGTCATTGGGAATCTGGAAGGAATCCATGGTCCCCCAATTCGTGCTCCACAGCTCGTGGGCGACATGGCGTCCGTTGATCCAGAGGTTCTCCACCTGGTCGTCGCAGACACTCTGCCAGAGGTTCTTGGCGACTGGCTTGTCAAGCGTGAATTTGATGATAAGATTGCACTCTCCGATGAAGGCGAAGTCTTTTGCGGGAGAGACAAGCTGCGAGGTGAAGACGGGAGTCGCCGCCTTGCCCGGTTTCGCGTCTTCCGTCTTTACAGGATTCGGCATGTCCACTTCCAATTTGACGGGAATGCCCATGGCCACTTCTTCGGGGAACTGCTTTTTCAGCTGCTCCAGCCGCGCCTCGGGGGAAACCTGTTCGGCAGCCAGCGCAAGAAAGCTGATGGTGCTCATGGCAAGTGCGAAAAGAAAGGGATGTTTCATGATTTAGTGACGATGAAAGGGAAGTTGTCTGGACACAAAATCCTGTTTGGCCTGTCAATGGGCGGAGAAAAAGATGAAAACAAGAGTACAATAGTTACAAATCCCGGACGAGAATACCTCAACCGTCCGGATATTCCAAAATATAGCTTCAACATTCCCGCAGGTTCGGGCAGAAGGAAAATGCAGGCAAAGGCTGTAGCCCGTTTCGCCTAGGGGAATGTTGATTGTGGCCTGAAGGCGATTCCGCCTTCAGGCCGTGGGGAGTCAGACTTTAGTGGTTTGCGTCGCCGCCCTTGCAGTCAACACCAGGGAACCAGAGGAAGTCGAAGAGCGGGCTGTCTGCGCCTGCGATCGCTTTTGCCTGGTTGACAGCTTCCACGTGACCATCGCCGAAGCTGAAGTTCATGTACATGCTGTGACGGAACAGGTTGACCTTTTCTCCGGCATCGCTGTCGGTAAGGGAGCGGGGCATGGTGATGAAACCGGTCAAATTATGAGTGCCGAACATGTTGCACGCGCAGATATCCGTCAGATTGACGAACTGGGAGGCGGTGCGGATGGAGCCGATGCGGTGCCAGGTGGCGGCTCGGGAAACATCGGCGGTGGCACGGGAGAAAGAACTGCCCCAGTATTTCTTCTGGTATCTGTAGTAATGGCTGGCGGTGACGTTCATGCCATAGGAGATGTTGCCGGCGACGCGGACATCGGGAGGGCAGCTGGGGCAGTCCAGTACCTTGTGCCAGGACCCCTTGTCCTCGCCGTTCGCACCGGCCTTCTTGTTGGCGGCAGGATCCTTGGAAAGCCATTCCGTGCCCTTCATCGGGGTGCCGGGAACGATGGGATTCAGGGTGAACCACATGTAGCAGTTGGCTCTGACCAATGCGTCATCCCAGGGCATGGGGCCCTTGCCGCCAGTCGCTTCCTCTTCGCCGTAGCCGACAGGAGGCAGGAAGTCGTCGTAGTCGTTGGTGTAGAGAAGCATGCCCAGCTGGAGCTGCTTCAGGTTGTTGGTGCAGGAGATGGCGCGGGCTTTCTCGCGGGCCTTGCTGAGGGCGGGAAGAAGCATGGAGGCCAGGATGGCGATGATCGCGATCACGACCAGCAGTTCGATCAGAGTGAAGGATCTTTTCATGGTTGTTTTGGGTGTGTTGTATTGGGGGGTGAAGGAAAAGCGCGACTCGCGCTTCTATGGGGGAACACGAAAAACCAGAAATCGTCAGGCAGGATGGCGTCCCTTCTGGCTGAAGACCGACACGACTATTTCTATCGTTGCTGGTGATACTATAGCAAGAAAGTGAAATGTGCCAGCCATACTATTTTGCCAATTCTATCGTATTCTTGCTCTTTTTGGGTGGATTCTATATGTTTTATTATATTGTATTGCCTTGCCAACTATATCGTATTCTTGCTCTCTTTCCCATCCCTTGTCTCCCATGGGATGGATACAAAACGACAATCGTGTTCTATAGTATTCAATGGGAACTGATCATTAGGAGAAGCAGATGACGACGCAGCAGGAGTTAGCCAGACAGCAGAATGGAGACGTGTCCTTCAGGCATTTTCATAACCTGAAGCTTCCCTGCCAGTCCCGTAGCTACGGCGCCCAGAAGGTCACGGAGCACACCTATAGGAATGCCCAGATCAACCGCAACCCGGAGCAATTCGCCATTTTCCAATATACTTTCCAGGGAATCGGCGAGCTACTCGTCAACGGCGAGCGGCACAAGGTTCCGGAGGGGAAGGCATTTCTGATTTTTGTGCCTTCGGCCAGCGTCTACGTCCAATCTCCGGATTCTTCGCTTTACCATTTCATCTACATTTCCCTCTGGGGCGACATGGCAATGGATATTGTCCAGAGAATCATAGAGAAATGCGGGATGGTTCTGACGATCCGTCCAGACAGCCAGGCATTGGAGATGCTCTGCGAGTATTTCAACCGGGTCATGGCGGCGCCTTCATCCATAAACGTCTATGATGACGCGGCCTTTTCTTTTTCCTTTCTGCTGACGTTGCTGAAGGAGCAGGAGCAGAATGTGCTGGAATGGAAGCGGGAGATGCCCGACAGGCTGAGAAATTGCCTGGCGTGCATCGAGCAGAATCTGGCAGACCCGACCCTGGACCTCAGGCGCCTTGCCGACATTGCCAAGCTATCCATTTTTTATTTTACGCGGCTTTTCAAGAAATATCTTTTCACTTCTCCGCAGAAATATCTCCAGGCCAGACGGCTTTTCTACGCCGCGCAACTTCTTGAAAGCGATTATTCCATGCCCTTGAAGGTCATCATCGCCAAATGCGGCTTCTCCAACGAATCCCATTTCTGCTATCTCTTCCGCAAGACATACGGCGTATCGCCTGGAGAATATCGCAGGCAGTTCAAATTCCACAAACAGTGAGAGGAGGACATTACGGGATGGAAAATAGTTCCGGAATATGGCCGAGGCAATCACAAAAGTCGCTTTGGACACATTCGCTTTCTCGGGGTGTTTTTCTCCAAGTACATCGCGCCATAATAGACTTATGTCTTGGCGTACTTGAAGCAGACTGTCTCCGAAATTCCTGAAAAATGCTTTTAAAAGGATTTTTGCAAAAGCCTCGCGTTTTTATAATTTTTCGGCATCAACCTGTGAGCTTATTTTTATTCCTCATGGGCCTTCATTTGGAGAAACCATGTCACTCCTGCTGCATTTTCAGCCATGCCGGACATTTTTAGACTTTCTGCAAGACCTTTCCAGGCCCAAATATTATTCTTGTTTTGTCTTAAGGACTGCATATATGCGATAGTTGCATCTTGGTAGCGTCCTGTGGCTTTCAGTGCTCCACCAAGGTATTCCCATTTTTGGGAGCCTATTGGATTGGTTGAAATAGATTTAACTAATAGAGATAGTATTCTAGAAACATCTTTTCCTTTCAGATATAATTTCCTGGCTTCGTCAAAAGCACCTTCATCGTCCTCTTTCCACTTGGGAAAGAAAAGGCTTGATTTGCCCTGGGCATAATACGACCAGCTTAAAACCGGAAAGTCATAGAAGACAGAACCTTGTTTTGGGGTCCATTCCAGTAATTTCAAGAGTTCTTTTGAAGCAGAATCCGTTCGGGCACTCAAAATTTTTTGATCAAGGCCGATGTCATCGTCCAAAAAACTGACAATAGGGCAGTTCAGCATAAAGAAGAATAACCGTTTTTCTTTCGGTGTCTTGAAATTTCCATACGTGTTTGTCAAGGCTTTTCCCCAGTCAGCTCTAGAGCGTGCAAGCAATTCATTGGCTTTTTTCTTCGCTTCATTTCTTGCTTCGCGCAATGGAGGAAGGTCAAAAGCAACAACATAGTGATATTCGCCATTTCTTTCCTCGTTCTTCAAGATAGTAAACGCGACATTGGAAAAATCATATTCCGGTTCCGGAACCAGCCAGGAGGTCAATTCTGGGCAAAATGGTGAGTCTATTTCTTTTCTTCCCCGGTCTGAGGCAAAGTATCGCTCTATGCCATCAAGCATTACAGATAATTCCTTGGCTTCCTTTTCTTCTCCGTCTTCTTTTTCAGCCGCCTTCCACTTCAATTCCATAAAGAGGTAATTACCAATTTCAACATGGGATGAAGAAGAAGGCATGGTGATACCGTCAAAGATTTGACGAGCTTCATCCGGGGTGAACGCGGCTGTTGCGGAAAATATCAGCCAAACGCAGCCGATGAAAAAAACGTGTCTGGATTTCATTTGTTCACCCCGCTATGCCCTTTAATCCTCGTCGTCAATAATCATTTGCGTCCCAGTTCGAAGTTTGCCTTTCGTATTGGTTTGCTGCTGTCCGTCACTTTCTTTGAACGTTCTGGACTTTTTGTCTGTCAGGCGCTTTTCAGCTTCTGCCTTCAGATCGGCATTGGCTTTTGCCGTGCCTGCTGCGCGGGCTGCCGGGTTGTTCTTTGAATTTTCAAAACTCCGGTGCATCTGCGCCTGACGGCCACGTTCCATCTCCTGATAGGTATTCACCTCGATGCCCAGGGAGGTAGCCTGGGTCTGAATATTTTTCAGAGCCTTGACACTACCGGAATTGACGCCATAAACCACGACGTACATGTCTAGGTCCGAAGGTTCGTGATGGACTGTGCCGCTCCAGAGTTCGCCATTGCCGGAAATCATGATATCCCTGAAAGACTCCTTTTGGGTCTTTGCGAAATCCTGCAGAACTTGCGTTGCCTTTTCGCCGTTGGCGCCGACCTTCGTGCGCATCAGTTTTTCGGCGGTTTTCGAACTCATGGCGTCTGCGTAGAGAGCGAACATGACTTCGCTAGCGGCTTCGAGTTCTGCAATTTCGCGGTTGGCTTCGTTTGTATCTGCATCATCATCAATAGCGGCTGAGGCAATGCCAATGAACCACATGTTACCTTTGTTGTCAATGAATTGACGTGGGCCAATCCACTGGGAAAGGGCACCGCTTTTCACCTTGCTGGCGAGCCATTCTTTGGAGGATTTCTTGCCGGGAGCAAATTTAACCGACTCGCCTTTGAGAATTTCGCCGGAAGCCTTCAGCATCTCTCCACTCCAAGCATAGAGAATGGCGATCTGGTACGTGTAGCGCCCATTCTTTTCCACAATGGACTCGGCCTGCTGGAGGATTGTGCAGCCGTAGATAGGCATCTGCGCCAAACGGGAGAGTTCCGTCTTCATTTCTTTTGTGACGGTCCCTTTTAGCGCTTCAGCCTTCTCCACGAGCGTCTGGTATTCCGCAGCAGCAGCCTCAAAATCTGCCTTGGCATTCTCGTAGCGCTCTTTCTTGTCGGCATCGTACTTTTCCGCCAGATTTTCCTTTTCTGCGCTTGTGAACCAGGAGGAGATGATGGCTATCAATTCACTGGCGGTTAGCCTATCGCGTTTTTTCAGCGCATCTGCCAATTCGGCATCTAGTTTCCCCAACTCCTCGTAGGCCACTTGGAGTTCCTTCCGCATCTGTGCCTGTTCCTTCTCCAACTGCTTGGCAATGGGGTTGCCGGGAACTTCGAGAATGCGAGAGCCAGACATCTTGCTCATGATCTGCTCGATGATCTTTGATTTTGCCTTCAACATCAGCTCAGCCATTTTCTCTGCGCGAAGAACAACGAAATCCGAGGAAACACGTGGATTCTTGATGTCAAACTCAATGGAATCGCTTACGATGATTCTGTCATTTTCTTCGTCGTAGCCTTTCTTCCAATCATCCTTGCTGTTGAAGTATTCATCTATCGCCTCCATAGCGGTTTTGGCCGGCTCAACTTCTTCCTCCTGAACCTGGACAATCTCTTCAATTGCCGGGCCAGTGCCTGTTTCCGGAGGCAATTCTTCCAAAGCGGCTTTTGTTGCCAGGGCTTCTTCTTCGGGGGCAGCTTCGCTACCAAATTCCTGGGCGTTGACAGAGAGGGCAATCATGCCCATTAGAAATGCTGAAAACAATTTTCTCATCTTTTTTGTTTCTCCTTTTTTGGGGGGGATCCTTACTATTTCTGGCTTGTGGAATGTCTATTCCTCTATTGCGGCATCCAGACGACGACCGACCAGCTTTCCGACCATCGCCTGGATTTTCTGATGAAGCGGTTCGCACATCTGCTTGAAGGCCTGTTCCGCGCATAGTTCGCGTTGTCTTTCCGCGCTCGCGTGGATAAAGCAGGTTGCGTTCTGTGGCTTGTTCTTCATGTCAATCAGCACCTCGGAAGCATCGGCTTCCGTGATAGTGAAACGAAGGGAGAGCTGCGTCCCCGTCTTTTCTTTCTTCACAGGATGGGAGATCGTCTGGAAATTCCCGATGCAATGAATGACATAGGATGCCTGCTGAAGGTCGGGCGTAATCCGAATGCCCATTTCCGTAAAGAAATCCGTGAACAAAGACTGCAAGTCCTCCGAATTGGAGGCAATGAAGAACGCGGGATTCCCCAAGAAGTTCATGTAATTGTCGTAACTGTCCAGCAGTTTGGTCGGAGACACCTTGGCCACAACCTCCACGCGGACGCCCGTCGCGATTTCGATTGTGGAGAGAATACGATAGTTCTCAACTACGCCATTAACACCGGAAAAGATTCTCTCCTGGAAACCGTCCTGAGAATTGAAGCGGTCATATCCCACGACGACTGTGCCCAGCACTTGTTCTATCGCACCTCGGATGGCTTGTTGGACAGCTATCTTGCTGGTGGCGCCTTCCCCGAATGATCTTACGACGCCTTCGGAGCCGAATTCCTTCTGTGATGCTTGGAGAATCAAGGATTCGTCCTCCAGTCGCTCCGTGGCCAGACAGACCACGTAGGTGTCTTCCGCCACTGTGACCTGTCCGATGAGTTTCATACCGCGCACGAAGGCATCGACTTTGCTTGATATCCTTTCGGAATAGCGGGAAAAGCTCTTCGTCTCCGTCACATTATCCGAGGAAACACTTTCCGTGGCGGCTACGACTTGGCGAACTCCCGAAAGCGTCTCGCCATGGACGTAAGCCACCATTTTGCGTCTAGCCTCTAATTCCGCTTGACGAATCCGGACAGCCATGTTCTTTTCTTCGACTCTGGAGATTGTCTCCAGGACAAGACAAAAGACGCCGTCCTCCGGCGTTTCGCCATCTTCCAGGCGGAAGCCGCCTGTTGCGCATTCTCGGGCACGGGAAAGCCAACCGGAATTGTCCAAGGCGGAAAGAGTACCGACTGCCAGAACTGTCAACAACAGGAAAAAACGCTTCATCTGTCTCCTCCTATGAACTGCTATTCCTTGGGAATGGCATGATTGCTTCGGTCAAACGTCTCCCATTCGGGAGGAAGATTGATTCCATACCCGACGGCATAGACTTTATATTCCTTCAAAAATGCTTTCGGAGAGGCAAGCATCCGTTTTGTTAAAAGGGAGGCATCCTTGTTGGCAGGATTCCATCGCCGTACGGCAATTCGCGTTTGCTTCTGACTTGGTTCAGCTGTCCCTGCTGCAATGGGAATGTGCAGGCCATCGTCATCCACAAAGATGATCATCTGCTGGTTTTGAAGGATTCCGATGTCCGTTCCGACAGAAAGCATCATGGTTTCTCCGGAACTGCTAATCGCCTTGATTTCCCCGCCGATGGGGAAGCGATTCGCTAGTTTCAAGGCAAGTTTTGCTAAAGCATCCGTCATTGCTTCAGTCAGGGCATTCCGAACGGTCTTGCGATCAAGGCCGCCTAGGGCTCTTCCTCCTGTGGCGGGAAGTTCTCTACGAACAGATTTCCCGACGACCTTTTCCGCAAAGGCGATTTCACCATTTTCCTTTCCCTTCTTTTCACAAGTGAAATCGCATTCGCATTGAAAAGTCCAGACATTGGTGCGTATCATTGCTCCGGTTTCCGGTTTCCCTATAGGTTGTCTCTGGCATTCCTCTGTTAGCGTCATGCGCATGGAGCCGGCATAGTCAATCTGCTTCTGGGAGTTTTCTGTCGGCATAGTTATTTCTCCCACTTCACTCAAGGCTTCTCCCAATTCCGTAGCCGCTGTGTTGTGTACATTGAAAATGGCAAATCGCTGAAATTTGCTCAATTCGGTTTCCAGACGGGTGTTGATGGCATCAGTAAAATCTTCCAGGTCAGAAAATTCCTGATTCTGTTCAACATATCCTCCATGGCGGGGATTCTTCAAGATTTCCTCAATGCCTCCGATATTCGTAGTCACAAGCATCCGGAGCTTCTGGTCCAGGACATCGACTCGATAATTTGCCGGCAGAACGAGTTCGCGGCTTTTCATGATATCCTGTCCTGTCGTATGAACTCCCGTATGGCCTTCGCCTGTATATGTGGAACAGCCCCATAGAACGAAGAGTGCCCAAAAAACGAAAAGATTACACAGCCATCCCATAATTTCGAAGAGTGAGAAAAAACGCTGATGAAATTGAACTCAAGGTAGCTTTAATCTGCAAGACATAAATTTATAGTGAACGACATAATTAATTTGACTTAGATGGCTGACTTTACTGCGTAGAAAGCCGTCTATAGTAAATTTATTTTTGTCGCTCACTATAAAAGCCCTCCAATGCCGTCGTTATGGGACAGCTGAGGTTTATAGAATGTCTATTTCAGCAAAAAAAGCGTGGTCAGAACCCAAAGCGATTGGCTCCTTCGGCATGAAACAAAAAAAACATGAAATCGTCCACGAAGACGGTTCCATGGCGTAAAAAAGATGAAATGAATGCGAAAAAGCACGAGGCAGCTTCAAGTCGGCGGCTAGATTGGTATGCGGTTGCGCAAAACCTCAAAGAGAAGGGTTTCAAAATATCTGCACGGCGGTTTCGGCAATATGCGCCAAACGCGAAGGCAACTGACAGAACACAAGCGTAGAGGAATAAACTCTGAAAGAAAGATGTGTGTCTCTCAGAGAAAAAGACACAGTACCCCCTGAAAAATACAAGCAGGAAGGGAATTACGAAAAGATAGAATCTAGTCTGTCTGTCTGTCTGTCTGTCTGTCTGTCTGTCTGTCTGTCTGTCTGTCTGTTACTTTACGTCTATTACAAGTCATTCCGGAACAAAAAGATGAACCTTTTGTGGCTAAAGGTTGTAAACTATTTTGTGCGGTGAAAAACGACATAAATTTTGATAAAAGACTTCCAGTCAGAACCTATGCCAGATGACGGCATACAACAGGAAAACAGTGTACAGTAACCGCAGTTTTGTTCTTTTGCAAGCCGGATTGCAGAATTTTTCTGCGATTTAGGGGAAATACCCAGGGGGCATAAATTGAGTATAAAGCATAAGATGTTTTTTCGAAGCGCCCTTTTTGTGTACAGAATCTGGCGAGGAGAGATATGTAAATCTTCGGAAAAGCATGATGTTTTAGGATATGCCACAAGGCTCTGCAACCGCGTTTCCGCGAGGAAATTTTGAATTATGGGGCGGCTGTGGAATCGAATCAAGGTGCTTCCTTGAGCAGTTCGAATTCGTAGAGTTCCACATCGGTTCCGGTGAAGTCCAGCCGGATGGCCGTGGTGGAGACGGGCGCGTCCATTTTCAGGATCAATTCGTATTCGCCGTTCCCCTTGCGCTGGAATTCCGGCGTAGTCCACTGTGTGCCGTCCCAGATGCGGAACGCCAGATTCTGGTGATGATAGCCATAGATTCTTGCCGTGGAGAACTCCTTCGGTCCATCAAGGAATTCCCATTCGTACCAGGCGTCTGGCACGGAAAGGCTCCGTGGCATCCAGGCGGAGACCTCCAAGTTGCCGTCGAACATCTTGTCCAGCTGTTCCATGGTGTTCTGCCAGTCGTATGGGTGGCTTTCCGGATAGCGCGCGTGGATCTTCTGCTTCTGTCCGAAAAGGATGTTCCCGCGATGGCATCGGGCGTATTCCGCATCGTCAATGCGTTTCCGGAGGGCTTTCTCGCTTTCCAGTTCCGTTCCCAATGGCTCTGAGGTCAGGATGGCAACGCCGTAGGCAGGGAGCTGCAAGGTGACTGTGCCGCCCTGGGGGAGGATGACTTCGTCACTGCGGAAGCGGTAGAGTTTGCGGCATTCCGTCGGGAAGGCATAAGTCCGCGGGGTCGGATAGACATTGCAGATGACATACAACGACTTGCCGTCCAGGGTGAAGCACGCGCCTTCGTCGCCTGTGAGGCGTTTCCGTTCCCCCCTTGCGATCATGCCGCCCAGACAGTGCAGGGAGTCGTAGAGGAAATCGCATCCCAGATCCAGGGCGGGACGGGAGAAGTGCTCATACCAGATGAAGGGCGTCACGCCCTGGCCGCCATGGACAACGCTGGTCCAGACGGAGAGGCTGGTTTCGTCAAAAGTCGGGTAGTCCGCGTAGTAGTCGTTGAAGGAGTAGCAATGGACCTGCGGAGTGAGCATCAGCGCCTTGTCCGGGCGGTGGAGCTCTTCTACGCTGGCGCAGATATCCCGCAGTCGCTGAAGGGAACATGCGTATTGACGGATGCCGTCCTCGTAGATGGCGGGGCTGATGTATGGATGGGGATTGATGATGTCGCAGCATTCGATGAACCGCGTGGGTTCCCGGGAGATGATCATCACCAGCCGTCTTGGATCCAGTTTCTTGACGAACTGGTAGAGGTATTTGAGATAGATTGGCGAGAGTCCCCGGCATTCGGGCTCATCGGAGAGGTAGTAGACATATCCCTCGGCATTCCAACTTGCTTCAATGGTCGCCTGAATGGCGTCAAAGACCTTCTGGGAAGGCTGGCGGTCAAAGACCATTTCATTGGATTCCACCGCCTTGTCCACCAGTCTGCTGGGTTCGAGATTGATCCACTTGGGGAAAGTGACGGGCTGCTTGGCAGATACCGCAGGGTATTTTTCCACGGTGGCACGGGAGGTGATCCATCCGATGTCGCCATACCATCCCAGGCGGTAGTCCGTCTGGCCGTCCACGACGATCCTGCCGTCACGGATCCAGGCTTTTGCATCCGTCACGCGTTTTACGTTCAGGGAGAGATCTCCCACGGAAACAGGGATGTCGCCATGGATTTGTGAGATGTCAACGGAAAATTCCGCCTTCCCTTCCGACACAGGAAGCATGAGTTGCTGTCCTGCCACTGTCAGAGCCACTGTTTCTTCCCCGGAAGTCACCCGGACGGTTCCGGAAAGCGTGGTATCGTCTTCTCCTGGATAGAAATTTCCCCCGTATTGCGGGCGTGTGAAATGAATTCCATAGAGGGTGGAGTCCACAAAGACAGGATAGACGCGTTCGCAGACAATCTCCCCCCGGGCGTCTTTCAGCAGGAATTTCACGGGCGTGCGCCCGTCCTTCGGGAAAGACGCTTGAATCGGGATGGTGTTTGTCCCGCTCTTGAGTTGCACGGGCACCGTCTTGCCCAAGGTTTCCAGGGTATCATCTCCTGCGGGAGCGCGATTCAGTACCACATCGATATTCAGAATGCCGGAACAGGCATCCTCGCTGCGTTTCCGAAGGGAGAAGCTGGCCGTCGGAATCAGCAGATCGAATTTGGCGGGCTTCCGGGGAAGGCCTCCGATGGTATTGAAGTTCCGGATTTCATGAAAACTGGCGGACAGTTTCGCCCAGGTGCTGTTCTCGGTGGCAGGGAAACCCGGCTTGGCAATGTCATAGCGTGCCAGATTGATGGCCCACGTATCTGCGAAGCGCTCGGCGGGAGTCATGTAGAAGGCGTGGAGGGGGATGCGGATTTCCAGGCTGTAGCCATTCTCGGAAATACGGTTCGCAATCTGGAAACCTGGCTTGTAGGGGTCCGGACGGATGTTCCCTCCTTCCGCGAAATACTGGCTCCAGTAGGCGCCGCCTGCGGTAACCGCGAATTGGTAGTATTCGTCTCGAGAAGCCGTGGGGGCGATGAAGAACTCCATCAGGTCGTCCGTCCAGGCATTGGCGACCTCGCCACGGAGATGGGCCATCACGCCATGCTGGCACTGGCATTCAATTCCGAAATAGAGGGCTTCTCCATCGGACAGAATCCGTGCTTGCGTACCGTTGACCGGAGTCGTCTTGCCGCTGGCCTTCATCAGGGTGAAGTCGTCGATGACCGCGGCATTCCTCCAGCATTCTTCGTTCAGAATGCCGTCCAGACGGATTTCTACGGCCCGCCCTGCCTGGAATTCCTCCGCCCATGGCGCGGGGCAAAATGCCAGAATGAAAAGGAGGAACACAGGGCAGCAGATTGAGATGGAGTTTTTCGGCATGATGGATCTTGGGAAAGAGAACTGTCCGCCTTCGGCGGGAGGCAAAAGAATCAAAAAAGGCAAAACAGTTCCGCCTTCGACGGGAGGCAAAAGAATCAAAAAAGGCAAAACAATCAAAAGTCGCCTTCAGCGGGAGGGCAAAAGAATCAAAAAAGGCAAAACAATCAAAAGTCGCCTTCGGCGATTTCGCCGAAGGCTTTTGCTTGTTTTGCAATTTTGCTTGTTTTGCTCTCCGTCTTTTCGGAAAGCAGGAACAGAGCCACGGGATTACTATACCATAACTCATGGCAAGGAAAGGAAGAAGGAGCTCTAGGAATTGAAGAAAACCGATTTTTCGGAACGGTGAAACTGGTGACGGGGGATATATTTTCCGCCATGCAGCAGGTTGAGGAAATTCTAGAGTGGTATCGTGCCCATGCACGAGAGCTTCCCTGGCGGGAGACGCCGCCCAATCCCTATCATGTCTGGCTTTCCGAAATCATGCTTCAGCAGACGCGGATCGAGGCGGTCCGCTTGGCATACGCTCGTATCCTGGAGATTTGTCCCACGGTGGAGAGCCTGGCGGCGTTGTCCGAGGAGGCGTTGATGAAATTGTGGCAGGGGCTGGGATACTACTCTCGCGCCCGGAATCTCCATGCGGCGGCGAAAGTCATTGCCGCCCAAGGGCATTTTCCCGAAACCGGAGACCAGTGGCGGACTCTTCCCGGCGTGGGAGAATACACCGCCGGCGCCATCGCGTCCATCGTGCTGGGCGAACGCCGTCCTGCCGTGGACGGCAATGTGCTTCGGGTGCTGTCGCGCCTGCGCGGCGAGAACCTGGATCGTCCGGCAGCAACGAAATTGCTGCAATCCTGGATGCCGTCCATAGGGACCGGCCTGTTTACGCAGGCGTGGATGGAGCTGGGCGAGGTGGTCTGCATTCCCCACGGAGAACCCCGCTGCGAGGAATGTCCCTTCCGGGACGGGTGCGTGGCGCGGCGTGAGGGCCGCATTGGCGAACTGCCCGCGCCGACGGTGAAGAAGGCGCGTCCGGTTCAGGAACTCACGGTCTTCCGCATTCAGACAGCGGAGGGGAAAATAGCCCTGCGGCAGCGTCCGGCGACGGGATTGCTGGCGAAGTTGTGGGAATTCCCCCATGTGGACGGAACCCTGGCGGCGCAGGAGCTCCGGCGGCTCCTTTTCGGCTGGGGCTTCCAGGTCAAGGCGCTTCGGAAAGTCTCCTCGTCCGTCCATCTTTTCACCCATCGGGAATGGCGCATGGAGAATTATGCGGTTACGGTGACGGCGTGCGCGGGTGATTTCACCTGGGCGACGCGGCAGGAACTGGCGACGCGATACGCGATACCCTCCGCTTTCGCTGCGTTGCTGTAGGGAATCTTGATGATGAACGAAAACAAGGTTGAGTCTTTTATGTCCTGGGTGGCGTTGCTTTACGTGGCGTCGCTGGTTCTGGCGTTGCCGTTGCATGGCGCGTTGCGCCTGACGGAAATCCTTGCGCCATTGATGGCGTGGCAGTGCTTCCGCCGTCGTGCAGAGTTGCAGTCGGCACTGCGGAAAATGCCGCTGGCGCCGCTGGCCCTGGCTTGGTGCTGGATGATTCTGGTCACTGCGGTTCATTGCCTGCAACGGACGGGCGGATGTTATGACCTGGCGGTCTTTGGCTATATGGGGCTGGTGTTCCTCTTTTTCCGCTTTACGCCATTGCCTTCCCGACAGGTCTGTGGCTGGACGGCTGCCGCGTTGCTGGGCGTGGTCTTCGCGGGCTATCTTCTGACGAAATTCATTCCGGTACAGGGAACCTGCCTGGAGGGACTTCTCTACGGCGACCGCCATTTCGCGCAACTGGATCCCAATGTCCTGGTGACGCGCTATCAATTTCTTTTCGACAATCCCAATCTTCTGGGCGGTTCCTTCGTCCTTCCTGTTCTGCTGGCGTTGCCTGTGCTGGAAAAACGCCTGTCACAGGCCTCCTGGAAGGGATTCAACATGATCGCCGCCCTGACTTTCCTGGGAATATTGCCTCTGCTGGCCACGGCGTCAAAGCTTTCCGTGATGACCTTCGGGTTGCTGGCTGGCACTTTCGCTACGTCAACATTGCTGGCGCCGCTGAAACCACGGGCGCTGGCCACCGTCGCCATCGTTGCTTTCGGAACGCTTTGCCTGACGACGGTCTGGTTCAGGACTTATCCCGCGATCCGAAAGGCCCCATGGGTGGATTTCCAGCATCGGGGGAATTATAGCGTCCATCAGGAAATCTATGGACGGATCTTGCTGGAAGGAGGGGCCGGAGGCCTTCTTTTCGGTTATGGCGCGACGGATTTGCATCGGCTTTATCCGGAATACGTAGATCGGGAGAAGATCCTGGGGATTCTGAAGCCATACGGCTTTGATTCGGAACTGGAGTGCTTCTGCACGTTCATGGACCCCCATTGCGAGTATCTGAACACCGTGTCGTTTTTCGGAGTGCCTGCGCTGCTTGGAATTCTCGCGTTTGTCTTCCTGCTGATGCGGCAGGCTTTCCAGAAGCGGGATCTCCCCGCGCTGCTTTTCCTGGTCGGAGTGCTTTTCTCTTGCTTCTGGGAGGATGTGGGCTCCAAACGGTATCTCTGGTGTGCTTTGGGAATTGTGGCCGGACGACTGGCAGAACCGCAGAATATGCGGGAATGACGTATGATTTTGCCGCCCGTCATTATATTTACGATATGAAACGGAGAAGGGACATCTTTACAGGAATAGAACTCGCCAGCGACAAGATTCGCGTCGTCGTGGCGTCTTTCCAAGACCAGGAACAGGAACTCTCCAAGCCGGATAGTCCGCTGGTCATCCGGGGCTTCGCCGAGGTGCCGTCGTTGAAAATGCTGAAAGACGAACCTGTTACGCCCAATATCGTTGCGGAACAGGTTTCGCAGGCGTTGACCACGGCCTGGAACATGGCTGCCTGCGAGGGATTGCCGGGCGTGCTCGCCCTGGTGCTTTCAGGGAACTACATCCGGCCTCATTTCGTCAAGGCGTCGGTGCAGCTTGACGAGCACGAGGCCATCAGCGAAGAGGATTACGAGAGCGCCATGCGGGCTACTTACAGCGAAGTGGAGAATCTCCAGGGCGATGACGACAGCCAGGAGGTGATTCCCCTGCCGCTGGTCAATCACGGCTTCCGTCTCGCGGATGGGCGGATGGTCTTCAATCCCGTAGGGCAGTATTCTTCGACGCTGACGGCGGAATCTTGCTGCTTTGTGGCGGATATCGCACGGCACGAACAAGTCGAAGCCATGATCCGCGATGCCATGGGAGGGTATCAGCTGGATTATGTGGTCTATGCGCCCATTGCGGTCGCCAGTGGCGTCCTGCAACCTACGCTGTCTGACGAACCGCAAGGACTTGTGATAGATCTAGGCGCCGGCATGACTTCTTTCGCCATTCCGACTAAAATCGGTTTCGTGGCCTGCGAACAGCTGGCGGTGGGAATGGACCACCTGGCCAATGACCTGGCTATCGCCCTGACGTTGGAAATCGGCACCGCCCGGCAGATTGTCGAACAGCTGGCCCAGCTGCGTTGCACGGTGGTCGCTACGCATGACGGCAATGCCCGGATGGTCAATGTCACGGAACCGGGGCTGAATCGCCGGCAGCGTTCCTTCTCGGCGGATGCCATCGAGAGCATCTTGGAAGTGCGGTTGCGGGAGCTCTTCCAGCTGGTCAAGAATCGACTGGACGAGCAGGGCGTCTATCCCTGGATCGGCAATGAAATCCTCCTGACTGGCGTCGGTGCGGCGCTTCCGAGGGTTGCCGAACTGGCGGCGCAGATTTTTAATCGACGGGTGCGCATGGGATTGCCCTATCGGGTGACGGGACGGCCGGATTTCGTGCTGGGACCCCAGCATTCCACCGTGTTGGGATTGCTGCGCTGCGCCTGCGTGGAAGAGCGTCTTCGGGTGGCGCAGGAAGCGGCCAACGACGGCGGCCTCTTGAAGAAGTTGAAAAAGTTTGTTGACATAATGGGCTGGTAGTATGGAAGCCACAGATATTCTTCTTCTGGGAATCGGCACCGCCGGTGCGCGGACGGCATATTATCTCTATCAGCGCGGCGGATTGCCGACGCTGCGTATCGCCGCTGTGGATTCCGATCCGGAACAGTTGGCGATGTTGCCGTCATTGCATTGCCAGGTGGTGCCGCCTGCACCGACTTTGCCCGTCGGAAGCGCCGGCGAAAATGCGCGGAATGCTTTGCAGGGTGCCATGGACAAGTTCCTGGCGCAGTCGAAGATGATGGTGGTGGTTACTTGCCTGGGCGGAAGCACAGGCGATTTCTATACGCAGGTCGCCATGGATTATGCCCGGAAGAAGGGCATCCCCTCGTCAGCCATTGTGGCGATGCCGCATGGATTCGATAGCGAAGAATATAAGAATGGCGCGGCCGAGGTGCTGGATATCCTTCGGGTCCAGCATTTTGATGTCCTGCCTTTGAATTGCGCAAGCCTGGGCGGACTTTTCCCCGACGAGACGCGGGAAAACGCATACGCGCAGGCAGTCCGGTGGATCGCCGAGACGACAATCGGTTATCTTACCTTGTTTACCCAACCCAGATCCGTTTCCGCGTCTTCGGACGAAAAGATAAAATCCAAGGCGATGAAATTCGACGAGTTGCCGCGCGGAATCTTCACGGGGGTTTATCCTACCATTGTCGACCATCAGAATTTGGACATTCCGACTTATCTTCGTTTGACCCAGGAGTTCTCATCCAACCGGGAAGAGGCCGATGCGCAAGAGGAGGCTGTTTCTCCCGAAAACAACGGAAAATAAAACATGACTACTGCTGAATCTCTAGAAAAACTGGCTGCCTTGTCCCGTCAGTATGGCGCGGATCCCGACTATGTCTTCCTGGGCGGTGGAAACACTTCCTTCAAGACCGACAGCGAACTCTTCATCAAGCCCTCCGGCGTCGCCTTGGCGACCATTCAGCCGGAGCAGTTCCTGAAACTGGATCGCGAGTCCCTGCGCAAGATCTTCACCATGGCGCCTGCGATGCTCGCGGAGCTCCGGGAGGAGTTCGTCAAGAACATCCAGCTTTCCGCCGTGCGCCCGCTGGGCGCCGGCCGTCCTTCTGTGGAAGCGCCGGTCCACGAAGTGATCAAATACAAGTTCATCGTCCACACCCATCCTGCCCTGGTGAATGGCTTGACCTGCTCCAAGGATGGTAAGGCAGCTGCGGCGAAGCTCTTCCCAAAGGCCATTTGGCTGGACTACTGCAATCCCGGCTGCACGCTTTCCTTCACGGTGAAGGAAGCGCTGGATGCCGCAGAAGCCAAGAATGGCGCCCAGCCCAACGTCATCTTCTTGCAGAAGCACGGCGTCTTCATCGGCGCCGATACGGCGGACGAAGTGGCGAAAATCTACGCTGACGTGATGGATGCCCTGAAGACCGCTTACCAGACGGCTGGCATTTCCACGGATGACGTGGAAATGGGCACGGCCTCCGATGAGGATCTGGCCGAAGTGGCGCCTGCGCTGCGTACGCTGCTGGCTGACGAGGATGGCAACCGCGCCATCGTCCATTGCGTGGGCAACTCCGCGGCCTTTGAAGGTCCCCTGACGCCGGATCATGTGGTCTATGCCAAATCCTTTGCCTTCCGCGGCGAGGCTACCGCAGAGGCCATCGCCGCCTTCAAGGCGCAGCGCGGCTATCTGCCCAAGGTGGTGGAGATTCCGGGCAAGGCGCTGTTTACGGTGAGCCAGACTTTGAATGAAGCGCGTTCCGCTGCCATCGCCCTGGCCAACGCCCGCAAAATCGAGAAGCTGACCGCGGCTTTCGGCGGCGTCAACTACCTGACTGAAGAACAGTACTCCTTCATTGAAAACTGGGAGGTCGAGTCCTATCGCCGCTCTGTCAATGGCGGCGCCAGCAAGACGCGCCTGCAGAACCGTGTCTGCGTGGTCACTGGCGGTGCACAGGGCTTCGGCCTGGGAATTGCCCAGGACCTGATCGCCGAGGGCGGCACAATGGTGCTGGCGGACATGAACTTCGAAGGCGCCAACAAGGCGGCGGAAGAGCTGAACGCCAAGTACGGAAAGGGCCGCGCCTTTGCCGTGGCCGTCAATGTGGCCGACGAGGATTCCGTGGCGGCGATGATGGCCGCTATCGTTCGGGAAGTCGGCGGTATCGACCTCTTCGTCAACAACGCCGGCGTGGTCCGTTCCGGTTCTGTCATGGAACTCAGCTTGAAGGACTTCACCTTCGTGACCAATATCAATTACCTCGGATATTTCCTGTGCTGCAAATATGCGGCCAAGGTGATGTCCAAGCAGATGACCGCCAAGGACAGCCCCTGGACCGATATCGTCCAGGTCAATTCCAAGAGCGGTCTGGAAGGCTCCAACAAAAACGGTGCATACGCGGGTTCCAAGTTCGGCGGCATCGGCCTGACGCAGTCTTTCGCAAAGGAACTGGTCACTAGCCATATCAAGGTGAATTCTGTCTGTCCGGGCAATTATCTGGATGGACCTCTCTGGAGTGACCCGGTTCGCGGACTCTTTGTGCAATACCTGAATGCCGGAAAGGTTCCTGGCGCTACCTGCGTTGAGGATGTTCGTGAATTCTATATGTCCAAGGTCCCGATGCATCGCGGATGCCTGCCCACGGACGTCGCACGCGCAATCCTCTACTGCGTGGAGCAGAAGTACGAAACCGGACAGGCAATTCCTGTCACCGGCGGACAGAATATGCTGCACGCGTAGTCCGAAGAGTCAGCTAGCTAGAAGGCGCCCGGGTGTTTCACTCGGGCGCCTTTTTTGTCGTCGGACCTGTCGGACCCGTCGGACCTGTCGGACCTGCCGGACCTGCCGGACCTGCCGGAC
>JAKSPB010000024.1 GCA_024405215.1 Lentisphaeria bacterium | reverse complement strand
CCGAGTCCGTCATCTTTGGTTCTCCAAATGAGACAAGGGGCTTCGTCAGCTGATCGACTGCCTCGACGGTGCTCTTGTCGGTCAAGGTGACCGTCAGGGAATTTCCCTCATGCCTTACATTATTCACAAGCCAATACTGAAAGACGGTTTTTTCTTCCGAATCCGCCTGCAATGTAATGGGAATGTCCTTTCGGCCCACGCGATTTCCTGCAGCTTCAGAAAGCAACGCAGCCGCCCGGTCATCGACTTTGATCTGGCACTGCACTGTCTCAAAGTCAATCCTGTCAATAGCGACAGGCGCCGTCTCGCCGTCGCCCCACAGATAGATGACATCTTCAGCCAGCGCCGCCGTACGGTTGCCAGCTGCGGCAATGGCCGTGACGCGTTTGCCGGACAGCGGAAGCCCATTTGCGGCGCCGAGCTGTCCAGATGAATTATCGCCCCAGACATGAAGCGAACCATCCTCGCAGAGGGCAGCCAGATGATTGTCGCCTGCGGCGACGGCAACCACTTTTGACGGCAGCCCCGTGACCTTCCCGGGAACAGCCAGAATGCCTCCGGACTTTCCGCGACCGAGCTGCCCCACCCGGTTGTCCCCCCAGGTCCAAAGGGCGCCCGAGAAGTCGATTGCGGCTGCGAATCCAGTCCCTGCCGTGACAGTGAATACCTCCGGCAATCCGGCGATTTCCGTGCATTCCTTCAGACGATATGGCGCAACTGCGCCAAACTGGCCGGAATCGTTCAAGCCGATGAAACGGACACGGCCTCTCGAGGTCAGAAGCAACATAAAGCTCTTCTGCGGCACACAGCAGGCAATTTCCTCGTTGGACCGGATTGTTGCTTCCGGATAGGAGTCGTAGTTTGCGTGCACGACGGCAAGTTCGCGCCAGAGCTGCGCATTGGTCTGTTCAAAATCATAGCGCACGGCAAGGCCGCCGGGGCCGCCCCACGCCGCCTGCGTCTGTTCCAGGTAGCCGCCTAGACCGTCGGCGTCGCCAAAATTGGCCGAAATGGCGTTAAACCACAACGTGCCGTCAAGCGCACGAAGCAGTCGCTGATTCCAGGCACGCGGGCCTATGCGGTCGAAATAGGCAGTGCCGTCTGCCAGGGTGAAGAAGGTGCATCCAGCAGCTGCCGAAAAATACGGCACTTTCTGGAGCGGTTTATCATAGAACCATAGATTGCCCGCCGCATCCCGGAAGCCCAGGTGCCGTTCATCGATCTTGAGATTCCGGTCGTCCGGAATGAAATGCGCGGTGACATTCGCCTTCCCGTAAATCTTTGCGGTGGTCTGTTCGGAAAGACAATCCGCAAGCAATCCATCGCCCGTCCAGCAGGCAAAGCGCCATCCCGCTTTCGGCATAGCGGCGAGGATGACTTCCTGTCCGCAGGTGACTGGCCCAGGCGACGTGACGCTGCCGCGTGCGGCATCTTCGCTGGTGCAGGTGAAAGTGTACTGCGGCAACGCAATCTCGTCTGGACATTTGGCGGCAGGAGAAGGAACGGCTGCGGTTCCATTCGGAGTGAAGTTGTTTTCGGCGGACCATGGGGATAAATTTCCCGCGGCGTCCACCGCACGGACCGCCCAGTAGAGTTTCTTTGCGGGAAGATGGTTAAGCACGATGCCAGATTTGTATTGGGAGCCATTTGCGGGAGAAAAGACATCGCTCTTGCCGCTGGCAGTGCCGATGCGCAAAGCAAAACGCGTCCCCGTGCTTGCCTGCCACGAAAGGCGTGCCTGCCCTTTCCCCAACGCCTTTGCGACAAGGGCGGTCGGCGCCGATGGCGCCGTCGCCGTGCCTTGGAATTCATTGCGGAGGAAAGTCATGCCGCAGACGGAACGGTTCGGCCCCTGATGGGAGAAAACGACAGACTTGAAGCCATAGCAACCGCCGTGCACGATGTCAGGCTTGCCGTCGCCGTCGAAGTCCTTCACGCAAAGAAGCGACGGCCCTGCAAAACCGACCGTTCCAGGAAGCGCCATGTTCGCGTCCACGAATTGCGTTCCATCCCAGCGGAGGATCTTCAGGTAATTTCTTGCATAGTCATGCAACGGGAATCCGATGTTGTCTTCGCCGTATGGATCGGCGGAAGAGCTGGTGACGCCAGTTGTCGTTCCTGCAACCACCGCTTCCATACGTCCGTCCATGTCCAGATCGCACCAGGCCACATTGCCGCCGTAGGCGACATCGACCGACGTGCTGACCTGCGCTTCATTCGGCATCTGGAATGCTCCGGCAACATCGGGGCGCCCCATAAGGATGGCAAGCTGGCCTACCCCCGTGCACAGGATGTCGTCGCAGCCGTCCTGGTCTGCATCCGCCACGCTGATGGCGTTGTATTCGGTTGCCTTCAACGGTAGGACATGTGGTGCGAAAGTCATATCGCCGCGATTGAAATAGAGGACCGCCTGGTTCTGCCAGACCTCTTTTGTGCGGCCTATGGCCACGATGTCCGTCCAGCCGTCGCCATTGATGTCGCCGACCGCCAGCGATTTGCCATTTTGGTCAAGGTCAACGGGACGGACGAGTCTATTGCCAATTGGATAGACAACGTATTTGGAGGGGGTATCCTGCCTTATGACGACAGTGTTTTCGGCGTTGATCAGCGCGAAATCGGGCTTTCCGTCGTTGTCGAAGTCAGCCGTTGCAAAACAGCCCGGGCTGTTGTTCCATTCTTCCGTGACATTTACGGAAGCCGACTGCGTGAAGTTCCCCTTGCCGTCATTCTTCAGGAAGACCGCCTTTGCGCCATCGGTTGCAGCGAGGTCAAGAACACCGTCGCCGTCCAGATCCACGGCCAGCAACTCGCGGCTGAGACCCTCAAGATTCAGCTGCAGATCCTGCGATTTCCACGAACCGTCCTTCTGTCGGAAGAACAGACTGGCCTGATATTCGCAGCCGCTGTTTGCAACCGCCTTGCCCTGGCGAACGGCGGCGACGACATCCAGCCTTCCGTCGCCATTGAAATCGCCCAGTGCGAAACTTCCCGTATGCGGATAGATTTCCGGCAATGCGTTTTTCTGTTCCGCAAAGAGCGAGAGATAATATTTGCACGTCGGATAGGAGCCGCTGTACGGCTTCAGCTCGAATCCCTCGGTATCCTTCTGCCAGAGCAGGTCGCCATTCCCATCCTGAATTTTGACGGAGCGGACGTCGCCAAGCTTTGCCTGCCCGCCGAAAGAAAGAATCGTTCCCAACTGCCAAAAATCAATGTCGTCATATCCGGAAAGATCCACGAGAATCTCCGCCTTCTTCGGATTTTCTTCCAGACCAGTCAAATAGTAGTTTGCAGGAATAGGATTGCTCAGCGTATGGCCGTTCAGCGTGAATTCCAGATTATGAAGCCACGCCCTCGGGAAAAACTTGTCAATCCATGGCGTGTCGCCTTGCCCGGCGGTTTCCACGGATATGATTGCCGTCAAGGAAGGCGCATAACCGCCGGTTCCAGGCTTCAGGGAATAGCAGGTCCCTTCCAGGAAGCCGGACTCATAGCCAATCCAGATATAACCACCTTCGCCGTTGTATTTTACGCCCCAGTTCGTTCCCCAGGAGTTCACCGCCAGCAAGGCACCGCAGGTCTCCTGTCCGTCCTTGCCGACATAACGCTTGGTGTCATCGTAGCCGATGATGGTGACGGCGTGCGGTTCACGGGTAATTCCCTCGACCGGCCACGCGAAGACGCCGTTGTTGTTGCTCCTGGCATCGTCGCCCCAGGCCGCGTTTTCGTTGGGATACTGGTCGAAATTAAGCGGAATAGGCTTGGTTATCGCAACGAAGATGTCACCGTTTCTCAAGGCTGCCTTCAGTTTTTCCAGTCCTTCTGGCGTCGCGATGTCCGAGAGCGTCACGCCATAGCCGCCGAAGCGCCGGGCCAGGGCTTTCTTCTGGGTCGCGACATTCGGCAGATAGTATGTGGAAGGCGGCGCACCCGTGAAAGGCATCTCGGCCAGGGTGAGATATCCCTGTTCACAAAGGCCGCGGATGCTGTCGACGGGATCACCGCCGTTGGGCTGGCTCCCCGTTCCGCCGTGCCGGAACATATAGACACTCCATAGAGGCGACACCATCTTTGCGGAATCCATCTTCGGATTGTATCTTCCGCCACCGTCACGCAGGGAAAGATAGTAGTTTCCCAGATAATAGGTCGGGGCAAAGCTGCCGCAGATTCCCATGCCGCCCTGATTGCTCACGACCGGCAGATGAGCGAAATTGACATGGCTTGCCGGCAGGGCCGAACGCACCTGAACCTCCGCCTTCTCCACAGGCAGGGAATAACTCCGAAAAGTGGAAAGGACCGCCACCGCATCCCCGTCGGAAGGCAGAATGACGCCTGTAGAATGCTGCTGAGCATAAAGCAGGAAAACGAGACACAATACCCCGATAACCGTCAACCTATTTTTCATCGTCCTTTACTCCTGTCATGATCGTTTTTCGAGACACTCCCCTGCCCTCATGTCTTCGAGACACGATGCAGATGTAACATCCCCGGTCCTAGCTAACCAACTCTGATTCAATTTTATATAATATACATTCAGACGCAAAATATTTTTACATTATTTCCTTAATTTATTGCTAATCGCCTGAAACCACTGAGGTTTTATCATGCTCTGCTCCTTTTGAGCTTGTTTCCCGAAGCCGCTCCTGACACTTCGCCTGCAAAGACGCAAAAGGCACATGGCGCCCAAAAGGTTTTCTTCCCTTGAAAAAGAACGAAGACCGGATAAAAAAGGGAATGAGATACATAGGTTGCCGCAATTGATTGTTGATACAGACTCGTTCTGTGCCCGAGGCGCAAGTCCCGGAAAAACGCAACCTCAGACCCCGCAGGCAACTCAAGCATGCAGTTTCCTAAGAAAAGTCCATTCCGTACGTTTTACGGCTTGCGCCAGGAGACGCATCCTGCGGAAGAAACGACTTGTTTCTCCCCCAAGGGACCTAACCTCTTGTGGAACACGGCAACTTCAGAAGAGTTCCTGGTGGTTGAGCGCCGTCCTGTGGCATTCCAGCAACTGCGCACGGGTCAGCAGACCATAGTATTTCCCGTTTCGGACAATGGGAATGAACTCCGCCCCCGTGGCGTCGAAAAGGCGCGTGGCCTCGGCGATGGTAGCCTCGTATGGCAATTCCCCTGGCACCGCGCCCATAAAGTCATCCGCCACCAGAATATCATAAAGTTTCGTATCCAGCAGATAGGGCCGAATGTTCCGTTCCTGGATGATTCCAACCAGCCGGTCGTTCTGATCCAGTACAGGAAAGATCTCCTGCGGACTATGCAAAAGCACCTTCAGCAGCGTCCGGAATGTATCCTGGGGACTCAAGGTATAGGAGTTTCGGTCTGCGACCTCGCCCACTGGCGTACTCTCCTGTTCATTGCCATCTTCATTGACACAGGGATCCGTCTCCGGGTTCCGCAGGATGTCGGCGGCGGCAAAGTAGATGTTTCCCCGGGAAAGACACCGACTGGTGAAAGTGGAAATGGCCACCACCACCATCAGCGGCACAAAGAGCTGGTAGCCCCCCAGAAGTTCCGCAATCAGGAAAAGACCTGTCATCGGCGCGTGCATCACCCCAGCCAGCATCCCCGCCATGCCGGCGGCCATGCAGTTGATCAGCGGAAAGCCCGTGATATCCGCCATGCCCAGCAACTGATGGAAGAAAATTCCCATGAAAGCACCCGTCACCAGAGACGGTGCGAACATGCCGCCGTCACCGCCAGAACAGATGGAAATCATGGACACGATTGGCTTGATGAGCACGCACAGCGCAAAGCCGCCCAGGAGCATCCATCCGCACTGTGACGGCACGTCCAGCACTCCGCCCGGCAAGGCAGAGAGATTGCCGTGCATCAGTTCCAGCACGAAATTCAGGCCATTCCCTCCCACCATCGGCAACAACAAGAAAATTCCGTACAACATCACGGAACCGCCAATGGCCATAAGCCAAGGATTCCCCACCGCCCGGCGAAGCTTCTGGAATTGACAATTCAGTCGAATCACCGCCACGGAAGCAGCACCGCAGACCAACCCCATGAACAAGTAGAGCCAGAGATTTTCCAAATGCCAGCTGTAGGCGATTTCCGGGAAGCGGACATTCACTCCACAAAGTTGGCCGAGGATGGCACCTGCCGCCGAAGCAATCAGCAGCGGGATCAGCGTAACCGCTGCAGTTCCCGGCAGAAGGACCTCGCAAGCGAAAAGCGCCCCCGCCAACGGTGCGCTGAAAACAGCCGAGATGGCGGCCGCCGCACCGGCGCACAGAAGCAGCGTGCGATTCTCCCGGGGAAGCCCCAGTTTTCGTCCGAGGTTGTCGCCTATGGACGCGCCCGTCAAAGCACTAGGAGCCTCCATACCGGCGGAAATTCCCAATCCCACCGCGACCCCACAGGTCAGGATATGGCTCAGCATGTGATATTCTCGCAGGCCGCGCCCGGGATAGCGAGCCTGCCGGATGGCTGTCCAGAGATTCGTGTCGTATGGATGACGCCGCCAGAAGAGCTGTCCCAGAATGACACAGAAGAAAATTCCCGCGACAGGAAGCGCGGGTTCCACCCAGCGCACGGAATCACCGCAGGCCTCCAACAAATGCCGGCTCTGAAAATAGACCATCCCTGCCAACAGGTGCATGCCACTGCAGGCAAGCCCGGCCAAGCCCCCCGCCAAAGCACATAGCCCCAACACCAAGAGTTGCTTCTGGTGGGCGTATTTCCAAGGCATTCCCCAGGACATCCCCGCAAATATTTTGGATAGATTAAGCATAGGTGGAAAAAGGTTGTCTTCTCGGCGATATATTTAATATAATTCAACGCCATTATTTCCTCTCTTTCTGAAAACCTGCTATGCCTAGAATCACAAAAAAAACTGTCCTGCTGCTTTGTGGAGGACGTTCCACAGAACACAAAGTCTCCCTGATTTCCTGCCTCTCCGTCTTCAAGGCAATCGACCGCACGCGTTTCCGCCCGCTCGTAGTGGGCATTGACGAGACCGGCACCTGGCGCTTCTACGGCGACAAGGAGTTCCTGGAGAACGCCGATGATCCCAAGAACGTCGCCCTTCTCCCCAAGAGCGCCGCCTGCTTCCCCATGCGCACGCCAGAAGGCCCGGTATTGGCCTTCCCCGACGGCAAGCGCAAGCCCGTCGTTTTCGACGTGGCCTTCCCTGTCATGCACGGTTCCAACGGCGAGGACGGCACCATCCAGGGACTCTTTGAAATGCTGGGCGCGCCATACGTGGGCTGCGACGTGAATGCCAGTTCCAACTGCATGGACAAGGAGCGCACGAAGATCCTGGCCAGCGATTTGCTGGACATCCCCGTGGCCGCCTTCTACGCCTTCGGTCCCGATGAGAACATCGACTCGGAAATCCTGCGGAAAGACCTGGGACTGCCGCTTTTCATCAAGCCCGCCCACGCCGGCTCCTCTGTCGGCATCTCCTGCGTCAAGACCATCGCCGAACTGGACGACGCGCTGGAAGAGGCTTTCCGCTATGATGAAAAGGTGCTCGTGGAAGAAGCCGTCCAGAATGCCCGGGAAATCGAATGCGCCGTGTTGGAGATGCCGGACGGGAACATCTTTGTTGCGGATCCCGGCGAAGTCATCCCCACCAAGGGCTTCTATGACTACAATGCCAAGTACCTGGACGAGGATGGCGCCCGCCTGAAAGTCCCGGCCGAACTGCCTGCCTCCACCAAGGAAATGATCCGTGAAGCGGCTTCCATGGTCTTTGACGCCCTGGGTTGCGGCGGCATGGCCCGTGTAGACTTCTTCTATCAGTCCCCTCAAAAGGGCGCAAAGAAGGAGAATCTCATTCTCAACGAGGTCAACACCATTCCTGGCTTCACAAGTATTTCCCTCTATCCCAAGATGATGGAAAATTCCGGAATCAAGTATCCAGAGCTCATCACCACTTTATTGGAAACCGCAATGGTGCGTTTCCAGCGCAAACAGAACCTCAAATCCAAGTAAGCCCACCATGAAGAAATTCCTCGTTCTCGTCGCCGTCCTGGGCACCGTTCTATTCAGCTCCTGCGCCACCACCACGCCGTGCGGCGTACTGTTCACCGATGTACGTCTCCCCATGGCCACGGGAAATGTTTCGGAAATCGCATCCCCCAAGATGGGCGTTTCCGTCTCGCACTCCGTGCTGAATCTGATTGCCACAGGCGATTCCTCCATCACCACGGCCTGCGCCAATGGCAACATCACGAGAATCCATCACGTGGACTGGGAAGCCAGCTCCTTCCTGGGCCTCTACTCCACATACAAGTGCGTCGTCTGGGGTGAATAGTTGTTCGTTGTTAGGCTCCTAGGATTCTAGGAGCCTATTTTTTGGGGGGAAGAGAAAACTACAATACAATATTTCTAGATTTCCAGTTCCTTTCCGACCGTGGCCAGATTGTCAATGCCCGTCTCGGTGATGGCGACAGTATCTTCAATGCGGATGCCGCCCCAAGCGGGGTCATAGAGGCCGGGCTCCACGGTGACCACATGCCCGGACACCAGCGGCGCCTCTTTCGCGGGCGAGAGATTGGGCCCCTCATGGATTTCCATTCCCACGGAATGCCCTAGGCTATGGAAGAAACCATGATAGATTCCGGTCTTCAAGTCTCGTCCGGTGGGGAATCCCGCGGCATCGCACTTGTCAGTCACCAGTTTCTGCATATCGCAGCCCAGCACGCCGGCCTTGAGTGAACGAAGCACCTCCAGCTGTGCGTCCAGAACCGTCTCGTAGGCCTTGCGGACAATGGGCGAGGCCTTGCCTTTGACGCGGGTGCGGGTCAAATCCCCGAAATAGCCGGTGTTCTGGTCACGGGGGAAGATATCCATCACAATAGGCTCGTTGGCACGAACAGGCCCCATGCCAGATTGATGCGGATCGGACCCCTGCAAACCAGGAGCCGCAATGGTCCCCAGCGCAACACCGCCCTTGCGAGCGATGGCGGCATTGATGGCACCGCGGAGTTCCTCGGCGTAAAGCCGCGTCCCGCCCAGCACCAGATACCCATCGGAATCCACCGTAGCCTGGCGGAGCATTCCATCGGCTTCCGCCAGTCCAGCCTCGGCCAGCTGTTCGGAATGGCGGATCTTCTCGATTTCTTCGGCAGTCTTCACCTTGCGCTCCGGGGCAAACGGCCAGAGGGGCGTCACCTTGATGCCATTTTCACGAAGCAGATCCGCATAGGCCACGGGAAAATCGTTGGGGACATTCCATTCATAAACCCCAGTGCCCTCGCAAAGCGTGCGAATCTGCCTCACGAACCAATGCAGCTTGGAATCACTTACCGGTTCCCGCTGGAAAAACTCCGCCAGATGCCCGGCATCGGCCACTTGGATGCCAGGACGGCACTGTTTCTGGGCGCGCCCGATCTCAATGGAATTGACGGCGACCGCTGCCAATCTGTCGGTTTGGAAGAAAAGGAAGGGATCCGAAGCAGCGAATCCCGTCAGATACCACAGGTCGGCACAGCTTTCGCTGGAGGCAAAAATGAGCTTGTTCATACTCTCTTGCGTCGGAAAAAACGAATGACCACACTGAAAAGGAAGAGCACTCCCGCCAACTCCACGATGGTTGCGCCGGGAGCCAGCAGGATGTTACCAGGCAAGGCGTCATAGGAGACCGCCACGCCAACGAAAGAACACAGGAAGCAGAGAATCGCGGAAAGCGCCATAATCACGGGTATGCGCCGGGAGAAGACGGACGCCGTGGCCACGGGCAGAATCAGCAGCGCCATGCAAAGCACAATGCCCACCAGCTGTGAAAGAATCACCACGGTAAGGGCAACCAGCAACTGCATGGCCAGCTGTACGCACCCTAGGGAAATACCGCGCAAGGAGAGAATCTCGGCATGGAAAGCCAGCGCCACGAAGCGCTGGTGCCACAATAGAGCAACCAGCAGAATCACCGCATCCAGCACCGCCGTCATCCAGAGGTCCATGGGAGAGATGATGAGAATGCTTCCGAAGAGATAGCTGTTCAAATCCGGCGGATAGCCAGGCGTGGCGGTAACAAAGGAAATGCCCAGCGCCATGCCCACGGCCCAGATGGCGGAAAGCACCGTGTCCGCCCGCATTTTCCAGCGGACCGTCATCAGGGTTATGACCACCGCAACCAGCAATGCAGCCACCAGCGCCCCCAGCCAGGGCGTCAGCCAGGCAAGGCCGTATTTTGCGGAAAGAAAGAGCGCCGCGCCCACGCCGCCCAGCAACGAATGGCTGATGGCGCCTACGGCATAGCTGTCCCGCTTCAGGACCACATAGCACCCCACGATGCCGCAGGCGACGGCGGCCAACGCCATGGCAGCCACGGAACGCTGCAGCAACGGAGAGGAAAGAAGATCCTGGAAGAATAAAGTCATCGTGTCTCCTCCTTCCCCAAATGGGGGCCAGCGCAGAAATCCTCGCCTTCGTCATGGGAGACAGGGCAGGAATGATGGAAGATGTGCACCCAGTTCCCAGCATGAAGATCTTCCTGGGAGACTTCGGAAATCTGATGCATGTCTGCCGTGTGATTCACACAGATGACATGGGTGGCGAAAGATTCCACCATGGAAAGGTTATGGGAGACCATGATGATGGTCAGACGACGGCTCAATTCCTTTAACAAGCTATAGATGGTGGCGACGCCGGGCGTATCCAGATTCGCGCCGGGCTCATCCAGCAGCAGCACTTCCGGTTCGGAGGCAAGGGCTTGTGCAATCAGCACGCGCTGACGCTGACCGCCGGACAACGCCGCGAATGGACGCCGCGCGCAATCCGCCAATCCCACCTCCTGCAGAGCGTCCAGGGCGATTTCCCGGTCAGCAGCGCGGGAACCGCCGAAGAGATGGCGTTCCACCCGTCCCAGCAGCACGGTCTCCAGCACAGATATGGGGAACTTTGAATCGAACTGCAGCGACTGCGGGACATACGCCATCTGCCGTCTGGCGCAAACAGGTTTCTTGCCTAGGATTTTTACACTTCCATAACGTGGTTCCAAAAGCCCCAGCATCAGCCGCAGCAAGGTGGTCTTGCCGCCGCCGTTGGGACCGACAATGATGGCGAAATCCTGTCGGGCGACCTCCAGGTTGATATTGTGGAGAACCTCGTTCTCCTCATACCCGAAGCATAAATTCTGAATTTGAACAGCAGGAATCATTCGGCAGCAGAAGAATAGGCGTCAGATATGGTCTTCCCCAGGTCTTCCAGACCAACCGTCAATGCGGTCGGCAGAGGATCCAGGACAAGCACACGGCAAAGCAGTTCCTTGGCCAATGTACGGGCTGTGCGAGGCGAGAACTGCGGTTGCACGAAAATGGCAGGCACATGAAGGCTTCTGGCCTGGCGAAGGGATTGTTGCAAAGTGCCGCCGGCGGGTTCGTGGCCCTCCTCCTCGATGGCCAACTGAGCAATATCATACTCTTCCAGGAAATACCCGAAAGCGGGATGATAGACAAGAACGGCCTTGCCTTTCAAAGTCGCCAGACGCGCGCGGTTGCGGTCGCTGGCCTCCTGAAGACTTTTCCGATAGACAGTCAGACGCGCACGGAAATGCTCCGTCTGGGCGGGACGCAGCCGACACAGTTCCTCAGCCACTGTATTGGCATATACCAGCATATTGGAAGCGGAAAGCCAAACGTGGGGATCCTTGCCCCCGTCCGGAAAGAACCGATAGTTCATCCCCCGTGTGCCGTCCACCACCAGAAGGTTCGGGAAAACGCCTTTCAGCTTTTCCAGCAGAATCTTCTCGAAAGGCACGCCGATGGTGAGAAGCGCGTCCGCCTTGCCCAAAGACGCCAGCATCCGGGCATTGGGCTGGTAGCTTTCGGGACTGAAGCCGGGCGGCAGGAGCGTATGCGCCTCGACTTCTGCGCCGCCAATGGCCGTGACCGCTTCCGCCATGGGCGATATGGTGACGAAAATCCGCAACGGCGCGGCGGAAAGCGTCGCCACCAGGCAAAGACTCAGGAAAAACGAGAATTTGTTCATTTGTAAATTCTCCTATCGGTCGGGATTCTCCACTGTGGGACGCAGGACTTCGTCCTCAGGCGTGGAATGCTCAAAGGTCAATTGCCCCAACTTGGAAACTGTCTCCTGGTGGCGCTTTTTCAAAAAGGCCACGAATTTTGGCGGCAGGCACTTCTCCATGCGGAGCGCATTTTCGGATTCAATGCCGATGAACGCCTCGGAAACCTGTGACAAGGTGATTTGGGATGCGGGCCGTCCCAGCATATATTCGTAGCACTCCGGCGGATCGGCCTCCGGCTTGCGCTGAATGACCAACTTCGCCGTCAGAAGCGACTTCAAGGAGAACTCCAATTCGCGAATGGAGACATTGTGTTCCATGGCGAAGTCCACGGCATTCCAACACCCTTTGCCCTCGTCAAAGCACTTGCTGATGGCCTCCACGATGGCGATACCCAGGATGCGGTTCGCTCCAGCTTCCAAAGGCAGAAGCTGCTTGGTCTGACGAAGCAGACGCTGGTTCTGTGCGGCGAAGCAGATTTCCGCCCCCAGCAGGATCACCAGCCAGCTGGCATAGAGCCACGCCAGGAAGAAAGGCAACGCGGCGAAAGTTCCATAGATGGCGTTGTATTTCGCCAGGCCAATCTGCCATTTCACATACATCAGCAAGACGATTCCCCACAAGATGGCGGCCACCGTTCCCGCCAGCAGCGCAGGGCCCAGCCGCACATGGGTATTGGGCATGAAGAGGTAGAGCGCCATGAAGGAAGCGATCAGGCACACCAGCAACACCAGTTGCGACAGGATCCTGCCCCAGAAGATGACCTGTTCCGAACTCGTGTGCAGAAACTGCGCCAAGGAATCGGAACTGATGAAGGCGGTCAGGGAGAGCACAAGGAATAGCATCACCGGCGCCAGCAGCAGCACCACGAGATATTCGCTGATCTGCCGCAAAAGCGATCGTCCGCGGGAAACGCACCAGATGGTATTGAAGTTATTCTCCAACTTCTTGATGGACATGACCACGGTCGTCAGCAGCGTCAGCACACCCACCACACCCAGCGCGGCAAAATTCGTGTGGTCCACATAGCCGATCAAATTCAGCACCGCCACCTGCATGGGCTCCGGCAGTTCTGCCGCAAAGCCAGGCTTGACGGTGGAGGCGGAATAACGCTCCGGCACGGAATGACTCTCGAGAGGTGTCCCCGGGGATTGTCCGGAGTCCTTTTCCGCCGCCTTCTCGGATTTCTTCGGCTCTTTCTTGACAATAACGTATGTCAGCTGCGGCGGTCCGGAGTGGTCCGGCATGACTTGCAGCATGGTATCAATGCCCAGATGTCCGAGAAGCTGCCGCTGCAAGCCGATGCCTTTGCAGAAGGCCAGGGTGATGGCCAGAATCGGCACCAGCGAGACCATGGTGATGTAGGTCAGGGCGCTGCTCTGCAAGGTGCAGCGATCCTCGACAAAACCGCAGATCGCGACTTCCAGCATCCGGCACAAGGAATAGCCGCTGCGCTTCAGGAAACGGAGCGTCTGGAAATCTGCATCCCAAATCCGCACGGAGAGAAAATCCCGCGCCTCTTTGATGAGATTCCATTCCAGAATTTTATTGAGCAAGGATTTTGCCATGGAACACAATGGTATGGAATGAAAATTCTTGATACAACTCTCAAAAAAACTTCTGCGCCTCCCGGCGCGAACCACAAAACACAAAAAGACTGTTTTTCCCTTCCTTTTTCCTTCAAAAGAGAGTTTTCGAACCACTACAAATACACACGAACGGAAAACGGCCATTGAACTTGGTCGATCCCTTGGAACCGCCAGGATGACCGTCATTGGTGTTCATTCGTGGTTCTGCATTCTTGTTTTGAACAAAAAATCTTTTTGTGTATTCTGTGTTTTTGGCGTGCTTTGTGTCTTCTCCGCCAAGCGGAGAACTGAAAAGAAGACGACATCCCGGGGGGCGGCCTATCCTACAGGAACAACAGCCAGCCGGCCAACGCCGCCCCCAGCATGACCCAGAAGACATTGGGTTTCCAGAGCCACTCCGCCAAAAGCGACGCCACGAAGATGGCCACGCCCTGCCAGCAGAAGCCGAAGGACTCTCCCGCCCGCCACAGCGACGCCAAGGGCGTCGTGAAAAGCGACGTCTCCGCAAAAAAGACCACGGCGGAGACAATGAGTCCCAAGGTGGCGGGACGAATCCCGCAGAGCAGCGCCCGCCAGTGGCGGTTCTGTTCAAAGGCCTTCAGGAAATAGGCCACCAGAAGCCCCAGGACCAGTGAGGGCGTAGCCACGCCCAGCGTGGCGGCCAGCCCCCCCAGGAAACCCGCCTGCTGCTGGCCGATGAAGGTGGCGGCATTCAATCCCACGGGACCTGGCGTGATTTGCGCCAGCGCCACAATGTCCGCGAACTCGGCCGGCGCCATCAGCGCCCGGCGGGTGACCAGTTCGTCCTGGAAAAAGGGAATCATGGCGAATCCGCCCCCGAAGGTGCAGAAGCCAATCTTGACAAACAGGAGGTATAGCACCAGTGGATTCATGGCTTCTCCTCCTTGGCGACACCGTTGCGCCAGAAGAGGAGCCATCCGAGAATGGCGGCGATGACCAGCACCAGAATGGCGTTCACGCCAAAGAAGCTCAGCGCCCCAAAACTGCCGACGGCCACGCTCCAGGAAAAGATCCTGGCGCGTCTTTCCGGAGTGGAAAGGATTTTCTTTCCCAACCCCACGGATGCCCAGAGAATCGTTGCGGCGATGGCGGCGCGGACCCCCAGGAAGATATGGGAGACCACCGCGAACTGCCGCAGCCAGGAAACCGCACTGGACAAAAGCATGATGGCCAGGAACGGCGGAAGCATAGCGCCCAAGATGGAGACCAGCGCCCCCGGAAAGCCGGCAACCCGATAGCCCAGCAGGGCGCCCATGTTGCAGGCGATGATGCCAGGCATGGACTGCATGGCGGCCACGGTGTCCACCATCTCTTCGTCCGTCAGCCATTTTCGCTTCGCCACGAACTCGTCCCGCATTCCGGAAAGCATGGCCAGCCCTCCCCCCAGCGTCACAGTGGAGAGATAGAAAAAAATGCCGAACAATGCCTTGAGACGGGAAAACATCTGCAACGAGAAGAGAAGGAATTGCAAAAAACCATTGCCCCCCCCGAAAATCGCCGAAAACACAAAAACGGGCAGAGGCGCCAGTAGAGAACCTACCCGCCCGCTGCCCGTTCCGTCAAAGGGATCGAATTAGAGGGAAGCCTTCTTGATACGATCGGAATACTCGCCCGTGCGGGTGTCGATGCGAACCAGGTCGCCGACGCCCACAAAGGTGGGAACGTTGATCTCGTAGCCATTCTCGATCTTCGCGGGCTTCAGGCAGTTGGTGGCGGTATCGCCCTTGAAGCCGGGCTCGGTCTCCGCGATCACCTTTTCCACGAAGATGGGCAGGGTGATGTCGATGGGGTTGCCATTGAAGAAGAGGATCTGGCACTCCATGTCGTCTTCCAGGAAATACTTGTTGCGGCCCAGGACCTCCTCGGTGACGCGGACATCATCGCTGGTGTTGGGATCAATGAAGATATAGATGCCGTCGCCTTCGTCATAGGAGAAGTTCACGGTCTTCTCGGCCAGATCGGGCTGGTCGATCTTGTCGCCGGGACGATAGGCCTTTTCCGTGGTGGAACCGGTCAGCATGTTGCGCATCTTGCAACGATAGATGGCCTGGCCCTTTCCGGGCTTCATGAAATCATATTCGGTGATCAGATAGGGATTCCCATCATCAAGCTGGACTTTCAGACCCTTGCGCAAATCAGAAACATCATACTGCATGGCAGTTCTCTCCTTAAGGCTTACATTGTAAAAACTTACACAGGCAGAAAACATACACGTGTCCAACACGCTTGTTTTTTGTCTGTGCGCAAATGTCTTAAGATAGCGCAATTATGAAAAATTTCAACCAAAAAACATCAGAATGGCCCGGGGTTCTAGAAGAGATTCAGAAAAAAGCCGGCTACTTTTTCCATGATTTGGAAAAGTTGAAACTGGCCATGACACACTCAAGCTATGCCGCGGAATCCGCCATCCCCTCCCATCCTTGGAACGAACGGCTGGAGTTCCTCGGTGACGCCGTGCTGCAGCTCATTGTCACCGATCGACTCTACCATGACTTCCCCGAAACCCAGGAAGGCGAACTCACACGGGCGCGTTCCGTGCTGGTGGACGAACCCGCCAACGCCAGAAATGCCCAGAGCCTGGGAATCAACAAGGGACTGATGCTAGGGAAAGGCGAAATCCTCGGCGGCGGCAGGGAACGTCCCTCCCTGCTGGGCGACGCATACGAGGCCTTCCTGGGAGCAGTCTTCCTGGACGGCGGGTTCCAGGCCGCCCAGGAAGTCGTCCAGCGCATCTATCCCGATCTGAAAAGCGCCGTCCTGACGGCGGAGGAATGCGACAACCCCAAGGGCCTGCTTCAGCAATTCTGCCAGGCGAACCTGCATGGCGCGCCACAATACAAGGAACTCTCCTCCCGCGGCCCCAGCCACGCGCCGCACTTCGTCTTCCAGGTCACGTTGCCCAATGGCAAAAGTTTCCAAGGAGAAGGCTCCACCAAGAAAGGCGCGGAACAGATGGCAGCCAAAGCCGCCCTGGAACAGGTCAAAGCCGCAAACGCCGTACCGCAGGAATAAATTTTCGGAGAAGCTTAACCAAACTATATACTTAAGAGGCAATTGGAACAAAAGTCGCCTTGGCCACTTTTTGCAAATTCCGGCCATTTTGTTCCAAGTGCTTCGCGTCGTGGTAAACTACGCCTTGGCGTACTTGAAGCAAACTGTCTCGGGAATCCTTGGAAGGCGCCTTCAAATGAACTTTTGCAACTACCTCTTAGGTTGCCGTATTATGGATTGACGACACGGACTTGGCCTGCACCCGACGCACAAGCCTCGGAAAAAAGCCAAGTCTGATTGCGCAGGATCCTTAAAGGATATATTCCCCCAAAAAGACTTGGCTTCCAGCCCCCTCCCTCCCCGGACGCCGCACTAGTAAAAAGCTAGTAGTCTGTAACATCTAAAAGTCATTCAGACAACAGCTATTTCTGAAGATTAATTTTCCGGTCTGCGACCGCGCATAGTCTACTCCGCAAGGAAGCAGACCGGGGAAAAGGCTCGCAAGGAGATGAGCATGACAAAGTTATAGACATTACAGACCACTAGTGATGAACCAGATAGTTCAGCTCCCGAGGCAACGGGATATTCGCGCCGGTCTCGTTCTCGCCATAGCCGTTTTCGGCCAGGACCTGGATATCCTCCAGGACGCGCACGTCGCCCTTGAACTTCACGTTATGCGAATAGAGGATATTGATCTTCCGCTGGGCGTGAAGCGTACTGACCACGTTCTGCATCAACTCCAGAAGGGTCTGCGCTCCGGAACTCTTCACGATGCTGTCCACATCCAGAGGATAGACCAGCACCCGAAGCAGATTACGATTCGCCGCCTCGCGGATCATCTCGCGCACGGCATCCAGCCGGCTTAGCGTGCCCTCCCGGATCTGCCTCTCCTTCTCCAGGAACAGTTCGTTCAGCTTCGTCAGCTCATCGCCGACAAACTGGCACTTCTTCTGGTTGATCCATTCGTTGGCCAGGAAAAGGTTCATGGGAACGCTGGCGTCGTATTCCTTGTCATCCAGCTCCATGACCACATGACTGCCGTAATGGCGCACAATGGACCCGATGAGGGTGGAAGGACGGACGTGGAAACCAAAATAGGGCGGCGCGGGAATCTCCTTTTCCCCTACCACGGCATACTGCCGGAGCATGGCCTGGCAGAGGCTTCGGGCACTTGACAGGAAATCATAGCTGTAACGGCACAGATAGTGGGTCAGCAGTTCCAGATACCAGTCGCTTTTCAAGACGCAGTTCTTATGGCAGAAAAGCTCATCCCCCTGAATCTTGATATGGCGCTCGTAGAAATGAATGAAAACAGTGGCCCCCCGCAGCAAATGAAGCACCACGCTGACATGGCCGCGCAACTGACGCAGCGATCCATCCTTGTCTTCGGTGTCGCTGAAGGAAATGTAGGTATCATAGAGCGACTGCAGAGAATGGAACTTCTCTTCCAGAGAACGGATGGAAGCTTCGGAAAGCTGGTCGAAGTTCAGTCCGCGCCAATTGGGGGCCTGGCATTTCGAGGCATTGTTCAGGAAATCCGCATCCTCTGTGCTATTCAAGAACTTGGTGGCCAGGCTGCTCACCAGCATCTGCACGCTGTCCTTGTCCCGCATGCCGCCGATGATCCTGTCCTTGGGCAGCATTCCGGGAGGAAGCTCCTCGGTATAGTCGTATCCGCTCAATTCCTCGGGAGGCGGCCATCCCAGCGCCATGCTGTCGTCCATGACCTGCCGAAGAGAACAGAAAAGGAAATTGGAGACAAAAGCCACTGCGGCCTTCGTCTCTTCCTCCATCTTCGGATACGCTCCGACGAAATCATAGGAATGGATGGTATGCTGCAAGTGAAGCAGGTCGTATCCAGCAGCACTGAAATTCTTGATCATGGCCACGTGCATCCGCAACGTGTGCCATTTCTCGTTGCTGCGGGCACCATACGCATCCAGCAGTTCCTCCAGCTGGCTGGATTCCGCCAGCAGGAAGCTCAACAACGGTCGCGTCAAAAAGAAATTCTCCGCCCCGACCTCAACAAAATGGACACTGTGAGCCAGCAAAAGCGTTGAACGCTCCCACAAAAGCTTCTCAAATGTAGCGTTATCGACAATTTGCATAGCAGCGATTCCGGCAATTTCCCCCTGAAAACTTACAATGCAAGTTACCGTAACTGTACTTTGGCCATTTGCAAGCAAAATCCCCAAAAATCATTCATCAAGCCGCCGAAATCCCCAATTGAAGGGGGAATAGACTGGAGAATTGGCGCAACCTGCGCAGGAGCACGCGGGGGCCAGCCACCAACCCGGCAATACGAAAACCATCCTATGCTATCGCGCCCCCCGCATTTTCCCCCGAAGAAAGCTTTTTCCATAACAAATCCGCCCCGATGGCCATAGTCTGCCGCCAAATTCGTATATATTAGGTCATTATGCAAAAGCAATCACTTGAACAATCTCTTATCGAGCTGATTTTCGGGGCAGCCAGCATCCGCCGCTGGAATGATCAAATCAACCCCATGGAATTCACCGAACTGGACAAACAGGCCCACAAGATGATCATCGCCTGGGCGCTGGCGAAATGCGAGGAGGACCGCCATGCCGGCCTGGTGAAATGGCGATTGCTCATTGAAGGCGCCATGTACGAGCTGCTCCAGCGCATCATCCTGACCGACATCAAGCCGCCGGTCTTCCACCGCATGATGGCGGAAAACGGCCCCCAGCTCAACGAATGGGTATTGAAGGAGCTTTTCCCCCTGACCAGCACCGTCAAAGGCGGTTTCACGGAACGGATGCGGCGATATCTCCTGGATCCCGGATACGCCCGATACGAAAAGCGAATCCTCAAGGCAGCCCACTACCTGGCCACCCAGTGGGAGTTCAACATCCTTTACAAACTGTGCCCCTTCATCCGCGGCATTGACCAAATCAAGGCCGAAATCGAAGACCAGCTGGAAGATCATATCGACCTCATCGGCGTCCAGAAGATCGCCCTCGGCCGCAAAACCGCCGGTTTCATCGACCTGTGCGGACAGCTCCGCTTCCAGAAGCGCTGGAGCCAGTCCCCGCGCATCCCCGCCACAAGCGTCCTGGGACACATGCTGATGGTGGCCATCATGACCTACCTGGCCCTCTGCGACACCGACGCCTGCGAACAGCGCATCGTCAATGGCTTCCAAGGCGCACTTTTCCACGACCTCCCCGAAGCGCTGACCCGGGACATCACCTCGCCCGTCAAGAACGCCGTGGAAGGCCTGGCCGACACCATCAAGAAATACGAGAACCTCCAGATGGAAGAGAAAGTCCAGCCGCTGGTGCCCAGCCGCTGGTACCGGGAACTCTCCTATTTCACCGACAACGAGTTCGAGAACCGCGTCATCCTCGACGGCAAGATCATCACGGGACTCACCTTCGAGGAACTCTCGGAAAAATACAACGACGACGCCTATTTCCCCATGGACGGCGAAATCATCTGTTGCGCAGACAAGCTGGCCGCCTTCATCGAGGCGGTGGAATCCATCCGAAACGGCGTCACCTCGCGGCATCTCCAGGAAGGCATGGAACGTCTTTCCCGGGAATACCAGGACAAGATGGTCGGCCCGGTGGACTTCGGACAGGTCTTCGCAGGATTCCGGAAGGTTCTTTCCTAGGAGCGACATCCCATGCCCCTGCCTAACATTCCCCATGAACCGGAGGAGCAAGTCCTCTGGAGCACCACGTCACCCGGAAGCGGCGCGTCCCTTCTGTCCCGTTGCGCCGTGCCGCTTCTGGCAGTCCTGACCGCAGCGATGCTGGGACTGGGCATCAGCATGATCTCCTCCGCCACCATCTTCAAAAGCGGGAACCATTACTTCTGGATGCAGCTCGTCTGGGTAGGCTGCGGACTGGCCGCCTGCCTGACAGCGCTGCTTCTGAGCCTGCCGAAACTCTACCGACTGAGCCATTGGGGACTGCTGGCCACCATACTCCCCCTGGGATATCTGACCGCAGCCGCGGTGGCCATGAAACTCGTCGGCTCGAAAGCACTGCATTTCTTCCCCTGCGCTGCCGCCATCAAGGGCGCCGTACGCTGGCTCCGTTTCGGAGGCATCCAGATCCAGCCCTCCGAGTTCGCCAAAATCGCCCTGGTGCTCTTTCTGGCCGCATACTACGGCATGGTCCCCCGGGAAAAAATCAAGAGTTTCCTCCACGGCGTCGTCATCCCCCTGGGGAGCTCCTGCATCCTGCTAGGACTCGTCCTGCTGGGAAAGGACCTCTCCACCACCTTCGTCACGGGAATGATGGTCATCGGCGTCATGTTCCTGGCCGGAGTTCGTTTCCGATATATGCTGATGATCCTCGTCATCGGCGCCGTGGTCGGAACCGCCTTCATTGCCGGCAGTCCCATGCGCCGCGACCGCATCACCGCATGGAAGCACCCGGAAGAAAATCGCCTCAGCGAATCCTACCAGCTCTTCCGTTCCCAGATCTGCCTGGGGCAGGGAAATCTTTTCGGCAAAGGCTACTCCAAAGGCTACGTGAAGACCTATCTCCCAGAAGCCCACACGGACTTCATCGTCGCCGTCATCGGAGAGGAGCTGGGCTTCGTCGGCATCACAGGCATCCTGCTTGGATACCTGGGACTCTGCGCCTGCATCCTCGTCATCTCCCATCAATGCCGGACCAGAAGCGACCTGCTCCTCTGCCACGGCATCGCCATTCTCATCTCCGTACAGGCCTTGGTCAACGTCGGCGTGGTCAGCGGATGGCTCCCCCCCACCGGCGTCACAGCGCCATTCCTCTCCTACGGCGGCTCCAGCGTCATCTCCCTGATGTTCCTGCTGGGACTGGTCTTCAATGTCTCGCGTCGAAATGCCAAGGCCATCTGGAGCGAAATCGGCACCCAGCGGATTCTCCCACGAAACACGGACCGGTCGCTCCCCAAACGATCCGTCAACGCCTTTGCCGCCGATCTCAACGATTCTACTAAAAAGACAAAATGAGATAATTGCAACGATCCAGTCGAAGACACTTCTCAGGGATTTTCGAGGCAGTTTGTTTCAAGTGCGACAAGACGTAGCATATTACGGCGCGACGCATCCCTCCCTTGCCAAGGCAACGGAGGACTAGATTGGAGCAAAATGACCGAAAAACGCGAAAAGTGACCAAAGCGACTTTTGCAATTGCCTCAAACAACGAGGAAAATCAAAATGATGAAAGTCCATCTCCCCCTCCTCTGCCTCCTGGCATTCTGCTGGTTCGCCCTCCCCGTGCAGGCCAAGAACACGCTGGCGCCCCACAACAACAAAGTGGAAATCCTCCAGTTGCCCGGCAGAGTCATCAGCGACCGGGAAGCCGATGCCCTGGGCAAACAGCTCTCCATGATGATCAAGTCTCACAACAACGACCCCGGTCCCGCAAAATCACGTTTCGACGGCGTCAATGAAAAACAGGAGTCCATCACCCTGCTGGGCTATGGCGTCATCAGCAACAAGAAGGCCAAGGAACTCCAGGAAAGCCTGCAGAAGATGATCCAGGCGCACAACCGCCGCATGAAGAAAAGCCTGCCCCCACAGGTCCCCGGCAAGCAGCAACAGCAGCAGCAACAGCAGCAGATCATGATGCAGCAACAGCAACAGATCATGATGCAGCAACAGCAGCAAATCCAGCTTCAGCAGCAGCAACTCTGGATGCAACAGCAACGGGAACAACAGCAACGTCTCCAGAAACAGCAGCAGGAGCAGCAGCTTCAGCAGCAACAGCAGATGGAACAACAGCGCCGGGAACAGGAAAAACAGCAACGGGAACGGGAGAAAGAGCAGAACCGCATCCCCCGCAATGTCCGCGGGACCCAGCGGAGCTAGTAGTCTGCATCATTAATCCTTGCGTGTCGCAGACTACTGTTCACTGGTTCCCCAATGACCGCGGGCACGAGGATTTTCTCGTCCGAAGTGCTTGCGGTTTGCTCTTCGACAGTTATATTAAGCCGCTTTTCGTGCCGGTCCAGCCGCCTCCGGAGTTTCTTCCGGAATCTTTTTCACACCCTGACAGGCGGCGACAGTTTACGACTGGTGGAAGCGAAAGGCGCTTGCAAGGAGGCCCATCAACATGGCCAAGACCCAAAGTGGCACCCATGGTGCCAAGCACACTCTGTGCCGTCGTATCGGTTTCTGCCTGTGGGGACAGCCCAACTGCCCTACCAACAGCCGCGTCATCAACACCAAGGAAGGCGGCGAAGCCACCAGCACCCCCAAGGCCTATCCCGCTGGCCAGCATGGTCCTACCAAGCGCCGCGTGAAGCTCTCCACCTATGGACAGCTGTTGCTGGAGAAGCAGAAGCTCAAGACCTTCTATGATCTGACCGAGCATCAGCTGACCTTCATCTACCGCAATTCCAAGCGCGGCACCGGCAACACCGGCGACAAGCTCCTGGCCAACCTGGAGATGCGCCTGGTCTCCGCCGTCTATCGCAGCGGCCTGGCACCCACCATCTTCGCCGCCCGCCAGATTGTCAGCCACCGCCACATCCTGGTGAATGGCAAGGTCTGCGACCGCGCCAGCCTCCGCCTGAAGGCCGGCGACGTCCTGACCATCAACGAGCAGCACTCCCCCATGATCGCCAAGATCGCCAAGGACAGCACTGTCACCCTGCCTCCCTATCTGGAGAAGGACGCCAACGACAAGTGCAAGGTGACCATCGCCCGCGAGCCCCTCACCGAGGAAATCCACGTGGACGTCTCCATCATCAAGGTCATCGAATACTACAACCTGCACTAATCTCTAGGTTGTTCGAGTGCCGCGACGGCCTGGCTTTCAGGGCAGGCCGCCTTCCTCTCAGGATCATAGAAACCCTTTTCACGGAGTTTATCAAATGTACGCCATCATCAAGACTTCGGGCAAGCAGTACAAGGTCGAGCCCGGCATGGAATTCGAGATTGACCGCATCCAGGGCGAGGCCGGCACCGCTGTTGACTTCAGCGATGTCCTGCTGATCTCCAACGATTCCAACACCGTCTTCGGCGCCCCCACCATCGCCGGCGCCAAGGTCACGGCCGAAATCAAGGAACAGTTCCGCGGTCCCAAACTGATCGTCTTCAAGATGAAGCGCCGCAAGCGCAGCCGCTGCAAGAACGGTCATCGCCAGGACATGACCCGTCTGGTCGTCAAGGAAATCATTGGCGCCTAGTCTCTCCAAGGACAACGTCATTTTGATTCTTGAAAAAGGCATGAACCGTTTGTGTTTGTGCCTTTTTTTGTTGTTGCCATTCTTTGATTTCTCGTTATGGAAAACGTCTGGGATATCTTGATTGACCGTGGGTTCGTCTACCAGTCCACGGATGCGGATGCAATGCGGAAACTTCTGGGGGAAGCCCCCCAGACCTTCTATGTGGGCTTCGACCCCACCGGAAGCTCCCTGCACATCGGGCATCTGCTCCCCATCATGGCCATGCGATGGCTGCAGAAATGCGGCCATCGCCCTCTGGCGCTGGTCGGCGGCGGCACCGCCATGATCGGCGACCCCTCCGGAAAGATGGAGGCACGCCCCATCATGACCGTGGAGACCATTGACGCAAACGTGGCCTCCATCAAGGAACAGCTGGGACGCTTCCTGGATTTCGGCGAAGGCAAGGCCCGCATCGTCAACAACGCCGACTGGCTGCGCGACGTCAAGTTCCTGGATTTCCTGCGGGACATCGGTTCCCTCTTCAGCGTCAACCGGATGCTGACGGCGGAATCCGTCAAGCTCCGTTTGCAGAACACACTCTCTTTCCTGGAGTTCAGCTATCCCCTGCTCCAGTCCTTCGACTTCAACCACCTCTGCAAGGAATTCGGCTGCATGTTCGAATTCGGCGGACAGGACCAGTGGGGCAACATCGTGGCCGGCGTTGAACTGACCCGGAAGCTCCAGCAGAAGGAAGTCTTCGGCGCGACCTTCCCGCTCCTCCTAAAGGCCGACGGCACCAAGTTCGGAAAGACCGCAGGCGGCGCAGTCTGGCTGGATGCAGCCCGCACCTCGCCCTTCGACTACTACCAGTTCTGGCGCAACGTGGACGACGGCGACGTCCAGCGCCTGCTCGGCTACTTCACCGCGCTGCCCATGGACGAAGTGCGACGTTTGGGCGCGCTGCCCTCCCCGCAAATCAACCGCGCGAAGGAGATCCTGGCCTACGAGGCCACCGCGCTGGCCCACGGCCCCGCCGTCGCCGCGCAGGCCTACCTGGCCGCCTGCAACCAGTTTGGCTTCGCGGATCCCGAAGGCAAGATCGAGACCTCTTCCGACGTCGCGAAGATCATCGCCGAAGCCGCCAACGACGCCATCCCCGCCATTGACCTCGCTGCCGACGAGCTGGGCGAAGGCATTGGACTGCTGACCTTGATGGTCAAGGCCGGCCTCTGCGCCTCCAACGGCGAGGCGCGCCGCCTGGTCCAGGGCGGCGGATGCTACTTGGGCGAAACCCGCCTCCAGGACCCCAAGATGGTCGTCACTGCGGCGAACTTCCCGGACTCGCGCGAAATCATGCTGCGCGCCGGCAAGAAGAACCGCAAGCGCGTCATCCTGAAATAACCGTATTTTCCTCAGGAGAGAACCACCATGCCAAGCAACATCGATCCCCGCGCAGCCATTGAAGAAGGCGCCATCCTCGGAAACGACGTGACCATCGGCCCCTTCGCCGTCATCGGCAGGAATGTCAAAATCGGCGATGGATGCGTCATCGGCCCCCATGTGGTCCTCTCCGGAAACACCACAATCGGCAAAGGCACCCGCATCCACTGCGGCGCAAACCTGGGCGACGAACCCCAGGACGTGCATTTCCACGGCCAGGAGTCCTTCACCGACATCGGCGAGAACTGCATCATCCGCGAATACGTCACCATCCATCGGGGCGTCGAGGAAGGCAGTCATACCGTCGTCGGAAACAACGTCATGCTCATGGCCTTCGTCCATCTCGGACACAACTGCCAGATCGCCGACGATGTCATCATCGCCAATGCGTCTCTGCTGGCTGGCCGCGTGGAAGTCGGACGCCACGCCTTCATCTCCGGCCAGACCCTCGTCCACCAATTCTGCCGCATCGGCGAACTGGCCATGGTCGGCGGCGGCTCGAGGCTCCGCCAGGACGTGGTCCCCTACGGCATTGTCCAAGAGGACGCCATCCAGGGCATCAACGCCGTGGGCCTGCACCGCGCCGGCTGGAGACTTGAAGTGGTCAACGCCATCAAGGAAGCCGTCAAAATCGCCTGTCAGGATGGCTTCAGCCGTCCCAACGCCATCGCGAAAATCCGCGCGGAACTCCCGGACTTCCCTGAAATCCGCACCTTCGTGGAATTTCTTGAAGGCACGAAGCGCGGCCTGACAACTGGCGGCAAAGCAGCTGTTGCTTCCGCTGATTAAACAGGAGAACGACAGAATGACAAAGGCAATTCGATGCGGGCTGCTCTTTACAGGCATTTCGGAAGACGACATCCGCGAAAATGCGCTGATTCTGGTTGAAAATGACAAAATCACGCAAATCCTGAACGGCGCCGCCCCCCCCGACAACATAGACGAGTTCATCGATTTGTCGGATAAATTCGTGATGCCTGGCCTGATTGACTGCCATGTGCATACGCACATGAATGGCGTCAAGGATGATTTCAATGGCGAATACCACCTTATGGGCGCCATCGCGTTTGACGCCATGCGCCACGCACGGGAGGACCTGGATGCGGGCTTTACGACAATCCGGGACGAGGGAGCGACGGATTTTGTCGACGTGGCGCTCCGCAATGAAATCGAAGCGGGACGCATCATCGGCCCGCGCATGCTCGTTTCAGGCTGGGCACTCGGCCCGACCGGCGGCCATTCGGACCTGCACCTGATGCCGCAATATTACCAGTCGCCCCTGCGTATCGCGGATTCCCCTTGCGCCATCCGGCAAGCTGCCCGCTACAACATCAAATACGGCGTCGACCAGATCAAGCTGATGGTCACTGGCGGCGTAATGTCGAAGGGCGACGCGCCGGGCGCACAATACATGGCGGACGACGAAATTCTCGCTGCCGTGGAAACAGCCAAAATGCACGGGAAATTGTCTTCCGCCCACGCGCATGGCGCGGCGGGAATCAAGGCGGCGGTCCGCGCGGGAATCACCTCCATTGAACACGGCATGATGATGGACGAGGAATGCGTCCGGCTCATGAAGGAAAACGGGACGTATTTCGTACCGACCATCATCGCCGCCTACCAGCTTGTCGCACACGGGAAAAGCGTCGGCCTGCCCGACGAGACCATCGAAAAGGCGAAGCTGTGCCTGCAGCATCACAAGGAACATCTGCGCTTATGCCGCGAGGCAGGCGTCAAGATCGCATTTGGCACCGACGCGGGCACGTCGATGAATCCTCACGGGAAACAGGCGCTGGAGTTCCAACTGATGGTGGATTTCGGCTTCCGCCCGGGCGAAGCCTTGCTTTGCGCCACCCAAAACGCCGCCGACCTGCTGCGCATGAGCGATTCCATCGGATCCCTTGAAAAGGGAAAAATGGCGGACGTCATCGCCATGGCCCGCAATCCCCTGACGGACATTTCGGCCATGCAGGACGTTGGATTCGTCATGAAGGCTGGCGCCGTCATCAAATCGTAGCGACAAGAAGAACGCCGGAAAAACAGGCCCTTCCCCAGCATAGCGCATCCTCCAAAATCGCATTATTTCTAGTGCGCTAGAGATATGCAGGAAATGTGCTATATTACGCTTTTTTACGAGACAAATCTTTACCACAATGCCAAGAAGCGCAGAAATCAACCGAGAAACCAAAGAGACAAAAGTCTCCCTGGTGCTGAATCTGGACGGCGGCCCTGCAACCAACGTCATCGGCACGGGACTGCCCTTCTTCGACCATATGCTTGACGCGACTTTCAAGCATGGTCATTTTTCCTTGCAGCTCAAGGCAAAAGGCGATTTGCAAATCGATGCACACCATACCATGGAGGACGTGGGACTCGCGCTTGGCCAGGCGATGAAAATCGCTCTGGGTGACAAGCGCGGGATCACTAGATTCGGCGAAGCCACCATCTCTCTGGACTAAGCTCTCGCCAGCGCGGTCGTCGACCTCTCCGGGAGGCCCCATCTCTCTTGGAGATGCGCCTTCCCCGAAGCGTTCGCAGGCGGCATCAGCCACAAGCTCTTCCATGAGTTCTTCCAGGCATTGGTCAACACGGCGGGAATGACCCTCCATGTGGATCTCCTCGCCGGAGACGAAAACCACCACTGCCTAGAAGCCATCTTCAAGGCATTCGGAAGAGCCCTGAGAACCGCCGCCGCAATGGATTCCGTCCTGGCAGGCGAAATGCCCTCCACCAAAGGTCTTCTTGAATAATTCAACGCCGACGCATCAAGCCGGCAATTTTGATAACATCATGGCTGACAACAAAAATCTGAGCACCCTCCGTCACTCTGCGGCACACATCATGGCCGCCGTGGTGGCCAAACTCTGGCCCGATGCCAAGTTCGACATCGGCCCCGCCACCGAGGACGGCTTCTACTACGATTTCGACATGGAACACCACCTGGGTCCCGAAGATCTCAAGGAGATCGAAACCCGGATGCGCAAGATGATCGGGCAGAAGGTTCCCTTCGTCCGTACCGAGGTTTCACGCGAAGAGGCCCGTAAGCTCTTTGAAAGCAAAGGCCAGACCTACAAGCTCTCCCGCCTGGACGACATCCCCGAGGAAGGCGTGATTTCCCTCTACACCTGTGGCGACTTCGTGGATCTCTGCCGTGGCCCCCACGTGGAGAACTCCTCCGAAATCGGCGCCGTCAAGCTGACCGGCGTGGCCGGATCCTACTTCCGCGGCGACGAAAAGAACAAGATGCTGCAGCGCGTCTACGGCACCGCATTCCCCACCAAGCAGGAACTGGACGACTACCTGAAGCGCGTGGAAGAGGCCAAGAAGCGCGACCACCGCAAGATTGGCACCGAAATGGAGCTCTTCAGCCTCCATGAGGAAATCGGTCCCGGCCTGGTCTCCTGGCATCCCATGGGAGCCCGCATCCGCAACGTCATCGAGACCTTCTGGCGCGATGCCCATTACCGCAACGGCTACGAGCTGGTCTATACCCCCCACGTGGGCCGTGCAAACCTCTGGGAGACCTCCGGGCACCTGGGCTTCTACAAGGAGAACATGTACTCCAACATGGACATTGACGGCGATCCCTACTACGTCAAGCCCATGAACTGCCCCTTCCACATCATGATCTACAAGACCAAGCCCCGCTCCTACCGCGAGCTGCCCTGCCGCTGGGCGGAGTTCGGAACGGTCTACCGCTACGAAAAGGCAGGCGTCCTCCATGGCCTCATGCGCGTCCGTGGATTTACGCAGGACGACGCCCACATCATCTGCACCCCCGAGCAGATCATGGATGAAATCCGCGAGGTCATCCGCTTCTCCATGTACATCTGGAAATGCTTCGGTTTCAAGGAAATCAAGGCATACCTCTCCACCCGTCCCGCCAAGGCCGTCGGCGCTCCCGAAAAATGGGCGCAGGCCACCGAGGCCCTGCTGAACGCCATCAAGGCCGAAGGCATGAGCTACGAAGTGGACGAAGGCGGCGGCGCCTTCTACGGCCCCAAGATCGACCTGAAAATCAAGGACGCCATCGGCCGCGAGTGGCAGACTTCCACCATCCAGTTCGATTTCAACCTGCCCGAGCGCTTCAACCTGGAATACATCGGCGCCGATGGCCTCCGCCATCAGCCCTACATGGTTCACCGCGCCCTGCTGGGCTCCTTGGAACGCTTCTTCGGCATCCTCGTCGAGCACTACGCCGGCGCTTTCCCGACCTGGCTGGCCCCCGAGCAGGTCCGCGTGCTTCCCATCTCCGAGAAGTTCAACGACTACGCCAAGGAAATCGAGAAGAAGCTCCGCCTGGAGGGCCTGCGCGTCACCAGCGACCTGGACGCCAGCCCCATCGGCGCCAAGATCAAGAACGCCGGCCTCATCCGCATCCCCTACCTGCTGGTTGTGGGCGAGAAGGAGCAGAACGACGGCACCGTCGCCATCTCCGTCCGCGACCGTAGCAAAGCCGGTGGCAAATACTACGTCAAGGGTGACGTCGTCGCCCTGCCCGCCTTCATCGAGACCATCCAGAAGGAAATCGCCGAGAAGGCATAGCTGAATCCTCAGCAAGAACCGCCCCGGACGGCACACGGCCGCCCCGGGCACTTAATCCACCCACAATGGAGTTGAACCGAGTGAAGCAACTCAAATCTGGAGATCGTTTCCTGCGCGGTCATGACGTCCGTCTGATTGACCAGAACAACGCGCAAGTCGGCATCGTGACCTTCGAGACCGCCCTGGCCCGTGCACAGCAAGCCGGACTGGACTTGGTGCTGGTTCCCAGCAAATCCGAACCGCCCGTGACCCGCATCATGGACTTCGGCAAATACCAGTTCGAGGAGGCCAAACGCGCCCGCGAAGCCAAGAAGAACCTCCTGCAGCCCAAGCTGAAGGAAGTCAAGCTCCGTCCTGTCATTGATGACAACGACCTGAATGTCAAGCTCAAGCATGCCCGCGAATTCCTTCTGCACGGTGACAAGGTCCGCCTTCTCCTTCAGTTCCGTGGCCGTGAAATGAGCCATCAGGAAATCGGCATGGAAATCATGAACCGATTCATCAAGCAGCTGGAGGACATCGCAAAACAGGATTCTCCCGTCCGGCAGGACCGGAAGACCTTCTCCACCACCATTTCCGTGCGGCCGGAAGCCCGTGCCGCAGCCAAGAAGGAAGCTCAGGAACAGGCATCTGCCACCGCAGTCGAGGCTCCTCAGGCCTAACAACACTGTGCTGCCGTCGTTTTGTTGACTGACGCGCCGGCCAATGGGCAAAGGGTTCGTTTTCTCTACCCTCGCCCGGGCGTATCAGCCGGCGGTAGCCATTCCCAATAGGAGAAAACCAAAATGCCGAAGATGAAAACGAGAAAAGCCGCCGCGAAGCGCTTCAAGCAGACCGGAACGGGAAAATTCATGCACAACCGTGCAGGTGGTCGCCACATTCTGACCAAGAAGTCCGCCACCCGCAAGCGTCGTCTGGGCCAGCCCGAGGAGATCAAGAGCACCGAGCTCTCCCGCATGAAGGCCTGTTTCCCCTACGGTTTGTAATCGATGTCAACCATCTAGCTTGGAGTACTGAACAATGAGAGCAACGAACGCACCCGCATCCAGAGCCCGCCGCAAGCGCGTGCTCGAAATGGCCAAGGGCTTCAGCGGCACCCGCAGCAAGCTCATCCGCATGGCGTATACCGCCACGGATCGAGCCATGGCCAACGCCTACGTCGGACGTAAAGACAAGAAAATTGCCTACCGTCAGCTGTGGACCCAGCGCATCAACGCTGCCTGCCGCGCCCTCGATTTCAAATACAGCTGGCTGATCGATGGCCTCAACAAGGCCAACATCGAAATCAACCGCAAGATGCTCGCTGACCTCGCCGTCACCGACGCCGCCGCTTTCCAGCAGCTCGTCGAGAAGGCAAAGGCCGCCCGCGCGTAATTGAAATTCGCGACTGCGCACCTCCGCCCCTTTCCACCGGGTTCGCCCGGCGGAAAGGGGCTTTTTTATGCAAACGACAAGGGTGGTTGAAAGCCAGGCATCTTGCCGAAACCCGCGCCCGCCCCTCCCCCCGAGAGTTCCCCGCCGGGTCGCCCCGTGCGCGGCGCCGCGCCTCTCGTCTCCCGTTCCCCGTCAAGTCTCTATACAGGAAATATATTATGAGTTTTCCGCCATGGATCCATGGCGCAAAACTTTTCAGGAGAAAATATGAGCCTTGTCAAGAAAATCATGAATGCCCGCCTCAACTACGACGGCCACGACTACGAATTCCCCATATTGGAAGGGACGCAGGGGGAACGCGCCCTGGACATCCGAACCCTGCGAAAGAATACCGGACTAGTGACCTTCGATCCCGGCATGGTGAATTCGGGCGTCTGCGAAAGCAACATCACCTTCGTGGACGGCGACAAGGGCATCCTGCGCTACCGCGGCTACGACATCGCCGACTTGGCGGAACACTGTTCTTTCCTGGAAGTCGCCTATCTGCTGGTGCACGGCTTCCTGCCCACGCCTGCCGAATACAACGCGTTCAGCAAATTGATGAACCTGCATTCGCTTCTCCATGAGAACATGCGGAACTTCTTCAATTTGTATCCCGACCACGCGCATCCCATGGCCATGCTTTCGGCCATGGTGGTCTCCCTCTCCACTTTCTATCCCGAGTTGGAGCTGGACCCCACCGAAGCCATCGACATCACCGTGGCCCGCCTGCTTTCCAAGCTGCGCACCATCGCCGCCTTCTCCTACAAGAAATACATGGGCCATCCCATCGTCTATCCCCGGGCGGATCTGCGTTACTGCGAGAACTTCCTGAACATGATGTTCTATACCCCCGTGAATGACTATGCGCCGGACCCCGTCATCACCCGTGCCCTGAACCAGCTCCTGATTCTTCACGCAGACCATGAGCAAAACTGCTCCACCACCGTCGTCCGCGGCGTGGGGTCCAGCCGGGCGAATCTCTATGCCAGCATTTCCGCCGGCGTCTGCGCACTGTGGGGACCGCTCCACGGGGGCGCCAACCAACAAGTCGTGGAAATGCTGGAAGAAGCCATGAAAAGCGGCCTCTCGCCCAGGACGCTGGTGGAAAAGGCCAAGGACCGCAACAACAACTTCCGTCTCTATGGCTTTGGCCATCGTGTCTACAAGACCTACGATCCTCGCGCAAAAGTGGCCAAGAAGATTTGCAAGAGCGTCCTGAACCATCTGAACCACAACGACCCCTTCCTGGAATTCGCACAGGAACTGGAGGATATCGCACTGAACGATTCCTTCTTCCAGGAACGCCACCTCTATCCCAACGTGGATTTCTACACCGGGCTCTCCTATCGCGCCATGGGAATCCCCATCAACATGTTCACCGTCATGTTCGCCATCGGAAGGCTTCCCGGATGGATCGCACAATGGCTGGAACAGCACGATGACACTGCCCAGCGCATCGTCCGCCCGCGTCAGATCTACGTAGGTCCAGAACTGCGCACCGTAGCCGACAGCCTGGCCTCCACACCATACACCCACCCCGCAACCAAATAGACGCAAACGACTATGTCCTTCTTTCAATGTGACTTCTATTCCAACTGCCTGCAGAAAATGACGCAGGTGAACGTGGTCTTCCCCGCGCGCACGGCCATCACCCAGATCGGCCAGCAGGCAGCAGCCGCCCAAGACCGGCCTCCGGTGCTCTATCTTCTCCACGGTCTATCCGATGACAACACCATCTGGATGCGCCGCACCGTCATCGAACGCTATGCGGAAGCCCAGGGCCTGGCCGTGGCCATGCCGGACGGCGGGCGCTCCTTCTACTGCAATCTCCCCAGCGGCGAACGCTATTTCGATTACATTTCCACGGAACTTCCCGCCTTGATTGAAGGTGCATTCCAAGTGGATACCACGCCTCGGAAGCGCTTCATCGCCGGACTCTCCATGGGTGGCTTCGGAACCCTCAAGACCGCCTTGCGATGCCCTGGGAAATTCGCCGCGGCAATATGCTTCTCCGGAGCCCTGGATCCCGCCTGGCTGAAGCAGGAAAAACCCGATCTCTACAAGGCGGATTTCCAGACCACACCGGCAGCCGACGACGAGGACGTCTTCGGACTGCTGGAACGCTATCCCGCCGACGCCGTCAAGCCACGCCTCTTCATCGCCTGCGGCGAAAGAGACGTGCGCTTCTTCGATGTCAACCGCCGCTTCTACGAGGCCGCCAAGGCGAAGGGCTTCGACGTCGTCTGGGACCAGGCCGACTATTCCCATGAATGGCCCTTCTGGGATCGGGAAATCCAAAAGGCCATCCCCTGGATGCTTCAGTAGACTCCCATGCGCTTTCGCCCCTGCATCGATCTTCATGACGGTCGCGTCAAGCAAATCGTCGGCGCCACTCTCCAGGACAACGCCCATGACGCCGTGACGGAGAATTTCGTCGCCGCGGAATCCCCTGCCTGGTTCGCCCGGAAGTACCGTGCCGACGGCCTGCGCGGCGGGCATGTCATCAAACTGGGTCCCGGCAATGACGCCGCAGCCCGCGATGCCCTGGCCGCTTGCCCGGACTTCCTGCAGCTGGGCGGCGGAATCACCCCCGAAAACGCCACGGAATGGCTGGAGGCAGGCGCGGCAGCGGTCATCGTGACTTCGTATCTCTTCGTGGACGGTGATTTCGCCCCTGCGCGGTTGGATGCACTGCGTCGCACTATCCCTCGGAAACGGCTGGTGCTAGATCTCTCCTGCAAGGCCGTGGATGGCAACTACGTGGTCGCCTGCGACCGCTGGCAGAAACTCACCGGCCTGACACTCTCCCGCCAGACCTTCGACCAACTGGAAGAAGCCTGCGGCGAATTTCTCATCCATGCAGTTGACGTGGAAGGCCGTCGGCAGGGCATTGACGAAACTCTTGTGCGCCATTTGGCAGAATGGTGCGATGCGCCCGTGACCTACGCCGGCGGCATACGCAGCCTGGAAGACATCCGCACCATTGAGACGGCAGGGAATGGACGCATTGATTTCACCGTAGGAAGCGCCCTGGACCTTTTCGGCGGCAATCTTCCCTACGACATTCTGAAAAAATATCGATAATGGAGCTTTCGGAATACAACCATTGCGAACTCTGCCCCAGAAAATGCGGCGTTGACCGTCTGCATGGCCAGCACGGCTTCTGCGGCGAGGGCGCGGAACTGCACATTGCCGCCATTGAAGCGCATTTTGGCGAGGAACCGCCATTGGTGGGAAAGGACGGCAGCGGAACCGTCTTCCTCACGGGATGCTCCTGCGGATGCTTCTTCTGCCAGAACTACCAGCTCTCCACAGAACACGTCGGTGACTTTCTGAACGTCCAGGAGGCAACGGAACGCATTCTCGCCTTGGCGGGAAAAGGCATCCGCAACATCAACTTCGTGACCCCCGACCATTACTGGCCGCATCTGCGCGAAGTCCTGAAGCTGGTCCGGAAGGCGGATTGCTGGCTACCCGTTGTCTGGAACAGCAGCGGCTACAGCAATGTCGAAACCCTGCAGGACGCACTGGACAACGGCGTCGAAATCTTCCTGCCGGATTTCAAATACGCCGACGCGGCGCTGGCCAAGACCTGCATGGCCCGTGAAGACTACCCGCAGATCGCCATGGAGTCGCTGAAATTCCTGGTGGACCGCGCGGGATTCCTGCGCCCCTTTGACGAAACCGGCGAAATGGCGGCCAACCGCGGCGTGCTGGTCCGCCACCTAGTGCTTCCGGGCGAAGTGGAAAACTCCCTGGCCATCCTTCGCGCGCTCTATGAGGAGTTCGGCCCACGCCTCCCCATCTCCGTCATGCGGCAGTTCCGCCCCATGCCCGAATGCCACCGCCGCGGGAAATTCACCCGCATCGTCACCGACGAAGAATACAATCGCGTCATGGACTGCGTAGAGGAGCTGGGCTTCCGACGCGTCTTCCTGCAACCCCAGTGCGGCGATGCCAATTTCATTCCGGATTTTCGCCACCCCGGCGAGGCTTTTAAAGGAAACGCCCTCGCCCAAGGAAAGGAGTTCTAGTTTTTCCAGAACAAGCCGCTATGACCGCCCGTCCTGAACGCGGCGCTTCATCGCCGCGTTCCACGTCCATCAAAACAATTCCACCAAGGAGAAACAAACCATGTCACTGAAAGCAGCCGTCCTGATGGGCAGCAATTCCGATCTTCCGAAGATCCAGGGTTGCATTGACATCCTGAAGAAACTGGGAGTGGAAACCACCGTCCGCGTCATGAGCGCCCACCGCACGCCCGATGTCGTCGCCGACTTCACCGACAACGCCATTGCCAACGGCTACGGCGTCATCATCGCCGCAGCCGGCGGTGCCGCCCACCTGGCTGGCGCCGTGGCCGCCCACACCCTCCTTCCCGTCATCGGCATCCCTGTGGAAGGCGGCGCCTTCCACGGCATGGACGCCCTGCTGGCCACCGTCCAAATGCCAGGCGGAATCCCCGTCGCCACCGTCGGCGTGGGCTCCGGCGGCGCAACCAACGCCGGCCTGCTGGCTGCGGAAATGCTCGCGCTGGCGGATCCAGCCCTCCGGGAGAAGCTGGCCGCCGAACGCGCGGCCCGACGCGAGAAGGTCCTGGCCGCCGACGCGGAAATCCAAAACGCACTCTGATCATCCATGACGCGTATCCTCGCACTCGTGATTCTGATTTTCCTGGGAGGCATCCTTCCCGCCGCCCAGGAGGGCGTCTTCCAACGCCTCCAGAACGAGAACTGCGAGCTCTACGCCCTGGACCAGGAGGGCCTCTGGCATCTTACCCTCCTGATCCGTCTGTGTTCCCAAGAAACCGACGCCTTATTGAAGAGCTCGCTTGTCCCCCAAAAGCCCTTGAGCTTCTTCGCCCTGAAACGCGACTTCGAAGAACGCGAGTTCACAGGCAACTCCGTGGCAGTTCCCCTGGACGAACCTGTCCAAAGAACACTCTGGCGGATCTTCCGGGCACTGTTGCAACGACGAATGCGGGAACGCTTGAACACCCGTGTCCATGACAACGCCTCCCTAGCCCTGCTGGCAGCCGCCTTGGCAAATCGCGTGATCTACTGCGGAATCGCGGAACGCGGCTTCTACCAGCCGGATTTCCGCATCCCCCGGCGCCAATTCCTGCAACGCCGTTTTCCCCGGATCAACGCCCTGCTAACCAATCATCCGCCTGTGGAATCGGAGCTGCTTTTCCGGCTGTACATGGTCCACGCGAATCTCCTCCTGGATATCCTGGAAGGCACTACACGGGATCTTCCCGGACTCCTGGAGACATGGTGGGATGGCGAATGCCGCCAGAAGCTCCCCTCCGCGGAAGCCTTGCGAAATGCCCTTCCGCCTGGTTCACTCCCCGAAAAAGGCTCCCTCCAAGCCTGGTATGAACAGAATGCGCTCGCCACTGCGCAGAAACGCACACGGGACAACTCAACGGAAAACATCCGGGGGCAGCTGGAGGAAATCCTCACCATCTCCTTCCTCTCCGCGGATTCCCAGGACGGCATCCTGCGCGTCCAACTGGAACAACTCCCCGAAATGCTGAAGGACTACAAGCCCGACGCCACCGCCATCCGGGACATCCAGAATCGTCTCCTGAGTCTGCTGGGCGTCACGCCGCCCCTCCTGCAGGACGCCGTCTCCAAATATCTTCTTGCCGTCGATGCCTTCCGACAGCACAACCTACGGGACTTCCGAGAGTTTCTCCACCAGGCACGGGAGGAATTCAGCCAGGCCAGCGAGCGGCAGGACCGAGCTGAATCCTTGCTTCGCGAGGCTGAACGGGAAAACCTGGCTCGCCAACGAATGAGGGAATGGCAGGAAATCCTGAACCACCAGAGCCTCCGCCCTGCCCTGGATAAAATTCTATTTTAATTTTCCACGAATGAAACGCACCATCGCCATTCTGCTTCTCAACCTGGAGACGCTTCTTGCCCTGCTCTTCTTATGTGGCGGAATCGTCTTTCTACGCCAGGCACAGACAAACCTGCCCATTTCCCAACTGACCATCGCCAAGAACACCCTACGGCAATATGCCGACACGCTGGATTGCCAACGGGACAACCTCGACCGTTTCGGCACACGCGTCATCCCAGGCTATGCCGTCAATCTCCAGGAGCTCAGCATTCTGGCCAAAGACCTGGTTCCCGCCGTGGAACTGATTCGACAAACCACCACGCTAAGCACACCGAAGGTCTTCAAGATTCCCTCCTACCAGCCACTGGCCGATTTTGAACAGGCAGCCGAAGACCTGAAGGCATTGCTGCCACGTCTCTCCCACACGCTGCAACAGACCGCGCAATCCTTCCGGGACTACACGGCCCAGGACCATGAAAAGCTGATCCAGTCCCTGGATTCCACCATCGTGCTCCTCAATGTGACTGCTGACAGCCTGGAACAACAGATCCAGGCCTTGCCGGCCTATGCCAGAACAACCGCTCTGGCCATCTGCCTGGGAGGCCTCGTCATGCTCCTCTTCGCCGCCACCCAATTCCTGTTGCTGCCGCCCCAAAACGCATGAGACCGCCCGCCGACCACTCCGCCGAAGTGCTCTTTCTGCGAAAGACCCCCTATCAGGACAACGCCTGCATATTCACGGGACTTTCGCCGGAACTGGGCAGGATGGTCTTCTACCTGCGACTCCCGGCTCCTGGCAGCCGCAAAAGCAGCACCTTCCTTGACCTCTTCCAGTTCGTCCAGGTGGAATACCGGCAATCCTCTTCGGAAATGTGCTTCTGCCAGAACGGAACCATCCTGGCAGACTATACCGCCGTGGCCAACACCAGAAACGGCTTTGAGACCGCCTGCCTGCTGGCGCAATTCGCCCTGGCGAACGTACCGCCACAGCTGGCCATGCCAAGATTCTTCCAGGCACTCCGCGTGGCCCTGGTCCGCCTTCAGACGCCAAATGGCATCGACACGAACGGTGTACTCACCGGCGTAGCCTTGACCTACCTGAACGAAGCGGGATGGCTCTCCCCACTGGAAATGACTCCCGCCGAAGCCGCACAATGCGAATTGCTCCTGCGCATGGCCGCAGGCGGAGACATCCCTGCGCTGACCCCGCAAGTCTGGAGCAATCTGCGGCAATGGACACAGTCCAGACTCCTAGACGCGGATTGCAAGGAAATCCGCTGGGAGTAGAATCCCCTTCCGAATTTCATGAAAAACACCCTCATCTTCATCTCCGGACTGCTCTTCTTCGCCGCATGGAACTGGTGGCTCCTCCAAAATGCCATCCTGCTTCACGCCAGCGATACGAAACGGAAAATCGGTCGCATCGCCCTGGCTTTGCTGATGGTGCTCTTCTTCCTTGGCATCGTCCCCATCGTACGCCATCTGCCCATGACCTCCATCGGCGCGCAACGCTTCCTGCGCACCTTCTATGCCTTCCAGGTCCTGGCCCTCTGGTTCGGCACCACGGGACTCCTCCTCACCGGTTGGAATCTCTGCATGCGAAAATACCGCCTGCCCCCCAGACCCTTGGCCTATATCTGCCTGGGCGCCGCACTCCTTGCCGCCATCATCGGCCATACGCAGTCCGGTTTGCCGCAACTGGAACGCTACGACCTGGCATTGCCTGGCGTCCCGCCGGAGGCCGACGGCTACAAGATCCTCCTCCTGAGCGACCTCCATCTTACACAACTCTACCGCACCAGCGTCCTGGACACCGTTGCCCAAGCCATTGACGCCGAAAAACCACACATCATCCTCCATAGCGGTGATTTCCTAGATAGCTCCCGGCATGGCGAAATCACACCTTTGTTGCAGAAAATCGCCGTCTGGAACGCCCCCGACGGCAAATACGCCGTCTTCGGAAACCATGACGGCTATGCCGGCTGGCGGGAAAGCCTGGAAGTCCATCAGCAAGCCGGCTTTACCCTCTTGAGCGGGCGAATGCAAACGGCGGAGGCCTCCCCCCAGCCCTGGCTCCATCTGGCAGGCGTGGACGACAGCTGGATCTGGCAAACCCCACACTTCCCCGCGCACCCCAAGGAAGGCGATGAAATCCTGGCCAAGAACGAAGCCTTCGCACGATGTCGCGAACAAATCCCCAAGCCCATCCCCAATCTCTGCAACCTGCTTCTCTGCCATGGTCCGGAAATGGCGGACTTCATGCCGGAAGGCTACGATGCCATGCTTTCAGGACATACCCATGGCGGACAGCTCTTCCCCTTTAATTTTGTCATCTTTTTCACTTGTAAATACCCGACAAGCGCCTGGACCGCCTTAAAGAACGGCGGGCGGCTTTATATTTGTCGTGGAACCGGAACCTGGGGACCGCCCTTCCGGCTTTTCGTCCCTCCGGAAATGACTCTCATCACTTTGCATCATAAATCCCCCTAACCACATACCATCATGGCCATTCAATTCTATAACTCCCTGAGCCACCGCGTGGAGGAGCTCGCACCCATCAAGCCCGGCAAGATCGGGATGTACACCTGCGGCCCCACCGTCTACAACTTCGCCCACATCGGAAACTTCCGCTGCTACGCCTTCGAGGACATCCTGAAGCGCACCCTGATGGCCTCCGGCCTGAAGGTCCGCCATGTCATGAACCTCACCGACGTGGACGACAAGACCATCCGCGGCTCCCAGGCCGAGAAGCTCCCCCTGCAGACCTTCACACGCAAGTACAAGGACGCATTCTTCTCCGACATCAAGACCCTCCGCATGGTCCCCGCAGACGTCTATCCCGCCGCCACCGAGACCATCCCCGAAATGATCCAGCTCATCCAGACCCTCTTCGACAAAGGCATCGCCTACCAGGCCGAAGACAAGTCCGTCTATTTCTCCATTGAAAAATGGCCCCAATACGGCCAGCTTGTCAAGATCGACCGCGATTCCATGCGTGTCGGCGTTCGCATCAAGATGGACGAATACGCAAAGGACGCCATGGCGGACTTCGCGCTCTGGAAGGCGTGGGACGAGGCGGACGGCGATGTCTGGTGGGATTCCCCCTGGGGCAAGGGCCGTCCCGGCTGGCACATCGAATGCTCCGCCATGTCCTCCAAGTACCTCGGAAAGACCTTCGATCTCCACTGCGGCGGCATCGACAACATGTTCCCCCACCACGAGGATGAAATCGCCCAGTCCGAAGCCGCCAACGGCTGCAAGTTCGTCAACCTGTGGATGCACTGCGCACATCTGATGGTGGAAGGTCAGAAGATGTCCAAGAGCCTCGGCAACTTCTACACACTCAAGGACATTCTGGAAAAGGGCTACACCGGCCGCGAAATCCGCTACGTGCTCATCGGCACCTACTACCGCCAGAGCCTCAACTTCTCCTTCCAGGCGCTGGACGAGGCCCGCGGAAACCTGCAGCGCATCGACGCCTTCACCACACGACTGGCGGACGTCGCCAAGAACGGCGCAGCCGGCGAAGTCACCGCCGAACAGCAGGAGGCCTTCGCAAAGGCCCAGGACGCCTTCCTCGCCGCTCTGCAGAACGACCTGAACGTCTCCGCCGGTCTTGCCGCCCTCTTTGATTTCATCCGCGACTGCAACCGCGCACTGGACGCAAACGCATTCTCCGCCGAGGCCGCAAAGGCCGCACAGGCCGTTCTGGCAAAGATGGACGAGGTTCTCGCCGTCATCGAACCCGACGCAGCGGAGCTGGTCATCCCCGCCGAAATCCAGGCACTGGCCGATGAACGCCAGGCCGCCCGCGCAGCCAAGGACTGGGCGAAGGCCGACGCCATGAGAAAGGCACTGGACGACGCCGGCTGGGTGGTCAAGGACACGCCCAAAGGCCCCCAGCTGCTGAAGAAGTAAGGCTCATAGATAACGACAACGGACTTGTTCTGTTCCCGGGGCGCAAGCCTCGGGAAAATGTCAAGTCTGAATACGCAGAATCGCAAATAGCAAGATGCTTCTAACGGACGAACAGCAGGCGCGCCTGACGCAGATTGCACAGGCGCGTCTGGAGGCGGATCCCTCCTGCCATGACTGGGACCACACGCGCCGCGTACTCTCCTGCGCACTGGCCCTCGGCCGGCAGGAGAACGCCGACCTCTCCGTCATCACGGCTTCGGCCATTCTGCACGATATCGCCCGCCCCGTGGAAATGGCGGACCAAGGCCAAAGCGACCATGCCATCCTCGGCGCCACAATGGCCCTGGATATCCTCGCGAAGGAAAATATCGGCGACGACGCCTGGCGCCATCACGTCTCGGAATGCATCCGGACCCACCGCTATCGTAGCCGCACGGGCGAAAAGCCCGCCACGCCGGAAGCGTGCATTCTATTTGACGCTGACAAACTGGATTCCCTGGGAGCCATCGGACTGGCGCGCGCCTTTCATTTCGCAGGAAAGACTGGCGCACGCGTCCACAATACCGCAAAAGAAGCCCTGAATGGCGCCTCCTACGGACGCGAAGACTCCGCCTACCGCGAATATCTGGTCAAGCTCCAATATCTCCCCGACAGCATGCTGACCAACGCCGGACGCATCATCGCCTGCCAGCGCCACCAGTTCATGAAGGACTTCTTCGCCGAACTGGATGACGAATGCCGTTAGTTAGTTGTTAGTTGTTAGTTGTTAGTTGTTAGTTGTTAGTTGTTAGTTGTTAGTTGTT
>JAKSPB010000023.1 GCA_024405215.1 Lentisphaeria bacterium | reverse complement strand
CAGGAACAGCAGAACCAGCAGGAACAGCAGGAACAGCAGGAACAGCAGGAACAGCAGGAACAGCAGAACCAGCAGGAACAGCAGAAACAGCAGGAACAGAAAGCCGCTCAAGCTGTCCAAGCACAAGATGACGACAAATCCCCTTCTGAAGAGAAACAGGCATTGCCTGCAGAACTTCAGCAGATCATCGACAAGGAAAAACAACGCAGAATGCAGAAGCGCATGGAAACCTCCCGTCAGAATCCTGTGGAAAAAGACTGGTAGTTAACCTCTGTCGAAATCTTCGCCCTGCCTGCGTCGGTGCTCGCCGCAGGCTTTTGCAGTTTTGCGCTCCGCATTTTCCTTGTTTTTGCGCTCCGTATTTCTTTCCTTACCCAATAAAATGCGATTCATTCTTTCCCTATTTTTCCTATCCGTGCTATGCGGCACCACCTGGGGCGCCGCCATCGCCCAGGCGACTGTCGACCAGAATGCCATCACTACAGGCGGCACCATCAAGCTCTATCTTCAGGTCATCGATGAAAATGGAGACGACGGCGCGGAAATGTCCCTGCCTACCCTGCCCAAGGACTTCCCCTTCCAGGTTCTGCGTCAAGCGGGCCCCTCCACATCGACGCAAAGTTATCTCAGTTTCACCAACGGCAGACGCCAGCAGAGCCTTACCCGCACCAACACCATGGTCTATCTGCTGAAGGCAGCCAAGTCGGGGAGCTACCAGATTCCGTCCATCGCCGTTCCCTACGGCAAAACCACCCTTCAGACCAAGCCCATCCCGATCCGCGTCCTAGATTCCCCTCAGCAGAACGCCAATCGACAGCCAGGCGCAGCCCAGCAGGAAACTCCCATCCAGACCGCCGTCTTCCGCCAGTATCTCTCCAGCGACACGACCGTCATGGGCGCCCCGGTCTACCTGACCTTCGAACTCATGGTTCCCCAACAGATGGAACTGCGCAAGATTGCGCCGGACATCCCCTTGGAAACACTGCTGAAGGATTTCCGCCTTGACGGTGTCAACGATGCGGAGTGGGATCGGAAATCCCTCATCCAGGACGGCCTCCGCTATCTGATTGTCACCAAGAATCTCCGTCTCACGCCGAAGCATCCCGGGAAATTCACCATTCCGCCCAGTTGCATGAACTACTACACGGCCTCCCAGGACAACCGAAGGCGCTCCCGTGGCTTCTTTGACGATCCCTTCTTCGACGATCCCTTTGATGGACTCTTCGGAGGTGGTTCCCTGAAAGAAAACACTGCCGCCAGCGACGAAGTCATTCTGACCGTCGAGGACTTCCCGGAAGAAGGACGCCCAGAGAACTACAGCGGCCTTATCGGCCCGTTGACAGCCAGCGTCCACGCAGACATCACCGATGTCTATGTAGGCGACCCCATTACCATCACGATCACCCTGCACGGAAACACCCTGAATGAAGAAGACCGCCTTCCCGACCTGAAAGCCGGACTGGAAGCCGACGGGCACTTCCGTCTTTCCGGCAACGATCCCGCCCATCTGAACGACAACGGCGATTGGGAATGCACCCGAACCCTGCGCGTTCTTTCGCCGAAAGTCAACGCCATTCCCGCCTTGAAAATTCCCTACTACGACCTGACGACAAAGAAATACGACTTCGCCACCACGAAGTCCATCCCCTTGAATGTTCAGGAAGCCAAGAAAATCACGCTACAGGATGCCAATATCCCAGTGGCCCTCCCGACTGCCGTGCTTCCGGAGCAACCAGAGACGCAATTGACGGAGCTCTCCGGCGTCACAGCAGGCGCGGACTGGCTGGAAGTCTGCCGAAACACCTGGTCCCCACTTCCCTCCCCCAGCGGCAGAAAAGGGCTCCTTTTCTGGTTCCTGATTCCGGCAGGGGCATGGCTCCTGGGCTTCGCGGGAATCACCATCGCCCGCAAATCCAGCAAACGCTCCGCTGCGGAAATCGCCGCACGTGGCGCGAAATCCGCCTTGAAACACGCCTTGAGCCAAATTGACGACCAGGCAGGCGACGCCGGCAGACGACTGGGCGAGGCCCTTCAGGCATTCCTGGCTTCCCGTTTCGGCTTCTCCGGAGCCGTGACCACACACGACCTCCAGGCGGCTCTCCAACAGGAAGGCTACAGCGATGACACCGCCGCACCCCTTCAGGAACTTCTTTCCCAATGCGAAGCCGCCCAATACGGCGGGGCAGTCATCTCCGCAACGGAGTTGAAAGACCGCATCCTACTGGCCGTGAAGCCGTTGTAGAAACAAATAGACACAAATGAACACGAATAGAGACATTGTTCTTGCAGGCAGGCAACGCCATTGAAGCATCGCCTGCCTGCTACGTCTATTCGTAGGGCTCTGCTCTTCCGGAATAGCCCACCGCGAGTTCCCCTTCTACGAATTCTTCTTTTTCACCCATAAGATCCATGTTTCAACGATTTTTCATCCTAGCCCTTTTCCTCACTGCATTGACCATCTTCGGTTATGACGCAGGAACCCTCATGACTGCGGAAGAAGAGAGCCGCCTCGCCCTGGAAGCCAAGACGCCGGAAGAAGCCGCAGCGCATCTTGATACCGCCGTCTGTCTCTACGAAACCGCCGGCCAGGAAGGACTGGCCAATGCGGCTTTCTTCGGCAACCTGGGCAGTCTCTATCTTCGCAAAGGCGACCTGGGACGCGCCATCCTGAACTTGAAGAAGGGACTCCTTTTCGCTCCGCGTGATCCGCGTCTCCAAGCAGACCTGAACCAGGCACGCCAGCTGCGTGCCGATCACTTTGCCGAGGAGCCCCCCTCCGGCGTTCTGCCCACCCTGGCCTTCTTCCACTATGACTTTGGCTATCCCCTGCGCGTAAATCTCGCCATCGGCACCTGGATTGGCTTTCTGCTGACCGCCCTTTGGCTGCTTTGGCGCCGCCCACTTTGGCTTTGCGCCCTTGCCGTCTTCCTGGGAATCGCCGCGCTGCTTTTCGGAAGTTCAGCAGCCATCACCGCATACGACCTGAAACAGAATACTCCTGCCGTAATCACTGCCCAGGAAACCCTCCCCCGCAAAGGCGACGGCGAAGCCTACACCCCCGCCACCAGCGCACCGCTCCATGCGGGCACCGAAATCACCGTCCACCGCACACGGGGCGAGTGGTCCTACGCCACCCTCCCCGGCGGCATCCCCGCCTGGATCAAGACCGACGACCTGGCGAAATAGAACTTTTCTTCAGCGTTTTTTAGAGGGATTTTATACTTATTAAGAGCCGCATGCTCAAACTCGGCATTTCTCCCGAGGCTTGCGCCTCGGGCACAGGACGGGGCCGACGGGGCCGACTAAAACAGAACATACATCGCCGCAAGTGCCAGGACAATCATGATGGCGGCGGGGATGCAGTTGAGCAAAATGAGGCGTCCTTCCTTTCCGGTGGCGTTGACGGTGGCGCAAGCCGCGACAATGCCGGAGAGGCGCAGCATGCTGCCCAGACCGCCGCCGACGACCTGCAGGGCGACGACAGTGGTTTCCGGAAGTTCCAGCACTTGCGCGGCATTGAACTGCAGGACGCCGAAGAGGATGTTCGATACGGTGCAGGAGCCGGTGAAGAAAGTTCCGAAGAGGCCGATGACCGGCGCAAGCAGGATGTATGCCCTGCCTGTCAGGGCGGCTGCCCCCTGGGCAATGGCGACGAGCATTCCCGGAAGACCTGCTTCGTTCTGTGCGGAGGCGATCATGATCTGCACCAGCGCGAAGCTGGCGGCGATGGCAATGGCCGAGAAAAGGATCTGCCGGGCGGATTGACAGAAGACCGCGCCGACGTCACGGGAGGAGAGGCCGTGGGAGAATCCGGCAAGCACAGCCACGAGAAGGAAGGGGAAGAGCCCAGGATTCATCAGGACTGTCCAGGCGAAGGAGGTATTTGCCACGCCGAAGAGCTGGGGAATTCGGAGAGTGCTGCAGGATGCCAGCAGTTGTTTCAGGGGCATGGCGGGCAGTCGTGTCACCGTCAGCAGGAGAGCGATGGCGAGATAAGGCAGCCAGGCCATCAGAGCCGGAATGGAACGGCCTTCAGGAAGTGGTGTCGCGGGGACGGTCTGGACTGCCGCAGTGTCATTCTCCGGAAAATCCCAGACATGCCTGGGTGTCAGGAGGCCGCTTTTGAGGACGGCCAGGAAAAGTGGCAGAGCGATAACCGAAGCAAGCAGCGACGGCAGCTCAGGTCCAAGGAACATTGCGGTGCATTTCCAGGGAACGACGTAGAAGACGCCAGCCAGCAGGGCCAAGGGGAAGATCTCGCAGATGGAGCGCCATTTCCGTTTGTCCGCCGACAGCAGAATCATAAATGCCACGGCGACAAAGGGGAGAAGCGCACCCGAAAGTGCGGATATGGAGGTGAATTCGCCAAGCATCTGGTGCTGGAAGGCATCGACATTCCGTTGCAGCGCTTCCAGTTCGGGAACCAGCAGAGAATTCAACGTCAGCACGGGTGTTCCAACGGCGCCGAAGGGCACCGCCAGCGAATTGCAGACCAATGCGACCACCAGCGCGGGAACAACGGGAAAGCCCAGTCCGACCAGTAGCGGAGCCACCAGAGCGGGCGCGGCGCCGAAGCCTGCGGCGCCCTCGGCGAAATTGCTGAAAAGCCACGCGATGATGAGTGTCTGGATTCTGCGGTCGGGAGAGAGATGGGCGAAACTATGGTTGATGGTGCGGATGGCGCCGCTTTGCCGAAGGATGTTCAGCAAAAGGACTGCGCCGAAGACGATGAGGATGATGTCCAGGGATTTCAGCACCCCCAGGATGCTCATGGCGAGAAGCTGCATCAGCGGCATCTTCCAGACGAAATAGCCAAACACGCCGCAGGTCAGAAGCGACAGAGGGAGAGCCTTGCCGGGAGAGACTTTGCAGCCCGTCATCAGAACCAGGGCGAGAAGAATAGGCAGAATGGCGAAGAGAATGCACATATTTCCAAACGGCATGAACACGAGGGAATTGCAAAAGTCGCTTCGGACACTTCTTGCGCTTTGGGGACATTTCTCCGAGTAATGTCTTGCCACGCGTGGTCAAAACGGTCTCGGGAATCCTTGAAAATCCCTGCAAATGAACTTTTGCAAAAAATCAAGGAAAATATAGTTTCAGAAGAGGCAATTGCAAAAGTCCATTTGAAGGCATTTTTCCGAGATTTCGGAACACAGCCGTCCCACAATTTCGCAAACTAGGCCGTACCTTTCAATTTAGGGTGCCCAGTAAATTTCCTCCCATTCACAAAATAGAGTCTGGCATGGGGACTCGGCCCGAAGGGCCAGCGCCGCAGGCGCGTCTCCGCCCAAGCGCAGCGCAGGGCGGACGGCAACCGTAGGTGAAGCGATAGCGGAACCCACGGAAACGCCCCAAAAAAGGGAACTATATACCTAAGTTGCCGTTATTGATTGACGATACGGACTTGTCCTGTGTACGAGGCGCAAGCCTCGGGAAAACGCAGCATCAGAACAAGTAGGCAACTTAAGTATGTAATTCCCATTTTTTTTCATTGTTGTTTTTTTTAGTTTTAGAGACTTTTTCCTTTAGTTTCAACACATCTTCAGGCAGATTTAGACAGTGCATCTTCCTATGGCAGTTTGGACATAGTGCGGCTTGATTTTCAGGCGTGTCGGCTCTCCCGTCTTTGCAGGGAATAATGTGGTGCGCTTCCAAAAAATAACGCCCGTTGTACTCAAAAGGTCCTTGTTTTCCACAAAGCAGACAAATACCATTTTCACGCTCTAGGACATACTCCTTGATCTTGGGATCTCTTGGTCTTCTAAGAACAGTAGTTTCAACAGGTTGCGTGGCTTTATTCTCTGCCTCGCCACTTTGCTCTTCTATGTATGCTCTTTGTTCTTCAGTCAACATCTTGCTTCTTTGTACATTTCCTTGTTTTGAAGAATCCGTTTCAGCAATCAAGGCCGATGACGGTGCTACCTGCGAAGATGTAGATGCCGAGTTAATAAGTTGCTCGTCCTGAAGTTCCTGCTGGAATGAATCATTCGCGGGCTTTGAATTGCCTTGTTTTCCGTTTGCAGTTGCAATTTCTTCTTTTTGAATTGACTTAACTTGTTTTTTGGCCTTTTCCTTTGCATCGTTGTCTTTTAATAGTTGTTCTAGTTTCTCCCCTGTCATCCCGTGTTGCCGAGCGATCCTTCCCATATTTAACAATTCCTGATCTTCTTCAGATAAATTTTCATTGACAACAATGGCGTCTCTTATTCCTAAATTTTCCATCAACATATTCGTGCTGTTCGCACTTGCAGTAGTTTGCTCCTGACAAGCGCATTCCGGAAATACCAGAAACAAATCATCTGCCGACATATTTCACGCATGGCCCCTTGCCGTTGCCTGTTTTCAATCTGTCTCCACGAGTGCATACGAACGGTTTTTATTGCCTCCTTCAGCTGTAATGAAGTGCAAATCAACCAAGGCGTGCAGGTAATTTTTGGTACGCGAAATGCTTTTGGAGACGACCTGGGAAACTGCCTCCGTCGATGAATGCGGTCTAGCTTTCAGGAAGATGATAATTTCAGCCATTTTGTCGATAAATGCTCCATTTGCTTTGTATTTGTCGGCAATTTCCTTGTTTATTGACAACTTGTCGGCAATTTTCTGTTTTATTGACAATTTATCGGCAATTTCATCCATGCCGGAATCGTTTTTATGTTCGGCTGAAGATACAGAAAGAATCGTCTCCACCCTGTCCGGATTCTGTTTTTCTATCAGGGAAGGTGTTTCCCACCCGTTGTCTTTCCAGCCCTTGACTATCACATCCGCCCCACTGCCGCCTTTTTCGCCTATGCCCAGAAAAATGAACATCTTTTGAAGCAGCGGATTGCGGCAGACACTGTGCCCGCCCTCAAAGTATTCTTCAAGGCTGACCAGCATTGTTCCGGGGTTTGACATGACAATGCGGTCTATATACCTATCTATAGTAATACTACCACTGCCTGTGTAGGCACAGTGAACCAAGGTGTTTGCAAGAGCCTCTCTTATTGCAATGTGGGCCGTCGTCGTGTCATTGCGTCTCTGGTTCTCGTCAAGGCTAAATGGGACTGGCAGGGTGTTCCCCAATTTATCGCCAATTTCATCCGCGTCAACTTTGCAGGATTTGAACTTCACGGATTCAGGTATATTTTATTTAGGGTTTTTCATCGGAACATTTCATCCGTTCCGCAAGGTCATCAAAATTCCTCCCGCGTGTTGTTCCTTTTTCCTTTTTCACCATGTCCACCCCTATTCCCGACATTCGTCCAGATTACGACAAGGCAAACTATGACGAAAACAACATAGCCGCCTTCACCCTGGAAGATCCGCTGACCTTCCTGGATGGCACCCCCGTTAAAGGCCCGGCGGACTGGCCCCGTCGCCGCAAGGAGATCCTCTCCATCTTCGCGAAGGAGATGTTCGGAGAGGAGCCTCCCCGTCCGGAAACCATGGTAACAGAGCTGGTGGAGGAAAAAGCCGACGCACTGGCGGGTTTCGCAGTCCGCTCCCAATACCGGATGTGGTTCCGCCAGGACAAGTCTGGTCCCGCCATCGACTGGCTGCTGCTGCGTCCGCGCCATGCCAAAGGCCCGGTTCCCGTCATTCTCTTTTTGAACTTCAATGGCAACCAGGAGCTCATCCCCGACCAGGAAGTCATTGTCCCCGACTGCTGGCATCGCAACACGGAAGACCATCGCCTGCCTGAGGTCCGGGGCAACTTCTGCAATCCCAATTCCGACACGGTCCTTCCCATCGGCATCCTCCTCAGCGCAGGCTACGCGGTCATGACGGCGTATTACGGACAGGTCTCTCCGGATCCCAACAGCGGCGAACCCAACCCCGCCTTCCAGCAAGCGAATTTCGCCTACACAGGCGTCTTCGAGCTCTGGGGCAAGCGTGACGAATCCCGCGACGACAACACCACCGCCATCGGCGCCTGGGCCTGGGCGCTCTCCCGTGGCCTGGATTTGGCCGAGCGCATCCCCGAGCTGGACGCCAGGAAGGCCATTGTCACCGGCTGCTCCCGTCTGGGCAAGACCGCCCTTCTGGCGGCAGCCCGCGACGAGCGCTTCCCGGTCTGCATGCCCGTCCAAAGCGGCGGCGGCGGCGTTCCGCTGGCCAAGCACGACTACGGCGAGAATGTTGCCACGGAAGCCCGGATGTTCACCCACTGGTTCTGCCCAGCTTACGCAAAATACGCCCGCAATCCCGCCCAGTTGCTGACCTTTGACCAGCACCTGCTGGTGGCGACAATCGCTCCCCGGCGGCTCCTGGTGCCCGGCTTCAACGAACCCTGGTTCGATACCCTGGGCGACTTCCTCTCCTGCCAGGCAGCCAGCCCGGCCTGGGAGCTCTTCGGACTGCCCGGGCTGCCCAAGGTCCCCTTCCCCGACAACTACGACACATCCGCCATCGGCCCCTATCTAGGTTACTTCCGGCGCACGGAAGAGCACGGCATCGCCGCATACGACTGGTGGATGCTCCTGAACTTCCTGAAGGCGATATAGTTCCAGAAAAGTTGCTTTCTGGAAAGTTTTATCCCCCAGGAGAGCAGGTTTCCTTGGGGGATAAACAAGTCGCTCCTTCCGGGGGGATAAACAAGTCGCTCCTTCCGCAGGATGCGCTCCGGCGCAAGCCACAAAAAATGCCCAGAAAGGCTTTTTCCCAAAAGGAAGAAAGTCTTTCTGGGCGTTATGTATCGTCCCGCAAACTATTTTCGGTTGATGAAGAGCAATCCAACCAGACAGAAGAGAATGCCGACGATTTTGCTCCAACTCAATGGTTCCTTGTAGAGCATCCGCCCCACGACAATGAGGGCGGCTGCCAGGAACGCGCTCTGGACAATGGTGGCCGTGCTGACGGGCCACCCTGCCTTGTAAGCGTAAATCCACCCGACTTCCAGACCCACAATGACCACGCCGAAAAGCAGAACGGCCCAGTTCAGCTTGCCGTATTCCTGAAACAACGAGCCATTCTCGCGCAGAATGAAATAGAGAACCGCGCAGACTACCGTGCTCACCGCGTAGGTCACCGTCAGAGATGCCAGTGGCGCCATCGTCGTGGGGACGGACTTCGCGCAGATCTGATATAGCACATTCGACAAAACCACCAATCCGATTGGCCAAATGTAGTTAAACATGGGTTATTCTGTTCGAGATCGGTCAGTTTAGAAGTCAAAGCTTCTACCGCCAGGGAGCCTGGGAAAGCGGCAGCAGTTCGTAGGTATTCTGGAGAACCGGCCCGTTCTCCGCATCCGCATCGACGGGCTTGGACCACTCTTCCAGATTGACGCGATTGTCCACCTGATTCCAATTGGCATAGCAGAAGTCCACGCAGTCATTCTGGAAAGTATTGACAATCACGGTTCCGTCGGTCTCGTTAGCCACGCACCAGATGCCGGCCGGGCGCAAAGCATCCCTCATCCAGAACTCGCCGTCTATGCGAGGAATGTCAGTGGCCTGCAAGGCACGCCCTTGCCAAGCGCCCGAGGCGTCCTTCCAGTGCAGCGACAGCTTCGAGCCATTGGGCGTGGACAGGACGGGATGCGCCCGGAAGACTGCACCGGCCTTCGGCGTATCCGCAGTCAGCTTCGTCGTCACCTGGAAAGCGCATTTCTCCGCCAGCAGCTCCACCCGGCGGGTCAAGGTGGCCCCATTGGGGAATTTCGCCTGCATGACCGCGTAATCCGCGCCAATTTCCAGCACCTGGAAAGGTCTTTGCACATCTGCCAGGTTATACCCTGCAGAGGAAAACTCCTCGTAGCCCTCCTGGCACGGCACCAGCAGATATCCCTTGCCGTCCTCGTAGTTGAACTGCAGGAGTTCCTTGCCGGTCGCCTTGTCCATCGCGCGCCATACGCGGCCGCCCAGAGTCGGCAACAGCCAGAGCTTCATGCGATCGTTCTCCAGCACCGTCACATCATGTTTCGCCGTACGGAAGAGAGCCTGTTCGCCGAACTCCGCTGCATTGGCGGTTATTCCCTCCGCATAGCGTTCGATTCCCTCCTGGCGGACAATATCCAGGTATTCCAGAGCGATGTCCTTCTGATTCGTCACAGTCGGAACCAGCGAATCGCCCTCCAGACAGTATGGACTCAGGCTCAATATCGCCAGTTTCGTGTAGAGGATGGACAGTTTCGCCAACTTCACGCGGCGAAGCAGCACTGGATCCTCCTTTACCCGCTCTTCCGCCTGTTCGAAGAGCTCCATGGAGCGCTTCAGGAAGGCTTCGTTCTCCAGATACACATCCGGCGCCGCGTAGATGCCGACATGGAGATCCTCCTTTTGGCAGACCATGTCGTGCAGGAGCTCCAGATACTCGTTCACCTGTTCGGCGGCAGGGCCATAATATGCCTTGACGAAAGCGTCCTTCTCGGCCTCCCAGTCCACCTCGGGATCCCATAGGCACTTCGCAATCAAGTAGGTGCGCAATTCCCCAAGCTCCCCGCCGCGGCTGAAGTAGTTAGCCTCCTCGAAGACGCCGGTCACGCCGTGCTTCACGAAGAACTGGACATTGTCCTCCAGGACGCGCAGGTTCGGGAAGGGCTGCAAGGTATGGGCGTAGTTGATGACGTAGTCCCAGATATGCAGCCGGTTGGTCAGCTTGTTCCACTCGCGGATGTCATCAATGAAGGTCTTGTTAAAGGGGCATGTCTCCAACGGATGGGTAAAGCAGCACTCAATGGAACAGAGGCGCACGGCCACATTGGCAGCCGGCTTCACGTGCTTCGGCGGCTTGCGGGTGTACTGATAGGCCAGGGTGTCGATGATCTTGTCCGGAAACTCCTCGCGCACGGCGTCGGCGCAGGCATTGACGAAATGGAGCATGGGGCCCGCCTGGGAACCCTCCTCCTCGGCCAGCGCGGTGCACTTTTCGCAGCGGCAGTAGTTGAAGTTGTCGTTCTGGGAGACGCTGAAGATGGCGCATTGGGGATATTTGCGCATGATCTCCCGGAGACTCTCGATGGCGATGGCCAGGACCTCGGGATTGGTCAGGCACAGCTGGGTATTCACCAGCACGCGCTTTCCGTCAATCAGGGAGTAGTATTCCGGATGCTCCTTGCCGTAGATCGCAGTCGGCACAAGGATATCCATGGTATGCACGAAGCATCCGTAGCTGACATTGCCGCCCCACCTTGGCTCCTTGGAAATGGAGCTGGCGCCGTTCAGCTTGTTGGGGACATAGAAAACAGGATCGGAAACAAGATAAGTGTAGTTGACATCTCGGTATTCCAATGGCGGAACAAAGACTTTACGGACGTTGACGACCTGGAAATCACCATGTCCGGGAACCACGATGCAGTCCGAAGCATACCAATGGCAGTCCAGCCACTCTTCCAGGAAGGTGTAGACTGCATAGAGCACGCCGCGCTGTCCGCCGGCCAGCGTCAATTCGCCGTCAAGGCTCTCGATGTGAATGCCCTCGTTGCCCAGTTTCTGGAAGTCCACATCGGCCTTTCCTGTGGCGCGCCCCAGATAGATGCCCTTGGTGGAAGGAAGTTCCATTGCCTGGGAAACAATGGACAGCTCTTCTCCCGTGGCCTTCTTCAGATAGCGCTGCAATTCCTCCGCAGCCCATTGTTCCGGCGCAGTGGCCTCTTCCGGCAACACAATGCAATGGCTTTCCGCCGTGACCGCCGTGCCGTCAATCGTCAGGCGCACGTCTCCCGCCAAGACTACCAGCCCCATGACCAGGGCCAGACAGAATGCAACAACTTTCTTCATACTTTCCTCCTCTTTGTGTTTATGAAAACAGTTTCCCTGAACGAAATTCCTTCCAGACATTCTCAAACCACCCGTCGGTTTCGGGAATGGCACGGCACGCAGACCAGCAGACCTCGGCATATGGCGCCACGGTTCCCTCGACCACCGCATTCAGCACCTTCTGCCGGTAGGCGGGATTCTCCGGCTTCATGCGCCAGTCGTCAGGCAGTTTCGGATGGATGACGGCGCCTTCCGCCGAAAGCACGATGGACCCGCCGCGAGAACCCGCGCTGCGGCACTGTTCGAAAATGGCCTTCAGATAGAAGAGCTGCGCAAAGCAGAGCCATTCCGTCCGCAGGAACTCCGCACGATCCGCCATTGACAGGCCGCCCAGGGGTTCCCGCACCAGCTTGTTCCATTGCGCATCGCTTTCGCATAGCGCCTGCCCCGCATCGTTCTCGCGCCGCAGGAATGCGCCTGCGCGTGTCATCCGCTCCTGCAGAATCGCACGTTCCTCACGCCAATCCAGCTTGCAGGGCTCCTGGCAGCGCATATCCCACAGTCTCTGCACTTCCTTCTTCCGCGCCACGCATTCCGCCTCACTCAGCGTATTCTGCTGATAGCGATGCGCGATGAACTCCGCTGCCCGGAATGCGCCCACCTGCCCCGCGTTCAGCGCGGTGCCGCCAGGACGCGTCACGCCGTGAGAGCCGTTAAGTTCGCCGATTACAAAAAGATGACGGATATTGACCGATTCCCACCAGAGATTTCCCGCCAGGCCACCGTTATTGTGCTGTGCGCAAATGCCGACCTCCAGCGGTTCCCGCTCCAAATCAATGCCGTGCTCGCGATAGAGGTCGATGGCCGGGGCGTTGATGGCCGCCAGACGCGCCAGCGGCGTCGTGCCCGACAACGCACCTGAATTGCGCAGATACTCCTGCGCCTCCGCGGAAAGTTTCGTCAGTTGCAAATCCGCAGGGTCGTTGCGGTAATCCAGCCAGACCTTGCGATGCCGCAATTCCGTCTCCACATAGACAAAAAGATCCACCAGCGAAGAGCCGGGCACGTGTCCCGCAGCGAAAGGCCATTGATATCCCTTCAAGAAAATCATGTTGTACAATTCGGCGATGTCCTTGAAATACTCCCGCAGAAACTCCCGTTCGTCCGAACCGTCCGCATTGGTGGAGATCATGCGCGGAAGCGCCTGCAAATAGCTTCCGGAGACATTCCAGCGGAAGCCCAGGGATGCCAGTCCGAACTGCGATTCCTGCAGATTGCATGCCTGTGCGCCAATGGCCAGCGCCAGCCCGATGGCCCCCGTATGTTTCGTCGGATAGACGCTCTTGGCATACATTTCGCCAGGCCCGCCCGTCGCCAAAACGATATTCTCCGCGAAGACCACGTGGTTCTTCTGCGTCGTCAAGTCAAGGAAATGCGCGCCGACGACACGGCCCTCCCTCTCAGAACGGAGAAGTTGCACAGCGATATGTTTCTCGAAAACAGGAATTTCCAGACGCGCCACATCCTTCCGCAACGCCATGCACATCTCCTTGGACGTGTATGGCCCGCAACTGGTGGCGCGACGGCGCGGGTCATGATCCGTCTTGTAGCCGATATGCTGCCCGAAGGCGTCATGGGGAAATGGCACGCCTTTTAAAACCAGATTGTGGAACGCCAGGGACGACAGCGCCGCCTCCACAAAAGCAATGTCGCCATGGCAACTGCCCGACGCGCACATGTCCTGCGCCATCTGCCGGGGCGAATCCGCCTCGGAACCATACATTCCCAGCTTGTAGTAGGTCTGCTTGTCACTGCCGGTGTTGAAGGAGGTGCCCATGTCCAGCCCCTCCGTGTAGATGGCCACGTCCACGCCAGCCGCCTTCAACTGGCAAGCGCAAGAGAGCCCAGCCGCACCGCTGCCAATGACAATCGTGTTCCAGATCTTCATCTTTGCCAATCAACCAACCTTAAGCTACAATCCACCCGCCAATACCAGCTCCCAGCTACAACCTGGCGATGCTCATGCCGCCATCCACCTGGACAACCTGTCCAGTGGAATAGGCAAAGGCGCCGTCGCACAGCGCAAGCACCGCGCGCCCCACGTCCGCCGGTTCACCCCAGCGTGGTTGCAAGGTCAGCCCTTCCGCGATCAATTTGTCGTATTTTCCTTCGACGCACCGCGTCATGTCGCTGTGAATCACGCCGGGACGAATCTCGTAGACACAAATTCCCGCCTCGGCCAGCCGCACGGCCCACAGCTTCGTCGCCATGGCCACGCCGGCTTTGGAAATGCAGTATTCGCCCCGGCTGACGCTGGCGGTCTCCGCCGAAATAGACCCCGTGTTGATAATGCAATGGAATTTTCCGTTGGCATTGCCCATCATCCGCCGGGCAGCCGCCTGGGTCAGGAAGAAGGGCCCTTTCAGATTGATGTCCAGCACCCGGTCGAAACTCTCCTCGGTCATCTCCAGAACATCGTTGCGCACTTCCGGCGCCACGCCCGCGTTGTTGCAAAGACAATCCAGTTCGCCGACCTCCCGTTCAAAGGAATCCAACAGCGCGGCCCGGTTCTCCCGACTGGCAATATCACACTGGAAGTAGCACACTTTGGCGGCATTCGGCAACGCCCTCAGTTCCGTCAGGAACTCCGCATACTTCTCCTGCGGCGCACGACCGCAGAAAGCCACGTTCTGCCCGGCAGACACCAACGCACGCACCACGCCCGCGCCAATGCCACGCCCGCCGCCAGTCACCAGGATGTTTTTCTGTTCCATAGAGAAAGATGCCTTGAAATTGGAAAATGATTGTTCGGGTTCCAAGAAATGCCAAGGTTGTGTCTTGGTTACTTTAGCAAGCTACGTTTCTGTCAATTTCGCAATCTGAGTCCTAATCGGCAAAAACTCCCAGAGCCCGGAACCGCGCATAGCGATCGTCCTTCAGGCGGGACGGAGATTTTCGCTTCAATGCCTTCAAGTTCCGGATCAGCGCGGCCTTCAGGATGGCCGCAGCCTCGCCGGGATTGCAATGGGCGCCGCCCAGAGGTTCGGGCACGATTTCGTCAATGATCTTCAGACCCAACAGGTCGTTTGCGGTCAACTTCAAGGCGGCTGCCGCCTCGGCTGTCTTGTTTCCGTCCCGCCAGAGAATCGCCGCGCAGCCTTCAGGAGTAATGGCGGAATAGTACGCGTTGGAGAGCATCAGCACACGATTGCCGATGGCCAGCCCCAGCGCGCCGCCGGAACCGCCCTCGCCCGTAATCACGCAAAGGACAGGCACGGTCAAACGGAACATCTCCCGCAGATTGACGGCAATGGCCTCGCCGATATGACGTTCGCCGCCGGAGATGCCAGGATAGGCGCCAGGCGTATCCACGATCGTAACAACCGGACACTGCGCCTTTTCCGCCAGTCTCATCAACCGCAAGGCCTTGCGATACCCTTCCGGTTCGGGGCATCCGAAATGGTTTTGAAGATACTGCTCCAGATTGTGCCCCTTTCGGGTAAAAATCACCATTACAGACTGACCATCCAGTTGCGCGAAGCCGCCACCGACCGCCCAGTCGTCCCCATAACGCCGATCACCGTGCAATTCCCAAAAATCATTGAAGATCATCCGGCAGAAATACTGGGGATGAGGTCGCATGGGATGACGCGCCAGACGGACCTTCTGCCATGGCGTCAGGCTCCCCTGAAAACGTTCCTCGACCTCCTGGACCCGCTGAAAAAGAACCTTAAGTTCGGAATCCAAGCGCAGATGCAGCAGTTGCGCATGACGCTGAAGGGCATCCGCGCGATGCACCAGCTCGCGCACGGGTTCCGCAAAATCCAGATTCGCCTCGCTCATGGAACGCTACTCCTCGATCACGACCTTCACCGGCGGAGTAGCCCCGCCCGGTTCCGGAATGAAGTCGTAGAGCTCTTCCACTTCCTCGTTACGCAGACGAACGCAACCGGCAGAACAGCTGGTCCCCACCGTGTCAGGCTCCGTGGTGCCATGGATGCCATAGCCCTCCAGGCTGGTGTCCGTCCCCTCCGTAGGCGTCAACTTCAGCCAGCGCGTCCCCAGGACATTCTCCGGATCGCCGGCCGGGATGTACTTCCCAGGCGGCGTCCAGGCAGGATCCGTCAATTTTCCCGCGATGACGAACTTGCCCACGGGCGTGCGATTCTCCCGTCCAATGCCCACCTTCCAGACGCGGTAGAGCTCATTGTCCAGATAGAGCATCAACAGATACTGTTGCTTGGAGACGCGAATGCTCCAGGTTCCCTGGATATAGCAAAGGGTCTGGCTGGGGCGAATGATGGGATCGCGGCCGTCATCACGCTGGAGACTCTCGTTGCAGCGAATCAGCGCTCCCACACAGGTGTAGTGGTTGCTGGCGATGCGAGCCAGGGAATCCCCGCGCACCACGCGATAGAACTTCTTCTCATCGGCCGGCGCCGACGAATTCATCAGGCGACGATCCACGTCGTTGATCACTTCCACGACCTTGAACCAGGTAGGATCGAACTCCTTGACGCCTTCCTGCTTGAGGATCTGCCGTGCAAGCTGCCGCGCCGCCACCAGCATCCCCTTGTCCATCTGCCGCCTGGCCATCTCCAGGCGTTCCTCAACGCCGGGCAATACCGTCTGCACCGGCTGGGAAACAGCAGGAACATCCGGCTTGGCTGGCGGCCGCTGGCCATGAACAGGCGAGGTCGGCGGCGGCTCCACCACCACTTCGGGCGGATTTTCCGGATTTTCCGTGCGTGTGCAAGAACGCCAGAGCAACCCCGTTACGCCGAAGAGGCCCAAAATCAGAATAGCAATCAGCGGATATTTGATATACCAGTACATTTTGCTCCGTAGGAAGAAGAGACACAGGAAGGATTTCTTAATGAGCCACTTGCAAAGTCCATATGAAGGCACTTTTCAGGGATTTCGGAGGCCGTTTGCTTCAAGTGCGCCAAGGCGTAGTCCACTACGACGCGAAGCACTTGGAGCAAAATGCCCCGAAAGAGCGAAAAGTGGCCAAAGCGACTTTTGCAAGTGACTCTTAATATAACGCACGGCATCCGATCGGAGAGAGCAAAATCCCCCCGAAATTCATGGGAACGATATCCCTAAGTCGCCGTCATGGCTTGGCGACGCGTACTTGCCCTTTGCCTGCGGCGCAAGCCTCAAAGAAGTCGTGCCTAAACAAGCTGGAAACAAAGGTTTCCCATTTCCCAATTCCCTTCCTACCGATGCAATGGAGGCAGTTGCAGTTTCTGCCGCGCCTCGGCCAGTTTCTGCCAGACGAAGTCGTCCTTGGACAGGAGTTTCGTCAACTGCGACGACGAACATCCCAATGCGGCCGCGGTAGCCGCCAACTGGAAGCCATTGGCCAGGAGGGCGTCGAAGATCCGTCCCAGCCAAGGCGCAAAGGCAGGCGATGAGCTCCTTGGCACGGGTTCAAGAGGAATTTCCGGCGTGGATTCGCCCTCCGCCAACGGCAGTTTCACCGCCATCTCGCACCGGAGTTTCCACAACGCATGGGCGAGATTCTGATGCTGGGAGCGTGTCACGTCATCCGTGGCGGACAGGCCGCTTGGCTCGTGGGTGACCCGCGCTGCCGTGGAAGTCTTGTTGCGCTTCTGCCCTCCCGGACCAGTGCCGCGCCGCGCCTCGAAACGGCATTGCTTCAGCAGCTCCGCATCCGACATTTTCAGCAGATCGTATTTGTTCATTTCAGTTTCGGCAAAGGGAAGAGCCTTGCGGCGTTGTCATAGAAAATCGCCTGCTTTTCCTCGGAGGAAAGAGCGGTTTCCTCCACTTCGCGGATTCCCTCCGCCATGCTCGTCCAAGGCGAATCCGTTCCGAAGAGCACCCGGTCCACACCGTGCTTGCGGATGATCCGTTCAAACTGCTCCTGGTCTGTCATCCAGCCCTTGGAAAAGGAGGTATCCAGATAGACCCGCGCGCCGCAGAGGTCGCTCTCCACCTCGTCCCAGTTCCTCCAGCCCCCCAGATGGGCGCAGATGACGGTCAGTGCGGGATGACTTTCCGCAAAACGCGCGAAATCCGCCGGAGTGGAATGCCGCCCCTGCTCCAGGAAGCCGATGTCGCTTCCCGCATGGAAGAGCACGGGAAGCCGGAGTTCGGCCAGCAAGTCCCACAGGGGTTCCAGCCGTTCGTCCACAGGACTGAACTGCTGATATTCCGGATGGAATTTCACGCCAAGCAACCCGAGCGTCTTGATACGCTTCGCCTCCGCCAGCACCACGTCCATCGGCGCGTTGGGATACAGCCCGCCCAGGGAAAGACTGGGCCAGCGATTCCAGGTGGCCACCCAGTCGTTCACGGACTTCATCTGCTTCTCGCTGGTCACCACCGGACAATTCAGCCATCCGGAATAACCGGCGCGGAGCGCCTCGGCCTCATGTCCTGCGACCGAACCGTCCGTGAAGGTCTCCAGGCCATGGGACTTCTCCACCATCACTTGCAAGGCGCGACGGCAGACTTTTTCGGGAAAGACGTGGGTATGTGAATCAAAAATCGTGTACATCTCTAAGCTACAAGCATAAAAGCATCTGACTTTGCCAAAGCGCAATCGCGCCGCGGGGGACGAGGCCGTTGCGTCTTCGGAGACTCTCCTAATGTACCTTCTTTGCGAAAAGTTGCGCTATCAGAACTTCCTCCTGCCCCTCTTTCAACACCGATTTCCGCTTTTTTTTCAAAAAAACGCCCAACCGATTTGAAAACCGCAGCAGAGCCTATATAGTAGGACCGCTTTACGTGCCGGGCTAGCTCAGTTGGTAGAGCAGTGGAATCATAATCCACGTGTCATAGGTCCGAGTCCTATGCCCGGTACCAAATTTCAAACCTCATCGCGTACGCGATGAGGTTTTTTTGTTTCTGACTTGTCCCCTTCCCCACGAATCGTATTGGCCGCCATGAAACACCTTCACGCCCTCCGCGCGCTCTTTGCCTTTCTTTTCGCCAGCGTCTCCCTTTACGCCCAAACAGAAGTGCCGACCGACGGACAGCGCGTCTGGGAAGGCGCGAAATTATTGAAGGAAATCTACCCCTTCATGGGAGAGGAAGTGCTGTCGGACGCCGACAGCGTGATGCTGGAAACCGGCACGAAGGCCTGCGGCTTCTACCAGATACACCTTGCCTGGGAAGCGGAGGAAATCCGACAGATCGAGTTCACCGTCAAAGCGGACAAGCCGGGATTCTTCCGCTTTGCCTACGGTTCAAAAGTCGAGGGCGAGGACAAGCGGCCGCCCAGCAACTTGAAGAACATCTCCGTCCATCCCGACGGCGAATATCACACCATCGTCTTCGATGTCTCAAGGGATCCCCGCTGGACCGGAACCATCACCAACTGGGAACTCGGCTGGAGCGGCGAAGCAGGCGCGACGCTGGGATTGAAGAAGGTCACGATTTCCCAACGGCGCAATCTGATTCCCGACGCCGGCTGCATTGACCAGTCCCAGCCCATCGTCCTGACGAACCTCTGGCCGCGAACACGGTGCCGTCTCACCTGGCAGGACGGTCCCGCGCCGGAGATGGCCCTCACGGGACTGGACTACAACTTGCGCCCAATTCCCGACTGGAAAATCGCGCTGTCGGGACAGGAATCCGTGGAGTTCACAGTCCCGGAAACTCTCGTGGAAGGCGTTCTTTCCATCGCCCAACCTGCCGAAGGCTTTCCCGTGGTAGAACAGCTGGACGAATATCGCGCCCCTTTCGCCTCCCAGGAAAAATGGCGCGGACAATGGATCTGGTCCCAACAGGAATGGGGCCCCTTCGACGCCAACGTATGGTTTGAGAAAAGGTTTACCCTGGAAGAACTTCCGGAGTTCGCCACATTGTCCTTCCTGGCGGACGACACCTCCTACGTCTATGTCAACGGCAGACACGTCGGCGGAACACAGCACTTCTCCGTGGGCGGCCGCGCGCTCATCACGCCCTACCTCCGGCAAGGAGAGAACCACATCGCGGTACGCGTCTATAACGGCACGCAGAACGCGGGACTGGTCGTGAATGGCTACATCCGTCTCCCGAATCGGGAACTCTATGTGGACAGCGACTCCTCCTGGCGTTGCGACCCCGACAGCAACCTGACCAATGCCATTCCGCAGAAAATCGACCATCCCGTAGTGGAACTGGGAGACCCCAACACCACCGCCCCCTGGGCAAGCCTCATCAACTTCCGCTACGCAGGACCCGGCGGAGAATTGAAAGGCAACGACTTCCAGCCAGGCATCATCCAGGCGGAAGTCAAGAACCTTCCACCCGTGACCGTCTCACGACTGAAATTCAAACTGACAGCAGACGACGGCGCAATACGCACCATGGACCTGGCCGTCACTCCCGACAGCAGTCAATGGAAAGTCGGCGAAGCCATCGCACTCCATTTCCCCGTTCCACGCTGGACGGGAAAGGATTTCACTTTGACGGTAGATGACGATTACGTGGCGCTTTCCGGGAACGACAGCGTGCGCATCAAAAACGAGCAGCGCCAGATTCCCGAGATTCAGAAGGCGCAGTTCCTCAATGTCGGCACGCGACCAATGATTCAATTGGGGAACGAACTGGTAAATCCGATTCTCTGGCATTTGATTGTCGCCCAGGAACGCGAACGGATGTATGAATGCGACTTCTCCACCGCCTGCGGCTTCACGAATTTCCGCCTCCACGCGGACTTCCTGGATTTCTGGCGCGGGGACGGAGAGTATGACTTCAGCATTTTCGACGAGGCGATGGACAGACTCTTCACCGCAAATCCCCACGCCGCGCTGGCCGTGCAGGTCTATGCGCACATGCCGGACTGGTGGCTCAAGGCCAATCCCGACAGCGAATCGGTCCACTACAATGGCGCTCCACGCCAGCTTGACCGGGACAAGCAGGCCCTGGGCTCCAAACAGTGGCTGCGGGACGCCGCCGTCCCCATCCGCGCCTTGATCAACCACTTGAAGGCATCCCCCTACGCCGACCGCATCTGGGGCATGAACTTCTGCGAAAACGGCAACGGCGAATGGTTCTGGATGGTCAACGACATGAACAAGAAGCCCTCCTGCAACGGTTTCAGCAAGAGCGACTACGAGACCTTCCGGATGTATCTCCGGGAAAAATACGGCACCGACGAAGCACTGGCCAATGCCTGGCGCCGCAGTCCCCAGCGCGATGCAACACTCGCTTCCGCCCAGATGCCGGATCCTGCGACTGCCGAAAACACATCCCCCTATCAAGGAACACTTTTTGATCCCGTAGCAAAAGCCCAGATCATCGACTGGTACATCTTCCGCAACCGCGCCCTGGCCGAGGCCATCATCTCCTTCGGAAAAGTCGTCAAGGAGGCCACCAACGGCAAGTGGCTCACGGGCGCCTACTACGGATACTTCACGGAACTGGCGGAAAACAGCCACTGGCGCCTGCAGCTTGCCGGACACAACGGTTTCTGGGAAGTCGCGAAATCCCCCTACATTGACTTCGTGCAGGCGCCCTCCCGCTACACCTATCGCAAAGTCGGAATGTCCGACCAGCTCATGCAACCCTGGAACACCTTCCTGCTGCACGGCAAGACCGTTTTCTGCGAACAGGATGTCCGGACAGTCTTCACCACCTCGGCAGACAACACGAACCGAATCTACCTGGGCATCGCCGCCTCAGCCGCTGACAGCGTAGGGCAGCTCAACCGCGGCATGGGCATGGCCCTGGCGACGGGGACCAACTTCTACTACTTCGACATCTCCACTGGCGGCCTGACGGAAAAACTCACCCACCAGGTCATGCAGGAGCAGCTGAAGGTCCTGCAGGAATTGCCGTCCGTCCAAGGGCTTACTCCCGTGGAAGTCGCCATCGTTGGCGACCGGGACAGCGCCTACCTGGTAAAACCCGCCGGTCCAGACGGGCTCTTCACAGGCGCCATCTCCGGCCTCTATCCGCATTTCAACGAACTGGCGGCGCCCTATCACAGCCTGGTCATCGGCGACCTGCTGGATCCCGCCATCACGGTTCCTCCCCACAAGTTGTACATCATGCTCCCCACGCTGATTCTCTCCACGGAACAGCGACAGGCCCTCCTGCGGCGTTTCGAGACGGAAAAGGCATCCGTAGTCTGGCTCCATTCCGCAGGACCAAACTATCCGGCGAAATTCCACTCCTGCGTATTCAATGCCGACTTCCTTGGCATCGAGACAACAGATGTGGAGGAAACTCTACAGCCAACCATAAACCTGACGCCAGAATGGGGCAGTCTTCACGGCAGGAACTTCAACAAGACCTCGCCTTGGTTCTATCCGATCAGCGGCTACCAGGAAGTCCTGGGATACGACAGCAACAAACAGCCCGTGCTGGTATCCAAGACCATGAACGGCACCACGCACTACCTCTCCACCCTCACCAACCTCCCCACGGAATTCTACGGAATGCTCATGGATCGCCTCGGCATCCACCGATACGCCAAGGGCGCAAAGGATCCCGTGTGGGTAGGCAACGACGTGCTTTTCCTCTACGCCAACTCCAGCGGCGAAAAGCAATTGCTACTTCCCGACGGAGTGCGCGCCAAAGGCATCATCGGCCCATTCCGCGGCACCATCTCCCACCAGGAGCCCTTCACGGCAATCGCCGGACAGACCTACGGTTTCCTGCTGGAAAAGGAATAGCTTCCACGGCATTCCCGAACCATAAACAAGGGCATTTGCAGTATTGAAGAGGGAATGGCAAATGCCCTTGCGACAATATTCATTCCTACTCTGCGACTTCCTCGTGGAGCCAGCCGGAGATCTGGCGCTTGCGGGTGTCGAAGTTGATGCCGACGGCGACCACGCGCTGGCCGCGCCCCAGGAACTGCCGCGCGTAGTCCCTGTTCTGGATCTGCTTCAGGGCCTCCCTGGCGGACTTGTTGATCTTGAACTCGACGACGTACGTCCACTCGGCGGCGGTCAGCACCAGGTCGATGCGGCCGCTGCTTGTGCGGTGCTCTCCCGACACGTAGCTGTTCAGCATCATGAAGACCACGTAGACGATGGTCTGGTAGTCCGCCTCCGCCTTGCCGCGCATGTCGTAGGGGATGCCCGCGAAGAGGCGCTTCAGCTCCTCCACGAAGCCCGCCACGTCGCCGCCGCGGACCGCCCTGGCCAGGCGCTCGAGAATCTGGAAGGAGTCGCCGAAAGTCAGATTGGCGTAGTAGTTCAGCAGGTGGCTGTTGAAGGAATGGCGGACTTCGTAGTTGGGGAAATCCAAACGATAGACAGGGCACCATTCATCGTCCATTTCTTCAGGAGGCTGCGTGGCGGAGACGATGGTCAAATAGCCCGTCTGGTACATCAGCGTCTTGGCGTCGATGCGGTCGATCTCGAAGGCCTCGAAGAAGTCCATGGGGACCGACTCCTTCAAGGTCAACGGCAGGTTGAATGACTGCTGCCGCATCATGCGGAAGAGCATGGTGGGCGTTCCCGTGGAAAACCAGTAGTTCCTGAACTCGCCGCCGTTCTGGAAGAAACTGGCCAGGGAGACGGGATTGTAGACGCTCTCCGCCTTGGGATGGAAGCGGAAGCCGTCGTACCAGGTCTTGATCCTGCCAAGGAACCGCTCGTGGGGAAGCGTCTGTTGAGGCTCCGTCTCGGCGATCCACTCGGCGAAGTTCCCCTCGAACTCATGCTGTGTGTAGCCGAGCATGGTGGCGAACGCGGCGTCCATGGAGATGTCGCGGAGGTTGTTCAGGTCGGAGAAGAGGGAGACGTGGCAGACCTTGGTGACGCCCGTGACGAAGGCGAGGCGGATGTCCCGCTCCCGGTCCTTGAGGACGGAATAGAAGCTTTTCAGCAGGGAGAGGTAGCGCTGGATGTCGGGCGCGCCCACGTTGTCCATCAGCGGCTTGTCGTATTCGTCGATGAGCACCACCGCCTGCGCGCCGCCTTCGGTCAGCGCGGCGAGAAGCTTCCGGAACATGGTGGGCGCGGCCTCCTTCTCCAGGACGACGCCGTTCTCCTTCGCCTGCTCCAGGACGATGTTCCGCAGGCTCTCCTCATAGTTTTCATAGGGCGTCAGCAGCCAGCCGCTCATGGAGACGTGGATGACGGGATGCACCTTCCAGTCGTAGGGCTTGTCGTAGAGGGCCAGGCCCTTGAAGAGCTCCTTCTTCCCCTGGAAGACGGCCTTCAGCGTGGAGAGGGTCAGGGACTTGCCGAAGCGGCGAGGACGGGCGAGGAAGTACAAGGCGCTTGACGGCTGGAGGAGCTTCCAGATGTACTCCGTCTTGTCCACGTACAGGAAATTCCCTTCGCGCAGTTTCTCGAATGTATATGTGCTGCAAGTAAGATCCTTCGGCATGGCGGAAATCCCTCCCGACTCTCTAAACGTTCCGTTTTATTGGATAATCTAATGCCTGACGTTGGCTTTGCCTGAGAGAAAAACTACAGTTCCACCAGCATGCCATAGGACTTCCAGGGCGGGGGGACCTGACGAGGCTCCGCCGTATGCAACGCCCCCTCCCGGGCCGTTGCATACGGTTAATCCACTTCTGCCCCTAGGGGCAGGCCTGGGCGCCCTGCCTGGGCGCCCAGGCAAGGATCCGCCGAAAATCTGCGCAATCAATTCCCTGCACAAAAAAAGGGCATCTTGGAAAGACGAAGTCTCCGTGCTCAACTGTATTTGGAAAGCATGCGTTTCATGAAATTATGGGACGGCAGTGAAACACAAAGAATGTTTTTCAAGGAAAGAAAGCCTTTTGTGTGTTATGTGCCTTTTGTGTGTTTTGTGTTCCATCCGCCGGCAGGCGGCCTGCCAGGAAGAAACAACTCATGAAGATCTTCGTCGGCAAACGATCTTCTTAGGGAACATAGCGTTTTTAGGGAAAGATTCCGCCTATATCGCGATATGTTTTTATGGCATGGTTGGGCTAGCAGACCAATTGAAGACCGTAGATCACGCTAGAGGTAGAATGTCCCTCTGGTCCCTTTGATCCCTCTGGTCCCTTCTGTCCCTTTGTTCCCTTGAGTCCCTCTGGTCCCTTCTGTCCCTTTGTTCCCTTGAGTCCCTTTGGTCCCTTCTGTCCCTTCTGTCCCTCCTGTCAATTGCAAAATCGCGCCCGCAGGAGTCCAAAATGACCGCTGAAAATCACTATGATCGACGCTAAGGAGCCTAGAATGGCCGCTGTTGCATTTCATGCCCTTTTGCGTATATATATCCCTTGACGGCAAAACACATCAAAATAGGCCATTTCTGTGAGCGTTGTCCTTGCCAGTCGACTGTTTTCAATTTCCAATATGTCAATTTCGGTTGTAATCATTGATAATCATCTGACCAGACTATAGCGGCCCAAGCCACAATACGAATAGAGTATAACAAAGGCACACAATTTGCCGCCATCATTGGAATACTTAGCATAAAAGCCTTGAATATTCCAAGCAGTGGTGAACATGTTTCTGCTCCCTCTGTATAATACAGCGTATAAAGGCAGTTGCACATATTAGCGAGCCATTTGAAATGTGTACAGTAAAATTCTATCAGTTTCATTTTACAATCAAAATTGGGTTCTGAGGCCTCTCCAGACACAAAAAGTGCACTGAGAAAAACCAGCGGCAAACCAATCCCAACCAAAAGAATACCTATGAGGAAAACTGCAATAGACAATGAAACAATAAAAGTAAACATGCGCCCGAGAAAGGGAATTGCATGACATTTACATAACCCCTTTCCCAATATGACGAGCCCGATTAAAACTGGTTCCATTATAGGAGTTCCTGCATTCGCCCCTGGGCTATGAAAGTCCAATCGAATACGAGAACTGGTTCTACCATGCAACAAGAAGAGAAGGCCCTTGTTTGATGGCCTGAAAATTTTTTTTCGAGATTTTTGGCCGGTTAACGTATTGGCCTCCCTTGCAAAAGGGGACCAATACAAATTGCCTTGACTCTCCCGAGTGCGTCGAAGTAACAGAATGCTTGCTTGTTCATTTATGTTAATCTCCTTATCAAGGGATAGGCCTCAAAACATCGATGTCATAGTTTTCCCTTTGAACCTTATATACACAAAGGAAATCTTCAATATGATATGCAGACATATTCGCAAATTCTTCCTTAAATTCATTTCTATCAAAAATGTGTCTACCATTTTGACCAGCAATTGATGCACCATTAAACGCATAAACTTTTTTTTCAGGAAACAAATTGAGCTTGGCCCCAATCCGTAAACTTGTATCATATACTGTCAAATTACCAATCCCACGAACTTTCGCCCTATTGATAATGTCGTAAATTTGTTCAAAATCCTTACATTCAATTATTTTTTCTTTTTTTGTAATAACACTACAATAAAATTTTTGCAATGTTTCATTGGAAAGACGCCATTGATGAGGATACTTTTCATCGCATATTTTGCACCGAGATAATGCGGCATATTTTATTGTATCATCTACAGACAAGTCTTGAAACATGTCAAGGACATCATCTAGACATTGCTTATAGAATGCATTGTATTGTTGAATCATATCATGCAAATTTCTTGACAAGGTGTTATTAACATTGAGATGATTCCCTTGCAAAAATGGACAACTACTCTTTGAGTGTTCATTACTAATCATGTTCTTCATCCTTTTAATGTGCTTGATCATTTGTTTCATAAACAGTTAAAATCTCATCCCCCAAAACATGTGTTTTGGGAACTGCTCATGGCATTAATGGAAGGTCTTTGTTTTAGAAGATCGCCACATTTCACGTAAAATTGTCTATTTCTTTGAAAAAATTTTGTTCTTTTTTATTTCATAAATTGTGTAAAATCAGTTATTTCTTTCTTCTCATTCTTTTCTTCTTTTTTAGGGGAAACAGTATCTTGTTTTTGAGACTGTCTAACCACAGGTTCAGCATCATTCTTTATCATCTCATCAACTGCTTTTACTGAATCCTTTACAGTTTTCACCTCAATGTCAACAATACCAGATTTTTCCACTTGTTCATTCAGGCGATTGAAATTTTCTTTTGTAGCAAATGTCTTAAACAAAAGAACCAGAAGCAGAATGAAAAGGCAAATCTGCATTGGAATGACAAGTTTTTTTGATAAATGCCACATAGAATGAAACACAGAGGCAACTAAAACAACCACAACGAGAATGGAAATCAAAATTGAAACCGTATTCATGTTAACTTATTCCTTTCAAATTGTAAAAAATTTTACTGTTTTTTCAAGTCTATTGATTGATCTTTAGTTTTTTCTTCCAAAGAAGTAGGACTTTGGGTCGTACTTTGTTTCAATTCTGGAACAAAGTTGAGAATCTTTTTAACGTATTCTTGTCTATTGTTTGACATATCTAGTGTACTCGTTTTCCGTAGTTGAACATATGGAAAAGATTCTGGACAACAACCTTTGGATGCTAAATTATCACTATTTTCTGCAGAATTTTTAGCAGAGTCGCATCCACTGGAAAGATTTGTTTTTCCCATAGGAATAGCTTTTTTTTCAAGATCAACATCTTTTGTTGAAAAATTCTGATCGCCTTGAAGTTCTTTCTTGCTTTTTTCCCATTCTTTCTGAAGTTTTCCATAATCATTTACTAGATACTCCATCAAAGACGCCCACCGTAACATCTCACGTTTTCGGAAAGCACTTGCCAAACGCTGACAGAGTTCTCGGTCATATGGCAAATTAGAAGTTAATTGCAATAAATCATCTAATTTTGCATTTTCTCCCAAAGAAGAAAGTTTCTTGCGAGCAAATTCTATTCCCTTCTCCAGTGGAGTTTTAGGTTCAAGATTCAAAAACATTCGAGCAAAATTACAATTCACTTTTTTTTCTAAACCAGCAGCAATTTCTGCAATGTGTGTGTCAATCTCTGCCTCTTCCATAATCTCATACACAATCAACTCATTACGTTTAGCAGTGTCCGAAAGAATTTCAGAGCGCATTTTATTAAAAGTTATAGCTTCTGTATCCTGAAATATGATGTCTTCCGGTTTAACAGCAATTACACAACAGAAAATCCCATCCTTCATTTTAGAAAAAACTAATACTGAATTGCGTAATGTATAATTTTCTTTCTGTCCAAGTGCGCGCCAAGCATTGAAGAAGACATCTTGTAATACTGTGCGTCCCTCTAAAATGGTTTTCTCATATGAGACTTTCTTTGCAAGCAATAACCAGCCATTACTTTCTGCTTTCGAACGCGCCATAGATTGAGCAATTAACTTTGATTGCAATGAGTCAGATGCAGGTTTAACCCGCCCAGATAAAAAGACATATCCCTCCAATTCCATCACCGGAGAGCACAATATTTTATCCACATTAGCTTGAAAAACCACGTCTGGCATTTTGCTATCCGCAAACAAAACACTTGAAAGCATAAAGAAAAAGATGTAAATATAAAAAAAACCACTCATAGATCTATTCATGTGATTTATTATTGCTCCAAACGAGCACGTTAGATACAATCAAAAATATTTAACGTGCTCGTCTATTAACTTTCACTTACTAAAACACTCCGCCTCCAAGTCCACTTCCACTTGTCCCTTTATTTTGATAAATATTTGGACGATGAACTGGTTTTGCAGGAGCAGTAGTTTTTTTCGCAGGCGCTTCAACAGGAATTGCTTCCTTAATCTTTGGTCCCTGATTCACAATCTTTTCAGCCTGGCGATTCTTTTCTACACTAACCATAGCATATTGCGAAGATTCTGGCGTCCATACAAAACTGGAGCAGAGAACCTTATGTCCTGAAGGCAACACAACCGTTTTGGAATCCAAGGGATTAATACCTGAAATTTGAAGTTTATCGCCGCGTGCCTGACATTTCTGGCTGAAGTTCTGGTCAACCGCACTTAATTCTCCCAAATTATCTGCAAGTTCCGTAATGTTCTGAGATTGCTCTAGAGCGGCAACGACAGCTACATTTTGCCCAGCGAATTCGCGATACTGCCCTTCGGCAATTGTTCTTGCCTTTGCATTCGCAATTGCTTCAGAGGAAGCTGAATCCGATTCCTGATGAACCTGAACAAAAGAAACCATAGCAAATTGTTCCTCTTCTCCATCATCTTCAATAAAAGCGCGTAGACCAAATGTATTAGCAAGAACATTGGCATCAATTTCATCCAGCATATCGTTCAAATCCTCAACCCGAGGGCCATTGAACTTAACCTTTTCTCCTGAGAACATAGCCACTGCCATGTCACGTGTAACATCTGAATATGTGGCAAGTACACCAATGCTATTATTATCAGCAACAACAGCAAATGCTTGAACTCCAATCATGTACGCAACAGCTGCTGTTTCTGTCATTTGCTTAAATTCCGTAGAATTAAGCACTTTGGGCAATGCGGCCATAACTGCGGCCTCATCCTCTAGATCAACTCCTTGTTCAACAAGCATTTCAAAAACTGCGGCATTCACCATATTCTGTACCTTGTCATTTGCCGCACTCTGTCCTTCTGCAAGTTTTCCCGTCTGCATCGCTAGTTCTGCAGAAGTCTTAACCTGCGCAGCTAGATTACGGGCAATTTCACTCTTTGCTGCTAAAAAAGCTCGGTCAAACGCCGACTGTCGATTGGTTGCATAGTCTTTACTGTCTGGTTTACAACCTACTGAAGCAATTTGGATTGAGTAAGTTGCTTTTCCTTTTCGAGAGGCTTTCTTTAATTTTGCTTTTTTTGCAATTGCCTCAAGTTGAGTCTTAGCATTAGCAGAATACTGCGCCACTTCGGCAACTACCTGTTCGCCACCACTTGGGTTGGTATCAGCAACGCTTGGCTGTTCCTCTTCTTGCGCAAAGGTAATGCTAACAAGTAAAAAAACAAATGAGAACAGAAATGCAAATGTTTTTTTCATTTTTACGTTTTTTTGGGTTGTGGGTTAGTTAATCTGGAAAACAAGTTCCAGAAGGTTAAGTTCAACACGCTCCGTTTTCGGAGATGAGATTTCAGGAGGCAAATCTTTATGCAGACGATCACTAAGGAAATAGTCCAAATCAGCAGTCGGCCCAACGTATGAACAAAAAACTGTCAAATCTGAATCATTCCGTTCCAAAGTATGGTACGTGGCACAAGGAACACCATTGATTATTTCCGGAATGAGTTTTTCCACCCCGTCAGGAACGCTTTTAAAAACCACCTTCACCTCACGTCCATTAAGAACCCAGTCCATCACCACCTGATTCAGTTTTTCATGCAATTCCTCGCGCATACTCTTGAATGCCTTTCCAGCCGCGACCTGACGTCTCTGATGGAACGCCCCACTATATGTTGAAGTCAATACAGGACGATTCCTCATAGAAATGAGGCGCTGACCGCTTTTTCTGTCAGAAAGTGTCAGATGAGTTTCAATCTGAATTCCTTCCCCATAGTAGTTATCTAGCACTTCAATGTACTTGCATTCGGCCTCCACCTCAAATTGTGCCTCGTTTTCATCCTCAATGACATAGAAGCCTAGACCAGCAAAAAAATCATTCAACGTGGTGTCCAGGTCTTCATCTGCGCAACTAATGTAAAAGCCGGGATTCCCCATAGAGCGCACAAATGCGGCATAATTGTCAAGAAGATCATTTTCATCCACTCGAGCGTTGAGTATCACTTGATAACTAACGCCTTGCTCTCCCTCTTTGACAATTCTGTATTCCTTGACATTGCCAACAGTCTGGGAAAGCAGTTTGGATTTTGCTTTTTCATTGTCCATAAGCTGGCTTTGCCCCACTACAGTCGCTCCCATAACCTGCTCAACTGCATTACGCAGCGCGGCCTGCACAGCCTGACGCTTCGCTGACGCGATTTCCCTGTCGGCGATGACACCAAACCCCACCGCCCGGACCACACCAGGTGGTGCTTCGCGGAGTTGCGCTTCCAAAGCACTGGTCATATCAGCATTATATCCAGTTGCATAGAAGAAGGCATTGATACCTTCCTCCCCTGACGCAAAAGAGTGAAGGGTCACACCTTTGAGAAGGGCCTCTGAACTTGTCTTCGTCAAAGAGTGATAAGCTTGACTAACACTGACGGTCCCATCATCCTGTAATGTTTGTGACCGTTCCAAACTAGCCTCAGAAGAAACTGCTGTATTCATCCAGGAGGCGATGTCGCGTTTAGCCCGCATTTCAGCAAGTGACAGCATCTGCTCCTGAGGCATATCGCCATCGGAATGAACATCAGCGCGACACACGACCCACACGCCGACATCAGATGAAAGTCCACAGAGGAAAGGCCTGTTTTTTTCCTTCATTTTGCCGACAATTTTATTAACATCAAAAATGTCTCCCTGCTGTTCCTGGACAACAGCAACGGTTGCATCATTAACAATTGTGGTTTGATTGACAGTGTATGAGTCACTGGTTCTACAAGAAGAAAACAGGACCAGAAGCACCGTCATTACCAATGAGAGAACGATATATCGCATAGTTTCACTTCGGTTCAGCATCAATTAATGAAATCTGGCGGTTCAGCCAATCCCCAAACAACTCCCCAGAATTCGTATGTTTCCTCCATCTCACCAAGCGAATTCGTGCGAAGTTGGTTGATTATTTTTTGGGCTCTCGGAGCTTGTGAATACCGCCAAATCTTCAAATCAGAATCCCCCTCATTGGCTGCTGTGGCGGTTGCACTAAACAAAGGAACTCTAATGCTACGTCCCTTTTCTCGCGCGTAAACAACAACCTCCATATTATTTTGCAATCCAGTAGAGCGGCTTGCTGCAATGGTGGCCAGATTACTTTCCAGATCCATATCAGTAATCACGCCTCCTGCCGGGAAGTTCTCGTAAACCCATTGAATGAATTTAAGCTGAGCCTTTCTGCTCAAATTCCTCCAGAAAGCTTCACGCTCTACATCATTATCGGTGCGAAGCCCCCCTACCACTTGCCCAGTCGGAGAGACCTTCTGGACTATTTGTTCATTGGATGTGATTTTTGTCGGCGGCCACCAACTGACCGGAGCCTGGCTGACAGCATCCATTGGCACACAGTTCCACTCCATCTGCTGATTGGTAGTCCTGTATCCATTTTGATAACTGGCTGTCTTAGAATTTGAGACACTTACATTTAGAATGGTCTTGATTTCAGTCATCTCACTGACATCACGCTCTGCAACACGTGCTATTCCGACACGATTCATCTGCTGCAGATCGGCATCTGCGCGTCCTTCCAGGATCTGCGCAACGGGGAAGCGTCCTATTCCGCTAAGCATTGATTCAAAATCGGTTTTCAACATATCAAACATCTTCATGGGGATAACATCAGATGAATTTTCCCCACGAGTTACTTGTTTAAATCCTGGCTGTGCCCCCAAAGGCAACTTTGTGAAATGTTTCTCGTTGATTCCTTTTGGCAGACTAATCTCTTTCTGTTTTTGAAGATATCCTCTAGTATAAAACAGTAATCCTTCCATAGTGTCATACGCGTTTCCTACCTGATGAGTCAATTCAGGTGTTGTTGAAGCGCAGGAACAGAAAAGAAAAATTGCAATGGCACAAAAAGAAAATGTTTTGATGACTTTCATAATTATTTTTTTAGAAGAATAAATGAAATTCTAACAAATACACGCCAGCCTTGGGCTGGCGTGTATTTTACTATTCTACTCGTTATAGGATTTCATGATTTCAGTTTGCTCCTTGCACCAAGCAATAGTCTTAAGTTCAAATGAAGCTTGTTTTTGAGCCACGTTTAACAGGTCTTTGATGTTTTCTGTCTCTTTTTTGGTCTGTTCCGTAATAGAAGCTGAAACACCCTTCACGGCCTTTAGCAATTCCAATCCGCTAACTCCCTCTGCCTGAAGACGGGCTTTTTCTTCAGAAATTTTTGTCTTTGCATCAGCACCAAGTTTTTTAATGAGATCCTGGCCGGCAGAGACAATTCCCTTAGAAGCTTCTTGGATTGAAATAACCAAAGCATCAAATGTACTCACGTATTTGTCACAGGTTTCTTTGTCAAAACGTCTTTCAAAAACGGTTTTCCCTGCTTCCAAACGAGCCCAATACTCGACATCCGCCTGAGCCTTGGTCGTAATTTCATTGCGAGCTGCATCATCTAGTGCTTCTTTTAATTCCTGCTTGTACGCCGTATAGCTTTCAAAGCAGAATTGTTCCTTTGCTGTCGCCACCATGGCTTCTGCTGTATATTTTTCTTTATCGCTATCTGCCATGCCTGCGATTCGATTGTTTGCTTTCTGTATGATCTCTTCTTCGTTGCTGCCATCCCAAAATGCTCTAGCAAGTTCTTCTGAGATTTCGTTGCCTCGCAACTTTTCAAACACCTCCACATTTTGCTTTGCTACTTGATCATAAATATTGTTGCAACTATCACACAATGGGTCCAATGAATTTCCACACTTTTCCACATAAATCGGTTTTTTCGCAACTTCACGGAATTCATTTAAGAGTTGCTGATTTTTCTTAATATCATCCTCACTATTAACTTTCTTTTTCGTGCCTGTACTAGCACAACTTGTTGCGAGAACCAAAGCAACACACATCAAAACAAAAAAAACATTTTTCATCTTTTTTTCCTTTTTTGATTTTTGGGTTACTGTTCAGAAGCCAACCCAATGTAAGATTTTGAACAGTAACGATTTCAGTAAAAAAACTCTATGCGTATTATTCTTTAGAAAAGAAAGCACAAAGTTCACGAAAAGGTAAATCTAAAAAAACTTAAAAGTTAGCAACCTTCATGTGATTTTTGGGAACGTGAAAAGAACCTAGGAACGCTTCCGACGTGCTGAATTAAAATTCCAGACACGCTTAATCATGTTTGCTTAAGCCACTAGGGATCCTACGCAAGCATTTTTTGACGCGAGACCTAATTTCGGGCAGTTTTGCAGGAACAGAAGGAAGCTTTTTCACTGCACATGTGATCTACATATCTCTATATACCGACGAAAAATATTTTTTTTATCTTGTGTTTTTCTTTTTTTTGCGATTTTTTTGAAGAGGGGGGGAGTTGCTACGGAATATCACCTTTTAAGGCAGGATTCTGTTCACATCGCGGTATAGTTTGTTGGGGGGGCGGGATGGAAGACCGTATGGAGGCCTTGGTTCGACCTGGTTTGTGAGGGCCGGGGGATTCGTGTGTGGCAAGCGCAGTGGAGCGCAATTGCATGGGGTGCATCTTGTCATGCGAAATAAGTGGTTGGCGTTTCTTCTGGCGTCTGCCATGACTCAAAATGAGTGTTGAACATCGCTCGCATCAACGCTAGTGGGCCTAGAATGGCCGCTGCTGCATTTCATGCCCTTTTACGCATATATATCCCTTGACGGCAAATGGCATCAAATTTGGCCATTTCTGTGAGTGTTTGCAATTCTCAATTCGTAATTCTCAATTCTCAATTAATAAGTTGATGGATGGGAAGAGAAAGGAACAAAAAGGACATAATTGACAGGAGGATGTGGAGGTCAATTCAATTACTGAATCCGTGAAGTTCAACGTGATGCTATCATGCAACTGCTTGCTTGAAAGTATGTTGCAAAAATGTGAAGGCGTGCCGGCCGCACGTCGAGCATTTTTACAATTGAATGTCATGCAATGAGTTGTGCGAGAACGCACGGAAACTTCACGGGTTCAGGAATTAATAAACGCAATATTCGCAGAAGCGCGCGCCATTTGCGCGAAGTGCAGTAAGGGCGGTGCCACCGGCCAAGGGTTTATGTTTTGTTGTACAGCTGCTTCGCGGCGAACTAAGAAGGTTGTTGAATTGCATCCTGTTTATGTTTTGTTGTACAACTGCTACGCGGCGAACACTTGGCCGCAGGATGCGCCCTTACAGCCGGGGCACTTCTGTTGTCCAAATCAATTCCCTCCGCGAACCATTTCAGGAAGACGCACCCCTCCTTGGCGGGAGCCGTGGTTTCAACTTTGCTGCCGTATTACCTTTGGGTTTCCACAGCGTTTACGGTCGGAAGAATAGTGGAGGCTTTCAGTTCCAGCGGAGCGCTCATGCCTTCGTCAAGGAGTTCGGCAGGTCTGAATTCACACGCAAGAGCGTTGATTTCGCTTTGCTTGAGAATGCGGTCGTACACCCTGAAGGAAGCAATGTGCCCCCTCCAGAATCCATCGCGACCATACGGCTTCTCGCGATTGCGATTGCTTCCTATGACAAAACTGGTTCGGATCGGCTCCATTCGCGCCTCCAAGAAGTTGTCCTCCTCTTCTTCATTGCTTGCGGCATAGGCGCCGTCCACATAAACGCCGGCAGACAGGCGTGATCCCCAGACAAGAACATGATGCCATTCTTCATAGGGGAGATCGCCGTCAGTGTTGTCGCTGTGTTTCGTATAAACGCATACTTTTCCTGGACGTATCACGGGAGTGAAGATGTCTATAAAGGCAGAATTCCATCCCTCCCAGATGCCGAGTTCGCACACGGGAGTGTCCGCCATGTCGAACGACATCCTGACCCATGCGCTGACGGTGCAGGATGCCATCGCGGGAATGAAGCTGCATTGCGAATTGTAGATAGCCGATTTTCCGTCGAAATACGTGCATGGGATTCCCTCCACGATTGTGGACGTAGGTTTCCCGTAGTAAGACAGAGGCTGTCCGGTTTCGGCTGCAGACGCCGTCGAATCGGATAGCGGGAGATAAACGACTGGATCGCCAGGGATCGGCTGCGTAGGGAGCATCGCCCTGGCGCTCACAACGACGGAGAAGGAATCGCCGGAAATCTCTGGAAGGTCGTTGCGTTTGTCCCAGACAACGGCATACGGCCCGCCTGTGGTTATTGGCGCGTCCGCGCCGTCTCCCGTAACCAAAGCGATCTTGAAAGTTTCCTTCGTGTCATTGTTGACCAAGGCAAAATCCATGAAGATTTCCGCTGGATTCCCCTGTGCGTCCACAAGATCGCAGTCAACGGAATAGACGATGTCCACGAGGTCGTTTCCGGATGGATGCCGAGATGCATGGATATCCTTGACGGCGATACGGTGAATCTTCTCATATTCCGCAGTCAGCGTCACGTCGTTGGCGGGCATCGCGAAGGAGACCGGATTGGCATGCCGTTGCTTTTCATTCAAAAAGACGCCTTCGGGAATCCATTCCGCGAAAGCCGCTCCTTCTGGAATTTCAGGAGTAATGGCAAGTTCTTCGTTCTCATAGATTTTTCCCTGCATTTCGCCGTTGACGACGACAGAGTGACAAGGCGCCGCCGGCTGGACCATCACGCGGAAACCGCGTCCGCCATCGCCTCCTGGCGGATCGCCGTCAACAGCCCGGAACGCCGAGCGGCATTTCAACGCGGTGTCTTCTGAACAGCCTCCTCTGCGCACATGGATTGTTCCATGCCGGGGACCTTCCGGATCTGTCGCTGGGGTTGCTGCGTCGGGATATTCTGCATACCAGTCCCCGCACCACTCCGCCACGTTTCCATGCATGTCGTAAAGTCCCCAGGCGTTGGGAGGATACATTCCCACCTTCGTCGTGACCTCGTAACCGCCTTTGCCGTCGCGGTTGTTGAAAAGATACCGCGCGATTTTCGACAGTTCGGAATCCATGCCGGTTCCAGTAAGGTTCGTGCCCGAATTGAGGGAAGTGGCAGTTCCCGCCCGGCAGGCATATTCCCATTGGGCTTCCGACGGGAGGGAAAAGAATAAATGGGTCTTTGCCGATATTTTTCGCATGAAAGCATCGGCAACGGAATCGTAGGTTACCGTCTCGACGGGACGGCAATCGCCTTTCCGACAGGAAGGATCCGTTCCCATGACAAGCTTCCATTGCCTCTGGGTCGTTTCAAAAACGCCGATGTAATAATCATTGCTGATTGTCACCTTATGCTGTTTTTCATTCTCCTTCCTTCCCACTTCGTATTCCGGGCTTCCCATGATGAAAGTGCCTGCTGGAATTCTGCGTAGCCACAGTTCCGTGGTGCGGCATGTGTCGTCGGAGAGGTCGGGTGCCGTATCGGTGCATCGCAGCGAACCATCTATCAGATTCACGACAAGATAGAGAGTGTTTTCCAACGCAGGAGGCGGTTCGTAGCTTGCAGTCAGCTTGACATCGTTGGCTGGCATTCTGAAGGCAGTGAGCTGTGATTCCGTGTCGGAAAGAGTCACCCCCTTGGCTACCCATTCCTTGAAGAGGTAGCCCGACTTGACGGGAGCGTTTATCGTGATCATGTCGCCTTCAAGGCATTGCGACTCTTCGCCGTTGACTGACAACTTGTGTCTTGTCAGCGATACAGAAGGCAGACAGACGACGCGGAAGCCCCAGATGTTCAACGGACGTTCGGAAGTGTCCTGTCCGCGTGCAGCGCTACGGCAGTTGCCTGCATAGACATAGAAGGCGTTCCATGTTCCGCCGCGTATGACTCTCCCGTTTCCTGTCATGGCCCCGACAGGATCGTTCCGCATGGAAAGGTCGTATTCCCCGTATCTGTCAAGGCACCATTCGCCGACATTGCCGTGCATGTCGTAGAGCCCCCAGGCGTTAGGGAGATACGAACCCACTTTCGTATGCTCGCCGTAGCCGCCCATGCCGTCGGAACGGTTGCCGCCGTATCGTCCAGCCTCGTTCATGGACGAATCATGTTCGGACACCATGAGATTCCTGCCTGTATTGAGCGCCGTGGCGGCGCCTGCACGGCAGGCGTATTCCCATTGCGCCTCCGTCGGAAGGTCAAAGACAAGCCCGGTCCTACTGCGAAGCGTCCCGAGGAAGGACATCTCGTCCACGGCATGACCATAAAGCGGCCAGCCCGCACCTTCCTTTTTCTTCGTGCCTCTGATGATATCGTAGGAGATGTTATCCACGGGACGGCAGTCGCCCTTGCAATCGGACATGTTGTTTGGGCAGAGCAGGTCGTACTGCTTCTGCGTCACTTCGAAAACGCCGATGTAGTAGTCTTCCGTCAGCGTGACGGCGTGAAGCGGTTCGTCGCCGGAACGCCCGACTTCGTTTTCCGGACTGCCCATCATGAAAGTCCCCGCCGGAATCCTGCGCAGCCACAGTTCTGTCGTGCGGCAGGTGTCGTCGGAAAGATCCGGAGCGGACATCGTGTATCGATGCGAACCCGTCTCCAGGTCGACGACAAGATAATTTCCCGCCATGGCTTTCGCGTCCACTGCCATATTCGTCGGAACGACGCCTGGGCAATCCGCCGCGAAATCCCATGTCGCGGCATAAGGACCGCCGTTGGGAAGCGCTTCGTTGACGCCGCTTCCCGAAAGCGTCTTTGCCACCACCTCCGTCTGTCCGTCTGTCGTGGTCTTTGACACGGTTACAGAATTTCCGCTGTCATTCTTCATCAACGGCGTCCACCCCTTTGCGTCATTTCGAGGGACACCGGCATTCTCTACGTCCTTTTGTTCAACTCCCTCGGACTTTGAGTCATATTCGCCAGGCCAATGCAACATATACGCCCCTGCGAAAGCCATGATTCCCAAAGCCATGAGCAGCAGTCCCCAAGAGAGAAGCTTCCTGCGCAATCCGCCTCCTGCCTTCCCCCCTGTCCGCGTACCGGCAGGGACCTTCTTCACGTAGTTTCTCAGTGCCTCTGCAAAGGCGCTTGCACTTTTGAAACGGTGATTGTGATGAGTATTGCAGGCGATGCCAAGCACACGATTGATTCCGGCATCCATCGCGCTTTCCAGGCATCTGTCCGGCACTGAGGGGAACATGATTGCGGGATTGCCGCTCCATAGGCAGTAGATGATTTTACCCATGGCATAGAGATCGTCATTGTTGGTGTATTCTCCCGTCACCCTTCCTGTCAGTCTTTCAGGGGGAATATAGCCGATGGTCCCGCCCATCGTCCTGAAATGGTTGTTTTGAACCATCAGGCCCATGTCGGCGATCTTCGGCACGCCGTTGACGAAAAGCACATTCTCCGGCTTGATGTCTCGGTGAACCAATCCTGCATCATGGATTGCCTGCAAACCGTTCAGGAGCTGAATTGCCAGTTCCGCGACCTCTTGGGCAGGCATGCCCTTCTGGTTTGCCATCACGCGGTCAAGTGATTTCGGGATATATTCATCCGCTTCGGGAGACATATTATCCGCCAATTCCATGCAATAATAGCAGTAGCCATCGACAAACTGCACATCCCATACCGCAATAAGATTCGGCTGCCTGGGCATTTTGGCATACTCCTGAATGCCACTGGCCTCATCTGCGCCCATGCCGTTGTCCAAGGGAAAAATCTTCAATGCGACCAAGCGTCCGTTCTCCGCCTTGGCGCGCCAGACTTCCCCGCAGGCGCCGCTACCGCATTTGGCAATCAGTCGATATGTTCCTAATTTGTCATCCTTCTGCAAAAACATTTCTCTTTTCAGAAGTTTTTTGATTTCGTGGAGTCCATCCAATCACCTTGAGACTCATGTCAACCGACACATTTCCACGAATATACATCATCTTGCGGATGATTTTCGCCGACACACCAAAACACTTTACGTCATATATACCCCTCCCAGCAGTTCCTTTTATCCCCGACTTCTAACTTTTTCATGAAATGCAATTTGCGTCTTTTGCGCATGCACAAGCCAACCATCTATCCTTCCAGAGTTTGAACAATCTCCTGAAGCATGCGCTGGCAACGTGCCTTGGCGTTATAGACCTGCGTAACCTCCATATCCAGGAACTGCGCTACCAATTGGGGAGACTTTCTTTTCAGAACATATAATTCAAATGCCTGGTAGGTCGTGGGGCTGACACGCTGGCGGAGAAGCGGCAGCGCATTCTCCTGCAGATAGTTCCTCCATTCCTCGTCTGTCAAGTTCGCCACCCAGTCCTGGGCATCGGGCACATCCTCCAAGACCTCTTCCGTAGTTGTGCCACGCCGTTTCAGCAAATCGTCGACGGCGCTGTTGATCACTCTGCCCAAATAGCTTCGGAAGTGTCCCTTTGACTGGTCGTAGTTGAAATTTTCCTGAGCCTTATGGAAGCGCACCATCACCATCTGCACAAGATCTTCCAGGTCATCCTCCGAAATGCCCCGTTTGCGTCCGCAGAATTTGATCAGCGGAGTGTAGACCAGATAGAACTCGTACCATGCTCCATCGTCTCCTGACTTGATCTGCTGAAGAAGTGTCTTTTTTGTCGTGTAAGCCATAAATACCACTTCAATCAGGATGCTATTCTACGACTTCCTCGTGGAGCCAGCCGGAGATCTGGCGCTTGCGGGTGTCGAAGTTGATGCCGACGGCGACCACGCGCTGGCCGCGCCCCAGGAACTGCCGCGCGTAGTCCCTGTTCTGGATCTGCTTCAGGGCCTCCCTGGCGGACTTGTTGATCTTGAACTCGACGACGTACGTCCACTCGGCGGCGGTCAGCACCAGGTCGATGCGGCCGCTGCTTGTGCGGTGCTCTCCCGACACGTAGCTGTTCAGCATCATGAAGACCACGTAGACGATGGTCTGGTAGTCCGCCTCCGCCTTGCCGCGCATGTCGTAGGGGATGCCCGCGAAGAGGCGCTTCAGCTCCTCCACGAAGCCCGCCACGTCGCCGCCGCGGACCGCCCTGGCCAGGCGCTCGAGAATCTGGAAGGAGTCGCCGAAAGTCAGATTGGCGTAGTAGTTCAGCAGGTGGCTGTTGAAGGAATGGCGGACTTCGTAGTTGGGGAAATCCAAACGATAGACAGGGCACCATTCATCGTCCATTTCTTCAGGAGGCTGCGTGGCGGAGACGATGGTCAAATAGCCCGTCTGGTACATCAGCGTCTTGGCGTCGATGCGGTCGATCTCGAAGGCCTCGAAGAAGTCCATGGGGACCGACTCCTTCAAGGTCAACGGCAGGTTGAATGACTGCTGCCGCATCATGCGGAAGAGCATGGTGGGCGTTCCCGTGGAAAACCAGTAGTTCCTGAACTCGCCGCCGTTCTGGAAGAAACTGGCCAGGGAGACGGGATTGTAGACGCTCTCCGCCTTGGGATGGAAGCGGAAGCCGTCGTACCAGGTCTTGATCCTGCCAAGGAACCGCTCGTGGGGAAGCGTCTGTTGAGGCTCCGTCTCGGCGATCCACTCGGCGAAGTTCCCCTCGAACTCATGCTGTGTGTAGCCGAGCATGGTGGCGAACGCGGCGTCCATGGAGATGTCGCGGAGGTTGTTCAGGTCGGAGAAGAGGGAGACGTGGCAGACCTTGGTGACGCCCGTGACGAAGGCGAGGCGGATGTCCCGCTCCCGGTCCTTGAGGACGGAATAGAAGCTTTTCAGCAGGGAGAGGTAGCGCTGGATGTCGGGCGCGCCCACGTTGTCCATCAGCGGCTTGTCGTATTCGTCGATGAGCACCACCGCCTGCGCGCCGCCTTCGGTCAGCGCGGCGAGAAGCTTCCGGAACATGGTGGGCGCGGCCTCCTTCTCCAGGACGACGCCGTTCTCCTTCGCCTGCTCCAGGACGATGTTCCGCAGGCTCTCCTCATAGTTTTCATAGGGCGTCAGCAGCCAGCCGCTCATGGAGACGTGGATGACGGGATGCACCTTCCAGTCGTAGGGCTTGTCGTAGAGGGCCAGGCCCTTGAAGAGCTCCTTCTTCCCCTGGAAGACGGCCTTCAGCGTGGAGAGGGTCAGGGACTTGCCGAAGCGGCGAGGACGTGAGAGGAAGTACAGGGCCTTGTACGGTTGCAGGAGCTTCCAGATATACTCCGTCTTGTCCACGTACAGGAAATTCCCTTTACGCAAATCCTCAAATGTATATGTGCTGCAAGTAAGATCCTTCGGCATGGCGGAAATCCCTCCTGACTCTCTTAAGCGTCTCGTTTTATTGAATAATCTAATGCCTGACGTTGGCTTTGCCGAGGAGAACGGCAATCCTTCCGCAGCAAGTCAGGAGAACACAACTCTTCCATTCTCTTCTCCCTGTAGAAAGGCATCAAATTCTCCGTCATGCATCAAAAAAACAGGCGTAATATCGGGCTTTTCCTAATCCATAATCCGATACTCATGTTACATTATATTAACACTCAAGTGAAATAGAATTTCCGGAATTGTTTTTGTCCTGATTTCCGTAAGAGACTCCTTCTCCTGAGAAGGAAGAACTTCCTCCAGAATAACCTCAAATTTTCCCGAACATAAAAGACATGTGGTCCTGTTTCCAACGCCAGATTGCCCTGCTCTTCCTCGCTGTAATTTCCTTTGGACTGTGCGCCTTTGAGCTTCCCCTGCCCACCTACCTGCGTCTGCCGCCCATGCCCCAGCCGCCTGAAGTGGACGGCAAGATCTACTCTTCCGAATGGCTCATGTCCTCTCCTACATACGGCTCCTATTCCAGCGCCACAGGAATGTTCAGCCTTCGGGAAGTCCACCACCACATTGGATACGATGACAACTTCCTTTACCTCGCCCAGCAAAGCGAACTTCCCCAGCCACCCATGACGCTCTCCGCAGACGACCGCATCCTGGTCTCCTTCGGCGAAGAAGAACTTACTACAATTATTTTCAACGCAGATGGATACTGCACAATTCCAGAAGTCCGGGCGGCAGTCACCCAGCGGAGGGGATATCTGGAATTCGAGGCCGCCATCCCCTGGAGCGCCTTCGGTTTGGACGGCATTGCCTATGGACAGAAGTACCGTCTGCAAATCGCCCGCGATTTCAAGAATGTCGACGAGCACGTGATCTGGTCCTGGGGGGAGGCCGGCGCATTCGTTCCCGAAAAGGGAATCCCCGCAGTAGGCTTCAAGACCCTCGGGCCACGCTGGAAGGGAACGGGCTATGAAATCCAATGGTCCGCAGCCAACCCCGGCCTGGCAGATGCCCAGGTCAAGGTTGACGCGCAAATGATCTCCAACGATCCGCCGCGAAGCCTGAACACCACCCTCACTCCGCAAGAAGGCAAGGAAGTAACCGCGCAGATCCGGGGAATCTTCCAGCCACTGGAACGCCTCCTCCAGTCCACCATCACCAACGTGGCCGACGGCAAGCCCCTCTACCAGCGTGACTTCTGCTGGGAGGCGAATCGGGGCGTCGGATTTGTGGATCCCGACCCGCCATACGTCCTGGACCTGGCGCTCTATCCCAGCCGGCATCTCATCAAGGCGAGACTTACCTGCGGCAATGCGAAGAAACTCTCCGGGCTCAAAGACGCCGATTTCCGAATTGTGGACGAACAAGGCGAAGTGCACAATGTGCATCCCTTCCCTGCCTCAAAGCTCCAGGATCTCTGGGAAATTCCCGAACTCCCCGAAGGCCGCTACAATCTGGAGGCGATCTTCACCGATGCGCAAGGCCAGCCGCAAATCGTCCGTCATGACTTCGCCATCCGGAAATTCCCCTGGCAGGGACAGAATCTGGGAGGGAAACGCACCGTCCTGCCTCCATACATCCCCCTGACCTACGCCAATGGCCGCCTTTCCGCCTTGCAGACAGCTTGGCAAATCGGCACCTCCGGACTCTGGGACGGAATCTTCGCGCAAGACGAAAACCTGCTGGCCGCTCCCGTGACACTGACGCTGGACGGCATTGCGGCAAAACCCGTGGGCGCTCCCACAATCCTGCAGAGTTCCGATGCCCAATTCACGCTGGAAAGCCAATTGGATTGGGAAGGCAAGGTCGCCTTCACCCTGAAGCAGGAATATGACTTCGACGGCTTCTGCAAGGCGACGCTGACGGTCACCCCCAAACAGGCCGTGACACTCAACGACATGCGACTGGACATCCCGCTGAAAAGCGAAAATATCCAATTTGTCTCCACACTGGGCAACGGAATGCGCATGAACACCCATGCAGCTTTGCCGCAAAAGGACGGTGTCGTCTGGAACAGCCTGGACGACAGTGGCAAAGGCGTCCCGCTTCGCGGTTTCCGCCCCTATATCTGGCTAGGCGAGCTCTACAAGGGCCTTGCCTTTGTCTGCGAATCCCCCGCCAAATGGGAACGCGCGCCAGAGACAGCGGCGCAGGAGATCCTGCGCCAGGGAGACACCGCCATCTTCCGCCTGAACCTGGCAAACCACGCCTTCCGATTGGACGCGCCCCGGCAGTATGTCTTCGCTTTGCAGCCTACGCCAACCCGTCCACAGGTGTCCCATTGGCGCAACCAGTACGGCACCATGTACAACTGCCAGAATCCACCAGAGGCCATCTGCATGGACTACAACCTCAACAACTTCGTCCGCTTCCTCGGCGCACGCTTCGACGACGGTCTGGTGCAGGTGCCCAATGGCGACTGGTCCTTCGTCAAGTTCCTGACCGAAGCGAAATGGAAAACCAAAGAAGAGGTGGAGGCCTTCGCCAGGAAACATCTGGAAAAGATCGGAATGACCGACGAGAACTACTCCAAGTGGTACACCGGCGAACCTGATCCCGGCGACGACCTCATCACACGAATGTATCAGGGATGCTGTTTCTGGAAGGCCCTGCAAATCAGATTCGCCTACATGAATCCACGCTCCTGCTGCCCGGACTGGCCGGAATGGGAGATGTACGTGGACGAATGGTTCAATGGCCCCTGGCGCCCGGCCCGAAGCTTCCGTAACGAAACCAGCTGCAATCCCGACAACAACTTCTGCGACTTCCTCCTCTGGAACACCCTGCGGCTCCTCCCCTTTGGCTGGAACGCCCTCTACATCGACAACCTCTTCGACATGCTCTGCTGGGACCCCGCGCTCAGTCCCTACGGCGACGACACCCCATACTGGCCCATCTTCTCCGTCCGGGAACTCGTCCGCCGCGCCGCCACCGTCTCCTACGAGAAGGGACTCATGATGAACGGACGCCCCCTGCTGATGATCCACATGACCGACTGCAACGTCATTCCGTGGCTTTCCCTGGCCTCCCATTCCCTGGACTGGGAGATGAATTTCGGCGACCGCCCCTACCCGGAACGCTTCCCGGACGCATACATCCGCTGCAATTCCCTGGGCACGCAAACCGGCACCACGCCTTTTGTCCTCATCAACTCCACCGGCGCCAATGGCGCCGCCGCCACAAACAGTCTCCTGGCCACCTGCTTCGCATACGGACTGCTGGCGCAAAATGACACAGGCTTGACACGCACACAGAGATTCTTCACGCTGCGAGACGCCGTCTTCGCCTTCGGATACGGACGGGCGGACACACAAGTCTGGCCCGCCTGGGACACGACGAATCCCGTCGGGCAGCCGGCTGACGGAAAGATCCGCGGGACATACGTAAAACGTGCCGACGGAGAGGCCCTGCTCATGGTCGGAAACCTGGATTCCCTAGACGGCGAAGGCTCCTTCCAGCTTCCTGAAGCCTATACCGCCGTAAACGCGGAAACCGGCGCGGAACTCCCCGTGGATGAAAGGAACCGCCTGACCGTCCCCGTCAAGGGATACAACTGCGCACTTATCTACTTGAAAAAATAGGGAACCATATCCCTAAGTCGCCGTTATCGATCGACGATGCGGACTTGTCCTGCGCCCGAGGCGCAAACCTCGGGGAATCGCAGGCACCTTATGGATGCAATTCCCTAAGGCTCCCGCCTGCGGCGGGAGCGCAAAATACACAAAATACGCAAAACATTGCCGCCTGCGGCGGGAGCGCAAAATACACAAAATACACAAAAAGCCTTCGGCGTAACGCCGAAGGCTTTTGCTTCTTTTGCTATCCGGATTTCCCTTTTGCCTCTTTTGCTATCCGGATTTCCCTTTTGCTTCTTTTGCTATCCGTATTTCCCTTTTGCCTCTTTTGCTATCCGGATTTCCGTTCGTTCAGGTCGTCTCCTTGTTCTTTTTATAGTAGTCCAGAATCGCCTTCTGCGGCGCCCTCTCCGGAAACTCCAGCCGATAGGGAATGTCCTGCGCCTCGAAGAGCGGATCCAGGAACTGCCGGATGCCATCTTCCAGCTCCTGGAAATCCAAATGCTGATTCTGCAGCATATCCAGCAGCACATCCCGTTTCAGCGACGCCAGACGTTTCTGCATCTCGGCGTCGCCGTCGGACACCAAGCTCTTCAGCTTCATCAATCCCGTGCGCTTGGTAACGTTTTCGTATGTTTCGGGACGCAGGGAAACCGTCAGGATTTCCGGTGACGGGAATTGGATGACAACCGTACCGTCTTCCTCTACGGCAATATCCCCCTGGGACAATTTCCCCATGTCATAGCCATAGAAGACATCCGCCAGGACGGATCCCTGCGCTTCTTCAATCCCGAACCAGGCAGCCTGGGTAGAACTGATCTGCGCACGCCACTCCTGACGCTGCGTCGTCAAGAAACTGAGCTTCTCCGTCTGGAGAATCGCCCAAGTCTGATTGACGCGCTCCTCCACGGCGAAGACATTCTTCAACCGTGTCGTCATCACGAGACACGTCCCGATGACAATGGCGATCATGGCCGCCAATACAACCCAGGCCATCAGCGGGACACCGCCGTTTCTCTTCGTTTGCCGACGAATCACTCCCATCCGCTACTCCTGTATCCGACGACGAATCGTCTCGTAGACATCCTGGAACCCCACGCCTGATGCCTTGGACAACTGCCGGACGCTCTCGTATTCCGGATAGGCGCGCTTTGCACCATCCGGCAGCCTCACGACTTTCGCCCGGGCCTCGCCCCACTTCGTGGAAACCGTGACAATCTCCCGCTGCAGACAGACGCGCTGGCAAAAATGCCGGCGAATCCCGATGGTGGTGGTGTTGGCAAAGACAATCTCCTCCATCAGGGAGATTTTTTCCTCATCGCAAATGACCTGGAGCATCCAGCCGGGGCGGGATTTCTTCATGGTAATTGGCAGGAAAAAGACATCCCGTGCGCCATGTTCCAGTAGCAGTTCCTGCGTAAAGGCCAGCTGTTCGCCCGTAGCGTCATCCAAATTGGTCTCCAGAACCCAGACGCCATCCGCGGCAGGCGCGTCCGCCAGTTCTTCCAGAAGCATGGTGCGAAGGACATTGGGCTGGCCGATCTCCCGCTCGCCTGCGCCCTGCCCCATGCCGCAGATCTGGTAGTGGGAGGGCATGGTTGACTGCGTACGCAAAGCGGCGACAATGGCGGCGCCTGTGGGAGTCACCAATTCCGTGGGAATGGCAGTGGAACGCAAGGGAAGACGATAGGCTGCGGCGATATTCGCCACCGCTGGCACCGGCACCGGCAGATCCCCATGGGCGCAGCGGATGGTGCCGCAACCGTCGGTCAGGCCGACCACCACGCAGCCATCCACCTTCAGCTCATCCAGAGCCACCGCCGTCGCAACGATATCCGCAATGGAATCAATGGCGCCGACTTCATGGAAATGGACCTCCTCCACGGGAACGCCATGGGCCTTGGCCTCCGCCTCCGCCACAATGCCGAAGATCTTCAGAGCCAGCGCACGGGCCGTATCCGACAATTCGCCACGGGAAAGAATCCCGCGAATCTCCGCCAGATGACGGTGCTCATGATGATGGTGTTCATGTTCATGCTCATGCTCATGGATGTGTTCATGCTCATGCTCATGGATGTGTTCATGCTCATGTTCATGTTCATGCTCATGCTCATGTT
>JAKSPB010000022.1 GCA_024405215.1 Lentisphaeria bacterium | reverse complement strand
TGCTACGGTTGAAGTAAATGTCGTGCGAGCTGCAGTTTATTGGAGAAAAAAAAAAAAAAAAGATTAAAATGGTAGAAAAAAAAAAAAAAAAAGCATATAGGGAGTTGCCCGCGCCAAGACAGGTCTTTCCCAAGAAATCTGATTGTCTTTGCTCCTAATTTAAGTTGCATGTCTTTTATTTCAATCTTGATACGAGTCAAAGCTATGCAAAGTGTGTGTCATATCTGGCCAAACCTACCACCGGGAAACCTGGCCGATTTGCAAACGCCACGGTGATGAATATCCTGATATGGAATTTACGCCGCAAGGGCGTGACAGGCCGCGAAAAATGCGCAGTAACACAATCCGCCGCAAAAACGCAAGCATGACTGCCGCAAATAAAGTTGAAACCTTCACAGCCGTCACCCTTCGCAAAGATTCAGGAGGATAGAAATGGCGGCGAAGGATAGAACGTTTTGGTGAAATAGCAGTATTTCTGTCAGGGAAACTTCAGAACATGAAGAAAGTCTTGTCGTTTCCGCTCCTCATCAGACGGAATGCCTGAGCAAAGAAGAGAATATCTTTGCCAGGTTGTGAAACCGAACATGCCAGGCTCCTGAACATGACCATAAATATAAGAGCCTTTTGCAAAAGTCGCCTTGGTCCCTATTCGCTCTTTCTGGACATTTTCTCCAAGTACTTCGCGTCGTAGCGGGCAAGCATTGGCGCACTTGAAGCAAACCGCCTCAGGACTTCCTGAAAAGTGCCTTCAAATGGACTTTTGCAAAAGACTCATAAGTCTTGGGCATAAATGCAAAAGGGGGCTGCCGCATCCTCTGAATGAAGTTTTGCAACAGCCCCTGCCTTGCAGTCCCGTGCCGTCAGAGGTCTTCATCCTGACGGTCGCCAAGATAGCCGAAGGCGTCTTTGAGCCTATCAAGCGGAATTTTTGGCAGCCGGTCGAAAGTAAGGACACCGTTCTGCTCCTGCTCCACATCGGTAAGCTGCGTGTAGCAGAATCCGGAGCATTTCTTCAGATCAACCATGTATTTGACCTGTTCGGCGATGATGTCGTGGAACTGCTCCTCGGTCTTGATCTCCACGCCATAGTATCCCCAGGTGTTGTCGGCAAACTTGCCGGTCAGTTTGGGCGGCAGGAAGAGGAATCCGCCGAACTCGTCATTGATATACGGCTGCCCCTTGTAGGCGGCCATCTCGAAGTCATTGGAATTGTCGACGGGGAATGTGGTGCAGACAGGCGAACCGTCGGCGGGTTCCAAGGCGGCTTTGAGTTCCTGCACATTCTTGCGGTAGATATGCACGGTCCAGAAGTCCGTCTTCACATGGACATATCCGCTGCACTCGTTGCAGGGACGGGTGGGATCCAACTGTTTGGTCGCATCGTAGATTTCGGTGATGCAGCGTTTGAAGAGCTCCAGATTGTTGCGGCCTACGTGCGTCTCGTTGGTTGGCGTCCAGGCGATGATGGAAGGATGGTTGTAGTCCCGCTCGACAATCTCGCGCCACTCATGCAGGAGATTGAGCATGCTCTCGTAGACAATGGAGGCGGGATAGTCGTTGCATCCATGGTCAAGGGCCATGATGCCCCAGGAGGGCGTTTCGCCCCAGGTCAGATAGCCCAGCTTGTCGGCCCAATAGTGGAAACGCTCCTCGAAGACCTTCTGGTGAAGCCGCGCCCCGTTGAAACCCGCGGCCTGGGAGAGCAGGATGTCCTGCTTGAGATCTTCGTCGGTGGGAGCAGTCCACACACCCTTGCGATAAAAGCCCTGGTCCAGCACAAAGCGCAGGAAGATGGGTTTGTTATTGAGGAAGACGCGATCGCCCTCGATGTGTATCTTCCGCAATCCTGCATAGGCGGCGACCGTGTCGACCACCTTCCCGGAGGCTTCGATGACGGTGTACTCAATGTCGTAGAGAAAGGGCGTCTTGGGGAACCATGGGCGTATCCGGCTGAGCTTGACAGTGGCGCGAACGCCGGTGTTGCCTGCGACTTCGGCGCTGCCGACTTCTGTGCCGTCCGCCAGGACGCGGATGCGCATGCGGCGCCCCCGGCACTCGGCGTAGAATGCGGGTTCAAAGTGGAACGCGCCGTCATCCAGATCGGGCGTGATACGGCAACCCCGGAGGCCAAGCATATCCAATGCCTCCATCCAGACGGTGGACCAGATGCCCGTGGTGCGGGTGTAGCTACAGCCATTGGACTTGAACTCGTAGGACTGCTTGCCCGAGGGCTGCACGCCCTTGCGAAGGAAGTCCCGTACGACCAGCACCAGGTTGTGTCTCTTGCCAGCCTGGACGAAGGCGGTCACGTCAAAACTGAAAGAGACGCTTCCGCCATAGTGGACGCCTGCCTCCCTGCCATCAATGAAGCAGTGGCACTCGTAATCCACGCCGCCGAAATGGAGGATGATGCGTTTCCCGCCCCATTGCGCAGGAATATCCAGCATGCGATGGTAGCAGATGCCTTCAAAGAAATCTTTGTACCCTACGCCGGAAAGATCGCTTTCTGGACAGAAGGGGACGAGGATCTTCCTGTCGAACCCCGTCGCGTTCTGGCGCCCGCGCTCCAGTGCACTGAGCCCGAAGTCGAACTCGAAGCTCCATTCACCATTGAGATTCTGCCACGCATCACGCACAAACTGCGGACGAGGATATTCGCCACGTGGAATGTTCATGGTTGCTCTTTCCTGCATTGGTTAGGCTAAAAAAAGGAATTACATACTTATGTCGCTTGCGTGTTCTGACGCTGCGTTTTCCCGAGGCTTGCGCCTCGGGCCCGGGACAAGTCCGTATCGCCAATCAATAACGGCAACTTAGGTATATAGCTCGCTAAAAAAAGGCATTTGCCCTGTCTTCGACACTGCAAATGCCCTTGTTTAGTATCACTCCCCATGTCCGTCGCAACGACATGAAGCGTCGATGGAATACGAACCTAAGCGCAAAAACTAATTTGCATCCTGGTGAGTAGGTTCGCTGTCCTTGAAATACTGGACGTAGACGTCAGAAAGGTTCTTGTGGGTATCGGTTGTTTCAACGTGGCCGTCACCCAGCAGAAAGTTGGCCTTTCCATTGCCATGGTCCCAATCACGGCGCATCTTGTCATGCGGAGCCCCGTCGTAGGTTGCATGAGGAGTAATGAGTGACAAATGCACCAAATTGCTCTGGCCTGGGTATTTGCCTTCCGTTGCCATGAAGAATTTTGTCGGAGCCTTGATGGCCGAAATCTTCGTGGGAATCGTGCCGGCAGATTTTTCATTAAAGACCACGCTGCATCCTTCTTTGTCATTGGAAAGATCCGAGGAAGCCAAATCAAGCGTGAGGGAATAGGGCAGGTAGTTTCTCGGATTGGATTCCGCCGAGCAGACAAAAAGTTTGGCATCGACATATTTGGTCAGCAGCACGGCAGGGAGTCGTCCAAAGTCCACACCATCCCAATAACCAGAGTCCGTAAACTTTTTTGTGCCGATCGGGCTCCAGGGATAGTATTGCTTGTTGTCATCCGCATACAGGAAGACGGCCAGGCCAATCTGCTTGTAGTTGCTGACACAGGAAACGGTCCAGGCCTTTGCGCGCGCGGCGCTCAAGGCGGGAAGAAGCATACCGGCCAAGATCGCGATGATCGCGATCACGACCAGCAATTCAATCAATGTGAAGGATTTCTTCATTTTGTTTTTTCCTTTTTTGAGGTTCCAGAAGCGATTTCAACCGTTCAATACCGCCATGAGGTGGTTCTTGCACTTTTCTTTTATTATAAACGTATGCTTTCTTTTTGCAACCGTCACACATGGAATTATTGCGCAAAATCTATGTCAAATCAGGAAGACAACGGAGAACCGTCTTGAAATGCGGCGCTCTTTCCCCATTCGTCCCCTATGAAAACCGCCTTTTCGAGGAAAAGTCCACGGCGGCGCAATGTTCCCTTCATTTCCCTCCTCGACTCGCCTCAATCCACTGTTTTCCGATTATATTCTATGAAAAGACAACCCCTTCACCTCTTCTTCATGCCTTCTCTTCCTTTCCAATCCTCCGGCTGGCACGGGCGGGTCGCCAGTGACGACTGGGCAAGGCTATTTCATGAGCTTGACGCCTGGCTGGCCGCCAATCCCGGCACGATGGTTGTCCACTACGACAGCCGGGATGTCCGCCGCATAGACACTCCCTTGGGCGTAATCTACCTGAAGGACATCCGCGCCCTCACGGATGCAGGAATGCACCGCAAAGAGCTCTTCTCCTGGCTGAAATGGGTCTGCCGCCCCTCCCGGGCCCTGGAGACCTGGGAAGCATCCCAGGCGCTCTTGGAGAAGGGCTTCCTCTGCCCGCCGCCCGTGCTCGCCGTCCGGCGGCGCGTAGGCGGCATCCCCCAGGACATCTTCGTATCCGCCGAAGTCCCCCTGCCCAACCTCTGGGACGTCCTTCCCGACGTCTTCACGGACAGCACATTGGCGGAATTCCTCGCCGACGAACTGCGCAACCTCCACCAGGCGGGCTTCGTCCACGGCGACTGCATTCTCCGCAACCTATGCTTTGACGACAGCCGGAAGCAACTGGTCTATCTGGACAACGATCGCACCTGGCTGCCTCCCGCCATCCTCCGGAAGCACCTTCAACGCCGCAATCTGGCACAGATGGCGTACAGCATCCTGAAGCGCTTCGGCGAGGAAGCCAGCAGGCATTTTCTGGAGCACTATGCCAAGGCCGCCCGCTGGCCATCCGGCAGCGCACTCCAGAGCATCCTCGCCGCCGCCCAGGAACGTCTGCGGAAAAAACGGCAAAAGACACCCCTTTCTCCCTTCCCCCAAGAATAATCGGTCCCCATGTCCACAGCTCCCCACCAAATTCCCTGCCAGGTCCTTTCCAATGAACGTCTCCAAGGAAGCTACTGGCGGATGCGGCTGAACGCCCCGGCCATCTGCCAGGACGCACAGCCCGGCCAGTTCATCCACCTCCAGGTCCCCCAGCTGGAAGGGCACATCCTGCGACGCCCCTTCAGCATCTGCGATGTCCAAGGCGACACGCTGACCCTGGTCTACAAGGTAGTCGGCACCGGCACCAACGCCATGCCGCACATCCTTCCCGGCGCCGAACTGGACCTCATGGGCCCGCTGGGACACGGCTTCTCTCCCCTCCCCCAGGACCGCGACTGCTGCCTGCTGGGCGGCGGCTATGGCTGCGCGGCAATGCTCTTCGCCGCACGGCGTGCCGTGGAATCCGGCCGCAAGCCGCCTGTGGCGCTGCTGGGGGCGCGCTCCCAAGGCGACATCCTCCTGGCCAAAGAGTTCGCCGAACTAGGTTGCGAAGTCCGTATCTCCACCGACGACGGCTCCCTGGGCGTTCAAGGCCGCATCACCGTCCTTCTGGAAGAACTCCTGAAGAGCTCGCCCGACGCCTTCCTGGCCGCCTGCGGCCCGCGTCCGATGCTGAAGGCCGTCGCCCTCATGGCGGCAGCAAACGCCCCTGGAAGCCTCTGCGAAGTCAGCCTGGACGAACGGATGTGCTGCGGCGTCGGCGCCTGCTTCGGCTGTGTCCTCAAGGTCAAGGACGAAACCACCCCGGAGGGCTGGAAGTATCTTCGCTCCTGCAAGGAAGGCCCCGTCTTCCCCGCCGAGACCATCCTCTGGTAGCCCATGCGCATTCTGCTCTCCATCTTCCGCTATTTCCCTACGGGAGGACTGCAGAAAGACGCCTTGCGCATCGCCATGGCCGCCTGCCGTGCCGGCCATGAAGTCGTCTTTCTGACGACACGCTGGGAAGGCGAGACGCCCGCCTGCCCGCGACTGGAAATCCGCCTGACTCCTCCCCTGCACGCCTGGAGCAACATGGCGAAGATGGCGGAATTTTCCCGCCTTGTCGCCCAGGAGCGTTCCCATGGCTACGACAGCGAACTCGCCATGAACCGCATCCCCGGCGCGAAATTCTATTTTGCGGGCGACGAGTGCATGGCAAAGGCCGTAAGCCGCAAGCACTGTTGGCTGGCACGGACGCTCTTCCCACGCTACCGCGCTTTGCTCGCCCAGGAAAAGGCGACCCTTCTTTCCCCGGAAACACGGAAAGTGCTTGTCATCAGCCAGCGGCAGATTCAGGATTTTCAGGAAGTCTATGGACTTCCCGCCGAACATTTCGTCCTCCTGCCGCCAGACATGGACGGCGGCAGCCTCCCGCCTACAGAAGAATCCCGTCGGCAGGAACTCCGCCGTCAGGAACGCCAGGCCCTTGGCCTTTCCGACGACACCATTCTTCTCCTGGCCGTCAGTTCCAGTTTCCAGCTGAAAGGCGTGGATCGCGCATTGCTGGCCATGGCCCATCTTCCTGCGGAACGCCGGCGTCAATGCCATTTCGTGCTGATCGGGCGGAACGACCCCGCAAAATTCCACGCCCTGGCGCAGAAATGCGGCCTGTCTCCGGAGGAAGTCACCGCCCTGCCACCGCGGGACAGCGTGGGCGGCCTCTATCTCGCCGCCGACCTGATGCTTCATCCTGCCCGATCCGAAGGCGCCGGCTCCGTGCTCGTCGAGGCAATCGCCAACGGACTGCCCGTCATCTGCACCGCAGTCTGCGGATTCGCGCCGATCATCGCCCCGGCGGGAAATCCTGTTTTGCCGGAGCCCTTCAACCAGCCAGACCTGGACCTGGCCCTGCTCCGGTCTCTGGACACTCTGCCGGCGCGGAAGGCCGCCACACGAGCATTCGGCGACCAGAACGACTTCTGCGGTCGGGCGCCCTTCGTCGTAAAACTTCTGGAGGACAAAGCCCCATGAGCACCTATCTCCCCTTTCAGGCAGACAAATGGCAGGGATTCGTTTTGGACGACTGCCACGAACTCGCCGACACCTCCCTGGATCAGTGGCTCCAGGAGCACACCACGAAAATCATCAAGGACTTCCCCTTGAGAACAATCGCCCTCTACCAGCGCCCGGACAACAAGCCGTCCTGGTACATCAAGACCCTCCGCGGCATCGGCGACCAGCATCAGACCTTCCTCGCTTCCTTGAAGTGGCGTCTTCGTTCCTCCCGGGCCTTCCACATCCTGAATATCTCCAGAGAACTGGGCGAAGCAGGTTTCCTCTGCCCGAAAGTCCTCTTGGCCGCCCGCAAACGCGAAGGAGGCTTCCTGGGCAATCCCACCGACCTGGTCATCACCGTCGCCGCCCCGGGGCGTCTGGTCAGCAACTGGCTGACGGGAGACGACGGACTGCCCAGGCTGAATGAAGCGGAGCGCCACGAGATGCTCGCACGCATCGGCCAGGAACTGGCGAAGCTCCACCAGGCGGGCTTTGTCCACGGCGACTGCCATCCAGGAAACTACTTCTGGCAGCCGGGACAAGATGGATTCTGCTATATCGACAACGACCGCACCCAGAAATATCCTCGACGAAACCTCTCGGGCGCCATCCGCAACATGGTCTCCGCCGGATTCTTCCTGCTGAATTCCAAGCACAACCGAATCCAGCGCGAAGAGTGGCAGGACATTCTGGAGGCATACGTCACCCAGGCGGACTTCACTCCGGCGCAGCACCTTGCCTTCTATCACGGCATTGAAAAGGCGCTCTCCAAACGTCTTCGCCGGGGAAAATAGCGCCCCCCGCCAAAATCAGCTCAGGAGTTTCTCCCGGAGAATCGTGGATGACGTTCCCTGAGTATAGGAAAAATAGACTACAGTGCACCCAAGGGGCTTCAGCATCGCCTCGTATTTGTTGAACAACTCTGAGCCCTTCCAGTCGTCGCCAACGAACATCGCATCAAAATGATATTTCTCAAAAGCGGCAAACTTGTCCTTGGTTTCCTGCGGGACGACTTGGTCCACATAGCGAATCGCCGACACAATCGCCACGCGTTCTTCATACGGAATGACAGGACGCTTGTGCTTTGACTGCTCCGATAATTCATCCGTAGAGACGCCAACAATGAGATAATCACACATCTCCTTTGCTTGGCGAAGGATATTCAAGTGCCCGACATGAAACATGTCAAAGACGCCTGTAGTATAGCCAATCTTGTATGGCTTCATGCGATGGGGTTTCCTAAAGCTTCAAATATTCGACAATGCGCCGAGACGCATCGCCGTCCAGATGGTTGTGTGTCTTCCAACGAAGAATCTCACGCTCCTTGCGGAATGGATCGCGAGACTCATCCAGGTCATGAATAAACTTCAGCAGGTCCTGAAGCGAAAAGATCTTGCTCCCTGGCATGAAATCCAGAGGCTCCTCCATGAGGAAACCAATTCCGGAAGCATAGGACTCCTTGTCCGTCAATTCAAAGGCCAATGGCTTGTCCAGGAGGAGATAATCGAAATAGACAGAAGAAAAGTCCGTCATCAAGGCATCGGCGCAACCGAGCAACGTATAGAGAGGCAGATTCAAGGATATCAGCTTCTTGTTGTCAATCGTAACAATATGGCTCATGTTCACATCTTCCACAAATTTCAGATTCTGTGCGGGATGGAACTTTATGACCAAACCAATGTTCGCTTGTGCAAGACACTCATTGACGACAGCCAAATTCTCCGCGGTCAGCAAAGAGATGTCCTTCTTCTCCTTAGAATGAAAATCATCTCGATGTCCCGTAGAATGCTTGAAGGTCGGCATCCAGAGAATAAGCTTACGGAATCTATCCAGCTTAAGACGCTTTTTCAGCTCAGTGCCGTCCAGAAAGAGCTTGTCGTTTCTCGGAAAGCCGAGGAAACGGCAGCGTTCAATCCCGCCCCGGAAGGAAAGGCAGCGATAATACGCGGCAAATTCGGATGTGGAAAGGATATACGTATTCTGGTCTGCGGGCCAGAACTGGTCGCGGGAATCCTTGACCGGCACGGCAGCGTGTGTCATGAATACACGCACCTGACTCTTTTTATACGGAATACCAATCAGCTTGTGGGAATAGAAGGCGAAACTGGCAATGGAGAAATAATACATCATCAGGAGATAGCCTGCATTCAACCCACTCCGATGGAAAGGAATGAAGAGAACGTTCGGATACTCTTGCCGGAACGGTTTGACAACCTCCATGTCCTTCACAATCCATACCAGCTGGTATTTCTTGTCCAGTCCTTGTTGGACCATATAGTCAAACAACGCCCGCGGATTATCCGAAAAATCACTGTTGCTTTCAAAGATGATCACCTTCTCGCTCCGACGACGATGGTATATCATCCGAGCCAGCGCGGAGAAGATGGACAACTTGAGTCGTCCCAAAAAGGATGTAAGACGGGGCGCGACTTTCATGGCAACCGAAGAATAAAAGGCGAAAAGGAAATGATCAAGTCCCTCAAAAAAACGAAACCCGTCCAATATAAAGCAAAGTTTTCATACTGGCGATGTCTTCCCACATTTCAACTTCAATATTTCCTTTTTCCATACGACAATACTTGATACTTGTTCAAAAATAGTTATATTTAGTCTTTTATCTAATGGAGAATTTTTCCCTATCTCCGTCTCATCCTTCATCCAGTCCCCGATTCTTTACTAAAGAAACATGACTCTTCCTCTTGGCGTTCAGCTCTATTCCCTCCGTGAATACTCGCAAAAAGACTTTTTGGGCGTTCTGAAGCGCGTGGCCCAGATCGGCTAGAAACTGGTCTAGCCCGCCGGATGCTTCGACATCCGCCCCCGCGAGTTCCGCAAGATCATCAACGACCTGGGCATGGACATGGTCTCCAGCCATACTCCCTGGGCCGGAAGCATCAACAACGTGGCCGAGTGCATGGACATCGCCGATGAACTGGGCCTGAAGCGCGTCGTCTGCGGCTATGGCACGGGAAGTTTCAAGGACCTGGACGCCATCAAGGAGACCGCCGAGAACACCTGCAAGATCTACGAGATCCTGCATCGCAACGGCTATGAGCTCTTCCAGCACAACCACTGGTTCGAGTTCCAGCGCTTCGACGGACGCCTCGCCTACGAAATCTACCGCGAAATGATCCCCGCCGACGTGAAGATCCAGATGGACTGCTTCTGGTCCACCAACTACGGCAAGGAAGATCCCGTCGAAATGCTGAAGAAGTTCGCCGACAAGACCATCCTCCTCCACATGAAGGACGGCATCTGCGAGCAGAAGCAGGCAGAAGGCGAAGCCGGATACAAGAACGGCCTGCTGGACCAGAAGATCGATCTGCTGCCTCTTGGCACCGGCACCCTGCCCATCCCCGAGCTGATCAAGGCCGCCCCCGCCCAGGTGGAAGCCGTCATCGTCGAGCTGGACTACTGCAACATCGACATGTGGACCGCCATTGAGCAGAGCTACAAGTACATGACCGAGAACGGCCTGGCCGAAGGCAACAAGTAGCCCTTCCTCGCGTTTTCGAAACAATTTCCCAATGGCCGCCCGCAAAATGGCCATTGGGATTTTGTGTATTGGCGAAACACATCGCAATCCTCCCATGCTGGAGTCCCTTTTCATCCGAAACCTGGTGCTTGTCACCGAATTGCAGCTGGACTTCGCTCCCGGATTCCTCACGGTCACCGGAGAGACCGGCGCAGGAAAATCGCTGATCCTGGGTGCCTTGAAGCTCCTGGCGGGCGCACGCGCCCCTGCGTCTCTCATCCGACGCGGCGCCGCCTCCTGCGAAGTCGCCGGCTCCTTCGTCGTCCCCATGTGGCATCCCGCAGTGAAAGAAAGCCTGGAAGCGAAACTGGATCAGTATGGCCTTCCGCCTGTGGAGGACGGACGCCTTCTCCTGCGGCGGACGGTCACCGAAAGCGGCTCCCGCGCCTTCATCAACGGCTCTCCTGTCACGGCAGCCATCCTGAAAGAGTTCGGGGAACTCCTCATTGACATCCATGGTCCCAACGAAAGCCACTCCCTTCTGGCGCCCGCCAAGCAACTCCGGCTCCTGGATCTCTACTGCGGCGACGACACGCTCCTTCAGGAAGTCTCCGCCGCCTGGCGCGAGGTCATTGCCACGCGGAAAGCGCTGGCCGACCTCCAGCAGGATGGACTGAACCCCGAAGAGCAGGCGCTCTTCGCACATCAGCTCAAAGAGATTGACGACGCAGGACTCACGGCCAACGAGGAGGAGGAACTTCTGGAACGGCACCGCCTGGTGGCCAATGCCGCGCGGCTCCAATCCCTGGCGGGCTCCCTTGCGCAGGGACTCTCCCAGGGAGACAATTCCCTGGTGGACATCCTGGTCCCCTGGATCCGCCAAGCCGAGGAGCTCGCCCAGCTGGATCCCGCCAAAGGCGAGGAGTTCCAGAATCGCCTGGACGGCATTTCCAATGATTTGAGCGACCTGGGATACGAATTGGAGAACTATGCGGGGACCCTGGATTTCGACGGCGAGGCCCTTCAGGAAATGAATGACCGCATCGAGTTGATCCAAAAGTTGAAACGACGCTACGGCGCCACTCTGGAAGATGTCCTCGCGACAGCTGAGCGTCTGCGTACACGCCTGGCCAAGGCAGCCAGCCGCGCTGCGGACCTGGAGGCCCTGCAGGAAAAGGAAGCGACAGCCGTCAAAAAGCATCTCGATGCCTGCAAACGCCTGACCGCCCAACGAAAAGCCTCTGCCGACGCGCTGGCCCCTGCCATTACCGCGAAACTCCAGAATCTTGGCTTCCAGAAGGCGCTCTTCGAAGTGCGCGTCGCGGAAGCCGCGCCAGGCGCCACTGGCGCCGATGCCGTGGAGTTCTTCTTTGCCCCCAATCTTGGCGAACCCATCGCCCCACTGCGGCTGGCAGCCTCCTCCGGAGAAGTCGCACGCGTCATGCTGGCCATCAAGACTGTCCTATCCGACGTGGATGACGTTCCCGTGCTGGTCTTTGACGAAATTGACGCCAACATCGGAGGAAGAACTGCCGCAGCCGTCGCCGAAGAACTCCATGCGGTCGGCAAGAAACACCAGGTCTTCTCCATTACGCACCTGCCGCTTATCGCCGCTGCCGGCGACCGGCAGTTCCTGGTGGAAAAGCGCGTGGAGGAAGACCGCACCATCACCGCCATGCGCCCCTTAAATGCCAAGGAACGCATTCTGGAAATCACACGGATGCTGGGCGCAGACGCAACCGATGCCGCCGCCGTCGCACACGCCAAGGAACTCCTGCAAAACAACTAGTTCCCCCATTGTTGCGGGGCGCGACGGACACGCACCCCGAGATTCGACGGACACGCACCCCGAGATTCGCCCATCTGCATTTCCATCACTCAAAAATTTCCCGTGTTTTTCCGTTCCCTCCATCTTCTTTTCTTCGCCCTTGGCGCCGCCCTGCTCCTTGGGCTGGCCTCCTGCGCCCAGCCTGATTTATCCCAGCAGATGCATCTGGCTGTCGAAGCGGCTGCACAGCAGCAATACGCAGAAGCCGCCAAATATGCGGAGACATGCCTGGAATACGCACCGGACATGCCGGAAGCCATCCTCCTCGGCAACTATTGCCATTTTCTCATGGAAAACCGGGAGAGCGCCCGCAAGCAGGCGTTATACAACCTGTCGAAACTCACGAAGAGTGCGCCTGACCGCTACGACACCTGGCTCTTCTACGGCTGGGCGCTCGTAGAAAACAACCAGCTTCGCGACGCCATCGATCCTTTGGAACGGGCCTATAAACTGGTGCCCGCCAAAGATCCCAACCGCCCGCGCATCCAGATGCTCCTGGGGCGCTGCTATGTGAACAACAATCTCCAGAAGCAGGCGCTCGGCATCCTCCAGCCCTTGCAGATCAAAGCCCCCTACTCCCAATGGCCGGAACTCTACAACTGCCTGGGCATTCTGGCCCTGCAACGCCAGAACGCGAAACTGGCCGTCACCTTCTTCCAGCATGGACTCTCCCTGGATTCCCGAAACGAAGTGCTGCTGCAGAATCTGGCTGTCACGCACGACCTCTATCTGAACGATACCGCCAACGCACGGAAATACTATATCGCGTGCCTCGTCCAAAAGCAGGCAGCCAATGACACGGAAAGCTGCCGCAGAATCACGGCAAGGCTTCGAAAACTGAACAAACGATAGCGTCATGAAAATCCCGCAGCAGACCATCGACGAGATTTTCCAGCGCGCCGACATCGTGGATGTGGCCCGCGCCTTCCATCTGGAACTCAAGAAGGCCGGCGACAACACCTTCAAAGCCTGCTGTCCGTTCCATAACGAGAAGACGCCATCCTTCCATATCAACGTCTCCAAGCAAGTCTACCACTGTTTCGGATGCGGTGTCGGCGGCGGAATCATCAAGCTGGTCCAAGGATTGGTCAATACAGATTTCGTGGGCGCAGTCACCTGGCTGGCAAACCGCTACAACATCGCCATTCCTGAAGCGGACGACTTCGCCAATGGTCCGGAATACGCGCAGAAACGCAAATTCCGCGACGACGGGATGCGCCTGCTGGACGAGGCGGCGGGATTCTTCCAAAGCGTCCTCTCCAGTCCGGAAGGAGAACTCGCCAGAGAATACCTCGCCAATCGCGGCATTGACGACGAAACCATCCAAAAATACCGCCTGGGCCTGGCGCCGGAAGGCTGGGATACCCTGACCAACTGGGCGAAAACCCGCGGCTATTCCCCCGAACTCCTCAACGCCACCGGACTCGTCATCGCCAAGGAAGAACGGCCTGACCACATCTACGACCGATTCCGCCATCGCATCATGTTCCCCATTTGCGATGAGCTCTCCCGCGTCGTCGCCTTCTCCGGACGCCTCTTCGACCCCAACTCCCAGGAAAAAGGCGGGAAATATGTCAACAGCCCGGAATCGGAGTTCTTCCACAAGGGGAAAATCCTCTACGGCTTCCACCTGGCGCGCCAGACCTTCAAGCAGGCCGGGTGGGCGCTGGTCTGCGAAGGACAGCTGGACGTCATCGCCTGCCACCGCGCCGGTCTGGGCCAGGCTTTCGCCTCGCAGGGAACCGCCTTCACCGAAGACCACGCCCGGATGCTGGCCCGCACCGGCGTCCCCGCAGTCCATCTGGCATTCGATGGCGATGCAGCCGGCTTCAAGGCCACCATGCGGACCCTCCGGCTGCTGCTGGGCGTAAACCTGAATGTGGAAATCACGGTCATCCCCGACGGCGAAGATCCTGACAGCCTCTTCCGGCGGGGCGGCGCACACGCCCTCCAGCAAGTCATGGGCGTCTCCACGCCTGCCATTCCCTACGCCTTCCAGATCCTCTGCAGCCAGCATCCCGAAGGCACTCCCGAGGCCAGAAGCGCCATTGTCAACGAGATGCTGGAAATCCTCTCCGCCATACCGGACGAGGTGGTCTCCTACGGCCATTGCCAAGAACTGGCGCGCCAGCTCTCCCTCCCCGAAAACGTAGTAGCGGACCTGCTGGCCAAACGCAAGCGCGATGAACTGGAGGCCACGAGACGCGCCAACCAATACGGGAAGCCGCAGCAACTGCCTCCGCCACCGCAAGAAAATACCATCCAGACCGCCCTCTTCCACGACCTCCATGGCGTCGAGGCACTTGCCGAGACCATGCTGGATCTCTGCGTGCACTTCGAACCCATCGCCATGGACTGGCAAGACCTGAATCTGGGAGCAATCATGGCGGCGGAAACACCGCTGGTCCGCGCACTGAACACCCTCCTCGCCGGACCCGCAGCCGGCGACTGGCTGGGCACCGTGGAAAACCTCGCCCAGAGCAATCTGAGCGAGGACAGTTCCGTCAGCAAGATCCTTACCGTCTCCCCCTTCGCCGGTTGTTCCCTGGCGGAAGACGGCTCCCTCCCGCCGCTGCTGGAACAAGCCGTACTGGACTGCCAGAATCGCCTGGAAACCTTGAAGATGGAACAGCAGCAGCAACAGCTGACTGCGCAATTGCAGAATGGCAATGACGTTGACGCCGACGCCGAACTCCTGCGCCAGGCCGCCGAACTCTCCCGACGGCGCTCCGCTCTGAAAACCAAACCTATCTGAGGCTTTTGCCCCAAAAACGGCTGAAAATATTTTCCGGGGGAGGCTCCAGGGCAACCGCCCCCCTTCTATTCTCTATTTCATCTCCAGGACGGTTTCCGCAAAGAAGAGCGGATCCACCGCCAGGCGGACGGGCTTTCCGGAGACAGTCCGGACTCGTCGGGCGACCACCTTCTTCGTGCGGACATACGGGAACTCCTCGCGATACCCCTCCTTGAAGTCCGGATTGAAGTTATCCAGGAGGAACGGCCCCTGGTATTGAGAGTTATGGGCATTGGCCACGCTGTCATCAATGAGCAGCCCGTCGATGGTGATCTTCCAGGGCATCACGCAGCGATAGCCGAAGTTGTGGTTTCCTCTGTTCATTCCGCCGATCACACACGCCTTGCCCTGGCTGCGGCACTTGAAGACACTGTTGCGGATGATGATATCGCCACGCCAGAAGGAACCGTAGTCCAACCGCAGGCCGATCATGTCCGAACCGCCATGGATCGTGCTGTTCTCCAGCAGGAAGGTTCCGTATCCGATGATGCTCAGTCCCTGATGCCCCAGTTCCGAATTCCGGATCGTGGCATTGCAGACGCCGCAGTGCGCATCGAAACGGGAAAGATAGCAGCTGTCATAGAGGAGGTTCTTGCAGAAATTCGTTCCCAGGACGCCCCAGTAGCGCGTGTCCAGGATGTCGTTGAGCTGCCGGACCTTCAGGAAGGAGAGATTGACGACGCGGTTGGCGTTCAAGTCGTAGCTGCCCATGGTCACTTCGCCGCCTTCGGCAACGGCAGTCTTGTAGGTCAAACGTCCCGTCACCTGGCAGTCGCGAATCACCACGTTCGCGCACTGGGTCACATACAGGAATGCGTTGTAGGGAGCGCCGTGGTCGCCCTCTCCTTCCACCAAATGGCGCATCCCGGAGACCGTCACATTACAGCGCTGGATGGAAATGCCGCGATAGAAGTAGTTGTACTTCGACTCCTCCCGATTGGCGATGGTAGTGAAGATGCCGCCTTTGATGACCAGCGGCTTCTCCTCCAGCGGAATGGCGACGGCCCTGGTGACCTCGGGGAAATCCCAGACGATGGGCGTGGCGGGATCCACATTTCCTTCCTCGTCCACCAGGAAGCAGTCCGTGGCTGCCGTGCCATCGTTATGGTTCACGCCCCAGCGAATGAAATGCTTGACCTTGTCGTCATAGATGATGACCATGGATTTGCAGGGAAATGCGTGGTCCAGCTTCTTCTGGCCTTCCCGGACAGGACCTTTCAATTGCGGATCATACGTCTCCTTGGACGCACGGACTTCAAATACCGCCCCCCGGCGATTCTCCACATGGCGGTCGTCGATGATGAATCGCGCCTTGCCGAAATCCACGTCGGTCTGGACGACCGCCAGCCCCTTTCCCCCGCCGATATAATAAACCGCCTTGTCATTGGCCCGCACGGGCATGCCGTTCTTGTTGGCGTATTCGTGTGCCGCGATGATGGCCGCCTGGTCGTCCGTGCGACCATCGCCCTTTGCGCCAAAGTCCTCGTAGTGAACTTCCGTTCTTATCGGCTCGCCAATCAGGATATTGCAAACGCCGCACAATGCCATGAGAAACAGAAAAAAGTAATGCTTCATTCGTTTTCCAAGGGAAAGGATTTTCCAAGCAACATACAGCAGAAAATCAATTATCGACTTTCTGCATACAAACATCCCGCAGAGGGAGAATTTCCCCCTGCGGAATGGGATTCAGCGGCTATGCGGCCTCGGAACTACACATAGATCGGTCCGAGGAACTGGCAGGCGCGGAAGTCGTCGTTGCCGAAACGAGTCCACATGGTGGGACGGAAGATGTCCTCCTTGGGGACGTTGGTCATGTCGACGGGGATGCGGAGCATGGCGGCCAGGGTGATGAGGTCAGCGCCGATAAGACCGAAGGAGCTGCCGTCGTGGTTGGGGCCGATGTTGTTCATGTACTCGAAGGAGCTCATGCCGCGGGGAGTCCAGAAGGTCTGGGGCCAGGTGGGATCCGTGACGTTCTTGATGTGCTCTTCCACCTTCTTGGGCAGTTCGACGGATTCGCCTTCCACAACGGAGAAGGTCAGCATGTTGTCCACGCAGTTCATGCGATAGGAGGTCATGGGGATGCCGCCGGGAGTGGTGAACTGGCTGGAGAGACCGTCGCCGGGGAAGTAGGTCAAAGCGGCGTTCATGTAATTGGTGGCCTTCAGGATCTCCTTCAGCAGTGCGTCCTGCAGGGACTTGGTGGCGTTGTACTTCTTCCAGAGGGTCTGGATGGAGACGTCTTTCTTCGCCTTGGCCAGCTTCCAGAGGTCCACGCCGTATTCCAAGGCGGCCGCGCCGGAGTTGCGCTTGTCGATGATGCCGTTGGGGCAGATCTTGGAGACGTCCACGCCGGTGGCCTTCTTGATGGAGGAGCAGGTCCAGTTGGTGCGGATATCCGCGAAGAGCTGGGGTGCGCCGCCGGAAATCAGGCTGCCGAAGAGCATGCCCATGCCGTTCTTGGAGTCATTTTCAGTGGCCCAGGGCGTAGGGGCATGGAAGCCGTTCCAGTCCCAGGAGGAATTGATCAGGCTTTCGGTCACGTCGAAGTTGGGATTGAAGTCCGTCCACTGGCGCTGGCCCTGGGAACCGCCGACGATGGCGTTGACGCCCTGGGCGTATTCCACGTTGGCGTCGAACCCCTGCTTCTTGCCGACCTTGGCGTCGGCCAGGCGGGCGTTGCCGTGCAGCAGATCGCGGCAGATCATGGTCATCTTCAGGCATTTCTCGACCAGAGCCTTGTCGGAGAGGCCGAAACGGCGGGTGTCTGCCTTGTTGGAGAAGGTCTTGTTGAAGGACTGGAACCAGGCCAGGGCCTTCTTCAGTTCGTCGTGGTCATAGAAATTGGCGTCGATGCGACCGTTGATGATGCACTGGTCCACGGAGACCACGCCCATGCCAAGATACTGCTGGAAAAGATTGCGGCGGACATCACTGCCGATGATGCCCATGGCGACACCGCCCACGGAGAGGTAGTTCTTGCCGCGCATGTAGCCCACGGCTGCGGCCGCGCGGGCGAAGCGGAGCAGACGGGTGGAGACGTACTCGTTCAGAGGGCCTTCCTCGTCTTCCAGGTCGGGAGAATAGACGCAGAAGATGGGACGCTTCTTCTCGTCCATGCAGGCGGTGAAGGCCTTCAGCCAGACGGCGCCGGGACGGTCGGTCTGGTTCAGGCCGTAGGCGCACTGCTGCCATTCGGAGGAGCCGATGCCCTGGCCGGCGCCGACCAGCTCGTCGATATAGCTCCAGGAGCGGCCGACCCAGATGTTGGCGGAAACGCCCTGGGTGGCATAGTATTCCTGGGCACGGGCGGCGCTGCGGGCGCCGTAGACGATTTCAGGTGCGACGACCACGCGAACGGGGGTGCCGTCGGGCAGGCTCACATTGTTGGTGATCAGGTCATAGACCTTCTCGGCCATGCGCCAGGTGCGCTCCACGTTGTCTTCGTAGGCGCCGTTGCGGCCGTCGGAAACGGGAGTGATGGCAATGGTAGTGGTGGGGCCCAGGACAGTCTTGTCAGCCTGCTGGAAGGAACGGGGGGTGCTGGCGAGCTTGTTGAAATCGGGACGCGTGTTGATGGCCATGATTTTCAGAGTTTTTATTAGGTGAGGGAGAAAAAAACAGCGTCTCCAACCTTCAGGAAAGAGAACGCCAATGATGGAAACAAACAGAATTCTTCAAAGGATCGAAAATGGCGACTTCGCCATGCTCCTTCCAGGCGGGAAGGACGGCAAGGAGGCGGTTCCCCTTGCAGCGAAACTGGTAGGAGCAATGGAAATGCCCCAGCAGAATCGCCTGGCATGACGGCGTCTTCGCGAAGACGCCCCGCCCCCAGGAGGACAGTCGACCAGCGGGGAAGCGCCATGCGCGCGTGCGGCTTTTCTTCTCGAAGCCACGCTTGATGGCACGCACGATGGCAGGCGCGCCAGGCAGGAAGCGAAGCAGGAAATGGGCTAGCGGACTCTTGCTCCACCAGCGGAAGCACCGATGGAAGCCGCTGGCGGCCTGGGAATCGCCGTGGGAAAGCAGTGCCGAGCCTACCTGGAGCTCGTCCGGCGCACTCCCGGAAAAGCAATCGCGATGATGCCTCAGCACGAAGAACTCGTGGTTGCCTTCCAGGAAGAAGATCTTGCGCCGGGCCGTCTCCCGACGGCACCAATCCAGGAACTCCCGCTGGAGCACATCCTCGTAGGCCGGAAGCCCAATCCAGAGTTCCATGACATCGCCCAGGAAGGCGATGTCGTAGCGCGTCGTCTCCAGCCAGGAGAGCATCTGCCGGAAGCGCTCCTCGGAAAGCGTTCCCGCCTTCACATGGGCATCCGCCACCAGAAGAATCGGCGCACTATCCTGGCTAGAAAGCTGGTTCACGGAAAGATCCGGCAGAAACGGCTACTTCTTCTTGCCGCACTTCTTCTTTTCGGCCTTGGGGGCTTCCGCCTCCTCGTCCTCGCAGCAGCAGTCGCCGTGCTGGTGGTGATGTCCGCAGCAACAGTCGTCGTCGCAGCAGTCGTCGCCTTCCTCTTCGCAACAGCAGTCGTCGTCGCAGCAGCAGTCGCCTTCCTGGACCAGGAGGTGCTCCATGAGGTGCTTCGCGATGTCTTTCTCCGTGGCGATCTTGGGAAGACCGTCAATGCCCTGCCAGTATTCCACGAACTGGACGGCCTCGCCGGGTTCCAGGGTCTCCTTGGCGCCCAGCAACTCCATTTCCGTGAAGTCCTTGCAGGTGTAGCATTCGTTGGAACAGCCGTCGTCAGAATATGCGCCCTCGAAGTCGTAGTCGAAATACTTGACCAGGGCCTGGCCGTTGTTGACGTAGGCGACCCAGCCGGCGAAGTTGTTGTAGCCGATCTTCAGGGACTTCTCGCACTTGGGATCGGACTTGACCATGATGTAGTCGGAGCCAAGCGCCAGGCGCTTGTCCTTGAGATCCGTGTAGGGCCAGAAGTTCAGCTTGCGGTCGGGCGCGAAGGGATAGCCCTCGGGATCGGTGCCCAAGGGCATGATGCAGACGCCGCCGGGCGCCATCTGGGAGAGGGTCCAGGGGGCCAGCTCCACAGGCCACATCCCCGTGTTCTCGATGGTGTGCGTCACGCAGATCAAGCCGTTCTCCAGCGGCTCGACGAAGATCTTCTTGAGCATCCCCGTGGCCTCGCAGGGCTTGCAGATGAACTCCACGCCGGTCTTCTGCTGGACCACCTTGACGGGATCGTTGTCCGGCTCGTAGGTGCGGGGCAGTTCTTCAGGAGAATGCCACAGGCGGTGCCCGCCATACAGGACGAAACCGTTGTCCACGCCGGGATAGGCCGTCGCCGGCAGGACGGCGAAATGGTTGAAATCACTATCGCCGATGAAACACCCGATAATCCGGGGTCCCACCTTCGTCGTCACGGCCAGGCGCAGATCTCCGGCCTTGATTTCCACACACTGCTTGTGGATGCCCACGGAACACTTCTTCAATGCCATTTTTTTCTCCTGAAAGACTGTTTTTTTGCTAGGGAAACAAAACCAATCTCAAAATAACACATTTTTTTCAACGTGCCACGCTTTTCAGGAAAAAACTCTGTTTTCGCCGCGATTATCCACAGATTATCCGCAAAGACGGATGCAAATTGCATCCAGGGCCAATTGATCGACATTCGACGGTTCCAGGCCATGGTAGTTGACTTCAGCTGCGCCATCGCCCGCAAGCCACTGGGAGATGCGGTTCAACGCCGTGGCATCCCCTCTTGTCATCGGCTTCTCCCCTGGCTGAAAAGGCCAGGCAATCGGCGCCAACATCAGAAGGCGACCGGCGGAACAGGCCTCGAAATACCGCCCGGATGGCTTTTGCACCGGGGCAAGGCCCTTGTTCTGCAAGGTAATCAACGGCAATCCCGCATCTAGCGCCTCCCGGGCAATCTGCCGCTCGCCATCTGAAACGCAAGGGGAAAGCAATACCGCACCCTGGCTGGCAGCTGCCAGCAGCATATCATGCCGCGCCGCGTATTCGGGCGTAGCGAAGGCAATTTCCGGAATACCATTCGCATCGCGAACAATGCGGCCATCGGACCGCCGGTAGCCGAAATCCCGCCGCGACACCTGCACCTGCACAAGGCTGCGCTGCAAAAGAAAGTGATTGCCGAGGGCCGAGAACCAACCGACGGCTTGCGCCGCCGGCGCAGAACGGACAATTGCCCCATCCGCAACCGGATTTTGCCCAATCACGGAAGATGGATTTTGCCCAATCACGGAAGATGGATTTTGCCCAATCTCGGAAGATGGATTTTGCCCAATCTCGGAAGATGTGGCCAATGCCGCCTTCCCCCGTCCGTCCTGCGCTTGCGGCGCAAGCCGCAAGGGAATCCCCACCCGTCGCACCACCTTGAAGAGTTCCGGAAAAAGTCTCTTGATGGCCAGGCGTCGCGGATTATCCAGCAGATAGTTGAACTCTGCGGCAAGTTGCCCTTCCCGCAGAATCACATGATCGACAAACCCTTCGGCAAAAAGCCGCCCAGCGCCGCCCGTTCGTGCATGAATCTTTTCGCAACCCGTCTTGAACCCTCCGATGGCATTCCCCAAAGGCCTCGCCAACGTCTTTTCCACTTTGAGCAGAAGATGCAGATGGTCAGGCATGACTGCGCAATAGACCGGCTTCACCCCAGGCGTAAACTCGCCCATCCGCTGGAAGTGTTCGAAGACCGCCCGCCCCAATTCGCTGAACTCCACCCGCGCCTCAATGTCTTCCGGCTGCAGCCCCATCTCCTTCGCCTGCATCACGGGAAGCCACACCCCGTCCGGGATTTTCCTCACCATCAATTTCCCCAAAGCCTGCGAACTGCGTTCGGCAAGCACGATGGTAATCACATAATGCCCCGTCCGACGGTAATCCCATCCCGTCAACCGACGGCCCATCCGATGCCGCATTTCCCGTCGCAAATGTCCCTCGTCATCCCTGTTCCAACCGTTTGTCATTGCCCATTCTCCCTTACGCTGGTGATTCGAAGACATCCAGAAGATAATGCGTTTTCCCACTCCCGCTCACGATTGCTTTCCTCTCCTCACATTATAGTAACCTCGCAGACAATCACCTCACACTTTTCCAAGGAGTTCTCCATGCAATACAAGTGGGCACAACTGGACCTGGCGCGTCAGATGGAATCCATGGATTTCATCAAGGAATTCATCACCATCATGGCGGACGCCGGCTACAACGGCATCCTCCTCTACCTGGAAGACCGAGTCCGCACCAATTCCTACCCCTATCCCGCCGACAGCGACTGCTACACGGAAGCGCAGATGGAGGAGCTGGTCGCCTTCGCCGCGAAACGCGACGTGGAGATCGTCCCCTGCGTCGCCACCCTGGGCCACGCAGAACGTTTCCTGGCCCATCCCGAGCTGGAGAAGCTCTCCGAATTGCAGGGCGACATGAAGGGCCGCTTCGGCTGGACGAAAAAACAGACTTTCTGCCCAACCCATCCGGAGTTCTATCCCTTCCTCACCGGCTACCTGAAGGAAGTGGCCGCCCTGTTCCCCAGCAAATTCTTCCATGCGGGGCTGGACGAGTTCTGGGACTACTGCCTCTGCGAGCGCTGCCGCAAGGCAGCGCCGGACTTCAAGGCGCAGCAGGCGCTCTTCGTCAAGCACATCGAGAAGATCCACGACTGCCTCGCCGCCTGCGGAAAGCGAATGATGATGTGGTCGGACATGTTCGAATACTATCCCGAAGCGATCTCCCGCATCCCCAAGGACATCATCATGGTTGACTGGCAGTACCAGGAGGACGTGCGCGGCTATCTGCATCACCTCTTCGACTGCCATGTGGAAAACCGCCTGGAAGTCAACCGCAAGAATGGTCTGGACACCTTCCTCGGCCCCGTGGACATGCTCTACCGCAATGCCCAGTCCTATTTGGAATACGCAGAGAACAAGCCCTACATCGGCTGCCTGCTCACCTGCTGGGAAAAGACCGACGCCTTTATGTACCGCACCTTGCCCACCTTCGTCTATGCCGGCCACCTGATGTCCGGCAAGTCCGAGGCCGACGCCACCGACGCCATGATGCAACAGCTCTTCGGCACCAACGATCCCGTCCTGACTTCCGCCATCACGCTGGCTCTCACAGAAGGCCCCTGGCGTCACTTCCGCTCCATCGCCGACAGCACCCTCTTCGCCCGCGATTTCCGTGGACTGCCATACGCAAATTTCGAAGTCGACGAGGCATCCAGACGACTCCTGCAAAACCAGTCCCCCCTGGTCAAGACCGAACTGGGAAGGCGCATCCTGCAGGACCTGATTACCGCTTTGGACGAAAAATGCGCCTCGCACGGCTTGGCGCGATACTTCAACTTCGTCCTGGACGGCCATGCCGGCGACGCCAAGCGCTTCCAGGCATTGAAGGCGAAATTCGCCGAAGTCCTGGACACCATGGACGCCCGCTGGAATCTCTGGCGCACCGGCATTGCAGGCAATCTCTTCGCCGCAAAGAAAGGCGAACTGCTGGAACAGCTGGAGAAAGCCCATGAAACGCTGCTCTCCTCCCGCTTCGTCAAGGTCCGTGTCTGCGTACCGGACGGCTATGGCGTGGAACATGTGCGCATCAGCCTGAAATTCGCCGAAGACGGCGCCTGGCAGGTGGTCGCCGACCAGATTCTCAAGCCGCACGAACTCAACACCGCACTCAGCGAACACTTCCTGCCCTACCAGGCCCACCAGAACCCCGTCGCCATCCGTCTAGAGGCATACGGCATGGGCGGCGTAGGAATCTGCTTCGTGGAAGCCGACGGCATGACGCCCAAGGCCATCACCGCCATGAGCGGCCTGGTCCAATCCCCCGAGCACCTCCTCCGAAACGACGTGAATTTCGCCTGGTTCGGTTCCCAGTCCACGGCAGAAGCGTATTTCAGCAAGCCCCTCGCCGACACCATCCACTCCGTCACCCTGACGCTATAGCGAAGCCTCCCCATGCTGTTCCTTCGCAAACACGTCACGCTTCTCGCACTCCTTCTGGCGGGCATCCTCTGGGGCATCATCAGCCTCTTTGTCCGCCAGTTGAGCGCCTACAACCTGCCCAATGCGCAGATCGTCTTGCTGCGCTGCTGCATTTCAGCTCTTCTGCTCGGGGGCTTTCTCGGCATCCGCGCCCCGAAGCTCCTCCGCATCCGCCTGCAGGACATCTGGATGTTCATCGGGACAGGCATCGTCAGCCTATTTTTCTTCAACCTCTGCTACTTCTACGTGATTTCACACGGCTACGCGGCGGTCGGCGGCGTGTTGCTCTACACCTCGCCGGCCTTCATTCTGCTGCTGTCCGCGCTGCTCTTCAAGGAAAAGTTCACGCAGCGGAAATTCATAGCGCTGCTGTTGACCCTTGCGGGGTGCATACTGGTGTCCGGCCTCTGCACGCAGACACAACGCATTCCCCTGAAAATCTTCGTCTACGGGATCGGTTCGGGATTCTTCTACGCGCTGTACAGCATTTTCAGCAAATTCGCCTTCAAGCGATATGATTCCCTGACCATCACCTTCTACACCTTCCTCTTTGCAAGCATAGCCAGCCTATTCACCTGCAATCCCGCCACGATACTGCAATTCTGCCGCGCAGAGCCGCGCATCATCCCCTGGAGCATCGGCTTGGCATTCTTCTGCGCCACCCTGCCGTATATCCTCTATACCTGGGGACTGATGCGGACCAGCGCCGGACGTGCCTCCATCCTGGTCGCCGTGGAACCCATGGTCTGCGCAATATTGGGGATGTGCGTCTACGGCGAAGCACACACGCCGCTGAAAATCCTTGGCGTGGCCTGCATTCTGGCGGCCATATTGGCCCTCAGCCGATCAGACTCCTGATTTCCCGCCATGCCCCCAGGGAACGTCCTCCCCGGGGGCAACGATATTCTACCACAGGCGTTCCAAGCCGAGATGGCAAAGTCGCGTTCCGTGCTCTTTGGGAACGGCGGAAACCTCCTCCAACTTCGTGTCCGGATGCTCCGGAGCATCAGCATCTGTCAGCGCGAAAACGGTTCCGGCGGTTCCCTGGAAGCGTAGTTTTCTTTCTGACAGCCGCGCGTTGCTGTCCAGCAACGCGTTTTTCCAAGGATTTTCCAGCACCGCCCTGCCAGCATAGCCCAGCGTCAGCGCCACCCACAGGACCCTCCCGTTGAAAATCCGTGCCGAAACCGTATGCCCGCCCACGGCCTTCAAGGTAAAGGCGCCGGAGCGGTTCGCGGGGAATGCAGGCGCAATCCTGAGGATTCCGTCATACGACTGCAAAAGGCTCTCGCCGATTGCCGTGGCAGTCACGCCCAGGCCTTCAAGGCCCATGTGCCGGAAGGGCCACGCGCCCAGCGCACGTCTTTGGGAATCTTTCGCCTGCCAGGCATTTTCGCCGTCGCAATTCTCCACCTCCACCACGCGATTGCGGAACTTGGGCAGCAAGGTTTCGCGGGTGAAGGCGCTGTCGGCAAACCATCCATTCTCGTGGTTCTGCCAGATCATGGTGAAGTTTTTCAGGAAATCGTAGAGGCGGTCGCCCTCGCCCATTCTGGCAAGCATCACTGGCGTTGGATTCCACGCCACGTCATCCCCCTTTCCCGTCCATACCATCAGGCTGTTATACGCCATTCTGAAGAGTTCGGAACGACGCCTGGACAATCCCACCAGTCCCGACGGATATATCACCGAGAGTTCGGAATAGGGAAAAATTCCGCCGATGTCAACGGCATCGGATTCTCCAACAAAGTTCCCCCTGGGCAAATCCGCCTGGGCGCACAGCGTATCCAGAACCGCCTGCCCTTCATCCGAGGCCATTTCCTCGCTGCTCTTCCTGCGCGCAAGCACACCGGCGGTCACCTTGCCGTCTTCCGCAAGGCGTCCGACGCCCAGGCGTCTTCCGCCCAGCCAGCGGCAGCCGCGGAAAGCCCCGCAGGCCCGACGCCCCTGTGCATCGGAAAAGCGCTCCAGGTCTTCCACGGAAGTAAAATCCGCCAAATGCCCCGCCAGGTCCTTCAATTGCTTCAGGAAACTTTTCTCCGCCACCCGGAAGTTCTTGGAGAGTTCCAGAAGCACAGCAAAAAGGGCTTTGCCCGTAGCAAGTTCCGTTGTCAGATCCGTCAATTCGTTCCACCCTTCATAAGACGTTCCGGGCAGGCCGTGGCATTTTCCGTCAGCCTGCTTTTCAAAACGCGACAGCAGAAAACGCGCAGCCTCGACCATATACGGGATGGCGCGCTCCCTCAGGAACTCCTCATCGCCGACATATTGCCAATAATGGTAGAATTCCAGGGCAATCTGCCCCATCGGCGTATGATTGCGCCTTTCGCCAACAGACGGCTCCCCTTCCCAGGAAGTCACATCCGACACCCAGCCGCCCTCCGCGCCAAAGAACTCCCGCGCCGCCGTCCGCGCCTTGTCCAAAGCCTTCCAGCGCCATTCCAGATACGGCCGAACCGTTTCCGGATGGCCGGCAGCCAGCATCGGCCAGTAGATCATCTGCTGGTTCCAGTGAAAGACGTGATTCCAGGCGCCGAAATCGCGCATCCAGAACCAAAGCCCGCCGACAAAGCGTCCAGGATGGCTGCCGCGCTGGGCGGCAAAGGCATAATAGTTCTGCAAATGCCAGAGCTGGTTCAGATATTCGTCCCCGCAATCCAGCCAGGAGGCATCCCAGAAAGCCTTCCATGCGGAATGATTTCTCCCTGTCCTGGCTTCCCGGCTATGCCGAAGTTCCCGGGAAAGTTCCGTCAAGCCATACGCCGCAGCGGCCGGGGCATCCGACGCAACGGCTTCCGTCAGGAGAGCGATTGTCTCCGAAACAACCTCTTCGCCCCCGCCAGCCCGAGGAGGCAGCTCTGCCATGACGGCATTTCCGCTAACACGCCGGGGATTCCGCTGCGTCGTATCACAGACCGCCAGGGCAAAATGCCCGGGACTTCTGCAAAAGCCTTGACCGCTTGAGACAGGATGCGTAATCACCATTCCGTCTTGCGAGACCTGCGTTTCCGTTCCGGCGAAACCGCGTTCGGCGTCGTTGGAAAACTGCATATACCAATGGCCGAATACACGGCTGCCGTAATGCTCCGCACGCAGGGCAATCGGCTCCTCCGCAGCCAAACGGCGCGACAGCCGCACACGCACCGCCTTGCCGCCCTCCGTCACCAATGCAGCCAGGGAAACAATGCCGAAGACGGAATTGCAACGAAGCTCCAGTTCACCGTGCGCAATGTCCAGTTCGGCGCGGAAATCCTTCAGAAACGCCAGTTCGAAGACGGGTTCGGGGAACTCCCAGACGACACGACCGCCTCCGCGCAGGATTGCGCAGGATTCCTCCTCGTCCTTCGACCAATTGTGGATCGGCCCCGGCGTCTTTGCGGCGTCAATCAAATCGCAGCGATTGACAACGGCGACGAGGCGACTGGACTCCGTCCAGAAGAGGACGCCCATTTCGCCGTTGCCCAGCGCCCAGCCCTGCATCGGATCCTGCGCGGGCGTAAAATAGACCAGATTGTGCCGCGATACGCGATTGGGCCAGTTGTCTGAAGTGAAGTGCATGGAAAGAAAAAACGGCTTGAGAGCCTTTTGCCAGTCCCTCAAACCCTCTCGCTCCTTTATCGTTCCACCACCATGCCATCGTAGGCCACCTGGATGCCGTGCGGCGCGAAGAACTCCTCCAGACGATCATGGAGGGCATGGCCATTATGGGAAAAATGCGACACCACCGCCGTGGCGTCCTCCTTCAGGATGCCTTGTTTTCGCAATTCGCCATGCAGACGCACGACTGCGTTCGCACCCATGTGATGACTTTGCTGGTCGGGCTGCCCGAAACCGCAGGTTCCCTCCATCACCACGATATCCAGCTTGAATCGGCGCAGAATCTCCCAGGATTCCTCCCGCCACCAGCCGGAATCGTGGCCGATCAGCGCCGTGACGCCGCCACGCTGGATCACATAGTTCAGGGGGATTTCCGGCGGACGGGCATGGCTGGCGCGAATGGCCGTGATGGTCATGTCGCCGTCCGTGAAGGTGTCGCCGGGGAAAGCCAGCTGCAAGCGGAAACGATACCGCTGCGAAGTAAAATACTCCATCTCGGCGCGAAGCGTGTCCATGACCGCCTGGTCGCCGTAGAGCGTCATATCCGTATCCACGTTGCTGTATCCCATGGCCCGCCATTGCAGATCCTTGACTGCGAGATGATCCGAATGGGAATGGGAAATCAGCAGACGCTGGATTTTTTCCAACTCTATGCCGTACGCCATGGACTGCCAGAAGATGTCCGGGCCGAAATCCACCATCGTATCGTCATCCACCAGATAGGCGGTCCGGCGGCGAAGATCCTTGCCGCCACGCTGACGGGCAGTGCGACAAGTCTCGCAATTGCAGAACAGGGCGGGAATCCCCTCGGCTGCCGCAGTCCCCAAAAACTGAATTCTCATGATCGCATTCTCCTGAAAACACGCTTGAACAAGGAATTTCTCCCAATATACCACGAAGATCGCATACGGCCTGCACACACAGAGCCCCCGACAACTCCAATGCGCCGGGCAAATCGCTATATATTACGGATATGCCTGAACTTGATCTATCCCATATTCGGAATTTTTCCATCATCGCCCACATCGACCACGGCAAATCCACCCTGGCCGACCGTTTCCTCGTGCACACGCAGACCGTGGAGATGCGAACCTTCCATGACCAGCTCCTGGACGACATGGACCTGGAGATGGAACGCGGCATCACCATCCGCTCCCATCCAGTGAAGATGCGCTACAAGGCGCAGAATGGCGAAATCTATGATTTCAACTTGATTGATACTCCCGGACACGTGGACTTCAACTACGAAGTCTCCCGGAGCCTGGCCGCCTGCGAAGGCGCAATCCTTCTGATCGACGCCTCACAAGGCGTCCAGGCGCAGACCATCGCCAATCTGAACCTGGCCCTGCGCCAGAACCTGGCCATCATCCCTGTCATCAACAAGATCGACCTCCCCTCGGCGGACGTCCCCCTATGCCTGGAGCAACTGGAGGAAATCCTGCAGATCCCACGCGAAGAGGCCCTGCAAGTCTCCGCGCGCGCGGACATCGGCATTGACGAATTGATGGAGGCCGTGGTGCAGCGCATTCCGCCGCCGAAAGGCCGGAACGACCGCCTGCAGGCGCTGGTCTTCGACTCCCTCTTCGACGACTACCGGGGCGTGGTCACCTACGTACGCGTCCTCAACGGCACCGTCAAGGCACGGGATTCCATCCGCCTCATGGCCACGGAGACCGACACCGACGTGAAGGAAGTCGGATGCTTCACGCCCCACATGAAGGCCTTGGACTGCCTGGGCCCGGGCGACACGGGATATATCATCACCACGCTGAAGAGCCCCAAGGACATCCAGGTCGGCGACACCGTGACCCTCGCCGCGCAGCCCGCTGCGGAGGCGCTCCCCGGCTTCCAGAAGTCCGTCCCCATGGTCTTCTCCGGCATCTACCCCATCGAGGCCGACCAGTACGAGCAGCTGAAATTCAACATCGCCAAGCTGCAGCTCAACGACCCTGCCTTCATCGCCACACCGGAGAACTCCGTCGCCCTGGGCGCGGGATTCCGCTGCGGCTTCCTGGGACTTCTCCACATGGACATCGTCCAGGAACGCCTGCGCCGGGACTACAACATGGACTTGATCCTGACCTACCCCAGCGTGGAATACCACGTCTTCCTGAAGAACGGCACCATGGTGAAGGTGGACAATCCGCTGCACATGCCGGAGGCGAACCTCATCGAGCACTCAGAGGAGCCCATGATCAAGAGCCAGATCCTCTCCCCGACCAAGTTCATGGGAGCCATCATGAACCTGATCCTGGACAAGCGCGGCCTCTGCCAGCACACGGAAACTGTCGACGCCAACCACGTCATGCTCACCGCCAGGATGCCGCTCCATGAAATCGTCCTGGATTTCTATGACAAACTGAAGACCATCACCCGCGGATACGGCTCAATGGACTACGAGCCCGACGGCTACGAGCCAGGCCCCATGGTGCGACTGGACATCCTGGTCAACGGCGAGCCGGTGGACGCCTTCGCCTCCATCTCACACGCGGACCGCGCCGTGGCTCGCGCCCGGCAGATCTGCCAGAGGCTACGCGAGGCCATCCCGCCCCAGCAGTTCAAAGTAGCCCTCCAAGGCGCCATCGGCGGGAAGATCATCGCCCGCGAGGATGTCCGCCAGTACCGCAAGGACGTCCTCGCCAAATGCTATGGCGGCGACATCACCCGCAAACGCAAGCTTCTGGAGAAACAGAAGGAAGGCAAGAAGCGCATGAAGCTCTACGGCAACGTGAACATCCCCCAGGAGGCCTTCATCGCGGTGCTCCGCAACGACGAGGAGAATCAGAAGTAATGACATTCTTCTGGTGCATCCTCATCGACCTGGTCCTGCTCTGGTTCTTCTGCGGAAACTGGCTGCTGGACTACCTGCTCCCCCGGAAACTCCAGCTCCGCCGCCAGCTCCGCATGGCAGCCAAGAACCTCAGGCACCGGCTGCGCCGAGACGGCGATCTCCTGACACAGGCGCAATTCCAAGAGCTCTCCGACTATCGGGAAAAGCTCCTGGAAGCCCGCGCCAGCGGCACGCCGGAAGCGCAGGAAAAGCTTCTGAAGCACTATTCCACCAGCCTGTCCATGCCCTTCTTCCCGCATCACGGCCGCATCGGCACGAATCTGGAAGTCCTGGTGGTCTCCATCGGCGTCGCCTTCGCCATCCGCTCCCTCTTCATCGGCCCCTTCCGAATCCCCACGGGTTCCATGCAGCCAACCCTCTTCGGAATCCACTACGTCGCCTTGGCCGACGAAGAGATTCCGCGATCCCGGCTGGCCGCCGTCTTTGACCGCCTGAACCATTCCCGGCGCTACTTCCGGCTGGTCGCCCCCGCAAACGGCATGGCTCTCTTCAAAGGCATCGCCTCCGAGCCATCCAAGCCACTCAACCCCTGGTCCACCCTGCCCTATTACGACCTGGCCGGACAGCTCACGGCAAAGCTTCTGGTCCCCGCCACGGCAGACAATGCCGCAAAACTCCTCTACGACGTCTATCAGCGCCGCGCCAAGGAAAAGAACAGCGAATCCACCGCGCTGCATTTCCAAAAAGGCGAGACCATCGCCCAGGGCGCCATGGAATCCGGCGACAGCCTCTTCGTCAACCGCCTCAGCCTCTGCTTCGGCGACCCCGTCCGCGGAGACATCATGGTCTTCTCCACCAGGGACTTGACCTACAACGACAAGCCACTGGCCGGCGACTTCTACGTCAAGCGGCTGGTGGGACTGCCCGGCGACACCTTGAAGATCGTGGACCGCACGCTCTATGTACGGCCACAGGGAGAAGCGGAGTTCTTCCCCTTGGACGGCACGGTCTCCAAGGCCTTCGGGCGCATCCACTCCATGCAGAACGGCTACGCCGGGCATTCCGTCCAGCCCTCCGGCACCTACCTGAAACAGGACGGCGAAGAATACACCGTCCCGGAGGAGATGTTCTTCCTGATGGGCGACAACACGGACAACAGCCTGGACTGTCGTTTCTTCGGCCCCATCTCCCGCCAGCGGCTGCTGGGTTCGCCCTGCCTGGTATGGTGGCCCTTCTCCGAACGCTTCGGGGTCTCTTTCGACAAACGTTAGAGACTATTGCAAAAGTCTTGTCAACTCCTCTTCCTCCCCTGCCATGGAAAAAGCATATCTAGTCAAATCGGAAAACGGCGAACAGATCGGTCCCTTCGACGAAGAGGCGCTGCAGCGCCTGGCCCAGGAGGGCTCCATTCCGGAAAACGCCATGATCCGCAGCACCATGCTGAACATCTGGACCAAGGCAAAGGACACGGACTGCCTGAAGAAGATCTTCCGCGCACGAATGCTCGCCCGTGCCGAGGAATTCGCCAACGACCCCAAAGCGCAACTACGCGCCCGGCTGGAAATGCGCGGCGACTACGACCCGCTGGCCAACGCCCTCAACCAGGAGGGCATCACCTATCAAAAAGCCGGCTTCATCAGCCGCTTCCTGGCCGGAATCTTCGACCTGGGCATCCTGGCCTTCGGCGCCATCGTCCTCCTGCTTGTCTTCTGGATCCTGGGCGGCAAGACCGGAGTCTTGAGCCCCGTCGCCGCGCTGCACCTCTACATCGGCGTCGTCTGGTGCCTGGCAGCCGCGTATTATATGTACTACCTGGACGTGAAGGGACAGACCCCCGGACAGCGCTTCTGGGGACTAGTCGTCATTACGCCAGACCACGGTTCCGTCTATCCCATCAAGGGCTTCCTCTTCTTCCTGCTGACTCTCTTCTTCGGCATCCTCTCCCCCATCACCTGGCTCATCTTCGGCGGGCAGGGCACCCTGCAGGAGTACGTCCCAAGAGTCCAGGTCCGTCACGTCACGGTAACCCGCAGATATTAGTTGCCCATGCCGGCGACTTCCTCCAATCAAGCCAGCACGTCCGCCAGAAAATACCCCTTCCGGCTGGCCAGGCATCTCTGCCAGGAATACGCAATGCCCCTCTGCGGCGCATTGGCGGCATTCATCATGCTCAGCCTGCTGCTGGCGGTCTTTGACGACCTGCCGGACTTCAATGGCATCAAGATTCCCGCGAAGTCGACCGTGCTCTATTTTCTGGCGAGAATCCCGGAGAACCTGGCCATGGTCTTCCCCGTCTCCTCCCTGCTAGCCGTCAGCTTCATGTCCATGGTCATGGGAAAGAACAACGAACTGACCGCCATCCGTTCCGCCGGCCTCTCCCTGCTCACCACCTCCGTCCCCATCTGGAGCCTCGCCCTTTTGCTCTGCCTTGGGCTCTTCGCCATCCAGGAGTTCCTCCAACCGGCTTGCGCAAGATATGTGGAATGGGTCCAGACCGAATACCTGGACGCACCGGCGAAAAAGAAGGAAAAGGCTTACGCCCCCCAAAAAGAGGCATCCCGGAACCAGGTCGCATACTACAACCCCAAAAACCGCCAAGAGTGGTTCTTCGCCGACTTCAAGACAGACGCCCCTTGCATAGGCGTCAGCGTCTGCACCCAGGACGACAAGGGCCGTATCGCCAAGGTGCTCACGGCGGCAGAAGCCACCTACGACAGGGAAAAAGGATGGCATTTCCAGCAGGTCGCCATCACGGAATATGACTATGGAGACGGTGACGGGCTGCCTTCCGTACGTCCCAGCCGCTTCCTGGACGAGTTCCCCCCGCCCGCGGACGACGCGCCCAATGCCTATCGGGAAAATCCCCGGGACATCGTCATCCAGTCCCGCGCCCTGGACACCCTGCCGGTCAAGGACCTCCTGCGCCTGCGGCGCAAGGACATCCTCCTGGACCCCCGGAACCGCACCCTCGTCCGCACCATGATCGCCTACCGGCTCTGCGCACCGCTGGCCACTCTCATTGCCACCCTGCTGGGCTTCGCCCTTACCCTGACCCGCGGGCGCACCAGTCCGGTCCGTGGTTTCGTCATCGCCATCGCCTTCTTCGTCGCCTATCATCTCCTGGCGCAGCTGTTCCTGGTCCTAGGCAAAAACGGCTTCCTCTTCTGGCCCATCGCCGGATGCCTCCCCACGCTGGCCGCACTGGCCTGCGCCTTCTGGCTCACCTACAGACGCCAATAGACATAGAGCCTTTGGCGAAAGCCTCCATACCCTTTTCCTTCCCATCCCATGAGCGAATTCCTCCAACTGCAACTCCTCGCCATCATCCAGGGCCTGACGGAGTTCCTGCCAGTCTCCTCCAGCGGCCATCTGGCGCTTCTCCAGAATCACCTCGCCATCGGCGACATGGCCGATGGGCCGCTCCTGGAAATCCTCCTTCACGGAGGGACCCTGGTCGCCGTCCTCTGCTTTTACCGGAAACGGATCCTCCAGTTGCTCCAAGGCCTCTGCCGAAAGAATCCCGACGCCTGGAAGTACTCGCTGCTCATCGTCATCGCCTGCATTCCCGCCGGAATCGTCTATTTCCTTGCGCATGACGCCATCGAGAACGCCTTCGACAGCCCCAAGGCCATCGGCGCATGCCTCGTCGTCACCGGCCTTGCCCTGCTGAGCCTGCGCTTCAAGAAGGGCCTGGATGGCGACGCGCCCACCTGGAAGAAGGCCCTGGGGGTCGGCCTTGCCCAGGCACTCGCCATCCTCCCCGGGATCAGCCGTTCCGGAAGCACCTATGCCGCCGCGCGCTGGCTGAATGTCTCCAGCAAAGAGGCCTTCGACTTCTCCTTTCTGGCCTCCATACCCCTCATCGGAGGCGCCATCATCCTGAAATTCAGGCACTTCTCTGAACTGACCGCCAACGGAAACACTCCCGGACTCGTGGTGGCGACCATCCTCTCCGCCCTTGTCGGATACGCCGCGCTCTGGGGGCTCTCAAAACTCCGCTTTCTGGGAAAATTCTGGTTTTTCGGCATCTACTGCCTGGCCATAGGCGTCATGGCACTTCTCGTCGCCTGAAAACCATGAGGTTTTCCTGGCAAGTTTCGCTTTTTCCCATGACATATATGGTGAAAATCAGGCAATCAATGCTATATTACCCAAATTTCCAGAATGAACATTCTGGATTGAACAATTTCTTTTCCATATAACCATACCCAATTCAACCCCCGAGATTCGAACATGAGCAACATCATCTCTCTGACTGCCTCCAAGCGTGACTTCCTTGGCACCGGCGCAAGCCGCCGCCTCCGCCGCGAAGGCATGATCCCCGCCGTCATCTATGCCCGCGGCGCCGAAAACGTGAATTTCCAGCTCTCCCTCCAGCAGGTGGAGAAGATTGAGCATCACGCCGGTCTGGTCTCCATTGCCATCGAGGGCGTCGGCGTCAAGAACGCCATTGTGAAGGAAGTCCAGTACAAGGCCATCAACAGCATGCCTCTGGCTGTGGATTTCCTGGAAGTCAAGGCCGACCAGAAAGTCCTGGTCTCCGTCCCCGTCGAAGCCAAGGGCGAACCCGAAGGCTTCCGTGCCGGCGGTCAGCTGGAACAGGTCATCCACGAACTGGAAATCGAAGTCGCTCCTGCTGACATCCCCGAAGTCATCATCGTGGATGTCTCCGCCCTGAAGGTGGACGAAATCCTGACCATCGCCGACGTGAAGCTGCCCGGCTCCGCCGTCGCCAAGGGCGAACCCGGCCAAATCGTCTTCCAGGTCCGCGTCCCCCACTCCAAGGGTGGCGAAGCCGCCGCTCCCGCCGCTTCCGAAGCCGCTGCTCCCGAGAAGAAATAATCTTTCCCTATTTTCCCGACCTCCCGCCTTCTAAGCAGGAGGTCGCCTGACGATTTTTTCCGGCAAGGCGAATTCACGAGAGTCCGCCAAGACGGGAAAAAGATGATGAACTCCGCCAACTGTCTCAAACTCGTTGTCTGCCTGGGAAATCCCGGAAGGGAATACCAGAACACCCGCCACAACGCGGGATGGATGACGGGAGACAAGATCCTGGAGGCAGCGCCCTTCGCCGCGCGTCCCGCAGCCTGGCAACCAGGCAACGGAGCGCTGACGTGGACTGCGCTGGGAGGACGAAGCGTCCTGCTTCTGAAACCCTTGACCTACATGAACCTGAGCGGCGAGGCTGTCGCAGATGTCCTCGCGCATTTCCGGATTACTCCCGCGGAAATGCTCGTCATTTGCGATGATCTGGACATCCCCGAAGGCGCCTTGCGTTTCAAGCGCAACGGCTCCTCCGGCGGACACCGGGGACTGGCCTCCATCATCCAGAACCTGCAGACTGCGGATTTCCCCAGACTGCGGGTAGGCATTGGGAGACCGCGACCCGAATCGGGCACGACCATCGTCGAATGGGTCCTTGCCCCTTGGGTCTCCTCCGATACGACCCTCCCCTGCGATGCCATCGGCAGCGCAGTCCAAATCGCTGACACCATTGCCCGGGGCTTCCTTGAGAAGGCCGCGCAAGAAGCCAGGATGGCGGGGAATCGGCGGACTGAATCCAACCGTTCCTAACTACAGGAGTCAAAACCGTGTCCAAGTATGAATTGATGTTCATCCTCGACCCCGCCAAGGTCGAGGGGAATGGCGAGGCCTTCGATGCCACCATCCAGGCCTACCTGAAGGAACTCGGCGCTGAAGTCACCCGCGTCAAGTTCTTCGAAAAACGCACTTTCGCTCGCCCCATCGGCAGACACAAGGCGGGTCTCTATTGGGACTATGTCGCCGAACTGCCCGCCACCGCTCCCGCCGCCGTCCAGGACAAGTATCGCCTGAACGAAACCGTCCTCCGCATCGGCATCTTCCACTTCGAAGACGGACAGGACGACGAGGTCTTCACTCCCCGGGACGCCAACATCCTCGGCGAAGAGTCCTTCCAGGACGAGTTCGAGAACGAGAACTATCGTTTCCGCGGCCCCCGCAAGGAGCGCTAGTCCATTTGTTCTTCCCTTGAAATTGTCCAGAACCGAAAACCACCATTAGCCCAAATTGGAGAAACAAAACCATGCCCAGTGTCAACAAAGTCCTTCTGATTGGAAATTTGACCCGCGATCCTGAGATTCGTCAGACAAACGGCGGAAGCATGGTGGCGTCATTCACTTTGGCGATGAGCCGCAAATACACCAACGCCCGCCAGGAACTGGTGGACGAGGCGTGTTTTGTGGATGTGTCCGCCTTCCAGCGCAACGCGGAGATCATCCAGCAGTTCGTGCACAAGGGCGACCCCCTCTACATCGAGGGCCGTCTCCGCTACGACACCTGGGATGACCGGACCACAGGCGCCAAGCGCAGCAAGCTCAGCGTGGTGTGCGAGAGCCTCCAGCTTCTGACCCGCCGTCCCACGGACGGCGCCGTCCCGGTTGTTCCCGCCAGCGCTCCCGCCGTCGGTTTCCGCCCGTCCATCCGTCCGCAGTATGGCACGCCTGCGCCCGCAGCGCCCCAGTATGGTGCGCCCGCCCCGCAATATGCGGTTCCGCAGCAGCCTGCCTATGATCCGCAGCCTGCGCCGCCCTCCCAATATCGCTCCGCAGCCCCCATGCCTTCTTTCCAGGCAACCGACGAGTCCGCGGCAGCCCCCCAGGATGGCGCGGTGGACGACATCCCGTTCTGACAATTGAGATTTGGAAATCACAACCCAACTTAACAAGAACCCTGAGGAACTTCCAAGATGAAGACCATCACCCCGAAACGCCGCCAGAAGCTGCTGCGCCAGAAGACCTGCCGCCTCTGCAAGAACAACATCTTCCAGCTTGACTTCAAGGATGTCGAGCTCCTGAAGCGTTTCCAGACCGAGGGCGGCCGCATCCTGCCCCGCACCATCACCGGCAACTGCTCCAAGCACCAGAAACTGCTGGCCGCCGCCATCAAGCGCGCCCGCGTCATGGGTCTCGTTCTCTAGTGGCACAACCCAGAAGAAGGAATACGAAAAATGGCAAAAGAACTGATTCTCCTGGAAGATGTCAAGGACCTGGGTCAGGTCGGCGATATCGTGAAAGTCGCTGACGGCTATGCCCGCAACTACTTGATTCCCCGTAAATTCGCCGTCGCCGTCAACAAAGGCACCCTCCGTCAGGTCGAGGCCCGCAAGTTGAAGCTCCAGCAGGAGCGCGCCGAGCGCCTGGCCGTCGCCCAGGCCCTGGCCGCCAAGATCGAGGCCCTGGACATCACCCTGCCCATGGCTGTCGGCGAGAACGACAAGCTCTTCGGCTCCGTCTCCTCCCAGATCATCGCCGACGCCGTCAATGCCCAGGGCATTGAGATCGCCAAGGCCGATGTGGAACTGGAAGACACCATCCGCGAGCTGGGCGAATACACCATCGCCATCAAGCTCTCCAGCGAAGTGAAGGCCAACCTGAAAATCAAGGTCACCAAGAAGGAAGACTAGTCCCTTCCTTCCGCGATCTTTACGCAAAACGCCGCGCCCCATCGGACGCGGCGTTTTTTTTGCATTCTTCTGGCGTCTCTCCCGCGTACGCGCGTACAAAGCGCGGAAAATGGAATAAATTACGGGAAATCATTTTTATCTTCATCTTCCCCCAAAACAAGCAAATCCCATGAAGAAACGCTTTTTCCTCCTCACGTTGCTCTGCGCCAGCCTGGCGTCTTTGCTTCATGCAGAAGTCGTCGGCAGAATCAACATCGTCGACCTGGGCGGCACCGCCAACCAGGATTCCCTTGAACAGGTGGTTTCCAAGGCAATCGGCACCAAGGTCGGCCAGGAACTCTCCCTGACACAACTTTCCCAGGACGTGGAGAACCTGGCGAAAACTCGCGGCATTGACGATGTCCAGACCAAGGTCAGCCAGCAGGATGACGGCACCGTCCTGGTCAGCTTCATGGTCTCCCTGCGCCAGCGCATCTCCGAAGTCCGCTTCCAGGGCAACACGAAATACACCGAGAAGTCCCTCCGGGGCAATGCCAAGACCCGTGCAGGGGAAATGGTGGACGAGAAGCGCCAGGCTGCCGACCGCAAGGCCATTGCGGACCGCTACGAGAAGGCCGGCTATCACGGCACCACCGTCACCCAGGAATTCACCCCCGCAGAAGACGGAAGTTCCCGCGTTGTCCTGACCTACATCATCAACGAGGCCACCCGCGCCAAGCTGAAGGGCACCGCCTTCCAGGGCAACACCGTCTTCGACGGCGACGAACTCTCCAGCGCCATCATGACCCGCCGCCAGTGGTGGAGATACATCTTCCGTTTCGGAAACTACTACAATCCCGCCCTTCGCGGCATGGACATCAGCCGCATCGTGGACCTCTATGGCACGAAAGGATATCTGGATGCCCAGGTCGTCAATGTGGAGGAAATCTACATCGACGAAGAGAAGAAGTGGGTCCTGCCCACCTACACCATCGAGGAAGGCGCCCCCTACACTCTCGGAAAGCGCTCTTTCGAGGGAAACACCAAGTTCTCCACCGACGAACTGCTTGCCCAGACGACCCTCCGGAGCGGCGACACTTACAGCACAGCCCAGGCCGATGACGACTTGGACGCCATGAAGGCCCTCTACGAGGCGCAGGGATATCTCGACCTCCGCTTCCGCCCGGAACTGGAAAAGGACGAAGACAGCCATGTGGTGAATGTCCGCTATGTCATCAACGAGGGAGAACCCAGCCGCATCGGGGAAATCACCGTCACCGGAAACACCTACACCCGCGACCACGTCATCCGCCGCGAACTGGCCATCTACGAAGAGGAACTGGCCGACGCACGCAAGATCCGCCTCACCAAGAACCGCCTGGACAACCTGGGGTACTTCTCAAGCGTGAACATCGTCCCAAAGACCACGGAGAACCCCGCCCGCCGCGACCTCTCCATCGAGGTCGCGGAAAAGCCCACCGGTTCCATCTCCGTGGGCGCGGCCTTCTCCAGCGAGGACTCCCTCATGGGCTTCCTGGAACTCTCCGAAACCAACTTCAGCCTGCAGCGCCTGCTGAAACTGGAAAAGCCGAAGGGTGACGGCCAGCGCATGCGCGCCTACATCTCCGCGGGTTCCGACAGCAGCAACGTGGACATCTCCCTGCTGGAGCCATCCCTCTTCGACAGCCCCTTCGACCTCAACAACGAACTATTCCTCAACAACCGCTACGAGGACGAATACGACGAACGCCATGTGGGCTATGGAATCACCCTCGGCTGGCCCGTCGCCTTCCAGCTGCCCTTCCTCAAGGACCACACCGAATACTGGCGCATGGGCGTCGGCCTCCGCATGGAAGGAATCTCCATCAGCCACCTGGCAAAAGAAGAGAAGTTCGACGAGGACGACGGCGACTATCCGGACAACGTCCGCTTCCCCGAAGGAAAGAACTACTCCATCAAGCGCGACAAAGGCAGCGAGTTCACCAACCGCCTCGTCTTCAACATGACACGTGACAGCCGCAACCACTTCATCTTCCCCACCCGCGGAAGCCGGGTACAGATGAATCTGGAATACATCACCCGGGCTTTGGGAAGCTATGCCGACTACATGAAGTTCCACCTGGGTGCCGAGACCTACCTGCCTGTCTACGAGGACGTCTTCCTGCGGCTCTCCGCAGACGGATACACCGTGGAACACTTCAGCGGCGACGACGTCAAGATCTTCGACCGCTTCTTCGCCGGCGGCTACGGAACCATCCGCGGTTTCAGACGACATGACGTCAGCCCCGTCAACCGCAACGAAAACTCCATCGGCGGCAAGACCATGCTGGTCGGAACCGCGGAATTCATCAAGCCCATCAAGAATTTCATGTTCTTCAAGCTCTTCTGCGACGTGGGCAACGTCTGGTGGGACTCCTTCGACGCCGACTTCGGCGACCTGAACATGTCCATCGGCGCAGGCATCCAGTTCAAACAGGTGCCTCTCCGACTGGACTACGGCTATCCCATTGTCACCAAAGGTGAACACCTGGACGGAAAGAGCGGCCGCTTCCACTTCAGCATCGACTACTCCTTCTAGCCTTCGCCAATGCGGATTTTCAACTGGCACATCGCCAAGAACCTGCTAGGGACACTCCTGCTGGCCATGGGCATCCTGACCTTCGTCATGATGTCCGTGCACCTCTTCCGTGTCTTCGCCATGCTCGCCAACGGAGCCTCGCCGGCTCTGCTGGCGAAGGTCCTGCTCTTCCTGTTGCCAGACATCCTCCGCTATGCGCTGCCCTTCTCCATTCTCATCGCCACCGTGCTGGTCTTCAGCCGAATGAGCGCCGACAACGAGATTGTCGCCCTGAAAGCATCCGGCATCGGCATCTGGCAGATCACCGCCCCCGCGCTGGTGATCGCCCTCGCCATCTGTGCCATCAGCGTCTGGCTTGGCGCCTCCCTCTCGCCGCAGCTCCGGTATGCCAGCGAACAGCTGCGGCTCCAGGCCATGACGGACAACCCCCTGGCACTCCTGGAACCAGGAACCGTCACGCGCCTCTCCAGCCAGGCTTCCATCCGCGTAGGAGGAAGAGATGAAAAAAACGGCCTGCTCAAAGACATTTATCTGCATCAGCTGGACAAAGACGGGAAGACCCTCCGGGACATTACGGCGGACTCCTGCATGATCGACCTGCAGCCGGACAACGGCGAAATCCAGCTGGTCCTCTACCACTTCACCATATCCGAACGCCCCGTCACGGGAGAAGCCATGGAAAGTTATCGTGATGCAGACGGACAAAACCCCCACTTTCTGGCAGGGGACACCCTGACCATCCCCCTGCCCTACAGCACATACCAGGACAAAAAGGCGCTCTCCCGAAAACTCAAGATGATGCCCTTCAAAATGCTGATGGGCAATCTTGCCTGGACGGAAGCCCAGGGGAAACCCGTCGCCAAACATTGGTACGAGTTCCATCAACGCCTGGCCCTGGCCTTCTCCCCACTGGCTTTCCTGCTTCTGGGAATCCCTTTCGGCATCCGCAACCGCCGCAGCGAAACCACCAGCGGATTGGTGATCTGCCTGCTTCTGGCACTTGGCTACTACGCGGTGATGCTCCTCTGCGACAGCCTGGTCGCCTCCCATCCGGAACTCCATCCGGAGTTCATCATCTGGCTGCCCAACCTCGCCTACGAACTCGGCGGGCTCCTCGCATTGGCAAAAATCGCCAAACACTAGTCGTCTGTAACATCTAAAAAGTCATTCAGGCAAAAGCTATTTTTGAAGGATTCTTTCCGGTCTGCGACCGCGCATAGTCACTATGTAAGGAAGCAGACCGGGGAAAAGGCTCAAAAAGAGCGGAGTATGACAAAGTTTTAGATGTTACAGACTACTAGCCTGCCTCCCGGATCTCTTCCCCCTTCAAAAAAAACGATTCCATGAACAGAATATCCTTCCTGCCGCCTCTTTTCCTTTTGGCAACCCTGCTGGCCGCACAGAACCTCTCCTGGGAAAACGACACTGGATTCCTGGATCCGGAAACGCTACGGCAGACCGCACTCCAAACGACCAGCAAAATCTATCCGGACGCGGACACCGTCCGTCTAGACACGGAAACGCGGATTGAATACCAGGCGGACGGCACATACCTCCAGATCGCCGACAACGCCACAAAGATCATGACCCTCGCCGGCGCGGACTCCCAGCGTGTCCTCCAAAGCTTTTACAGCGCAAGCTATTCCCGCGCAAAGATTTCCCTGGTGCAAATCCTGAAGCCCACGGGAGAGACCATCGACCTGGATCTGCCCTCCTGCACCCAGGAAATGGCGGACGCCTCCCAGATGGACTCCAACATCTATGATCCCAACCATCGCATCATCAAGGTCGCCGTGGCGAATCTGGCCCCCGGAGACGTCCTCCGCGCCGTCTATGTGGATGAAATCCGGAAGCCCCGGGTCCCCAACTCCTTCAGCGAACTCTTCTCCCTGGAAGACACCCAGCCCATCCTGCATGAGCGCATCATCGTCTCCGCTCCCTCGGAACTCCCCTTGCAAAGCATCGCCATCAAGAACCCGCAGGGCAAAGGGCCGGCTTTCCTGGAACGCGAGGAAAACGGACGTCGCATCTATCAATGGGAAGTCCATGATGTCCCCCAGGTCTTCCCCGAGCCCGCCATGCCGCAGCTCTACTACAATGCGCAGCGCGTGATTGTCAGCACCTTCCGTTCCTGGGAGGAGGTCTCCCGCTGGTATGACAACCTCTGCGAACCGCGCCTGGCCCTGGACGACGACCTCCGCAATGGCGTGGAGCTCCTTACCAAAGAAGCCTCCACCGACCAGGAGCGCATCATCGCCCTCTACAACTTCGTCTCCCAGCGCGTACGCTACATGGGCCTCACCCTGGAAGACAACGCCCCCGGCTACGAGCCGCACGATGTAACCCTCACCTTCGCCCAGCGCGCCGGCGTCTGCCGAGACATGGCCGCGCTATTGGCCGCCATGCTCCGCGCAGCCGGCTTCGAGGCCCCCCCCACCCCTATTCACGCAGGCCCCCCAAAGGACATCGAAGTGCCCCTCCCTTACTTCAACCACGCACTCACCGCCGTCAAGAATCCCCAGACAGGCGACTGGATGCTCCTGGACCCCACCAACACCAACACCCGCGATCCCTTCCCCGCCTACCTCTCCGACAAGAGCTACCTGGTCGCCACGCCGAACGGCGACCCCCTACGGGTCTCCGCCGTCACCCCCTACGAGGAGAACATGGTCCAGATTTCCACCAGCGGAAAATTGACGGAAGAAGGCGATCTCCTTCTCCAGACGAAAATCCTCTTCCAGGGCATCGCCGACAACGCATACCGGAACTCCTTCCTGGACGCCACGCCGGAACAACGCAGGAAATTCTTCGAAAAGCAGCTCTCCTCTAAAATCCCCGGCGCTCAACTGAACCGGCTGGAGATCCTTCCCGCAGACCTCCAGGACCTGACCACCCCGCTGCAGGCCAAGCTCGCCTTTACCGCCCAAAATGCCCTCATCACGGAACTTGACGCCCAGGGCGAACCCGTCCGGACAGCCGGCAAGAACGCCATGCTGCGCTTCCCCCTCCTCGGCAACGCCATCGGCATGAACTTCCTCGTATTCAGCAAGGCCACGCTGGAAAAACGACGTTTCCCCCTGCAGGCCGGCTTCACCGCAGGCGTATCCGAAGAGATCGCCATCGACCTGCCGCAGGACCTCCAGCTCGTCTCCGCACCGGAATACTCCGTGACCGATACGCCGCACTTCGTCTTCTCCCGCACCCTGGACGCACGCGCAGACCGGCTGCGCCTCAAGACCCTCTACGCCTCAAAGGCCATGCGCTATTCCCCGGAAGAATACCTCGCACTGAAAAAGGCGCTGGCCCAGAAGGACGCCGAAGACCGGAAGATGGTCATCTTCAACTTCCAGCCAGAAGAGGAGGAAGCCTTGGCGGCAGACGAAGCCCCCGCCGAACAGCCCGACCTGGAATACCAGGAGGACCGCACGGTCATCACCATCCTCGCCCCCAGCAGCTGGATCGAAGAACACACGCTCAAGTTCCAGGTCATGACCTACGCCGGCATCCAAGCGGCGGACATCTCCATCCCCTTCAACCCCGTCTGGGAAAACGTCCAGGTCCTGGCTGCACGGGTGACCAACGGAACGCAGACCATGGACACGCCGCCCGAGAACATCAACGTCATGGATGCCCCCTGGGCGGCTTCCGCGCCGCGTTATCCGGCAGGAAAGATCCTGGTCGTGAACCTGCCCGGCATTGACATCGGCAGCCAGGTGGAACTCCAGATCCAGCGCACCTGCAAGAATCGCTCCTTCTTCTCCTGCGCGAAGACGCTGCGGGGACCACACCCCATCCGCAACTGGTCCCTGGACATCGTGGCGCCCCAATCCATGTCCCTCGCCCCGGGATACTACCCGGACGGATGGCTGAACATCCCCAGTGACCTGGAAAAGCCCATCGCCGTGGAACAGAAGACCGAGAAGCTCCCCGGCGACCAGCTCTGCTACCACTATGGGGCACGGGATATTCCCGCCCTGCATCGGGAAGGCGCCCAGCCGCCCGCATACGCTTTTCTGCCGACGGTCATCGTCTCCCACGGCGACTGGACCGCATACGCAAGCATCGTCTCACGGTACGTGCAGAATCTTGGCGATGGCGGCCAGGCGATTCAAAAGCTGGTGGCCGGCTTCCAGAATCTGCCGCAAGAGGAACAGCTGGTGAAGATCCGCAATTTCGTGGAAATGAACATCCGCCGTTCCGAGCCTGCCTTCACCGCACTGCCCCTCTCGCGCCTCTCCGCGCCGGAAATCACCGCACGCGACGGCTACGGGAACTCCGCCGACCGCGCCATCCTCTACCAGGCCCTCCTGAAGGCCCTCGGAATCCCCTCCGAAATCTACCTCGCCAGCGCACAGCCCCAGATGACAGACCTCCAACGATTCCTCCAAAAGACACCCAATGCCGCGGCACTGCCAAACTGGCTGGTCAAGGTCGACCTGGATGGACGGGAAGTCTGGCTCAACGACCAGACCCAATACGGCCAGTTCGGGACCTGCGCATACGACCACGGCGTGCTGCTCTCCCTGAAGAAGGGCAAGCTGGAAGTCATGAAACTGAAGGATGAACTACAGGACCTGGTCCGGGACGACGAACGACTGGAAATCCAGCCCGATGGCACCGGACTCCTTACGTTGCAATATACCGTCTCCGGCGTCGAATTCGGAAAAATGAGACGGTACTATGACCAGCTGACGCCGGAGGAACGCCGGAGGCACTACGTGGAAATGGTCAGCGCCATCGCGCAGGACGCCATTCCCGTCACCAAGGACCTCCACACCGACTTCTCCCACTATCCGGGCACCGTCTCCTTCAAGGTCCAGATTCCCAACTGCGCCAGCTTCGACGGCGACTTCTGCTACCTGCGGCTTCCCACCTCGCTCTCCGAGGCCCTGGCATACGCCAGCGCAAAACGACAGTTCCATCCCCTCTACCGAAGCGGTTTCCAAAAGGAAGTAGAACGCCTGACCGTCAAACTGCCGGCGGACTACCCCAATGTGGTCCTGGCGCCGGCGGACTTCAGCTGGCGCGCACCCGATGGCGCCGGCACCATCTCCTGGAAACATACTGTCACGCAGACCCTCCCCGGAGAGCCGCTGGAATTCCAGTTCACATACACGGTGGACCTTAAGCCCGGAATCACGCCACTGCGGCTCTATCCCGCCTATCAGGAGGCTTTCCGCAGGCTCCTCCATCCCGCAGCAAATACCCTCCTCCTTTCCAAATAACCCACTTCTCCGGAGATTTCATACCATGGCCATTCTCACCATCGCACGTGAATGCGGCGCCTGGACGAGCGCCGACAGCGAACTGCTCGCGCAAAAACTGGATGCCGTGCTTCTCGGCAAACAAGAACTGGAAAAGAGACTCCAGGACATCGGCCTCACCAGCAGGCTCTTCCAACGCTACGACGAACGCAAGCCCGGATTCTTCTCCGCCTTCTCCACGGACCAGGATATCTACCTGCTATACCTGAAGACCGTCCTCCTGCAGGCTGCACAGGAAGGAAACGTGATCGTTCTGGGACGCGGCGCGCACCTGATGCTGGGCGATCTGCCGAACTGCCTCCGGATCCGGCTGGTCGCCCCCATCGAGGAACGACTGAAGCGGCTCCGCCAGGAATTCGACTACGACGAAGACACCGCGAACCGGATGCTCCACAAGTGCGATGCCGACCGCGCAGGATTCTGCCATTTCCATTTCAACGAGGCATGGGACGACGCCACCTGCTACGACCTGACCATCAATACCTCCAAACTCTCCCCGTACACCCTGGCCAACCTCGTCTCCGAACAGCTATCCTCACGGATCACGGCACAGCAGGAAAACGACTCCCGGAAGCTCATCGCCCGGCGCCTCCTGGCACAGCAGATCGCCACAAGCCTGCTGGTTGACCAGAAGCTCTCCCTCGCGTTCCTCGAAGTAGATGTGGATGACAACGGCGTGGCTACCCTCCAGGGAACCACCACCACCCCCGTCGCGGTCGCAACCGCCACAGCCACAGCCGAGGCAATCCCCGGGATTACGAAAGTGGACAACCAGATCCGCATCGCCATCGAACTCGCCCGCAACGGAAAGCAGATGTAACCATGATGGATTTCCTCGGACTGCAAGGCAAGAACATCCTAATCCTCGGCGTCGCCAACCGCAGAAGCATCGCCTGGCATGTGGCCGCCATCCTGAAAGAGGCAGGCGCAAACCTCCTTTACCTCTTCAAGAACACCCAGCTCCTGGAAAAGAATCGCACGCTCATCGGAGAAGACGCAACGGCTTTCGTATGCGATGTGGAAAAGGACCTGGACATCCAGAATCTGGACAACTTGGTCACGCGGAAATTCGACCGGCTGGACGGAATCCTCCACTCCATCGCCTTCGCAAACTACTCAGAAGGAATCAAACCCTTCCATGAAGTCCGGAAAAACGACTTTCTCCAGGCCATGGACATCTCCTGCTTCTCCCTGATGAACGTCTGCAACGCACTCAAGACGCGCCTTGCGCCAGACGCGGCCATCGTCACCATGTCCATCTCCTCCACCAAAATGGCGGCAGAGAGCTACGGCTACATGGCCCCCGTCAAGGCAGCCCTGGATTCCAGCGTGGTCTTCCTGGCGAAGTCCCTCACCGCCACGGTCTCCCCCCGCATCCGCGTCAATGCCGTCGGCGCCAGCCCCTTGAAAACCAGCGCATCCGCCGGAATCCCCGGTTATGTAGATGCGTATTTCTATGCGGAGAAGGCCACCCTCCGGCACCAGGCGCTGGAAACCGACGAGGCGGCAAATGTGGTCGCATTCCTGCTTAGCCGACGCTCCAGCGGAATCAACGCCCAGACCATCGTCGTGGACGCGGGAATGGCGTGCAACTTCTTCGACGCGGATCTTATCCACCCAGCCCCATAGCCATAGAATGAAATTCAACTGGCGAAAATCTCTGCGCTATTCCTGCTTGGCCGTCCTCCTGGCGCTGCTGCTGGGAATCCTCTGCCTGCAGACCCTCCCCAATCTCTTCGGATATCCCGCTTGGATCAGCAAGACCATTGCAGAGGCAATCACCCCAAAGGACGGATCCTGTTCCATGGGCGCCATCCACGGCGGAATTTTCACCGGCTTTGAAATCGAGAACTTCAGCTTGGAAGCCCCTACGGAAACCGGGGTCGTCCAGCTCACTGTCCCCGCAGTCGGCTTTGATCTGCGGCTTGGCTCTCTGCTGCTTGGACACATCCAGCCCAAGGAAGCCTACGTCCGAAATGCCGAGCTCCAGCTCCTCCTTCCCGGAGATGACACGCATCCCAAGGATTCCCTCTGCCTGCGGCAAGTCACGGGCAACATCCATATTACGTCCTATCACGTCCTGCAGGCACAGGCAAGAGGGATATTCCAGGGGACGCAACTGACCGCCGACGCCACTCTCCTGGGCATCCACGACCTCAGGCAATTTCTATCTCCGGATGAAAAGGGCTTGCCTCTCCCCCAAAACCTCGTGGAATCCCTGAAAAACTACCATCAGGAATTCAACAACATCACCGAACGGGCATACGACTCCTTCTTGACCGTCTCCCTTACCGCCAATCCGGAAGAATGGAGCCAATGCACCCTGCAGGGAACGGCGGGAATCTCAGACGCCACCATCTGCGGGCTGCTCCTCCCAACCGTCCGGAGCGCCTTCACGTATCAGGAAAACCTCCTGAGCGTCCAGGACTTCCAGATTCTCTACGGCGCCACGGAAACGCTGGCAGGAAAAGGCGTCCTCGACCTGACGCGAAAGACCTTCCGGGGGAGTTTCTGGGCAGACTTGATGCCCGCCACTTTTATCCAGATGCTCTCCCTGCCCGCGGACATCCTCCCCAGAAATGTCCGGTTCAACACGCCAATCCATTTCTCCTGCGATCTGCCTGACTCCCCCTGCGATCTGGCAAAACTCTCCCCGGATCTCTTCTTCTCCTGCGACAATATCCTCGTCTCCGACCTGAGGCTCAACAAACTCTCGGGACTCGTCTGCTTTGACAAAAACATCCTTGACTTGAAAAGTCTCCAACTCTATGTCGGAACAACCGCAGAGGAAATCCTCAACGGAAACTGCACGCTGGATTTCAACACAAGACTCCTGAGCGGGAATTTCCAGGGAACCATCAATCTCTGCGAAATGCTCCATGCCCTCAAACTGGTGGAAAGCCGAAACACCCCCCTGGAAGCCTTTACCCGCGCAAGACTGGAAGCGTCCCTGACCCAATCTCCCGTCGATGACTGGAAACTTTGGAAGGCCAAGGCCGCACTCTCGCAAAATACCGGCGCCATCGCAAAAATCCCCCTGCAAAACATGCGGTTGGAGGCCGCCTTCGAAGAGCAAATGCTTCGCACGGAATTCTCGGCAACCGTCTCCGACGATGGCATCCCAAACCAAATCTCCCTCAAGGCCAGGACTTTCGTGGATGACGACTTCGCAAACAAGCCCATGACAATCACCCTGGCGCCGAATATCCTGGTCCGTAACGAAACTGCGCTGGACATCACGGGAAAGGCCCTCCTCGACCTCCAGGAACATACCTTCCAAATTGACGACGGCATCGCAGACGTCCGCCCGGAATTGCTGCAAACACTCTTGCAGAAGCCACTCCAGCTGGACGATGAGTCCGTCCTGAGCTACTTCATCTGCCGGAATCCCCAGAAGCCCGCCCATCTGACCTTCCATATGCCGCCCTTTTCCTGGCGGAACGCGAAGGAGACCTGGGATTGGGAAAAGACACCATGGAAAATCTGCGGCGAAACCACCATGGAGGACATGACCCTCCTGGACACCGACTTCTCCAAGCTGCATTCCAACATCGTTCTCACTGAAAAGGACATCGACTTCCCGAACCTTGACGGCGAACTGACGGATGGCATCACCGCCGCCACAGGACATCTGAATATCCACTTCTCCCCCTTCGCGCTCTTCTATGACGACCTGCATTTCCAGGGAAGCCCCATCGGCATCGCCAGCCTCCTCTTCGGAGATGACGCCATTGAAATCTACAAGGATGTCTGGAAGGACTTCTCCTGGTCCGATGACACTCCCGCAAAACTGTTCATCAGCCACATGGAATACCGCGCACAGCCAAACTCCAATGACATTTTCCTGTTGGACGGCAATGTCCTGGCGCAGAACTTCCACTTCCAGGACCTCCCCGTCAAGGAATTGACCACCGATGTCCACATCGCCCTCCCCGACGAAGGCCTCCGGCTGGACAATATCCGGCTGCTTGATTTGCTGGATTCCGACACTCCCCTTACGGGAAACGCCTCGCTCCATTTCCGGAATGGCATCGCCGGAACCTTCCATTCCTTGAAAGAAGGCGGAAACCTCCGAATCATCGAACTGCTGTCACGCGTTTTCCCCACCCTTGTCAACCACCTCTCCCTCTTCGAACTCCCCCCGGAAGCCAATTTCTCCTGTGATGGGCGCTTCCGTATCGACAACGGCCTCACATTGACGCTGAACGGAACCCTGGAGACGACATATATGCAGTACCGCACCCTCCAGCTCCAGAACCTGAAAGGCACCTGGAGCGTCTCCAACCACAGCTTCCTCTGGAATTTCCCGGCAGCCGAGTTCTACGGAGGTAGCCTCGCCACCACAGGCGTCTATGATTTCGACCTCAACAGCAGCGAAGTCCTTGCCTCCGTCAAGGATATTCCCGTGGCGAAGCTCGTTCAACTCAGCAGCAAGAAACTCGTGGAAAAAAACCAGGCCGACGCAACATCCAGGAAATACGCGGACGGCGAGCTCCCTGGGAAAATCAACGCAAACGGCCACTTCCGGATCTTGAGAAACTGGGCGGCGCAACCGCTCTACGTGGAAGGAACGGGAAGCATCAACATCCACGAGGCCGACCTCTGGCGCGTCCCCACCCTGACTACCCTGGGGAAGATCATCGCCGGCGGAACGTTGAATTTCTTCTCCAAGGACAAAATCGCCTCACTGGGAAGAATCTCGCAGCTTGATGCGGATTTCGACTGCTACGGACAGACGATCGCCATCCAGAACCTCCGCACCGACGGCTCTTTCATCGGATTGAAAGGCGCAGGCACGTACCGCTTGAACGACAAGCAAATGAATTTCCAGGTCTCCAGCAAACTCTTCCAGTCCGTCGGCTTCGTCTCCTGGCTCCTGAGCCCGCTGACCTGGGCCTTCGAGGCCGAATTGACCGGAACCCCCGAACAGCACGAATGGCACATGAAGAACATCTTCAAGAAAATCTTCGAGTAGATCAGGGAATTGCAAAAGTCCATTGGGCGACTTGTCACTTGTAAGTTACCCTGTACCCTTGCAAAACCGTATCTTCCTACAAATTGCAAACTTTTCTCTCTCAACTTTCCTCTACTTTTCCTCTGGCGCGATTGAAATTTCTCTTCCCGACGATATAGTACCCCTCGCTGACATATTTCAATGCCGGAGTGGCGGAATTGGCAGACGCAGTAGACTCAAAATCTGCCGGGCGTAAGCTCTTGTGGGTTCGATTCCCACCTCCGGTACCATTTTCCTACGTAAAAGAACCTCTATGTGCCGTTTTCGTGCCGTCAGGGGTCTTTTTTTTGCCTTCAGCGACTATATTTGTGCAAAACATTGCAAATGGAGTCAGCCATCTAATGAGCCGCATGAAAGCATCTGAACCCATCAAAGAACGCCTGTCCATCGGAGTCCTTTTCCAGAAGGAGGCAGGTGGAAATTTCTACTATCGCTACCAGATTGAAAACAGTCGAAAACAGATTTCCCTGAAGACCACCGACTACAAGACAGCGAAACAGCAGGCTGAAAAGATATTCAAGCCCTTGGTGGAATCGGAAAATCTGGATGTGCTGTCAGCCCATGTCAAAGCGGCGAAGTCCATGGAGGGTCTGAAGACCCGCCTGCCGCTGGACAAGGTATGGAAGACCTACGACGAGCATCCTGACAGGGCGAATCCTTCCACCAAGAACGTGTATATGGAATACGAACGGGAATGGCATTCTCTTCTCTCCCTGCTGCCTGACAAGCAGTTCTTCGACGAAATTGACTTTTCCGATGCCAAGGCCTACGCGGATGGTTTGCGCAAGCAGAAACTGTCCGTCTATAGCCATGGACGCAAACTAGGGCATCTGCGTCACATCCTGAAGACGCTCGCCGAGTATCGGAAAGGACTGGACAATCCCTTCGACTCCCCTGTACTATATAGAAAGAACAGCGAGGAGACCAATTTGCAGACGCGCGAGGCTCTGTCCGCTGAACAAGAGCAGGAGCTTCTGAAGAATCTTGATGATCCCAGTCGAAAGGTCAGGAACAAGGAGGAGCTGCGTCTTATCTTCCTTTTGGGGATATACACAGGCCAGCGTCTGAAGGACTGCTGTCTGTTGCAATGGCACCAGATCGACATGCAAGGACACAAAATCAGCCTTACCCAATTCAAGACGGGAAAGAAAGTCCAGCTGCCCATCGCCCCCAGGCTATACGAAGCACTCCAGCAGAGATGGCAGAACCGTCAGGACCTTGCCAATCCCTACGTCAGTCCTGCCACGGCTGCACGATACAACACAATCAACGCCCATGGCAAGGCCATAGGCAGCAGCCTGCTCAACGAGGATGTCCTTCGCGTCATTCGTTGGGTGACAGGAGAGAACTCCACAAAAGTCGAAGGACGGGCACGGGCGGTCATACGCTATGGCTTCCACTCCCTTCGGCACTCCTTCGCAAGCCATGCGGCGGAACTCGGCGTTTCTCGCGCAGTGCTGGAATCCCTCATGGGAGCCAAATCGGATATCGTGGAAAAGCATTACACTCACGTAGGCAACGAAGCCCAGGAAGAAGCCATGCGCCTCATCGCTGGGGACATAGGCGTTCTCTCGCCGCAGGAAAGAATTGACAAAGTCCTGGAATATCTGAACACTTTGCCGGAGGACAGGATCACAGAAGACATGGAGACTGTAAGAAAATTACTTTTGCAGGAAAATACAATCTCCTAAAAAAGAGTAGTCCAACCAAGGCGGTTGGTTATCCACTTCAATCTGAGGATACAACCGCCCTTTTCCTATTGTTCTTTCATTTCACGACGGTGATAATTCTAATTCCTTCTTTCATCCAGGCGTGAGATTGATGTGCTTCTATAAATACACTCTTTACCAACGAATTTCCAGGGCCATAATGCTGGCGACGAATGAATCCTCTCACTTCTGTGACTCGCAAAACCTTCCCTTCCTTGTCAAGAGAAATCGTATCGTTGCTGTGAGAAAATCTGTTCATTGCCGAGCGATAGACTGTCGTCAATGACACACGCTGGGGACGAAGCTTTCCCAGCGTTTTCCTTGCCTTTTCAGGATTGCTCGCCTTTCGGTAGAGATTGCTAATTTCTAAAGGTTGTTTCTCGCATTGGGAAAGCAGGACGAATTTGAACACAAGCGATAGAGCCTTATATGAATTTTCATCAAGTTTACCAGCATCATCAATGATATTGTGCTCAAGCATGTATCTAGTTCCACTTTCTTCTTCGTGAGCAGCCATGCGATCCCGGGAAAGCATATCAAGAATTTCCACATATTCAAACTCCTTGCCTATAATTCTTGACTGGCCTGTGTTATCCATAAAAGCGTATAGAAGACTAAGCATCCCGTCTTCCATGTCGACAACTTGAACACTCGTCACTTCATCAAAGAGCTTTTGGGGAGTTCCTGCAAACAATACCACTGGTTTGCAAAAACTGCTCTTCAAAAAATCCTCATCTATTTTTTGCAAAGCCGTGTGATTGATAAAATCTATTGCATCCTGCTTCATCAAATACAACGTTTTAACATCGCCAGTTATGAGGACAGAATAAAACAAATCAGCAAAACATCTTGATTCACCTTCAAATGCAATTTTCGACACCCTTGGACGCGGTATGCCGTTGCTGGCGAACAAAAATCTAGCCCACCACTGTCCCAAGATATCGCATCGTTCAAACTGCGAATACGTTTCTGGAATTTCCTGCTTAAGTTCCGGCATTCCCCAAGACCGCAGATGCTCAACCAATTCTTCCCATGTGCCTATGTTCTTTAGAAATTCGTAGGAATCAACTATCAAATCATTGTATTTGCTCATATCCTTGCAAAATTTTAAAGTGGACTCTCAACACCTGTTCTGTCTGCATAAGAAGATAAGCCTTAAAAAGCATTCTGCCTAATATAATTGATTCCTTACGGGAAATGCAAGAACAGCTGCATCTCAAAAATTTTCACATATATATTACTACAGTGAAATGAGATACAGATCTCCTTAAATCGTCTCGTTTCAACTTCATTCCAAGCCCTGTGCAGGTCCGTCCTGCACAGGGCTTTTTCGTTTTCCACTCCAACCCAATCCTCCACAGAACCAGCATGGCAAACCAATGTTCCACCTCAATCATCGTCAAGTGTCCAACAGAACGACACCTGCGAAAACTCCAGAAAGCACTTCGACACAAGCTCAAGAAGGCCAATGAACGAGGACAGGGCCTCTACCTTGGCAGCACAGCCAGACCATTCTTCGACCTCTCGCTCCAGCGGCATGACGACAGCCTTCTTCTCGAAGGCTGGATGAAGTGGTGCATAGAGCCACCTCGCTCGATCCCTTGAAAGCATCGCCCCTGTCTCCAGCATCAGCCTCATCTTGCCTATCCTCTCAAGACAGTAAAAATGGCATACGGAAAGGACGAGCAGATCTACGAGATTCCCGAAGAGGACAAGGAGAAGGTCCTCAACGACCTCTGGCCCTTCTCGGACAGACCAGCCATGGACGAGACCCTCTACGACATCCACGAAGATGCACTCTTTGCCTTCAAGGACGCGCAGGTCATCCGCTGCCGTGGACGCAACATGATCGTCTCACCCTACTTCCAGAAGACTGGAGGTATGCTCGGGGACTTCGTGCGACAGGAGCAGAAGGATGAAAGATTCCACGCCAGCGAAGTGAGAAAGCAATAGGCAATACAATCACACAGCCTACCACGGCCGCACGACAACAGCATAATGGCCAGCCCTCCCTCTGCGTCTCCTTCACGGAGCGCAGAGAGGAGGAACGGCCGAGAGACTGCAAACGGAGCAGAAAGCAAGTCAGACAGAGGCGGATATTCAACATATTCGCCTGCGCCAATGAATTCTACATGAATTTACGAATAATCTCCGGAATCATCGCAGAGACGCCAGCAATTCCACGCATTTTCTTTTTTGAAACTCTTGTTGCCAGCCGTTTTTTGCAAAATATCGTGTCATGGGTTGTTTCGGGTGGCTGGGTCTCCTCGGCGGGAAAGCGCCTCCCGCCGGGGACAGGCATGTTCAGTATGGAGCATGGTAG
>JAKSPB010000021.1 GCA_024405215.1 Lentisphaeria bacterium | reverse complement strand
TGTTCAACAGAAAATGGCAGTCCCGCCTTAACACAGCCTGCACACAAAAAGGGGGTCTTGCAGATTCAAGCTGCCTTGAGTTCAATTTCATCAGTTTTTTTCTCAATTTTCAAAATTATGGGACGGCTGTGATAGTTTTTGGATAGTTCTTGGATAGTTCTCCCCTTGGGGAAATCCCGCCCTGGGAAAACCATCCCACCCTATCTATCACGATACAAAAACTATAGGGAACTATACAAAAACGATGGCAACTATTCAAAGATTATACAAAAACTCAATAAACCACACACACTAGCTAAAACAGAATTGATTTTCAATTTGTTATGCTTATTTCCGTGTTTTTCCTGTCAAGCTTTTTATCCGCAGTTTGAGGGAGCACGGAAATATCCTCGGAAAGATTCTCTCCCGTGGAAAGGTATTTGAGCAAGAAGTTATAAAGCACTTCGCCGCGGAAACGAATGATATGATCAACAATGGCCTTGTCATCTCCGCAAGTTTTTGCCAATTCCGTCAACTGCTGGAGAAGCGCCTCTACATGTCCTACGCAATGCTTGATGCGCAAAGCCACAGGAAGTTCCATGTCTTCCACGGCTAGCGAGACATCAAGATTCATTGCATGAGCATAAGCATATAACTCACCTAGTTTCACATCCGCATCACGCATATCCTCCAATCGAGAAATTGAACTGACACTGGTTTGCATGATTTCAGCAACCTTTCGCTGACTGAGTCCCTTCTTCACGCGAACACAAGCCAAACGAGACATCAATTCTTTCTTTTGGACCTCTTGGGAAACCTTATCAGCCAATTGTGGTTCGTCACAAAGCTTGGCTATGAACTCACCAGCAGAATGAAATGTCTTGCTTTTCATGTCAGTTACCGTAACCATTAAAAATCATTTTCCCCCTCAAACCGTCGAACTAGCCTTTTGCACCAATCAATATCGCGTTGTTGCGATTTCTTGTCACCGATGGTTAAAATTTGAATGTCTGGACCAGTAATTCGGGCATAGACATAAAGTCGCGTTTCTTTGGCGTGCGCAACACCACTTTGCCCAATGCGGTAGATGTTTTCCCCTTCGGAACGAAAGAAACCTAGCCCAAGGGCTTCCTGCAGGGAAAGGCCCATATTCAAGGCATGCAGTAGATTGTCAAGGTTCGCCAGGCAGGAAATCAACTCCCGCTCATGCTTCTTGCGATAGGATTGAAAGCGCACTTCATTGGCATAGTCGGATTTCAAAACCCAGACGATTTTTTCCATGTGATTCGAATCATGCGATTAGTGTTTCAACTTCCGCACATAATATACATATATTTTCAAAATCTGCAAATTCATTCTTTTGTTTTTGCAAACTACACCGACAGCAGTGCCGAAAGTTCTTCGGCGGTGATTCCGGCTATGTAATCATTCAGGGGAATGGTCTCCAGGCGGCCCTTGAGGAATTCCTGGCGCGGGGGCTGTCCCAGCAATTGCGACACCAACTCCTCCACCGTATGTGAGCCGAAGAAATCGCCGGAGAACCTGATTTCGGAGAGCTTGTTCTCCTTCACATTGAACTCCGCCTGAATCATTCCGCCAGCGAAATGGATCCGCTTTTTCACATCATATTGGATGGCGGTGCCGTAATTCCACTCCCAGGTGCGATACTTCTTTTCGGCCAGCTCCTCCGCCTGTCGGCGAAGGTCGTCCGGGATGTCCGTCATCACCTGACCGCCGTAGTATTTGCCGACCTGCGTCTTCAGATGCTCGATGAATTGATCCATCTCCATGGCCTCTCGTCCGCAGGGAAGCATGTCGCGGATATTGCCGACACGCGCACGGACGGACTTGATGCCCTTGGAGCGGATCTTCTCCGGATCGGGCTTGAGGGCGCTGGCCAGCACATCCAGCTCCGTATCGAAAAGCAGCGTCCCATGGAAAAGCGTATGCCCTTTGGGGACGCTCCGCGCACAGCCGGAAATCTTTCGTCCATTGGCCAGGATGTCATTGCGTCCGGAGAATGCCGCATCGACGCCCAACGCCTGCAGAGCGGCGACGATGGGCGCAGTAAATCCCGTTGCGGAATCCGCATTCCAGACGCGTTCCTGCACAATGCAGCTGTAGTTGATATTCCCCAGGTCGTGATAGACCGCGCCGCCGCCGGTCATTCTCCGCACAACGCGGATGCCCTTGGCCTTCACGAAATCCTCGTCGATTTCCGCAGCCGTGTTCTGGTTGTAACCGATGATGATGGACGGCGCGTTGCGCCAGAGCATGAAGACAGGGTCGGAAGCATTGCGGGCAAGGAGTTCCTCGCAGGCGAGATTCAGGGTCGGGTCGGTAGTGGGAAGGAAATAGAGTTGCATGGGTGACAGGAGAACAAGGAGAGCAAGGATTCAGGAGGCGTATGGATTTCCTCTCTAAACTAGAACGCCAAACGCAGTTTTTCCATCACCCTCGGGAAATTCCTCCGATCATGAAGGGATTTCCGCAAGTTGAGCCTTTTGCATAAGTCCATTCGAAGGCACTTTCCAGGGATTTCGAAGGCAGCTTGCTTCAAAAAAAGAGGAATTGACATCCTTAAGCTGCCTGCGCGTTCCCGAGGCTTTTCGCCTCGGGAACAGGGCAAGTCCGTATCGTCAAATCAATAACGGCGACTCAGGTATATTGTTCCCAAAGAAGAAAGCACCCCCTCAAGAAAACTTGCGCCGGAAGACGCAGCGGGGATCCGCGGCCAGCACTCTTGCCAGCCAGATCACCAGCGCAAGCGCAACCACAGCCATCCCCAGAAGACCTTCCTGGAGACATTCGCCCGCGCTCGCCTGAAGCGACGTCGCACCCTCCTTGGCAAAGGCAAAGGCTGCATCCACCCCCCACATCAGGGACGCCCCCCAGAAAAGCCAGCAGAGAATGCTGACCTTCCAGGGATCCTGTGGTGCCTCCTTATACCAAACGACCGTGGAAACCACCGCAGCCAACAGAGAAATCAGAAGCGTCACCATAATTCAAACTCTTATTTTTCCACGACTGCCTTCGCCTGGCGCTTCACTGCGGCCTGGAAGGCCAGCATCCCCAGCCAGGCCACGAAGACCACGCCGGTCATGGCCACGCCGACGGTGGACATCTCATGCAGCATCGTCTGCGCGTCCTCGGCATTGGAGGCACCGGTCAGGAAGGGATACCAGGGAACGATCTCCCCATGCCACACATGCTCCAGCAGAAGCAGTGCGCTTCCGCCGAAGAGCAGGTTGGAGAACCATTTCAGCTTCCGGGAGAACTTCATCTCCGGGACTTCCTTCTTCGACTCGTACTTCTTCACAAGACCACGGATGGCCTCCACGGCCACTGCGGTCACGACGGGAACGGTAACACACGCCATAGCGATGCTCTCCTTTGAAAAACAAACGAATGACAGCCGAGCTGGACTGTCGCAGATGAAAAATACGCCATACTATAACACCTTGCCGAAATCTTACGCCTGGGAAGCATGTTTTCTCGAATAGCGACAAGGCAGCAGCGGCGAAATCGGGCGGGCAAACGCGGTGAGGGCGGTAATGCCATGACGGCACCCGTTCTTCGCAGGCAGGAAGGATACCTTCACGTATTGCGCTTCAACCTTCTCGATTGTCCGCAAGTCAATCATCTTCTCCACGGCATTTTCCCAACAATCCAATGCCGTTCCAACCGACTGATGCCCGGCATCAAAGAACTCCGCCTTGAAACGGACCGCCTCGGGGCAAACGCCATTCTCGTAATCCAAGTTCAGGTCCGCCCACCAGATCTGCAGCGCCTGAACTCCGAACTCCTGCCGCAAATTCACCTCAATCCAAGGCGCGGCATCATCCGCGGCAGGCGCCCACCAAGTATGGGGACACTCGTCCATGACAAAAGCCGGAAAATTCCCGCCTTCCCACGAAGACGCGCGAACCTGTTTGCGCACGGATACCGGCACCAGGCCCAGGTCGCCCCGGGAAACGGACTGAGGCGTGTTCGTGACCTGGACATGCACCTCGCCGTCAGGAAGGAACTCCACCCGATCCATTCCCATGCAGCGTTCAAAGCAGTGCACTCGCTGATGGCTGCAAAGGTAAAACTGCCAAACCTTGCCATCCGGCCCCTGCACCCAGCCGCCATGCCCCGTCCCGCAGACCAGCCCTTCCGTTGACTGGCAGACGGGCGTATGCTGCATCCGGAAAGGCCCCAGTGGCGACAAACTCCGCGCAACGCCGATGGAATAATGACGGAAGACGGTGCCGTTGGTGGCATACTGCAGATAGTAGATGCCATCGTGCTTGAACATGGACGCGCCCTCCATCCAGGACATGTTGCCCTCCTCGCCATATTCGCCGAAACGCTCGAAGGCATGGGAAGGTTCGAACTCCAGAAGTTTCCGCTTCTCGCCAATAGCCTGCGCGGGATTCTCCGGATCCAGTTCCACCCCATAGATACCACCGCCCCAAGGACTGCATCCCCAATAGAGGAAAAGCCGCCCGTCTTCATCGGCAAAGAGCGCGGGATCCAAATACTCCGGCGCCAATTCCGCGCCATTGACTTCCTTCACTGCGCCAAGCATCTTGTAAGGCCCTTGCGGCGACGACGACACGTAGAGCATGTTCCGGCGACTCGCCGTCAGCAGATACCGCCCATGGCAACGAGCCAGACTCGGCGCATAACCTAGCGGTTCGCCCTCAATCTCAAAAGGACGATAGGTCCAGTTCACAAAATCCTTGGAGACATACCCCTGTGCACCGGACCCCACCATATACCAGACGCCATTGTCGTAGAGCACCTCCGCATCCGCAAAATCCCGATAATCGCAAAGCGGTCCACAGAAGCCTTCGTCCCGAGTATTTTTCGTCTTGGAAAACGCCTCGATTCCCAGGGGATAGTCGGGAAGCGACAACGGATTGCAGAAAATGTCGTCAGGGAACATGGGCCTTGTATGCAGAAAACAGTTGAACAAATTTCAGGAAGCCTACCATATCTCCCACATGCCACACTTCCTCACAGCCGGATGAAGTCCCAGAGTTCCTCCGTCGAGGAGACGCCCAGGCCCTTCAGGAGCTGCGCGGAATAGGCGTCGAAGGCCGTGTGGTCCAGCAGCCGGAAAGTCGCCGCGCACACATCGACGAAATCCTCCTCGGCCGGATGTTCGGCCAGCCAGCCCAGGCACAGGAACCGAAGCAGAGCATATCCGGCACAGAGCCCGATATGTTCGTCCGGCAGATCCAGCGGGCGGTCCTGGAAGGGGAACTGCTCGAAGAAGGCGTGATTGACGAAAATGTGCTCGAAGAAACGATCCCACTGCGGCACCAGCGTCTGGAAGTTCCGCAATGCCTGGGCGTACCGTTCGCAGGGATCGCCGTCCTGCCGGAACCACTCCAGGGCCGCCACGCCGTAATCGTGGACGCTTTGGCTATGCTCCTCCACCTCTTCCACCAGCCGTTCCGCAATCCCCAGGCTGCGCACGAGATGCTCCCGTGTGACCGGCTCAGGCGAAAGCCACGACAGCGGCAACGGACCTGCCAGCACTTTTTCAATCCGAGCCATATCCTGTTTTGCAATGGCGCCCTGCAACTCATCCAGCACGGTTTTCATCGACATCAGCCGTCCTGGCAGCCACTGTCTTCTATCCTGCAGAATACGAATGAGATACTGCCGGATATCCTCCTCGTGTCCGCCCGTCTCAATCGGGAACTCCCGCGTCGGCTGGGGCGGCGCTTCCAACGTCAAGGACCGATAGGCAAAGGCCAGCGGTTCCTCCCGATGCAGGAACATCTCCAGAACCCCTTCGCAGCTGTTGGCACAGGAACACTCCCAGGCACGCCCCGTGCGGATGCCCCGGGGATAGAGACGGCAGAGCGCGGAGAGCGCCTCTTCGCCAAGCTCGGCATGAAGTGCGCAACGTCCGTCCTTCAGCTGCAGGCCGCAAATTCCCTCGTAGCCGGGACAGATCTGCGCGTAGTACTCCCGCGAAGGATGCGGAACGATGCGCAGGGAGTCGTCCAGCCGACGGCGCAGTTCCGAACTGCATTCCACTCCCAGCAGGTGAAAATAATCCTGCATGGAAATGGAAACCGGCCATCCCATGCAGCAGGAATGACGACATCCGCCAATCTTGCAATGAAAATGCGGATAGTAGTCGGGAACCAGAAAATCGTGTGTTGTACGCATTTGCTGTACATCGCATTGAGCGGACACGATGACTGCGTTCTACGGAAAGACTCGCCAGGCATCGACTGCCGGAGAAATACTCCTGGCGAAAGGATTCCGCAGGGCACTTTCAGGTGTTGGTTCAAACCTTGTGTTGTGATTGTCACGAAAAGACCGAAAACATAGGGCGGAAAACCGTCCCAACCGAAAACAAGCGCAGAATATAGCTTTCAAAATCCACATTGCGCAAAACAAGCCGCACATTACCGATGCAGAACGGGATTGCAAAACCATCAATGCACGCCAACGGACACCAATCCTCCTCCCGTCCCGTTACGGGACCGCCAGCTTGTATCCGGGATTCATTCGTGTTCCCTCCTGGGGCAAGGCATCCCTTCGGAAAGTTACATCAAGACTTTGTATTCCCCGTGCCAAGTCCCGTAAAAACTCGTCAATTTTCCCGTTTTTCCTCCCTTGCCGTCCTATCAAATTTGAGAATACGCAGTAAATTATCTCCCATGCCCGAAGTAGAAAACCAACCGAATAGGAGCGAATCCTTGGGAGCAAGGATCCTCCTCCTGGATCACGACGAGGCCCGCGGAGAGATTTTCCGAAGTCTCCTGCGAAACCTGGACTGTCGTGTCCGAAGCGTGACGATGCGGGAAGACGCGGAAGCAGTCCTCGCCAGTCGCGACTGGGATGTGGTTTTCTGTGAAATCCCCTTCGCACGAATGATTCTTCCCAAGATGGCCCAGCGGATTCCCGTGGTTCTCCTGGCCGGCTACGCAGAACTAGGCGAAGCCCAGAGGATGGTGGCGGAACAAAAGGCCTTCGGCTGTCTTCCTACGCCGATACGCTCTGAAAAAGCCCTGCAAATGCTGCGAACCGCGCTACTGGCCCATCCGCTGAAGCGTCCCGAGAATCCCGGAGACGACGCCACGGACAGCAAAGATATTTCCATAGGCAGCGTCTCCGTCACGGCTTCCATCGTCCGTCATTTCGACCGTATCATAGGCGAATCGGCACCGATGCAGGAACTATACCGCCAGATTGAAAAAGTATCCTCTTCAGATATGACCGTATTGATTCTTGGGGAAAGCGGCACCGGAAAGGAGCTCGTCGCCAAGGCAATTCATTCCGCCGGAAACAGAAGCAACAAGCCTTTCATCCCCGTCAACTGCGCTTCCCTGCCCGAGAACCTTCTGGAAAGTGAACTGTTCGGATATGTCAAGGGGGCGTTTACGGGAGCCGTCCACAACAAGGACGGCCTTTTTGTTGCCGCGAATGGCGGCACCCTTTTTCTGGACGAGATCGGCTCCATCCCCATGCCGACACAGATGGCGCTGCTGCGTGTCCTCCAGGAACGGGAAGTCCGCCCCGTGGGTTCCACCCAGACGATTCCCGTGGATGTACGGGTGGTGGCGGCAACCAACGAAGACGTGGAGAAATTGAAGGACGAGGGGCGGCTCCGTCCCGACCTCTTCTATCGCATCAGCGCCTTCACCCTTCGGATTCCGCCCCTCCGGGAACGCGGCGATGACATCTCCTTGCTGGAGAAGGCGTTTTTGCGGGGTTTCACACCGGAAGGAGGCCCGCCTCTCCAATTAAGCAGCGACGCCGCGGCCGCGCTCCGCGCCCACGAATGGCACGGAAACATCCGCGAGCTCTTCCATGCCCTGGAACGTGGGGCGACCCTTTCAGAAGGCGGCGTCATCCGCCAGAAGGACCTGTCCCCGGAGTTCCAGAACATCCCCGGCACCACCATCCCGCTTCCCCCGCCCACCAAGGCCGACGGAAAGTTCATGACCCTGCGGGCCTACCAGCGGCTCTGCGAACGGGGCTACCTCCAGCAGGTCCTGGATTCCCAGGGCGGAGACAAGGAGAAGACCGCCAAGCTTTTGGGCATCAGTGTCGCAACCCTCTACCGCAAGCTTTCGGAGCTGTAGCACCATGAAAAAATCCCTTCCCCTTTTCCTGCTTCTCGGAGTGGCCCTGATGCTTGCCTCCTGCGCCACCTACCATCCGGCCTTCGTCCTCTCCCTCCACGAATTCGACGATCCGCAACTTGCCACCCGCCTGAACAAGCAGGTCCGCAACTCCAGTCGAGAATGGCAATACACCATCAAGAAGACACCTTTCCTGGAAGCGAGCTCCTTCCTGGCTGGCGAAGTCTACGGTCCCAACGACGAGGGCCTCTACGGCCTGCGTCTCCAGATCGACCTGTGGCACAAAGGCCTCATGCGCGAAATGTCCACGGCGAACCTGGGAAATGTCTATGCCGTCGTCGTGGACGGCACGTACATCGGAACCTCCCATTTCTCCGCAGAGATGCGCAACAGCGAACTGCTGGTCATCGACCCCTTGTGGAACCTCTACGACGCCACCAAGATCGTAGAGAACCTGAAAGACAATCAATCGCACTTCAATAACTGGCATACCAAACCATTCCAACGCTAAACAAAGGAAATCATTCATGGCAACAGAAACCTCCTATCAGGACATCTCCACTCTCAAGAAACTCTTTGCCGAAGCCGGCGAAAATGGCATCCAGGCCATCTCGAACCTGGCTGACATTTTGAACGCCGCGCCTTCCATGGCCCCCGCCTGGCCGGAGCTTCTGCGCAACGAGTGGAAAGAAGGCACAGAGCATGTTTTCGAAAACGTCTCCGCCATCGACCCCCTCTCCCCCGAGCAGTGCCGTCTCCTCCGCGCGATGCTGAACGCCGCCCTTGACACCCCTGCCCTGCGCGACCAGTATGTGCACTATTTCAAGTGCGCCTATCCTCGTTGCGCCAATCCCAGCGGCGTCATGGAGGCCATCGGCCTGGAACGCACCGACCTCTTGCTGGTCTCCGGCAGAATGATGGTCTTCGACGCCCTCCAGGTCGGCCTGAATTGCTGGGACGCCGCCTACGGCCTGGGCACGGTGAAGGAATTCAACGAACGCTCCTGCGAAGTCACCATCCAGCAGGAACGGGAGCGCCAGGTCAAACTGCAGCAGTTCCTGGACAAGGAAGTGGTCGTCAAGAAGGACAGCCCCCTGGCCAAGCTCATCGCCAAGCAGCCCCTTTCCTTCCCCAACCGCAACGAGCTGAACAAGGCCGCCATCTCCTCCGTGGTCACGCTTCTTCCCGCCTCCCCCGCCATGATCGAGAAGATGCTGGTGCCCGCCGTCTTCTCTCCCGAGGAGTTCTCCAAGCTGGTTGTCTCCGCCTCCGCCATCGCCGCCGAACAAAGCAAAGGCAACGGCGAACTGAACAGCCGCTGGGACTACAGCCGTTCCCTGGTCGAGCTGGAAGGTCGCCTGGCCAAGACCGCCGACCTGGAAGCCGAAAACCTGAATCTTGAGAATGTCCAGAATCTTCTGACCCGCGACGCCGCCCGTGCCGACATGGCCTCCCGCTGGGCAAACGTCGTCGCCATCCTCTGCAAGAACCAGAAGGCGAACGAATTCCTGACCAAGTTCCTCCAGGGGCTGGCAGACAAGATCATCGTCTGGAAGGACATGAAGCTCTTCGTGGAAACCACGGACAAGCTGCCCAGCAAGCAGGTCCCCGCCTGGATGGCCCTGACCAAGGCCATCGCCGGCGCACAGTTCCTCCAGGAAAGCACCATCCAGATGCCCTACCGCCTCTGGCCCCACGCGGAACAGCTTTTCTCCACCAAGGAGGACCACCAGCGCTTCGTCGACCGTATCTTCCTGGACTTCAAGGAAGGGAAGCCCACTGCCGACCACTACTCCTGGCTGTGGAAGGCCCCCAAGAGCGAGCAGCGATCCAAGTATCTCTCCGACAGCTACCTGCTCTTCAAAACCCTCCACAAGGACCTCAAGGGCAACTACCTGAAGAGCCAGCGCAACATCCACAAGCTCCTCATGGACGACGTGGAGTTCCAGAAGACCCTGATGCGGAACGGCGAAACCGACGCCATCACCAACCTGGTGAGCTGCGTCAAGCACATGCCGCTGCTGGATACCAGCGAAAAGCAGTCCGTCCTGGTTAAGATCGTACGCATCTATCCGGAAGCCCGCGGCATCGTGGAAGAGAATGCCTCCGCGCAGGCGGCCGAGCGCCAGACCATGGCCCGCATCACCTCCATCCACAGCTACCTGCGCGTCCAGGAAGAGCTGGCCTCCCTCGTCAACGAGAAGATCCCGGCCAACACCGCGGCCATCGAGGAAGCCCGTTCCCGCGGAGACCTCTCCGAAAACTCCGAATACAAGTACGCCAAGGAACAGCAGCGCCTGCTGGGCGCCCGCCGCAACGAGCTGGAGCGCACCCTGGCCACCTGCAAGCCCATCGACTTCGCGGAGCAGGATGTGAACGACATCATCATCCCCGGCAGCATCGTCTCCCTGCGCTATGAGGACGGCACGGCCTCCCAGATCTACCTGCTGGGTCTCTTCGACACCGACAGCGAGAAGAACTGGTTCTCCTACGAATCCCCCATGGGCAAGGTCCTGATGAGCCACAAGGTCGGCGACAAGCTCCACGTGCCCTCCGGCAAGGAAGTCACCGTCACCGCCATCGATCCCCTCCCCGAGGAAATCCTGGACTTCCTGAAAAAGTAATCCGGCAGGACAACCGCCATGAACAAATTCATCCCCCTGGAAGAAATTCCCGCCTGGCGCGACCAACTTCGCGAGGCGGGAAAGAAACTCGTGGTCACCAACGGCGTCTTCGACCTGATGCACCGCGGCCATGCGGAATACCTGGCACAGGCTGCCGCGCTGGGGGATGTCCTGCTGGTGCTCGTCAATGACGACGCCAGCGTCACGGCCCTCAAGGGCCCGACCAGACCCATCCAGACCCAGGACGACCGTGCGGCCATGCTGGCCGCCCTGGAATGCGTGGGCGCGGTGACCGTCTTCAAAGGCCCAGTCGCAGCCGATGCGCTGCGACTTGCCGCCCCCGATGTCTATGTCAAAGGCGGCGACTACACTCCCGAGACCCTGAACAGGGATGAGTTCTCCGCCCTGCAGGCCTGCGGCAGCCAGATCAAGATCCTCCCGCTGGTTCCCGGATGCTCCACCAGCAACATCGTCAAGCGGATCCTGGCGGAAAAACACGCCGGCGAGGCCTCCCGGAAGGACATGACGCTGGACGAGAAGCTCCAGCCCATCTTCAAGCGCCGCTCCATCCGGAAATTCCTGCCCCGCGACGTGGAACAGCACGAAGTCGCCCTCCTGCTGGAAGCCGCCATGGCAGCCCCGTCCGCAAAGGCCTGCTATCCCGCGGAGTTCATCGTCCTGGAGGACCAGGTCCTCCGCAAACAGGTCTCGGAATGCCTCCCCAACGGCAGTTTCCTCGCCCAGTCCCCCATGGGCATCCTGGTCTGCGGCGACCTTTCCCGCGCCTGCGGGAACGAGCTCTCCTATCTGATCCAGGACTGCTCCGCCAGCGTGCAGAACATTCTTCTCGCCGCTTCCATGCTGGGCCTGGGCGCCTGCTGGCTGGGAGTCCATCCCAGGCAGGAACGCATGGACGCGCTCCGTGCGCTCTTCAAGCTTCCCGAAACCATCATCCCCGTCGCGTGCATCGCTTTGGGATGGCCTTCCGAAGAAAAGCTTCCGCGCACAAACTACGAACCAGAACAGGTCCACATGAATGCCTGGTAGCCAATCGGCAAACAAACGACGCGAGGCGCTGCTCATCATCGCCATGTTGCTGCTGGTGGCAATGGTGCATCTCCCCTGGATCCACCTCCATGGCCCGATGGAATGGACCCCCCCAGCGGAGACCTTCGGCGCATGCGTGGGCATTGCCTTCACGGAAAAGCATTTCGGCCACTACGAACCCACGGCCGTCATATCACTGGCCTGGGACTATTTCACCACGGGAAAGGAATATCCCGCGACCTATCGCTTCCATAGTCTATTCGGCATCCTCTGCCAAAGCGTCTTCCTTTGGCTGCTGCTCCGGCGCTTTCGCCTGCCCGCAACCGCAGTTCTGCTCATCACCTTGTTTTGCGCCTGCGTTCCCTGGCGTATCCACGCGATGATGGATCCGGACTTGCGACGACAAATCGCCGCACCGCTTTTCTTCTGCATGGCGCTATGGTGCGCCACCTTGAACAACCTCCGCCATCCGCAACCATGGATGCTCCTTTGCGCCCTGGCGGGATTCATCGCCCTGGGTGCCTCTCCCTGGTGCGCAGCGCTTCTGATCGACATCCCCGCCATCGGCTGGCTTCGCCAAAGGCAGTCGAGAGAGCCCTTCCGATGGAAGCCGCTGCTGCTGCCGGAAACCATCCTCCTCCTGACCACGCTTTTCGTCTTCACCCACCTGCGATAACGCCCCCCGTTTCTTTTCCCTTTTCCTCACTCTTTTTCTCGGAACTCCATCACAACTCCAAGGAAAGAGTTTATAGTACAAGACAACCTGTTTTCAAGACAGGGGAATACATCCGCGATCATCTCATCCAACCATACAATACACATTCATGAAAAAGTTTCTTGCTACATGCCTCGGCATCCTGGCGGCTTCCAGCCTTTTCGCCGATCGCCTGACCCTGACCGATGGCTCTGTCATCAACGGCACCGTGAAGAGCATCATTGGCGGCTCTGCCGTCATTGCCACGGATTTCGCCGGTGAAATCAGCGTCCCCGCAACCAAGATCGTCAAACTGAACACTGTCGAGTCCGTGGAAGTCGCCACCGCCGAAGGCACCCGTTTCAGCGGCTCCCTGGCGGCTGAAGGTTCCGCAGCAGCAGGAAATGCCGACATTTCCGCCGACAACGCCATCGCCCTTCCCTTGAGCGACATCAAGTTCCTGTGGACTCCCGGAATGGAAGACCCCACCCTGCCCCCCTCCCGCAAGTGGAAAGGCGAATTCTCCGTTGACATCGCAGGAAAGACGGGCAACACCGAGAAGTTCGACGCCGGCGCCGGCGTCAGCGCCAGCCTGACTGGTCCCGTGGACCTGCTGAAGCTTTATGCCAACGCCACTTACGGCCGTGAAAACCACGTGACCAACACCAAGAAATACGTGGCAGGCGCCGACTACGAGCATAAGCTCTTCGACTCCAAAGCCCTCTGGTACGTCAAAGCCGAAGTCGAGCACCAGACCACCAGCGGCATCCGTCTTCGCGAAGAGGTCGGCACCGGTCTTGGCTACTACTTGATCGACGCTGCCCACACCAAGCTGCGCGTCCGTGCCGGGGTCACAGCAAAGTCCCGCAAGTTCACCGACGGCTCCCACAACGATGCTTTCGGCGGCGAGGCCGGCCTGCACTACGAGCATGACATCCAGGAGTGGGGCAAGTGGGTCACCGACCTGACCTATCAGCCTTCCTTCGACAACCTGGACGACTACCGCATCCTGCACGAGTCCGCCCTGGACATCCCCGTGCTCTTCCAATATCCCCTGGCCCTGCGTCTCGGCGTTTCCAACGAATACAACAGCAAGATCGCTCCCGGCGCCAAGCGCATGGAAACCTCCTACTTCGCCAAGATGGTCTTCAAATGGAAGTAAGCGCATAACTTCATAACCGCACGAGCCTTTTGCCAAAGGCCCGCACATCCCCGAGGCCTGCCCTCCTCAGACCCCGGGGGTTTTCTTTTCCCCCGCCCATGCAAAACAGGAGGAAGCCTATCCTTGTTATTTGAGATGGAAATTCTGGCACCTGTCAATGCAGATACCCTGGACGCAGCGTTGAACGCCGGTGCCAACGCCGTCTATTTTGGCCTGAAAAAACTGAACGCGCGGCGAGGGGCGAAGAACTTCACTCAAGACGAACTATCGGAAGTCGTCAAGAAAATCCACAAGTCGGGGGCACAGGCCCATCTGACCTTGAACATTGACCTTTCGCCCCGTGACACGGGACTGGCGGCCAGAACCCTGGCCTTCGCCACCCAATGCGGCGTGGACGCCGTCATCGTGCGGGACCCGGCAGTCCTGGCCCTGCGCCCCTTTTTTCCCCGCCTGGCCTTCCACATGAGCACCCAGTCCGGCGTCTCATCCAGCGCCGGCGTCCTGATGGCCCGGGAACTGGGCTGTGACCGTGTGGTGCTGGCCCGGGAACTCACCCGGAAGGAAATCCAGGCATGCTGCCAGATTCCCGACATCGACATTGAGGTCTTTGGACAAGGTGCCCTCTGTTTCTGCTGTTCCGGACGGTGCCTGCTCTCCAGCTGGGTCGGCGGACGAAGCGGAAACCGCGGTGCCTGTGCATCCCCTTGCCGCATCGGCTGGAAAAGCCTCGCCCCGGATTCCCGCGAGGAGCATCCCCTCTCCATGAAGGACCTCTGCCTGGTGGAAAACCTGCCGGAGCTATCCCGCCTGGGCGTGGCATCCTTGAAAATCGAAGGCCGTCTGAAATCCGCACAATGGGTTGCCCTGGCCGTGGAGACCTACCGCAAAGCCCATGATGCCGTGGAAGACCTGTCGCTTCTGCGGCAGAAGGCGGAGACATTGGGCGGCTATACGGGACGTGCCTTGACTCCAGGATACTACGCCGGCATCTTCGCCAGTCTTACGGAAGGCGACCAGGGCCGCGTCAAATCATCCTGCCCCTGCGGGGGGAATGCAGATGGCGAAACGGCCGAGCCACCGCACCTGGAAATCCATATCTCCGTCGATGCCCAGAACGGCACCTGCTTCGACTGCCATTTGGGAAACCACGCGGGCGTCGTCCGGATTCCCTATCAGCGCATCGCCAATCCCCGGCGCGCCGTCGCCCTAGCGGAGATGCTGGATGCGCTCCAGGAACGCCTGCCACAGGCGGCGGCTGCGGAGTTCCTCTGCCCGGACGACCTCTCTGCCGCCCTCTATCCCCGGCGTTGCGAAGAGATGCTCTACCAGGGAATCATGGATTTCCTGCGCCAGGCGACGAAAGAGGACGACGGCAACATCCACGTCGCCCTCCCGGAAGAAATCCTCTCTCTGCAGACACTCCACGGACGGTCCCCGCAAAACAAGCGCAATCTCGGCACCCAGCCGGACCTCGTCCGTTTCCGCCTGGACCAGATTGGATTCCTGGCTAAGAACTACGCCTCCTACTGCACGGCGAAAAGCCGGGTGATTTTCCCCGTGACCGGCCATGACTCCCTGGAGGAAATCCGCCAGGCGATCGCCCGTCTTCCGGAAAACGCACGGGAAAACGTCATCCTGGCCCTGCCGTCCGTCTGCTATGAAGACGATTTGCCCGCACTGCGAACCATCGTCGGCTACGCGGCGCAAGAAAATCTGCTTCTGGAAGTCAACTCGTGGGACACCTTGTACCTGGTGCGCGAAGCCAATGCCGGCTTCGTCACCGGCCAGGGGCTGGCCGTCCTGAATCCCCTGGCAGCCCGGATGCTGGCTCTTCTCGGCGCACAATGGTGCGCGGTCTCCTGCGAAATCGACCAGCAACAGCTGGAAGAACTGACCGCCGCTTCCGAAATCCCCCTCTCCCTGACGCTTTTGAGCGCACCCGCGCTGATGACCACCCGCGCGGAACTCCCGAAGCGCTTCGCGCCACAGGCAAACGGCAAGCCAGGAACGCCCTTCCAGGACGCACGGAAGACACTCCTGGCCGCACGCAAGGAGGGTGTCCTGACTGCCCTGCGGCCGCTCGCACCTTTCGACTGGCGCGGAATTCGCAACGCCAATATCGCCGCAGCCCATCTGGAAACGGACTATTCCGGCCTGGACGACCCGCAGCGATTTGAGAAATCCGAAGAGAAGCCTTTCCTCTTCAACTACGACCGCCAACTGCGGTAGGAGAATAACAGGAAAGGCGCCCCCGCTTCTCCATTCTACCAAAGGCAATTTTCTTTCCTTCCACAAATTCACATTAAAACCGCAAATCATGTCTGAAAATTCTCGTGAAAACTGGGGTTCAAAAGTAGGTTTCATCCTATCCATCGCCGGCAGCGCCATCGGCCTCGGCAACATCTGGCGCTTCCCCTACATCGCCGGAGTGAACGGCGGCGCAGCCTTCCTCATGGTCTACCTGGCCTGCGTCTTCCTTGTCGGTCTGCCCATCATGATCTGTGAACTTTCCATTGGACGCGCCAGCCAGAAAGACGCCGTCGGCGCCTTCGGCAAGCTCTTCCCCGGCCGCTCCGCCCTGGCCAACGCCATTGGCTTCCTTCTTCTCTGCTACGGTGCCTTCCTGGCCTTCCACACCAGCATCGGCCTGGGCATCCTCATGGCAGTCGCCGGAGCGCTGATGCTGAAATTCGGCTTCAAGGTCACCGGCGCACTTTCCCTGCTCGTGGCCATGCTGATCCTGTCCTATTATTCCGTCATCGGCGGCTGGATCCTTGAATACGTCCGGGTCTCCTTCACACCCGGATTTTCCACGCTAAACACCGTAAGCGCGGCCGAAACAGAATTCGGAAATTTCCTGGGATCACCCATTCTCATCGTCATCCTCCATCTGAGCTTCCTGGGACTCTCAGCCGCCATGCTCTGGGGGGGCATCAAGGACGGCATCGAACGCTGGTCCAAGGTGCTGCTTCCCGTGCTCTTCCTGCTCCTGGTGGTCGTCATCGTCCGCAGCGTCACCCTGGAAGGCGCCTCTACCGGTCTTTCCTTCCTCTTCCATCCCGATTTCAGCAAACTGAACACCAAGTGCTTCATGGACGCCCTGGGGCATTCCTTCTACTCCCTCTCCCTGGGCATGGCCATCTCCATTACCTACGGAAGCTACCAGTCCAAGAAAGACAATCTTTACTCCTCCGCCCTTTCCGTCATCATTCTTGACACGATGGGCGCCATCCTAGCCGGACTCGCCATCTTCCCCGCCGTCTTCGCCATGGGCCTGAATCCGGCAGCCGGCCCCGGCCTCATCTTCCAGGTCCTACCCGCCACCTTCAACAAAATTCCCCTGGGCTGGCTGTGGAGCGGATGCTTCTTCCTCATGCTGGCCATCGCGGCCCTGACCAGCGCAGCCAGCCTGATGGAATGCGGCGTCACCTTCCTGCTTGACCACACCAGGCTCAAGCGCCATGCCGCTATCGTCATCACCTATCTTGTCACCGGCCTGGTCGGCATCCTCTCCTGCGTCTCCATCAGCAACTGGGACAACATTGAATGGCTACACAAGGGCCTGACCGCCTGTTTCGGCGAAGCCGCCATCGCCGGCAACTGGTTCGACTTCCTTGACATGCTCTGCTCCAACTGGATCCTGCCTGCCTCCGGTATGCTCACCGCGCTCTTCGCAGGATGGGTCTGGACTGCCCGGAAAGCCACAGCCGAATTGCGTCAGGGCGCCGAAAAGATGGCCGACCGCAGCATCCTGCTCTGGCTTGCTGGATTGTCCGATGGCTCCGATTCCCAAAACGAGAAGGCCAGCACGACACTCTCCGTTGTCTGGAGCATCGTCATCCGGATTATCGCACCGCTCGCCATTTTCTTCATCTTCCTGAACGTGACGGGACTCATCTAAAGGCAATGGCAAAAGTCCATTTGAAGGCACTTTTGCCATTCCCACCTATCCGTTAAAAGCATGGGCGCGATTCAGGAAACGACATCGCGCCTGTCTTTCCGCATCTCATGGAACTCAGCCTGGACAAATATCTGGAGCGAATCGGATACACGGGTTCCCGCGAAATCAACGCGGAAAACCTCTTCGCGTTGCAGACCGCGCACCTGATGCACGTCCCCTACGAGAACCTGGACATCTACAACGGACGCCCGGTCTCTCTGGAGATCCCGGCGCTCTATGAAAAAATTGTCTGCCGACGCCGCGGCGGATACTGCTTTGAACTCAACGGACTCTTCGGGTGGCTGCTGAAAGAGCTGGGCTATCCCGTGGAGGAATACTTCGGACGCTGGCTGGCCGGCGAGCCGACGCCTGTCCCCGCCAGGCGCCACCGCGTCCTCCGGGTCCGGCTCCCCGAGGGAGACTTCCTGCCGGATGTCGGCATCGGCAGACGCGCGCCGTTGACGCCGCTACGCCACCTCTTCGACCAGCCCCAGGAACGGGAGGGCGTGAACTACCGCCTGCTCCGTGATCCCGTCCAAAAGGTGCTCGTGCAGCAGGAAACCCCCAATGGCTACGAAAACTTCTTCTCCTTTGACGAAGCCCCGCAGCAGCCCGTCGACTTCCAATACGTGAACTTCTACCTGGGGAACCACCCGGACTCCATCTTCCGCAAGGTCCCCATGGTCCATCTTCCCACGGCATTCGGTCGGAACAGCATCTCCGTCCAGCAGAATCCGGAGTCCCAGAGGTACTTCCTTCAGCTATCCGTGGACCAGCCTGACGGCGCCCCGGCCATCAAGACCGTCATCCAGGACAAGATGAAATTCCGCGAAGCGCTGAAGACCTATTTCGGCATAGTACTATCATGAAACAGCTCCTCTGCCCTCTTCTGCTTCTCCTGCTCTGCGCCGGATGCATCCATCACGCCTACCTGCCGCCCAAACGCCCACTGCCCGGGATGTACCCAACCGTCATGCCCGCCAGCGACATGAAACGTTGCACGGCCTTGGAAATCACCGAGGAATCCCTGGCCGGCCGCCTGGAAGAAATGGAGCTCCGGAAGGGCCTGGACCAATGCGGGCTGCTCCCGCAGGACCTCGCCCTCCTGCGGCGCAGCCTCGCCCAGCGCGGCTACGCGGAACTGGACGCACGACGCTGCCAGGGGGCAATTCTCTGGGTAGCCTTCCTGGGATATCCCAAAGGCGGCCTGACCATCGCCGCCGAACTTGCCGACCACACGGTAATCAGGAAGAGCTGGCAACTGACGCCCCTTTCCCCGGAAGACACGGCCAAGACCCCATGAAACGCATCTGGCCCATCCTGCCCATGGGAATCTGCCTCCTCTGCTGGACGGCACTCTCATGCGCCAACCACGGACGGATCCTGCCGTCGCCCTGGGCGACCGCATGCGCATTAGGCGCTCTGCTGACCAGCGCCGGCACTTGGCATACGCTGTTTCTGACGCTGGCGCGCGGCGCGGGAGGCCTCCTCCTGGGAAGCATGACGGCCATCGTCTCCGGAATCTTCTGCGGGCGGCACCCCTTGCTCCATGACGCCGTCGCCCCGTTGATCACCCTCGGGCAGAGCTGCCCCCCGATTGTCTGGATTTCCCTGCTGCTCGTGTGGCTTTCCAGCGGCGCCGCCGTCCCCCTGGCCGTCGCACTCCTCTCCGTATTCCCCATCCTCTTCATCAATACCGCCAACGCCACGCGGGCCCTGGACCGAAAATGGTTCGAATTGGCAAAAGTCTATCGCCTCCCCCCCCGGAAGCGCCTGACGGGAATCATCCTTCCGGGAATCGCCCCATCCCTTTTTGCCGGATTCTCCTACGCCCTCGGCATCACCTGGAAGGTCACCGCCACAGCAGAGTTCTTCGGGGCGCAGGACGGCATCGGGGCACAGATCTACCTGTGCTACAGAAATCTGGAACTGCCGGATCTTTTCGCCTGGACCATCCTCATCGCCTGCCTGGGGGTTGCCATAGACACCTTTCTTGTGCGGAGACTAAGGACATGGCACTGACTCCATTCCAACCCATGCTGGAATTCCACGACGTGTCCTTCCATTGGGCGGGAAACGCCACGCCCCTATGGTCCCGTCTCTCTTTTGTCCTGAACCGCGGCGAAGGACGTTACCTGGACACGCCTTCCGGCTCCGGCAAAAGCACCCTCCTGAAACTGGCGGCGGGACTGCTCCGGCCGACGCAAGGGGAAATCCTCCGCCACACAGACCGTATCGGCATGGCCTTCCAGGACCTGCGGTTACTCCCCTGGTTCACTGCACGACAGAATCTCCGATTCGTCATGAAGACACCCGACGACAAAAAAATCAACTCTCTTCTGGACACCCTGGAACTCGCCCACGTGGCAGACTCGCCAGCCACCACCCTCTCCGGAGGCGAGGCGCAGCGAATCAATCTCCTCCGGGCCCTGCTCGCCGATCCCGAACTGCTCCTGCTGGACGAGCCTTTCACTGGACTGGATGAACGGATGGCGGAAAAATGCGCAGAACTCCTCCGGCAATGGCGAACCGGCGACGCAAGGCGCGCGTTCCTTCTTGTGACCCATCTCCCCAATGGCGCAAAACTCTGCAATGCCATCCCGTTGTTTCCATCATGATTTTCATGTTCAAGAAGAAATAAGTCAAAAAAAAGCCCGAAAAAAGGTTTTTTCCAGAGTTTTTCGCTTCTCTTTGCTTTAAAAATATCGTTCACGGGCTAAATTGGGTAAATTCTGAATTTTCGTCCACCTGATAATACAACTAACCCTTCCTCCAAAGGAAAAACATCAAAATGTTCAAGAGCCAAGTCAAACTTCTGTTCGGAATCCTGGCGCTGGTCACTGCCATGAACTTCACCCCCGTGAAGGCCCAGGAAATCGGTGCCAACTCCGAGATGCTGGATCCCAACGGAGCCATCGTCAAAACCGAACTCTACATCTGGAACCGCGTTTCCCACCTGCTCGCCATCGTCCGTTGCGGCGTTGCCCTGGGCCCTGGCATCGGCGCTGAAGTCGCCATCACCAACTACGCACAGCTTTCCCTCTACGCCAACGTGGAAACCGGTATCGCCTTCCCGCATTTCATCCCGCCCTTCTGGCTGGCTGACTACTACGAGAACAACGCCAATGCCTTCGAATTCCACAAGGGCAAGTACGCCACGGCTGCCTTCGGCCCCTGGCGCAAGGAGACCGGCGCAGATGATCCCTACGCAGACACCTATCACTTCCGTCGTGACAAGTGGGATATCCGCGTTCAGCTGGACGCCCTGCTGATCCACCTCTATGTCGCCATCCGCCCCGTGGAAATCATCGACTTCTTCACCGGCATCGCCGGATACGACTTCAGTCTGGATGACATGCAGCTGGATCCCGTTGTCGAGCGCCGTCCTGCCGACCAGTTCGGCCGCGGCCTCTGCAACGTCCTCTTCGGCATCGTGGAAATCCCCAACAACATCTTCCGCGTCACCCGCACCGAAGGCGACCTGGCCGGCTGCTCCAAGGGCGTCGGACTGGGCATCTGGCGCTTCCTGGTCCGCGAATGCGTGGGCGTTGTGGAAACCATCACCTTCCCCTTCGGCTGGGAGCCCATCATCGAGCCCGCGTACGTGATCAACGACACTGACCAGGTCACCACCTGGAAGGTCTACAAGCCCGCTTTCCACAAGCGTTACTAGTTCATTGATCTGACATAAGCCAAACAAAGCCGGCGGAAAGCCGACGCCACAGCGCCGGGAACCGCCGGTTTTTTTGTGCTGTCAAACAAGCATGACCATGAGAAGAAACACCTTCCGGGACCGTCTGCAGGACAAGCTGGAGAAGCTGGATGCGGCCACCCTGCGGAAATATCTCCGCAGCGCCCTGGCCGACAAGGGCTTCTTCGAGGAAATTGTCGACACGTTGCGGGAAGGGATCATTGTGCTGGACAATGCCCTCCGCATCCGCATCGCCAATCCCTCGGCCATGCACCTCTTCGGCATCCCCGAAGATGCCATCGGCCAACCCATCGGGCGCTATTTCCGCCAGATTGACTGGACGCAGCTCCTGCAAGTGCCTGCAGGCCAATGGGGGCGCTTCAGCCGCCAGGAAATCGAAATCTTCTATCCGGAACGACGCTTCCTCTCCTTCTACCTCATTCCGGCACCGGAACCACCGGAACTCGCCAATGAAGAGCAACTACTGGCCACCCTGATCTTCCATGATGTCACCGAACGACGCGAAGACAACGAAAAGACGGTAGAAACCCAGCGCGTCACCGCCATCACGCAACTGGCAGCGGGAGTCGCCCACGAATTGGGCAATCCCCTGAATGCCCTGGGCATCCATCTGCAAGTGCTGAAACGAAAGCTGCGAAATGCCGACGACACCGTCGTCCGGGAATCCACGGCACACTTCGTGGACATCGCAGGGCAGGAACTCCAGCGCCTGGACAGCATCGTGAAGAACTTCCTGAATGCAGTGCGCCCCACGCAACTCTCCATGACCCCGGTCAATCTCCAGGAACTCCTGGTCAGCGCACTGGGATTCCTGGAACCCGAACTCAAGGCAAAGGACATCACTGTCGCCATGGATTTCCCGGACCTGGTTCCGGCCATCTCCGGCGATGCCGGCCAGCTGACACAGGCATTCTTCAATCTTCTCAAGAACGCCATGCAGGCCATGCAGAACGGCGGAAAAATCCAAGTCACCTTCACCGTGGACGATGTCTTCGTCCATCTGCGCTTCGCCGACAACGGGCCCGGCCTTACCAAGGAGCAGCTTTCCCATCTGATGGAACCATACTACACGACAAAATCCGCCGGACACGGCCTGGGATTGCTCATCGTCGACCGCATCGTCCGTTCCCACGGCGGCGACCTGGCCATTGACGGCAAGCCCGGCGGCGGCGCCGCATTCACCCTCAGTTTCCCACGCCACGCACGCATTGTCCGCCAGTTGTCGGCCCCCGATTCCACCAATCCCTAATGCCTACTCTTCCTGTCATCCTTGTCATTGACGACGAACGGAACACCCGCGAGGGTCTGCAAGACGCCTTTTCCGACAAATACGAAATCCTGCTGGCCGACAGCGCCACCCAAGGCCTGGAACTCTTGAAGTCCCACAGGGTGGATATCGTCCTCACCGACCTCAGGATGCCGGGAATGGACGGCATGGCCTTCACCCGCGAAGTCGTCTCCTGGCCCAATGCGCCCCTGATCATCATGCTGACGGCATACGGCTCCGTACAGACCGCCATGGCCGCCATCCGCGCAGGCGCCTACGACTATCTGACCAAGCCTGTGAATCTGGACGACCTGGAGATGATGATCGACCGGGGGCTGGAAGTCCTTGAGGAACGCAAGAACGCGACCCGCAAGAGCGCTCCCGTAGCCCCGGAAGGCATCATCGGTTCCTCGCCGGCCATGAAGAAGTTGATCGAGGAGGCCCGGCAAGTGGCAGCGGCGCGCAGCACCGTCCTCATCACCGGCGAAAGCGGCACGGGCAAGGAGCTTTTTGCCCATGCCCTGCACGCATGGAGCCCCCGCAGCCGCAACCCCTTCGTCGCCGTACATTGCGCCTCTTTCAACGAGAATCTTCTGGAAAGCGAACTCTTCGGACACGAAAAAGGCGCCTTCACAGGAGCCAGCGACCGCTTCATCGGACGCTTCGAGCGCGCGGACCACGGGACGCTCTTCCTGGATGAAATCGGCGAAATCTCCCTGGCCACCCAGGTCAAGCTCCTGCGTGTACTGGAAAACCGGAACCTGGAGCGCGTCGGCGGCTCCCTCACCATCCCCGTCGATGTGCGCCTGATCGCCGCCACCAACCGGGACCTGAAGGCCATGGTCCAGGCGGGAACCTTCCGGGAGGACCTCTTCTACCGGCTGAACGTCGTCAACCTGCAATTGCCGCCGCTTCGCGAGCATCCCGAGGACATCCGCCCCCTGATGGACCACTTCCTGACCGTCTCCGCACGAGACAACGACCGGGACGTCACGGGCATCACGCAGGATGCGGCCAATGTCCTCGTCTCCTACAGCTGGCCCGGCAACATCCGCGAATTGCGCAACTGCATGGAACGAATGGTAGTCATGGCCCGCGGAACCACGCTGACCGTCAGCGACATCCCCAAGGAGATTGTCGAGGCGCTGTCCACCCCGCAGGCAGAATCCGCCACGACCGACAAAGCCGAAGAGCCGATTGCCACGCTGGACATCCATGCCAACGAACTGCTGGCCATGAAACGCGCACTGGAGCAAGCAAAAGGAAACCGCACCAAGGCGGCGGAAATCCTTGGCATCAGCCGACGGACCCTACAACGTCGGCTCTTGCAATATCCGGAACTCAACGACACCCCGGAAGAATGACCTTTCCCGACATCCCATCCAAACCTTCCGGGACCTTCCGCATCCTGCATATTTCCGACCTCCACACGGGACTGGCAGACTGGCATTGGTCCTACCTGCTGGACAAACGCTTCTTCGGACGCCTCAACCAATTCACCACCCGTCAGCGGAAACTCTCCCTGGAGAATATCGCCAGACTGGCGAAGGAGTACACGCGCTGCCAGGCAGACATGCTCGTCTGCACAGGAGACCTGACCAGCATCGGCTCCCAAGAGGAGTTCCAGCACGCGCAGGAACTCCTGGCCCCCCTCCTTCTGGCGGCAGGAAAAAACTTCCTCTATGTGCCGGGAAACCATGACGCATACGTAGCGCAAAACCGGCATGCCCTGGAAGAGGCCTTCCGGCAACTGAACGGCAACCGTCTGCGGCTGGATGAACTGCCCCGGAGCCTATGCGCCGGGCCGGTGGAGTTCATCTGCCTCTCGCCGGCCCGTCCCTGCGCAATCTGGCTCTCCACGGGAGAAATCTCCACCGCCGTATGGGAGAAACTGGATTATATTTTCTCTTGTCCCGCGCAGGCGCGCGCCCGTGTGCTCGTGACACATTTTCCCCTGCATGGTCCGTCAGGCGGCCCGCTCTCCTGGCGCACGAAATTCGTCGACTACCCGCGACTCTCCCGATGGGGCGAAAAAGGACGTTTCCAGGCCATTCTCTCCGGGCACGTCCACCGTCCCTTCCTGCTCCCCCCCCAGAAAGACGGCTACTGGCAGATCGGCGCAGGCTCCCTGACCATCCAGGATTCCTTTTCCCTAATTGACATCCATGGCACAACCGGGGAAATCACTCCCCACATCCTCCATTTCTAACACCCCATGAAGAACTACCTTGCTTTTGACCTGGGCGCCTCCAGCGGCCGCGCCATCATCGGACACTACGATGGACAGACCATTGAACTGGAGGAACTCCATCGCTTTGCCAACGGCCCGCACGCAGTCGGAAACCAGCTCTTCTGGGACATCGACACCCTCTTCGCCGAAATCAAGGAAGGCCTTCGCAAGGCTCTAGCCACCGGCACTCCCATTGACGGCATCGGCATTGACACCTGGGGCGTGGACGTCTGCTACCTGGGCGCCGACGGCAAGCTCATCGGCCTTCCCCACCACTACCGCGATCCCCGCACCGACGATGTGATGCCCTGGACTTTCGAGCGCATCTCCAAGGAGGAAATCTACCGCGAGACCGGCATCCAGTTCATGAACCTGAACACCATCTTCCAGCTCTCCGCCTCCCTGCGCGACAAGGAAGAAGCCCTCCAGCAGGCCGACAAGCTGCTCTTCATCCCCAACGCCCTGACCTACCTGCTCTGCGGAAACGTCTCTGCGGAATACTCCATCGCCACCACCTCGCAGCTCTTCAACCCCACCACCGGCGACTGGGCCTGGAAGATCATCGACGCACTGGGCCTGAAACGCTCCCTCTTCCCCCGGATCACTCCTTCCTGCACCGTGGCGGGAACCCTCACCCCCGAAATCCAGAAGGAATTCGACTGCGGCGCCATCCCCGTCATCCTCATCGGCGGCCATGACACCGCCAGCGCCGTCGCCGCCGTCCCCGCCGTCAAGGAAACCGGCTGGGCCTATCTGTCCAGCGGCACTTGGAGCCTCATGGGCATGGAACTCCCCGCCCCATGCCTCAGCCCGGCAGCCCAGGCAGCCAACTACACCAACGAAGGCGGCGTCGGCAACACCATCCGCTTTCTGAAGAACATCATGGGCCTCTGGCTCATCCAGGAGTGCCGTAACCAATGGATCCGGGAAGGCAACAAGTACTCCTTCGCCGAGCTGGCCACCATGGCCCGCGAACAGGCCGAGCCCTTCTTCGCCATCATCAACCCCAACGACCATCTCTTCGAGGCTCCCGGCGACATGCCCGCCCGCATCCGCGAATTCTGCAAGACCACCGGCCAGCGCGTCCCCGACACGCCCGCGCAGATCGCCCGCATCGCCTTGGAATCCCTGGCCCTGCGCTATCGACAGACCTGGAACGAGCTGGAACAGCTCACGGGACAGAAGCTCAAGACACTCCATCTGGTCGGCGGCGGATGCCAGAACATCCTCCTCAACGAATTCACGGCAAACGCCATCCAGGCCACAGTCGTCACCGGTCCCGTGGAAGCCACCGCTCTCGGAAACATCCTGGGACAGGGCATCGCCACCGGAACCATCGGCAACCTGGACGCCGCCCGCGAAATCGTCAAGCGCTCCACGCCGACCCAGACCTACCAGCCCACGGACGCCGCGCTCTGGGAAGAGGCCTACAAGCGCTTCCAGAAGATCTGCGAATCCAGCAACTCCATCGGCTAACCCACATACCTCCCTATGCGAGCACTGACCGCCATTCTGATCCTCTGCTGCGCCATCCTCCTGGCCCAGGAGGCGCCGAGGCCCGAGTCGTCCTTCCAGACCCTGATGAACGACTTCGCGCTTCTTCAGGAGAACCATTCCAACAACCAGGTCCTCCTGAAGGACCTGGGCAAGGACCTGCAGGAACTCCCCAAGGCACCTACGCCAGAAGCCGCGCTTCTCTCCTCCATACGCTTGAACAAACGCGTGGCAGAAGCCATCAAGAGCCTCCAGCGGGAACAGGACTCGCAAGTGCAGTTCAGCAACGGCATCTCCCAGTATTCCGGCACCAGGCAGCTCCTTCGGCAGGAACAGAGCTACCTCTCGCATTACCTGGACGAACTTCAGAAATACGGAATGGAAGAGGAAAATGCGCTCTTCGTCCTCAAAAACACCGCCCAGCAGCTCCAGTACCGCATCGCCCATACGCTGCCGCCTACGGAATTCACCTGCGCTTTGGGCATCGAGTTCAAATTGGTGACGACGAACGGGGCAAGCTTCTACATCTCACGCTCTCCCTTGACGGCAGACCAGTTCGAAAAACTCCATAGCCTGACTTCCTCCGACATCACGGAAGAGGAACTGACACAGCATGTCATCCGCTTCCGTTCCAAGGGAATCACCCACGACGAAGCGCGATGGATCGCCGACACCATCGGACATCTCTGCGGCTTCCCCTGCAAACTCCCCACAGCAAAGCAGCTCGCCGCCCTGAAAGAATACGGCGCCTCCCTGAAGCAGGCCTTGTGGCTGGACGGCGACCTGCCCGCTGATTTCAAGTTCAAGTCACGAGAGGCACAACAGCGCTTCGGAATGGAGATGTCCCCCATCTGGGACCCCGCAGGCATGCTGCGCACCGGACAGGACGCGCAGGCCCTCTCCGAGGAACTGAGCTGGGCAAGCTATCCGGAACTGGGCTGCGCCGTGGTGACAGGCCTCCAGGCCGGGCGCAACGCCCTTCTGGAACAGATGGAAAAGCTCCTGGAGCTTGAGAAAGACACGCAATCCGACGAGGTCATCCCGGAAGAGACCTCCCAAACGTCCCAGGAGGAACGCAATGATGAATAAAGCGATTGCCACCCTGCTTCTCTGCCTCGGCATTTTCATTTCCCTGAAAGCCCAGCAGGACAGCGCCTTCAACGGCATTGGCCTGGATCCGAAAGTCCTGGGAGCCGTCATTCCCGCCGAAGCCGGCAAGACTTCCAGCAACGTCTCCCGTTGCAAGGGCGCCTACCTGCGCACGGAAATCCGCGGCAGCAAATCCGCCTACCAGCTGATTCCCGCCATCGCCATCGTCGGCGAAAACCGCCAGCCCGCCCTGCAGCTGAAGCGCCTAGAGGTGCGAACCATCACGGAGGTCCGACTCTACGAGACACTTCTGAGAACCTTCACGCCGGGACAGGACAACGACCACGGGACCTTCGACTACCAGCACCTGGATGACGAAATCTGGGAAGGCGAATCCAGCCAGCGCGTAGTCTCCCACGAGGCCGGGCCGCTGAAAGACGCGGAGGTCTTCGTCAATGGCGAAAAACTCCGCACAGACGCGAATGGCGTAATCCTGGATCCGGAAAACAAGCTCGCCATCCTGGAGAAGTTCGACGACCTGGGCAAACGAAGCATCGAGTTCCTTGTGGAAGTCCAGGACTATCCCGCCGTCTCCTTCCCCATGACACGCACCATGCCACAGCGCCGGGACTACGACATCAAGCGCATTGACGAGGACGATGCCCACGAAATGCTTCTTGCCTACGGAATGGACTTCCGCCTCAGCAAGCGCCAGCCAGAACAGGATGCGCTCAAATGCAGCGTCTCCCTCCCCAAGGATTTCGCATACGCAGAAGCAGGCAAGGCCTTCCCCGTCACCATCACCGTGACCAATGAAGGACAGGTCCAGACCTCTTGCCTGCTGGCACGGAGTTTCTCGCGCGTCCCCGGATTGGCCGGCAGGCTCTTCTATTTCGGCGCCATCCAGCCCGGCGAGACCCGTTCATTCACCCGTCTGTTGACGGTGGACGCGGCGGAAAGAAGCAACACGGCCTTCCTGGAACTCCGTTTCTCCGACAGCTGGAGTCCCCTGAAGAAGCGCCTTCCCCTCACTTTTACATTGATTCACTAATTCCCAAAGTCAAAACAATGGGAACGATATTCTTTCGTTGCCGTTTCCGGACTTGACTTGCCTTCAAAGCACAAGGCTCGGAAAATCTGGAAACCTGAGGATATCATTCCCCTAACAATCCCCATCAGGAGAAAACACATGGCGTTTACTGCACTGACCGCAGCTGAAATCAAGCAGCGCTACGAACAAGCCAAGAAGTCCTTCGCGGACTTCGGCGTGGATACCGACAAGGCCCTGGCCACTCTGGCCGCCACCCCCATCTCCCTCCATTGCTGGCAGGGCGACGATGTCCATGGCTTCGAAGTCCATGAGGAATCCGTCAGCGGCGGCGGCATCCTCTCCACCGGAAACTACCCCGGCTGCGCCGCCAATGCCGACCAGCTCCGCGCGGACGCCGAAGTGGCCCTGAAACTGATCCCCGGCCTGAAGCGCTTCAACCTCCATGCCATCTATGCGGAAACCGACGGCAAGGTCGTCGATCGTGACGCCATCACCCCCGAGCACTTCCAGAAGTGGATGAAGTGGGCAAAGAAACAGGGCGTGGCTCTGGACTTCAACCCCACCTTCTTCGCCCATCCCCTGGCCAACAGCGGCTACACCCTTTCCAACGCCGACAAGAAGATCCGTGAATTCTGGATCCGCCACGACAAGCAGTGCCGCGAAATCGCCGCAGCCATGGGCAAGGCCCAGGGAAGCCCCTGCATCGTCAATCACTGGATTCCCGACGGCGCCAAGGACCAGCCCGTCGACCGCCTCTCCCCCCGCAAGTACCTGAAGGACGCCTACGACGAAATCTTCTCCGTCAAGTACAGCCCCAAGTACATCCGTGACGGCGTGGAAAGCAAGCTCTTCGGCATCGGCGCGGAAGACTACACCGTCGGTTCCCACGAGTTCTACATGAGCTACGTCGCCAGCCGCGCCGAGAAGGACGTCATGCTGACCTTCGACATGGGACACTTCCATCCCACCGAGACCATCCACGACAAGATCTCCTCCGTCCTGCCCTTCCAGAAGGATATCCTGCTCCACGTCTCCCGCGGCGTCCGCTGGGACTCCGACCACGTGGTCAACTTCAATGACGACCTGCGCAACCTCTTCCTCCAGCTGGTGCGCTGCAACAACCTGAAGAACACCTACATCGCCCTGGACTTCTTCGATGGCTCCATCGACCGCATCGGCGCCTGGGTCGTCGGCACCCGCGCCGCCCAGAAGGCACTTCTCTTCGCCCTGCTGGAACCCACCGCGCTCCTCAAGAAGTACGAGAAGGACAACGATGGCGCCATGAAGCTGGCGTTGCTGGAAGAGCTCAAGGGCGCTCCCTGGGAAGCCGTCTATGACGAGTTCTGCCGCCAGAACAAGGTCACCGTCGGTGCCGCATGGCTCAACGAGCTTCTGGACTACGACCGCAAGGTCGCCCGCAAGCGCTAGTCCTTCAGGAGAAGAATACCATGGGAGACTTTTCCCAACGCTACGTCATCTCCGTCATGTTCCAGGACCAGGTCGGCATTGTCGCCGAGGTTTCCGCCGCCGTCCGGCATCTTGGCGGAAATCTCCTGGACGTGAGCCAGACGGTCCTTCGCGGCTACTTCTCCATGATCCTCCTGGGAGAATTTCCCGAAGGAACTTCCACCGAAGATGTACAGAAAAGCCTCCGGGGCATCAATGCCCTCCAAGGCGCCTGCTTCGGTGTCATGCCCTTCCAGGAAGAACAGGAGAAACCATCCCGGAACGGCGAAGATTCCGACACCTACATCCTGACGGCCAGCGGTCCGGATCAGCCCGGCCTGGTCGCCATGCTCTCCGAATATCTGAAGGAACGAAAGATCAACATCGTGGATCTTTCCTGCTGCCAGGCGCATACCGGTGAATACACCATGATCTGGCAGATTCAGATTCCCGCCGAACTGGATGTCCAGAAGTTGCAGAACAGCATGCGACTTGCCTTCCAGCCCAAGGTGACTGTCGGACTACGCCATCAGGCGCTCTTCAAGGTCACCAACGAAATCTGACCTTCTTTCCCAACATGCACAAAGAGGTTGTTGCAAATCACGCAACAGCCCCTTTTTTTGGGAGAATTATATACCCAAGTTTCCGTTATTGCTTGACGATACGGCCTTGTCCTGTGCCCGAACACCACCAGAACGCGCAGGCAACTCAAGTATGTAAAAAGGGACTGCCGCAAAACATTGAGGTTTTGCAACAGCCCCTTTTACTCCCTTCGCGTTTCAGGCGCAGCCGATTGCCTCTGACCACGGCCAGAGGCCGTGGTTTTCTAAGCCTCAATAAACTCGGATTAAGTTCTTGCAAATCGCTTTATACTATGTAAAAAACTTCATTTCGAAACATTTTGAGAAAAAGAAATAGATTTATATGGCAATCATAGTTTATGATATAGTTTAATTATTATTTTCGAATCGTTCTTGAATCGTTTTCGTATCGTGACAGATTGTCCGAGATAGCTTTGTTTTCCCAAGCCCGGAATTTCGCACAACGCCGACGATACAAAAACGATACAAGAACTACCTCGCGAATCAATGCCCGATGGGGCGTGGTGCCGGCGTTCTCTTGTCAAAGCGAACCCCCTTGGCAGGTACGGGATACGCCCTGTGGGGCTTGCCGAGGTTCCTCCCGTGGCGAACAACTCCGGGGCCATGGCCATCATGATGGGGATGGTCGCAATAGCATCCCGCGCACAGGAACAAACCGGCCAAAAGGGCAATCAGCAAAAACTTCTTCATGTCATTCTCCGTATTCAAGGATCGCAAATCGTGTACTCAACTGTCCGACGACAGCAGCCGGACATTTCGTCGTCTCCCGTACCATACGCCGGCAAGGAAAAAGATTCTATCCTTCCGACTGCAAACTCGACGATTTTTCCCCGATTTCCGTATCCGTGGCAGGGTTCTTCGCCGTCTCCGCCGTAATCAGGCAGCCCTGGAAGCACCGCTGAAGCGAAGCGCCCATCCCTCCCAGGCGGAAGCCCAGGATCTTTGTATTCGAAAGATGGAAGAGTTCCTCCACTTCCGCCATCGTCAGGGCCTGATAGACGGGACAGAAGAGCTCGCGGAGGACTTCCTTGCGGCTATTCTCCGACACATCCGTGGTCATCAGGACGAATGCCAGCTTCCGCTGCTGCTGCACCAATTTCAGGCGTCCCGTCACCGCCGCATGGGAGCGCACGACGAAAGGCGCCAGTTTTTTCAACTGCTGAAGATTTTCCGGTTCCATGGTCATTGCCGTGTGGAAAGATACTTGTCAACCTCGTTGGCCACGATCACGCCATAGTTGGCGGCTCCCAGCCAACCCGACATGATGATTCCCACGGACCCCGTATGGAAGAGTCCAGGGACTTGGCTGGGCAATTCCTGCGAAAAGCGCAAGCCCTCGAATTTCGTTCCGAAAGTAGCGCCATTGACATGTCCCGTGTAGCGCTGGAAAGTCCGCGGCGTGGCGGCGCAAGTGTAGTCCACCAGCCGGCGAATGCCGGGCACGTATTCCTCCACCGTATTCAACGCATCCTCCACCAGGGCATCCTTGGCGGAACGGTATTGCTCCGGCGTCAGCCCATCCCAGTTCTGGAAGCGGGCGTTCATGGACGCCACGATGGCATATTCGTCACTGCCGGGACGGATCTCCGGATAATAAACCGAGAAGGTCCGACTGGAGATCTTCGGTGCGCAAAGGGCATCCGCGTCAAAGACGGGATGGGTGGAATGGAAGACCAGGTCGCCGATGAAAGGGATCTTCTCGCCCTTCTTGATGCCCAGATAGACCTGGCAGGAGGAAGTCGAAGGCCGCACGGCCTTGAGGCCTTCGGCGTATTCCGCAGAAAGCATTTCCGTTCCCGCCAATTCAAAGGCGGTCAGGAAGAGAGAACCATTGGAGACGACTGCCTCGCAGGAAACCGCCTGCCCATTCAGCAGGACGCCCCGTACGCGCCCGCCGTCCACCAACACTTTCTCCGCCTGGGTCCCCAAGGCGATCTCCACGCCGTTGTTCGCCAGTTCCTCCCTCATCATCTGGAGCATCCGGTCCGTTCCGCCCAGGAAGGTATAGACGCCCTCGCTCATGAAATTTCCAAAGACAATGCCATAGGAGATGGCCGGTTCGTTCAGGGTGGAGCCATTGGCGTAGGTGATGGGTTCCATGAGAAAGCGCCAGACATCCGTGCGTCCGGGGAAAAACTTCTGGAAGAACTCCCGGGTAGTCATGGTCTGGTCGTCATAGTAGTTCATGTTCGCCACGGCGGCGAAGAACGCCCGGACCGTCTCTCGGGGAATCTTGAACTCCTCCTCCATCTTCCGGGAGAAATCCGCCGTGTCGAACGTGGATTCCAGACGGTATTGGGGATTGTGGAAGCGAATGGACTTGACCTGGATCACCTGCTCGGCGAAACGGCTGCCCCAATATTTCCGGAGGCTCTTCTTCATTCCCACGGGAAACCCGTGCAAAGCCACGTCGAAAATGTGTCCCTTGCGATGGAAATAGGTGGCCAGACCGCCCAGCTGCGTATGCTGTTCCACCAGCAGGACGCTCCGCCCTGCGCGGGCCAGACGGTTGGCGGCAGTCAAACCGCCCAGGCCGCCGCCCACGACTACGATGTCATAACGGCTTTTCATAGATTAACTAAATCGAACAACGATAGGGAAAGGAGAAGAAACGAAATGCCCCAGAATGGCTTTCTGCAACCGCGCACCCAACTCGCGGCGTTCCCGGCGACGGCGCGACAGGTCCAGCAGTTGCAGCAATGCCTCGAACTCCACAAAGCGGACCACGGCGGACATGTCTCCCAGTTCCGGCCAGCGTTGCGTCATCTTGCCGCGCATCAGAACCAGGCATTCCTGCACCGCAGAAGCCACGGAAGGCAAACGGGACAGAAGCCCCGCCTCGCAGGAGGGCGCATCGTCAAAATCAAAGAGCCGCGCCAGGCGGCACTGCACAATGGAAACAGGAAGAATGTCGGAGACGGGTTGCAGCAACAGCACGCGGCGATCCAACAGCCGCTGGCTTTCTTCGCTCAACGGCAACTGCCATTCCCCGGAAGGAATATACTGCACACGGGATTGCACGGACAAAGCGCCGCACTCCGGCGGCAAATTCTGCAAGTGCACCAGGTGACGCGAAAACTCCCGCACCAGAGCCTCGCTGACCAGCGGATAACCAGCGCCGGAAAGCATCTGCGGAAGCGCCTCAAGAATGGCGGGAACGGCGGATTCGGGAATTTCCGGCTGGTGCTTCAGGAAATCCTCCAACGACTGCGCCGTCCAGGAACGAAGCTGCCCGGGGAATTCCACCTGCTCGGCAACCTGCGCTTTCGGGGCGTGGACAATGAACTCCCGCGCCACGTCCGTGAAGCCGCTGGCATCCAGCACGCCCACCAGCATCCGCCGGACATCCTGCTCCGTGAACTCCATGCCTTCGGCGCGGCCCAGCTGCAACCGTTCCTGCAAGACCTGGAGAAGGCTGTCGCCGACCCAATCCTCCTGCATGGCGCAGCGCTGGAACGCCGCAGTGACCTCCTGGCGAAGCCCCTCCCAGTCCAGGCTCACCAAGGAACCGCTGGAAGGATCCAGCACAAGAAGCGCATTGGATGAGACAAGAATCACTTGTTCCCCTCGGGCTTGTTCAATTCCTTGAGTTCCTTCTCAAAGGCCTTGACATCCTGGAACTGACGATAGACGGAAGCGTAGCGGACGTATGCCACCTGGTCAATCTCCCGCAGGGAGTCCATCACCATCTCGCCAATCATGCTGGACGGAACTTCGTCCTGGGGCAGAAGCGTCAACTTGATGGTAATGTCTCCGACCAGCCCGTCAAGCACCTCGGCGCTGATGTTCCGTTTCCAGCAGGCCATGCGAATGCCCTCGCGGAGCTTGTCCGGAGAAAATTCCTCCCGACGGCCATCCCGTTTCAGGACCGTGGTGATATTCACGGGGATGATGGATTCCAAGGTGGAGAAGCGGTAGTTGCAGTTCAGGCACTGCCGACGGCGGCGGATGGTCTCTCCGTTGTTCATGACACGGGTGTCAATGACCTTGTCTTCCATAGAATGACATTTTGGACAAAGCATCTTACCTCCTTGTTTTCTCCTGACCTGGAGGGAATTGTCCAAGTCGCCTTGTCAATTTCCTCCTGAAATTACCTGTTCGGGAAAATGACTCGAACCACGAATGAACAACTATGGCGTCCAGGCTGGCGGTCCCAGAAGGACCGTTGCTTTCTCTTTTTTTCCGGCCGCCGGAAAAAAACAGACGCTTCCGCCGCGTCACCAAGTTGGAAACACCAATGGACACGATTCGGCCATTGGTGTGTATTGGCGGTTCTGCAATCCCGTTTCGAACAGTAACGCCGAAACAAAAAAGGCACGGGGCTGAACTCGCCTCGTGCCTTACGAAACCTACTCCGAAGAGCTTATGCCTCAGCGGCCTTCGCAGCAGCCTTGGCGACTTCGGCCAGAACCTTCTTGGGCTCCTTCAGCTTGTTGCGCAGGACATCAACGGGCATCTTCGCAACGACCTCTTCGCTCAGGCCCAGAGCCACCAGACGGCGACGCTGAACCAGGCAGCGACGGCGCTTGTCTGCACCAGTCTTGCGAGGACGGACACAGTTCTTGTTACGGAAGGTACTAGTTGCCATGGTAAAATCTCCAGAATTTATTAGTGTGTTAGAAAAGACATTACGGAAACAGCTTAATATAACGACTCCCGCCGGGATTGCAATTCCCTCCGCAAAGGAAAACTATCGGCGGAATTGCAAAAAGTCGCCTTGACCACTTCCCGTCCATTCGGATGCCGTTTGCTTCAAGAACTTCCCGTCGTAGCGAGATACGCCTTGGCGCGCTTGAAGCAAACAGCCTCGGAAACCCTTGAGAAGCGACTTTTGCAATTCCCTCTATCCCCGGCCTTCTACATCTGCGAGGTGAAGGCGAAGGGCGGAAGAACCGGCTGGTAGCTACGCCAAGAATCGTGGTCGAAGAAGACCTTGGCCAGGAACAAGCCGGCTGCCGGCGCGGAATCCGCAGCCAGACTGCGGCACTTGCCATCCAGGACGCGGCGGGCCTCCTGCGGTGCGGCGTAGCCCTGCCCCACGTAGACCAGATAGCCCACCAGACTGCGGACCATCTTGTAGAGGAAACTGTCGCCCACCGCATTGACGTAGACCATGCCGTCGCCGGGGGCCAGCACCTCCAGGCGGCGGAGATTCCGCACGGTGGACTCGATGACCTTGCCAGGATTGACAGCGAAAGAGGCGAAATCGTGCTCTCCCTGCAGGATGGCGGCGGCTTCGCGCATAGCGTCAAGATCCAGCTCGTGGGGTGTCCGCCAAAGATACCGAACATAGAGCGGATTCGGTTTGAACCCGGGAGCCAGGCAGTACGTATACGCTTTGCCGCAGTTGTCGTAGCGGGCATTGAAGGGACCGTCGCAAATGCGGCAGCTCTTCACGTAGATGTCCTCCGGAAGCCACCGGTTCAGCCGGCGCGCCAGGTCGCCGGGGTCCACGTCGTCGGGAAACGGCGCAACGAAGGAGACCTGCTGGTCCAGGGCGTGGACGCCGGCATCCGTCCGGCTGGAACCGTAGATCTTCAGTTCCGGATCGCGCAGCATCAGACGCAGGCGCTTCAGCAACTCCCCCTGGACCGTGGGGTTCTTCGGCTGGACCTGCCACCCAGCATAGCGCGTGCCATCGTAGGCGATGGACAGGTGCAGCTGGATCAGCGGACGCCCTGCGGTATTCTGGTTCTTTTCTTCGTCTTCCATCCTGAAACAAAAAACGCCGACGTGGCGGAACGTCGGCGATGGGGAAATGCCTCGGAAGCTACTTGTTCTCCTCTTCCTGGGCCAGGAAGGCGGTGCGCTCGTGCTCCATGACAAGCTTGATCACTTCGGCATTGGTCTTGCAATCGGCCAGGGCGTCCACGAAACTCTTGTCCTTCAGCAGACGGGCCAGGCAGCCCATCAGGTGCAAGTGCAGCTCGATGTTCTGGCTGCAGGCCAGGAAGAACATGTGGACGGGCTTGCCATCGGGGGCGCCGAAGTCAACGCCGGCCTTGGAGTAACCGTAGATCACGGCGGCGCTGGCACGGAGGGTCGGAATTGGATCGCGGGGATGGGGGATAGCAATGCCTTCGCCGACTGCGGTGGAAAGAACCGCTTCGCGCTGCATGCACTTGTTGCGCAGCTCGGTGGCGTCCAGGACCAGACCATACAGCAGACGAGCGTCGGTCAGTTCCTTGATGACGCCTTCCGCATCCGTGCTCTTCAGATTCAGAAGAATGCGATCCTCGTGCATCACGCGGCTCACCGGAATGCCAATCTGAGGATGGACGATGATGGACTGCTTGATGCCGTCATCTTCCTCAAGGGCGGCCTCTTCGCCTTCCGCAGGGAAGAAAACCTGGTCAATCTGGCTGCCATTGAAACGCCACTGGCCGCCAATCTTCGCACCCTGGATCTTGCCATTCTGGATCATCCGCAGGATGGTGCGCTCATTCACCCGCAGATATTCCGCCAATTCTTTTAAGGTGAGGATCATAATTGCCTCGCAAATGAATCAAATAAGACAATCTTGGACAAAAAGGGAAAGAAACTGATTTGTTTAGAAGATAATCACAATTTTCCATTTTGCAAGCCAATGAAAGAAAAAACATGACAATTTAGGACAAATTTCTGTTTTCCTCCCATAATGCCACGAAAGAACCTTCTCGCCACGGGGCTGGATCCGGTGCTCCCCCGTCCCATGCGGGGTTCGCGTACCGTCAGGGAAGGAGGCGCCTCTCCCCGTGTCTTCCGCTTCACCCACGGTTGAGCATGGTGTCGTTCTTGAGGACGAATTCGCCTCCGCGAGGGATATATGGCCCTTCGGAACAATTACCCTCGTAGTCTGCAGCATCTAAAAGTCATTCAGACAACAACTATTTTGGAGGATGTTCCCGATCTGCGCCCACGCATAGTCACCATGCAAGGAAGCAGACCGGGAAAAAGGCTCAAAAAGAGCGGAGCATGACAAAGTTTTAGATGATACAGACAACTAAGGAATCATCATTTTCCAATCTGCGCCTTCAGGTAGTCGACCAGTTCCTGGAAATTGACTTCCAGCAACCCGACCTTGGCGTCGGCCGCGCCATATCCCATGCGCAGGATGCCGTCGTCCAGCAAGACGCCGGAGCAGGTGAAAAGGCACGGGATGGTGAAATCCCCTTCCAGTTCCCAGGGTTCCTCTGCATAGAAGAGGCGTTCGGCAGGGCGGGCGACGATTTCCGGGAAGCCCTTCCCCGTTTCCTTCAGCATCATGAATGACTGTGTATAGCCGACCTTGTCGTCCTGCTTTCCATGATAGGGCAGCATCCAGAGGCCGGGTTCCAGTTCCATAGGCGCCCAGCTAGGTCCGATCCGGTTCTCCTCCCACGGGAATTTCCGCTGTGCATAGACCACGCGTTCCGCCTTGCCGTTGGCGAAATCCGCGAAGGAATCGCCTGCCGCCATGAAGATGGATGGCGCGGGAACCTCCTTGCCGATCTCGTAATTCCACGGCCACTTGGGACGATGGATGCAGACAATCTTCTTCTTGCCGTTGATTTCCAGACGGCGCGGGAAGAGCACCACATCCCGGTCGTCGGAGATTTCAGGATCATGGAGCTGGCAGACGAAGGTGAAGGCATGGTCGTAGTCGCCGGTCTTCAAGGCATTCAAGTCCACTTTGTAGAGCTGTGTACCCGTGTAGTTCTCCGTCACGGACTTTCCAAATTCCTCGAAGCCATCGGGAACGCATTGATGGGGATCGTCATGCTCCCAATAGGGTCCCGGGGGGAAAGGCCGTCCCGCCATGGTGCTGTACAACTGCCCTTCGAAGTAGAAGAGCCGGGGATCCTCCACGTTGCCGTTGGTGTAGTCGAAGACCTTCCGGCCAAAGGCATCCTCAATAATGGGCGGATCCGCCGGATCGAACTTGAATGCCATGGGCTTGGCGGGACGGGAGAAGTCGCACTGCCAGTTCCTGCCGCGGTCATGGCTGACCGCGTATCCCAGGAAAATCGGATAGGGCATGGGACGACCAGGCATCTTGGCCTGTGGCCAAGGACCTGTCGCCCGGAACAGCATGTGGAGGGTATCCGGATCATCCGGATCCGCGATCATGGCGGGATTCAGGACCATCTTGTCCGCCCAGGGACACCCGGGCTTCGGACCGAAAAGAAAATGTTTCTTGTATGCAACGGCAGCCATGGAAATCTCCGAATGGGAAATAAAGGAAAAACAGTAGCCGTACTTTAAGCCCGTTTGCCCAGTTCGTCTGCGGCAAATCGCGCTTTTTCCACTGCACCATCGTTTCCGGTTGCCACCGGGAAAACGCATCAACAGAACACGCAGGAAACTTAAGGATGTAATTCCGAAACAAAAGAGGCCATTGCAACAGCCCCTGCCCCCCCCATCACTCCATCAACAGCCCTTTCCGATGGTTTAAAATCAGATATTTCCCTTCGCCCAAAGGAATCCGCAGGTTGTTTCTGCCGGGATGGTCCTCCGCCAATTCCTTCTGCAAACGGAGGATGGTCTTCCGTGAAGGCGGCAGCGCCAACTGGAAGCGCTGCCGCAGCACACGGGCAAAAAGGGCGGCGGGAACCCTCCGCCAGTCATCAATCGTCGGCCTGGGCGGCAAAGCGGCTGCAGCCTCCTCCTCCAGGTATGCGGCATCCATCCGCAGTGCATCCAGAGTCGCCTGGATGCCGCCGTCTCCGCCAAAAAGCTCTTTCCATGCGGGCAGAAGCTGGTTCCGGATGCGGTTCCGGTTGCAATCGGAAACAAAATTCGTGGCATCCACGCACCACTTCTCCACCCCCTCGGCCCGAAGATATTCCTCCAGCTCCCACTTTCGACAACGAAGCAACGGCCGTGCCAGACGCGTACCGTCATTCAACTGCCGCAATTCCCGCAAGCCCACCAGCCCCGTGGTGGACGCACCGCGCAGAATCCGCAGGAAGAGCTCCTCCGCCGCATCATCGGCATGATGCGCCAGAAAGACCAGCTGGTGCTTCTTCGCCGTCAGCTGACGCCACTTTTCAAGCCGAAGCCGTCGGGCCGCGCTTTCCACGGACTCGCCTTTCTGACGATTGTTCTTCACGTCCAGCCGGAGGCACCGAAAGGGAATCCCCCTTTCGCGGCAGAACTCCCGGCAGAACCGGGCATCCGCCAGCGCCGCCCCCCCCCGCAATTGATGATTGAAATGCACGGCGGAAACCGGCCAGCCGGCCTGATGCAGCGCCAGCAGCAACGCCGTGGAATCCGCCCCGCCGGAAAAGCCCACCACGGCTTCCTGCGGAGCGGGGAAAAAGAGTCGGATGGCCTCCTGCGGCGACATCGACTACTCGATATTCATAATCTGCTCCCGGATCTTCGAGAGCTCGATCTTCAAGGCCAACGCATCTGCGGAGATGCACAGATCCGCCGTCTTGGAGGAAAGCGTGGTAATCTCCCGGTTCATCTCCTGCCCCAGGAACTCCAATTCGCGTCCCGGATCGCCCTCGCCTTCTAGCAACTGGAAGTACTTCACGATATGGCTCTTCAGACGGACGACCTCCTCCGTGATGTCGGCGCGTTCCGCAAAGAAGACCAGCTCTTTCGCCAGGCGCTCGTCATCCTCGCTCATGGTGGCGCCCAATTCCGCCAGACGCGTCCGCAGACGCTCCTGCAGTTGCACAAGCGCCTCGTTGCCACGGCCGTCAATCCGCTCCAGCAACTGCCGAATCGTCTCGCCACGTGCGGAAAGATCCGCCTTCAAGCGAAGCCCTTCGGCCACACGGGCGGCCGTGAGTTCCGCCAGCGCCGTCTCCAGCGCGGGAGTCAGCAGCGTCTTCAGGAAATCATAGACAGCAGACTGACTGGTATTGAGAACGCCGGGAACCGCCAGCACATCCGCCACCGTAGGCGCGGACAGCCCGGTCTTCGCAGCCAGGGCCGCCAGTTCTTTTGACACGGCGGCAAAAGCCGTCGTGTCCACGCGACCGGCCTTGGAAAGGAACTCGGGATTCAGCTGGTAGCTGACCGCCAGATAGAGGCTGCCCCGGGAGAGCTTCTCCTGGACAGTCTGGCGAATCTGCTGCTCCAGCATCCCCAGTTCCCGCGGCACGGAACAGCGCAGGTCCACCTGCTTTCGGCTGTTGACGGCGGAGACCTCCACCGTCAGCGTCCCGCACTCGCCCTTGGCCATTCCGCGGCCATAGCCCGTCATGCTCTTCATGGAAAAACCTCCTGCAAATTATACGGAGAAGCGGACGAAGCAGCAGTCGCCGTCCTGCACGATGTATTCCTTGCCCTCGATGCGGAGCTTGCCGGCCTCCTTGGCCGCATTCCAGCTACCGTAGGCCATCAGATCATCATAGGAGATGACCTCCATCCGGATGAACCCACGCTGCATGTCCGTGTGGATCTTCCCCGCAGCCTCGGGGGCGCTGGCGCCTGCGGTAACCGTCCAGGCACGTGTCTCGTCGGGTCCCGTGGTAAAGAAGGTCAAGTAATTCAGCATCCGGTAGCCGGTATGGATGACACGCTGCAAACCGCTCTCGGTAACGCCCAGGTCCTCCATGAAGACCTGCGCCTCCTCGGGATCCAGCCCCTGCAGTTCATCCTCGAATTTCGCGCAGACGGGCACCACTTCCATGTTATGCTCGGCGGCCTTGGCCAGCAGCGCCTGCGTCAGAGGCTCCTTGCCGAAGTTCTTGAAGGTCTCCTCGTCGGTGTTTGCGCAGACGAAGGCGGGAATCAGCGTCAGAAGTTGCATCGCCTTGGCGACTTTGCATTCATCGGCGTCGGAGTGGTCGTATTCGGGAAGCTTGCCGTTCTCCAACGCGCCGATGAAACGCTCGGTCAGCTCGGCATCCAGCTTGGCCGTGGGATCCATCGACACGCCGCCGCGGTTGCCCTTGCGGTTCTTCGCCTGCTTCTGCTGCAGGAAATCCAAGTCTGCCAGCATCAGCTCGGTAAGAATCAAATCCAGATCACGGGCGGGATCCAGCTGCTCCTTCACGTGTGTCACATCGGGATCCTTGAAGCAACGGACCACGTGCGCCACCGCATCCACGCCGCGAATGTGGGAGAGGAACTGGTTGCCCAGGCCCTCGCCCTTGCTGGCGCCTTCCACCAGACCGGCAATGTCAATGAACTTCATGGTGGCGGGAATCACCTTCGCCGACTTCTCCTGGTCGGCCAATTTCTGCAGTCGTGCGTCCGGCACGGGCACGATACCCGTGTTGGGTTCGATGGTGCAAAAGGGGAAGTTCTCCGCAGCCGCCTTGCCGTTGGCCAATGCATTGAACAGAGTGGACTTGCCCACATTGGGCAATCCGACGAATCCACAGGAAAGAGACATGGTTCTGAAACCCTATTTGGTTATGAGGCTTTGAAAGCCCCTATCTTTGCGTTATTTCTTTGATCCGAAAATTTCCTTGACGGTGTCCACGGCCTTGCCGGCGTTATCGCCAATGGCCTTGCCTAGGTCCTTCGCACCGTCGCCAATGGCCTTGCCCACATCCTTCACGCCATCGCCCAAGGCGGAGATGCCATGCTTGCCGCAATCCACAATGCCGGTGAAAATGCCCTTCAGCGCCTCCGCGGTAGCCTCAATCATGGAAGCGCCATCCTTCTCCTTGCCAATGTCATGCAAGCTGATGGTCGGAAGCGGAATCGGCGCGGCCACCCCCTGGAGAATCTTGGCGGACAAACGGACCTTGCCGCCGGAAACGGTCACTTCGTCAATCACGACCTTCTTGCCGCCTTCTTCGGGCTTTTCCTCTGCCTTCTGTTCTTCTTTCTCCTCGCCTTCCTTGCTCGTGAACTTGTTCACATTCTCCATCAGGGTGCCGATATTGGAATTGCCCAACCCCACCTCGTAGGTGATGGCGGGATCCTCCACCAGGACCTGCTCCACGTGGATCTTGCTGGTGAAAAGACTCAACGGCCGGACCTTCAGAAGGACCTTGCCCACGGAAATGGCGTTGTCCGTATTATACCCCTCAGGATTGCCGACCACCAGATTGTCCAGTTCAAAACGCATCCGCAGCACGGAGAAATCCACCTTCTCCACTGCCACAGGCGCACCGAGCATCTTGGGACCGGCCGACTCCATCGTGGTCTTGACGATGGGATCCAGACGGTTGATCACAATGGCCAGAACCACCAGGACGACCACCACCAGGACAACTACCACGGAAATGATTTTCTTCAGCATTTTCTACTCCAAACCAAGCGTCCGGTCGACGCATTACACGAAAACACGATTGGGATGTTTTCCCAGTCCACACAGCAATTCGTAGGGGATGGAACCGACCTTGGCAGCCAATTCACTTGCATCAATGCGTTCCGTTCCGCGGCTGCCCATCAGGACCACTTCGTCGCCAATGGCGGCATCCGGGATCCCCGTCACATCCACCATCATCATCCCCATGCAGACACGGCCGCGAATCGGCGCACGCCTGCCGCGAACCAGCACATCCGCCTGGTTGCCCAATATGCGCGGATAGCCATCCGCATAGCCCACGGGGACCACCGCGATTTTGCGCGGACGGTCTTCGACCCGATAGATGCCGCCGTAGGAAATCTCCGCCCCCACCGGAATCTCCTTCAGGGAAATCAACTGGCTGGTGAACTCCATGACCGGCTCGAAGACCAAGCCAGGCATCCGGGGATCACTGCCGTAACCATAGAGAGTAAAGCCCGGGCGGACAATGGGATATCCGAGCCCAACCCCCGCCAGCATCCCCGGCGTGGCGCTCTGGTGGATCTCCGTCGCCCCCGCAGGCAAGGCGGAAATGGCTGTCGCGAATGCCGCCGACTGGCGGCTGGTGTAATCCTTTTCCGGACAATCCGCACTGGCCAGGTGCGTGAAGGCACCCATCAGCCGAAGGCCAGGAAGAGCCTGGATCTCCGCCACCACAGCCGGGCATTCCTCCGCAAAAAAGCCCAGACGGCTCATGCCGGTATCCACTTTCAAATGCAAATCCACCACACGCCCCTGGGCGACGGCACAGCGGGAGAGTTCTCGGATTTCCGCAAGGTTCCAAGCCGACACGGCGACATTGTCCAGCGAGGCGACTTCTGCCGCCTCGGCCAGCTGCAACGCACCGCCCAGCAGGATCAGACGTGTCCGAATGCCTGCATCCCGCAATGCCTTCGCCTCGTCCACGGCAAAGACGCCAAGATAAGGGGTATTCTCCTCCTCCAGGGCCCGAGCGCATTCCACCAGGCCATGCCCATACGCATCCGACTTGATGACGGGGGCCATTTTTAGACGAGGGAACGCATCCACCATGCGACGATAATTCGCCTTCAGCTTGTCCAGGTGGATGACAATACGGGAAGAATACATTTTCAGGAAGAGAAGAAAAAAAGTTCGAGGTGCGAATTTTGGAAGAATGGATAATATAATTGAGGTTTATTAGGTGGACGCCCATCCACCCCATGGACCCATGGCTTTTCGTCCTGCTCCCGAGCGCCCCGCCCCCCCTGGAATAAGCCATCTATCCATTTTACAAAAATTATCCTCCACTATTCAAAACCTATCCTATCCCTATTTTTGAAGGAGGTGCCGTCCATCGCCCCTGCTTTCCATCAAGGGCATTCAACCCAACGCACGGTATTATATTTATCAGTTGACCGAAAATTCCGCTTCTTCAACTTATTCCATGTCCTCTTCTTTTCTCGTTCCATTACGGCAGCGTCTCGCCGACCTTGGCGCGGACGGCGTGGTCCTGGCCTTCTCCGGCGGCGTGGATTCCGCCGTGCTTCTGGCCGCCCTTGTCCAGGCCGTCCCTGCCGACCAATGCCTGGCAGTCTTCTTCGCGGGTCCTTCGCAGACGCAGGCAGAACTGGATTTCGCCACCAACCTTGCGGCGAACTTCGGCGTGGAACTGGAAATCCAGTCCAGCGATGCACTTCTGACCGACCCCCATCTCCGTCGGAATCCACAGGATCGCTGCTATTGGTGCAAACGGTCGCTTTTCGCGACACTCAAGGAGACCGCGCTGTCCCGGGGATTCCGGCACGTGCTTGACGGCACCAACGCCGACGACGCAGGGCATTTCCGTCCTGGGCAGCAGGCACTTTCAGAACTTGGAATATTAAGTCCCCTGAAAGAATTCGGCATGACCAAACGGGATGTCCGGGAATTGGCGCAGGAAATCTGCCCGCAGGTGGCAGACAAGCCCGCAGCCCCCTGCCTGGCAACCCGTTTTGACTACGGAACCCTTCTTACTGCAGAGGCTTTCCGCGCCGTGGAGGAATGCGAGGAGGCGTTGCGCACATGGGGAATCCACCCGGTGCGTCTGCGGGTCCAGGGCGACCTGGCCCGCCTGGAAGTCCCGCAAACGCTCTTCTCTCTGGTCCTTCAGCGCCAATTCGACATCCTGGCGCTTCTGAAACAACACCATTTCCGCTTCGTCACCCTGGATCTCGAGGGCCTGCGCAGTGGATGCTACGACAACTAGCCATGCAAAACGACAAACACATCCTGGTTCTGGGCGTCACGGGTTCCATCGCCGCCTACAAGGCCGCCGACCTGGCCAGTCGACTGCGCCAGAATGGCGTGGAAATCCGTGTCATGATGACGGAAAGCGCCACCCATCTTGTCTGCCCGCAGACATTTCTGACATTATCAAAAGCGCCGGTCACGGTCTCGCTATGGGACGCGCCGTCCTGGCAGCCCCGGCACATCGAGCTCGCCTTGGAAACCAAAGTGCTGCTGATTGCCCCGGCGACGGCGAACATTCTGGCCAAGATGGCAAACGGCATCGCCGACGATGCGCTCTCCACCTTCTGTCTCTCCCATGAAGGCACCGTCATCGTGGCTCCGGCCATGAATCCGCGGATGTGGCGTCATCCCGCCACCCAGGCGAATGTCCGCACCTTGCAAGAGCGCGGCGTGCGTTTTGTCGGCCCGGTGGAAGGGCGTGTGGCCTGCGGCGAAGCCGGTCTCGGCCGCATGGCGGAAGTCGATGAAATCCTGAGCGCCGCGCTGGCGGCCATGACGGAATGAACACACGGCCGCTTTCCATTCTGACGCCTGTCTTTCCGCAAGCAGAATGCCATCCCGTCGTCTTCCTGGATCGTGACGACACGCTGGTTCCCGATTTGCCATACCGCAACACGCCAGATGGCCTGACGCTCTTCCCCAATGCGGCAAAAGGCCTTAGGCTATTGCGTGAAAATGGTTTCCGGTTAATCCTCCTCAGCAACCAGTCCGGCATCCATCGCGGTCGTATCACCGTAGAACAGCTCATGGGCATTCACAGACGCATGGAGGAGCTCCTGGCGGGGGAAGGCGTACAACTGGACGCCGCATTCTATTGTCCGCACACGCCAGACGAGGCCTGCGACTGCCGCAAGCCGCTGCCGGGAATGATCCATGCAGCCAGCGAAAATTTCTCGCTGGACTTTGAGCCTGCATGCATGATAGGCGACAGGAAGGCGGACATTCAATTGGGAATCGCAGCGGGAATCACCCCCATCCAGCTTCAACTTCCAGGACGCGAACGCATCGAAGGCGCAGAATACGCAGCGACAGATCTGCTGGACGCCGCGCAGTGGTTCCTGAAAACTTCTCCTCTTCCCTGAAACGATGACGACATCCTGGACAACGCGTTTTCGGAAATGGACGCAGGAGGAATGCGGCAAATCCCCCTCCCAGATCATCCTCCACGACCGGACTCTGGCGGGCGTGGCCCTGGCCCGCGTACTAGGCACAATCCCCCAAGGCACACTCCTGGTGGCTGTCAGCGACGCCTCCGCAGTGGAGAATCTCGCCAGCACCCTGAATTCCTTCCGGGAAATCCTGGAGGATCCGCGCCCGGTCATCCCCATCCCCGACGTGGCTCTGGGACGCCGCCAGTGGCAGCCGGAAAACGAAGCCAGCCGCAGCGCCGCCCTTCAGGAGGTGCTTTCCGGCAAGCCGTCCATCTTCGTGGCCAGCGCACAGACGCTGCTTTCCCGCACCCTGGCGCCAAAGGCCTTTGCCCGGAAAAGCTTCTCCCTGAAACTCCACCAGAAAATCTCCATGGAGGAGCTCTCCAGGCAGCTGATTGAGCTGGACTACGACAATGAGTTCGAGGTCACATCCCCTGGCGAGTTCGCCAAGCGAGGCGGCATCCTGGACATCTTCTCCCCGCTCTATGCGGATCCCGTCCGCCTGGAGTTCTGGGGCGATGAAATCGACTCCATGCGATTCTTCTCCGCGTCAAGCCAATGTTCCCAGGAAGAGATCCAGGAATTCAAGGTCACGCCCCGGGGCGCCGCGCTGCTGGAAAGCGCCCCGGAGGAGACCACCTGCGTCCATGACTACTTCGATGCCGGAATCCCCATGGCGCTGGTCCTGCCGGAAGCCATCGAAGACCACCTGGAAGAATACGCCAGAGAAGAAAACGGCCTGGATTGCTGGCAACGATACATCAGCACCATAAAGAATCTCATCCGCATCGAGGAGCCCCCGCTGCTGGAGGACGGTCGGCGGGCGCAGCTGGGCCGTCCAGAACTGGATGTCGCCCCCATCGGCGAGGAACTCTTCGCCACCCTGCCTGACCAGGAAGCCCAGGGCGTCGCCCTATGGCATTGGCAGCAGCTGCGGCATGCGCTGCTCAACTGGCACGCCGAGGGATACGAACTAGTGGCCTGCTGCGCGGGCGCCGGCGAGATCGACCGCCTGAGGGAATTGCTGACACAGGATCCCCAGACGGCAAAACTCCCCGTCGCCTTGGAACACCGCGAGCTCCCCCAGGGACTCCTTTTCCCCGTCCAGAAGCTGGCATTGCTCAGCGACCAGGAGCTGTTCGGGCGGCAGGTGGTCAAGCGCCAGCCGCGCCATGTGGAATATCACTACGAGCACGCAGGACCGCAGGAGCTCCTGGAGCTGGAAGACGGGGCGCTGGCCGTACATCTCAACCATGGAATCTGCGTCTTCCACGGCATCCACATCAAGGAAATCGACGGCGAGAAGATCGAGGCCCTGGAATTGGAGTTCGCCAACGAGGCCCGGCTCTACGTCCCCCTGGAACAGTCCTTCCTGGTCAGCCGGTATATCGGCGGCTCGAAGAATGTCCCCAACCTCTCCAATCTGGGAAACAGCCTCTGGGAACGCAAGAAAGACGAGGCGGAACACGCGGCATGGGACCTGGCAGCCGAGCTGATCCGACTGGAAGCCATGCGCTCAAGCTCCACGGGCACACAATTCAAGCCCGTCCCCGACTGGGAGCGCTCCTTCGCCGCATCCTTCCCCTATACGCTCACGCCCGACCAGGAAGAGGCCGTCAAGGCCTGCCTGCAGGACATGGAGGGCCCCAAGCCCATGGACCGGCTGCTCTGCGGCGACGTTGGCTACGGCAAGACCGAAGTCGCCCTGCGCGCCGCCTTCCGCGCCGTCATGAACGGCAAACAGGTGGCCCTTCTGGTCCCCACGACGGTCCTGGCCCAGCAGCACTACCAGACCTTCAAGGCGCGATTCGCCGAATTCCCCGTCCACGTGGAAATGCTCAGCCGTTTCCGTTCCGATGCCGAACAGAGGGAAACCCTGCGGCGGCTGGCCGCAGGCGATGTGGATATCATTGTCGGTACGCACCGGCTGCTTTCCAAGGACATCAGCATCCCCAGCCTGGGACTGCTGATCATCGACGAAGAGCAGCGCTTCGGCGTCAAGCACAAGCAGCGCCTGAAGGCCATGCGGGCGTCCCTGGACATCCTGACCATGACCGCCACCCCGATCCCCCGTACGCTCTACATGAGCATCTCGGGACTGCGGAACCTCTCCACCATCATGACCGCCCCAACCAACCGCCTGGCGGTCAGCACCGTCGTCGCCAACTATGACAAGGAGCTGATCAAGGAGGCCATTACCCGCGAACTGGAACGGGGCGGACAGGTCTATTTCCTTTACAACCGCGTACAGAGCATCGCGAAAGTCTGCGCCACCCTGCAGGAGCTTGTCCCCCAGGCGCGTTTCGTTGTCGGACACGGCCAGATGCCGCCGGAAGTCCTGGAGGAGGTCATGACGAAATTCGTCGCGGGAGAATACGACGTATTGGTCAGCACCACCATCATCGAGAGCGGCATCGACATCCCCAACGCAAACACCATCATCATCGACCGCGCCGACCGCTTCGGACTGTCGGAACTCTATCAGCTTCGCGGACGCGTGGGCCGCACATACCGCCAGGCATATGCCTACATGCTCCTCCCGCCCATGGGCGAACTGCCCTCCAACGCCCGTGAACGAATGGCCGCCATCCGGCGCTTCACACACCTGGGCGCAGGATTCCGCCTGGCCATGAAAGACCTGGAAATCCGAGGCGCGGGAAACCTCCTGGGACAGGAGCAGTCCGGACACATCGCAGCCGTCGGCTTCGACCTCTACTGCCAGCTCCTCAAGGACAGCGTGGCACGTCTGCAGAAGATGCCCGCCATGCTCCGCAAGCACATGGAAATGGAACTGGAGATGCTTTGCAACTCCCTGGTCCCCATCCCGGGAAAACTCCAGGCATCCATCCCGCGGGAATACATCGAGGACGAATCCGCCCGCCTGGCCGCCTGGCGCCATTTCCAGTCACTGAACACGCCGGAGGAAGTGGACGCCTACGGAAAGGAACTTTGCGACCGCTTCGGCGCTTTGCCGCCGCCCGTCAAGCATCTTCTTGCACAGCACCGCATCGAAAACATCGCGCGCGGCAAAGGGCTGGTACGCCTCTCCGTTCGCAACGGCCGTTTCGTCGCAGAAACACCAAAGGGCCTTTACCGCATCAACGGACAAATTCCCACCCTTGTCTCCCGTTCCCCCGAAAAGCAACTCGTTGAAATCGAGGAACTCCTCAACTCCATTCCGAAATACGTATGAAAATCCTACAGGAAAACGTTCTGGAAACTCTTGCAGCAGCAAAGAAATGCCTTCTGGACGGCGGTGTTCTCGTTCTGCCCACCGAAACCGTCTATGGATTGCTGACACGTTGGGAAAACGACGAGGGCCGGGAGCGGATCTACCTCCTGAAACACCGCCCTGCCACCAAGCGCCTGCAAATGCTGGCACCAACCCTGGAGGCGGCCTTCCAGGCCGGTGTCCAGGACTCCCGCGAAATCCGGAACCTCGCCGGACGCTTCTGGCCGGGGCCGCTCACCCTGGTCGCAAAGAACGCCACACAGGACGACTCCATCGGACTGCGCATCCCCGACCACCCCTTCGTCAAAAGACTCCTGGAGGAATGCGGATGCGTCTGCGCAGCCACTAGCGCAAACCGCTCGGGAACCCCCGCTGCCATCAACATCCAGGACGCATTGTCAGGACTGGACGGCGAACCAGACCTGGCCGTGGACGGCGGTGTCATCACCGTCACCGGCGGAAAGGCCTCCACCGTCGTCTCCCTGCTCTCCGATCCTCCCATGGTCCTCCGCGAAGGCGTCATCTCCCTGGCACAAATCGTAAACGCCTTGGGATAGAACCAAGACAGTTCTGCAACGGCTGCGGAAAAGAAAGGAAATGATTCAAGTTTCCCGTATGTTTTGACCCAGCATTTTTCCGAGGTTTGCGCCTCGGGCACAGGACAAGTCCGTAGCGGAATCCGCATAGGCAACTCAAGAATGTCGTTTCCTAAAAAAGTGTTCTTTCCAGAAACTCTGGAAGCCACGGATAAAAACGCAAAAAAGGGACTGTCGCAAAACGTTGAAGTTTTGTAACAGCCCCTTTTATGCTTAATGCCTATCCCAAGAGATATTTGCCGGCCTCGGGGGCCGTGAGGGAATATTTCCTCCCTCAACTTCTCCTGAATCTGCTCTATGACGACTTGCAGACTCCTCAAGATGGAAACCGTCTTGCGAAGCCCTTCCGCCCGGATGGATCGGACAAGTCGGCAGGGGCGGAAGGGGCGGGCCCAGCGCAAAACAAGCGGCAGCGCGGCTGGCAGCAAGGAGTCGCGCCTGAAAATCGCGTCGCAGCCCCAGGAAAATTCTTCACTCAATCATACCTGCTTTGTCCAAAGCAGCTCACCCACATTTGTTTTATATTTCACACAATATTCCTTGATTTTTAGGAAAAACTTCATATAATATGAATGTGCCCTAAATTTTTAGCACGAATTCTCGAAAAGTGGCTCAACCACTTTCTCGAGTCGTTTCCGAAGTTTTTCCACCAAAACGTCTCTGGCGTTTTTTCTCACCACACAACCAACCAAGGAGTTCCCACCATGAAGAAAACCTTCACTCTGATTGAACTGCTGGTCGTGATTGCGATTATCGCGATCCTGGCCTCCATGCTTCTTCCCGCCTTGTCCAAGGCCCGCGAGAAAGCCCGCGCCATCAGCTGTACCAACAACTTGAAGCAGCTGCAGCTCGGCAATATCCTCTACACCACCGACTACGACGACTTCCTGCCGCCGCTGATCGCAGGAAAGTATGATGGTGATTCCGGCCTCTATGCCGACTGGCTGCTGGATGGCGTCTATACCTGGTTCACCGTGAACCCCATCGTTCCCGGCGCCCCCATGGATGGAGGAGAATGGGCCAAGAAGGACCCCGCCGCCAACATGAACTACACCAGCGCCGGTTCCGGCGAGAACAAGGGTTCCTGGCACAAGATCCTGTCCTGCCCCTCGGCCGGCACGGATCTGACCGTCATCGGCAACATCACCTACCAGGCCAATCTCGGCATGGGCTACTGGAAGAAAATGCTCAACGGAGCATGGAACATGTCCGGCTGCGAACACTCCGGAGATGTCCACAAAGCCGCCACATGGCATCGCATCAGCTCCATCAAGTGCCCCAGCATCTACGTCAACCTGTTTGACGGCGCGCGCAGCAACTTCCTGGGAAGCGACAACTACACGTCGGGCGTTCAATATGCCTTCTCCCTGAACCGTCAGGACCAGACTGGCACCGAAAACCGCCTGAAGTATCTCCGCCACAGCAACTCCATGAACTTCTCATTTGGCGACGGCCACGTGGAAGCCGTCGGCATGAACGCCGTCAACCGCGCTGGCGACACCGCAGGTTCCCTGCATGACAAGTTCTACTGGTATCCCGGCGTGAACATGATCGGTGGCGATGCCAACCACTAATTCCATCTGAACGGAGCCTTTTGCAAAAGTCGCTTCGGCCACTTTTCCCAAAGGCCCAACTATATTATCAATAGGTCAGCACAAGGCGGCGACGTAACGTCGTCGCCTTTTCGTTTCCAAACGATTTTCCCTGCCATGAAGAAATACCTTGCCTTCTTCTTATTCTTTCTCTTTTGTGCCCTCCTTTCCGCCGCCGTGGGTCCCAACGACAATATTCTCTCCAACGGTGAACTGCAAACGGACCGCACCGACGCGCCGCCGCTCTTCTGGGGCATCACCAGCCAGACAGCGAAGGCGGAATATTTTCCCAATGGCGGACCGGACAACAAACCCTATATCCGAATGTACAACGACGGCCCCGCCGACGGCATTGAAAACACCTTCCGACAGCTGGATCTCCGTCTGATGGCGGGAGAACCCTACAAGTTATCTGCCTGGGTGAAGGCAAGAAACTACAACTGCACTCTCTGCGGCATCAGCATCTGCAACGCAGGATGGGAAAACTTCACGGGACTGCGCCCCGAAAACGGCACATACGACTGGACCTATCTGGAACGGGAGTTCACCATGATGGACTCTGCCGACAAGACCTATTTCGCCGCCATCTTCGCCAACAATTTCTCCGGGGAAATCTGCGTGGCGGACATCCGCCTCACCGCCTTGAGCGAAGCCGCCCGGAAGGGCTCTTCCGCGCCGCAGGGCACCGACATCCAAAGCCAGCCCCTCATGGTGCCGTGGGAACCTCTCCTGCAGCAGATTCCCGAAGACAATCCAACGGTCTCCTTCCATTTCTATGGAAAACTGGCGGAGCTGGACAAGACGGACCTCGTGGTTGCCACTTCCGACACCGCCGCCGCCGTCGCACAACCCCTGGTGGACGGCGTCAACACGCTGCGTCTCCCCGAAGGCGCCCGCAACGGCAGCCTGACCGTCATTCTGCGGAACCGTGAAGACGGCAGCGAACTCTACCGCAAGAGCCATCCCTTCGCCCTGGTCTCCATTCCCACCGTCAAGGCTGATGACCAGAAACGCCTCAACAACCTCTGCACGGAAATCCTCAACGTGCCTCTCGCCGCCACGACAGAAGAACAGCGATTCGCCTTCGGCGCCACGCGCACGGGATGGCTCTTCATCGCCGCCCAGAACGCCGCAGCCGAAAATCTCGAAGTGATGCTGGACGATACCCTCGTCGTTATCCAAAACGACACGCCCCGCCTGGAGTCCTTCCGCGAAGTCGCCGTCGGCAGCCACACGTTGACAGTCCGCAACGCGACTGCGGGAGGCCGGCTGATCGTCCGCGCCATCGCGGAGACCCTGACCTATTGCCCCTGCACCGACAGCTATGTCAAGGAAAATCCCTCCTACGACTGGAATTTCCATGCGAAATACAGCTTCCCCGCCGTCACCTCCCAGAACGGCGGCAACCTCCCGGAGGACAAGATCGCATGGTTCCACGAACAAGGCTATCACTGGATCGCCAACCAGATGAGCACCAAGCTGATGGATGACCATGACCTGACACGCCGCCTTGACGAAAGCACCGGCATGATTGATCCGCGATACGACGGCGTCACCTGCGACGAGCAGTTCTTCTTCCAGCCCGCCATGCTCCTGCGATACACGCGAGGCTTCCACGACTACGCCAATCCCAACAACCGCATGATCTACTCCTGGATCGTGGGCAAGCCCGCCACCCCCGGAATCGACCAGGACTACATTTCCGAAACCCTGAATGCCAGCAGCGGACGCGGACGCCTCCTGCTGGAGGCATACTGCCACACGGGGGAAACCGAAGCGGATGCCAACCGCCTCATCGACAGCAAAATCGTGGACAACACGGCGAAAATCTGCGACGCCTTCCCCAACGTGCTGCCCTCCTTCGGCGTCATCCTGGGCAACTTCAACCAGCTACCCATCATCTCCCTTCACCACCATCCTGAAGTGGATATGAAATACTTCCTGGACATGCAGCTCAACCGCGTGGCAAACGACCCCTTCTTCAAGGGCCTGGGCACCGTGGGCTATTGGGGCGGATACTACGCCGACCATGAGTTCCACCGCTGGTCCTATATGCTTCTTCGGCACTATGTCGTGGAAGGAAAGACCACCATGCTCTCCGACGAATACGGCTTCACCTATCGTCCCGGAATCGTGGTCAACGGCGACTTCCAGAACGGCTTCGAAGGCTGGCGCAAAAGCGGAAACATCTCCACCGGCAAGGCGGCTGGCTTCGCCGGCCGCTCCGAAATCCGCTGGGGCGGCAACAACGGCGTGGGCGATACCTTCGCCGTCTTCACGAAGAAAGGCGCAGAAGTCAGCACGCTGACGCAGACCGCCAGGAAGCTGGTCCCCGGAAAGGCATACGTCCTGCAGTTCTGCACCTTCAATGTGGACGACATCCGCCAGCAGCGCACACGCCCCGCGGATTTCGGCATCCGTGCCACGCTCGGCGACGGTGCGGAAATCCGCAAAGACCTCTCCTGGCAGCACATCCACGACTGCAAGGCGCTGAACTGCCGCGAGCATTCCGACGGCACCGCCATGATCAACCTCCACCACATCGTCTTCATCGCCACGAAGGAGACCGTGGAAATCACGCTGGACAACCAGCTTGAGAAAGCTGGCGAGCAGCTTGGCGTGAACTTCTTCTCCGTTCTGCCCTTCCTGCTGGAAGAATAGATTGCCCGCCCAAAGCACTTGCCGTCTGTTGCCATGAGCAAAACCACCGACATTGTTGCCATTCTGACCCGTGAACTCAGCGAAGGGAAGTATCCCGCAGGAAGCCTGTTCCCCTCGGAATACGATTTGGTGCGCCGCTTTGACGTCAACCGCTCCACCGCCAACAAGGCGGTCCTTTCGCTGGTCACAGCAGGACTTCTTATTCGCGGCGTGCGCGGGGCAGGCACCCGCGTCGCCAACAAGCAACCGCATTCCAAAGGTCGCATCATCTTTCTTGGAAGTATCATCCATCCCAATGAAGTAAGAACGCTCCAGGGGACTTTGAAGGCGGCGCAGTACAGTGGCTATTCTCTGGAAATCGCCATTCCGCAGGAGCAGGATCTGAAGGCGTATCTCACGCAGCTCAACTCCGATCCCAACACCATCGGCATCGTCACCATCGGCTATGAAAACATGCCTGACGAGTTCTGCCCGAATATTCCCATGGTCTATCTGGACATGCCTGATCCGGAATACCATGTGGACAAGCACTACATCGCCACGCCCAACGAGGAAGCAGCGCGGAAGATGATGGAGGCGCTGATCGCCAAGGGACACCGTGAAATCGTGCTCTATTCCTCTCCCCGCTACCAAGTCCAGCACACCATCTACCGTATCCGCGGCTTCCAGGAAGGCATGCGACAGGCAGGCATCGCCGATGTGGAAAAACGCATTTTCACCGCTGTTGACTACACCGACGAGGATGCAGTAGAAAATCTGAAGAAAATTATGAAACGCTATCCGAAGACAACCGCAATCGTCACGCCCAGTGACGACCTTGTGCGCACCATGCTCCAGGGCATGAAGTCACTTGGCATTCCCTATCCAGGGCCGATCGCACTTACCGGTTTTGGAAATCTGCTGGACGTCACAACGCGGCATGGCATTCCCACCGTTGAACAGAACCAATTTCAGTTCGGGGTTCAGGCCTGCACGTCACTCATCGACTTCCATGAAAAACGCTGCGAAGAAATCCCGCACATCCAGTACGTGGACTACAAGATGGTCAACATGGAGCACATTCCGCGAGTTTCGGAATGACTCCATGTCCTTTAGGAACGCTTGTTTTTCCTTTGAAAAATCCATGAAACGGTTCATTTTCGCCATTCTTTTTTGCCTGTCAACTATGTGCTTCGCCCAATTCGACAACCTAACGTGGCAAATTCGCTTCGACGACACCTTGATGCCCGAAAACGCCCTGGCCGCCTCCACAGGAACGCTTCTGGAAGAAACCAAGCCACTGGCATTCCAAGACGGACTGGTGGAATTGGACAAGATCGCCGGACGCAAACTGCACATCTACGCCCACGCCGTCGCGCAATGTACCGTGACATCCGAAGAGGAATGCGACTATCTGGCAGGCATGGGCGTGGACTGGTGGTTCCAATGCTGCGTCAACGGCGAAGTGGCGAAATCCACCGTGGAAAACGAGCCTGGCAATGCGGCCTATCCGCCAAGCGCCGAAAACTTCCTCTTCCCTGTCCATTTGAAGAAGGGCGTGAACCACATCGCGCTCTTCTTCGAGCGAGGCAATGGGGACAAATGGCTCGCCGCCTTCCAGCTCTTCCGCAAGCTGGATCCTGCCGCAGATGCGGACAAGCCCTTCTACGCCGTTCCCAAACTTGAAGTCATGCCTGGCAGAAAGCCGCGCAAGGCGTACGTCAACCGGATCCGGAAGGTCCTGGCCCAGTTGGCGGACCCGCAGATCGGCATGCATGACTACGACAGCGAACTGGCACGCTTCCGTAAGGAAATCGACCTGCTCAACGACAGCGACTGCCAGGCGGTAGTCATCTGCGGAGACATGATGCACCGTACGACGCGGGAAAGTCTCACGGTATTCCAGAAGGAGCTCGCCCGCCTGACGCTTCCCGTCTTCATCGTGGCGGGAAACCACGACGTGGGACAGAATTCCCGGGAGCTCTTCCAGGAGTTCTTCGGCCCCACCTACTACGCCGCAGACCTCCCCTTCGAAGGCTATCGGCTCGTCGTCATTGACACCAATCTGTGGCAGACGCCCATCCCACAGGAAAACGAGAAGATGGACGCCATGATCCTGCGGGAGCTGGAAGCCGCGGCAGCCGCAGGCAAGAAGGTGATTCTCGCAGGACACGCCCCCATATTTCAAGAAGATGAGGATGAAGACGAGGCATACTACAACCTCCCCCTTGAAAAGCGCCAATGGCTGAAGACGCTCTTCGGACGCTATCCCGTCGTCGCCTATCTCGCCGGGCATAGCCATACCGCCTTCTCGGTCCTCTGGAACGGCGTGCTCCTCTCCAATGCGGAAACCACCAGCGCCGCCTTTGACAAGGTCAACTACGGCTTCCGGCGGCTGGTCTTCTTCGGCGACTCCGTCTATTGCAATACGATTCCGGTGAAGGAATAGCAGACGAAAAGACATTCGGCCTTGACATGGCCACAGAGGTTCTTGCAACAGAAACGCAAAGGGGGCTGCCGCTATTTCCTTATAGAGTTTTTTTGCGGCAGTCTCTTTTTTATTTATCCAGCAGATACTACTTTTTAGCCTAGGAGATATTTGCTGGCCTCGTCGGCCGTAAGGGAATATTCCTCCATCAACTTCGCC
>JAKSPB010000020.1 GCA_024405215.1 Lentisphaeria bacterium | reverse complement strand
AGCAAACCTGTCGGCGTAGAGGTTCAGGAGCACGACCTGGGCTGGACGGGCGAGGAGTCCGACGACTACAAGTGCTTCCTGTACGGTCGGATTCCTTCTCCAGGCCAGGGCCTGCTGGCGAAGGCCAGCGTGAACGTCCCCATCGGCCAGCGGCTCAGGATGAAGGCGGAATGGACGGGAATGGCATCGCGTCCCAGCTGTTTCGACTGGGAGTACGATGCGCCCCTTGACGCCGGATGCAAGGTGCTGAACGCCATGACTTGCGCCGTGTGCGGCATGGAGAGGCGGATCGACCCCGATCCCATGCCGAACTGGAACAGCCGGGTCCTCTACCACCGGAACTGCTATTTCACTCCGGACGTCTCCGACGAGGAGTATCCCGTGGCCTGGTACAATGTGTTCCGCATCAACTCCCAGTGCCGCTACGGCGGGGCGTACTTCTGGGAAAGCGCAGCGCTGAATCTCGACGGCACGGGCGCCGATTCCTGGAACCGGGAGTACAACACTGTGTGCAACGAGACCGGCCAAAGAAAGTACACCTTCCGGAAGAAATGCCTTCCCGTCACAGTGCACAAGGACGACTACTATTCGAACCTGTCCTGCGGAAGATTCACCCTCAATCCCGACATCGCCCTGGAGTCCTGCGGCGAAGGCTCCTTCACCTACCATGTGAACACCGTCGGCATCGGGGACCTGACCGCTGCAAGGACGAAGGCGAAAGACGATGGAAACAATGGAGACGCTTCCGGTGACGGCGGCTCTTCGGAGAAAAACTCCGCAGGCGGCAGTCAGGGGGCGCCGCTTGTCCAATGCGTCGTCATGGGGGATGCCTGGACGAAAAAACACTATCTTTTCGTGCCTTCCAAGGTGGCTCCCGATGAAAATCCGGCAGGACGCCGTCGCGCGTCGCGTCCCGCCGCAACCGTGACTTTCACCGCAGTCCCGGAGGGCGGCGACTGGCCCACCGAGGCCGACTACCCCACGGGGGACTATCCGGCCAATGCCGAATGCAGCTGGATTGAGCCCTGGAAGTTCCCGAAGTGGCGCATGGGCCACAACGGGAATGCTGCCTCCGCGCTCGCCTGCCCCTGTTCCCTTTATGAAAGCATATATGGCATCCGGCTGTATCGGCCAGAGGTCCAGACCATTGCGGAAAGCGTGAATTCCCGGGCGAATCATGGGAAAGGATCCCTTGATGTCCTGTTCGACGGAGGCACGGGAAGCTGCACCGTGACGGCGGAGTGCCATGCGGACGACTGCTGCTGGATGGATGGAACGTCTGTTTTCTCCGCGCAGGGCAGCGGGGCTTCAACCGAGTGGAACAGCGGCCTGAAGACTTGGAACGTGCTGGTCTGCGACATCCGCGTGGACCTGCTGGACGACAACGTCGCCAGCCCGCTGCCCGTCCTGCTCCTCAACGACGACTTTGACGACGATGCCTTCGTCAAGCAGAAGCTGAAGGCAAAGGAGACCTACTGGACGGACAAGGCCATGGAGGCGGATCGGGAAAAGACCGGTCCCATCTCCTACGCGGACAACGACCTGAAGGCGGTTCGCGTGACGGTGCCGGACGTGTTCGGCGGCGACCGTGAACTTCTGAAGCGCCTCTGGATCCGCGTCAGGGCGGAGAATGGCATCCGGCTCCATGGCGACGCCAAGAAGAACGCCCCCGACGCCTCCCGCTGGGTGAAGGAGGGCGGCGACGGAACGTCCTGGCTCTTCCGCGTGCTGCCCGACAACGGCGACGCACGGTTCGACTGCCAGCTCTACGCGGAGGGGACGACGCAGGGCAAGGGGAAGGTGACCGCCGAACTGCTGCTGGAGGATCCTGCCGCGCAGGACGCCCAGGCCGGCTGTTCCACCATCGTCTCCGACACCATGGATGTCCACGTCATCCGCGTGGCCCTTGTGCCCGACTACGGCCGGGACGGCGCCATTGACGACGCCGACCGCCTGGACGCCCTCAAGGGACGCCCCCTCCGGATGTGGTACAACGACAACACCGACATTGACGGATTCAATCTCTGGGATTTCGAGGACGCCAAGGCCAACGTGAGTTTCTGGAAAAGCCATGAAGATTTCTTGGGCAGCGCATTCGGAGGAGTGAACAACGCCGAATACCATCATCCCGAAACGAACAAATACAATCCCAACTGCAACGACGGCATCGTGAACGGTCGGGGCGACCTGCTGGACCTCTTCCCCGTCTGGCTGGACGCGAAGGATTTCCTGATCTTGAACGGCGGGGAATGGGAGCCGCAGGTGGCGTTGAGCCACGCCAGGAATGAAATCCAGGCGGTCTATTCCGATCTGGCTCCCGGCGCCGTGAAGGACTTCCGCCACCAGGACGGCCACAGGGGCTATTCCGCCAAGGGGGACGATGCGCTTCATGAGGCGTCCGTCCACGGCCTGGGGGAGGAGTTCCCCGCAGGCTTCCTGGACGAATGCCGGAACGGAAATGGCGTCCTTCTCTGCGAAGGGCACAGCCCTACGGATACGACAAACGAATCCCGCATCAATGCCGTCTTCCAGCTGGTGCGGAAGAACGCCGACGGCTCCAAAACGGTCCACACGGTGGGACGCCGCAGGCTGAACACCTCCGTCTCGCCGGTCTCCGCCATGTACCGCTACTACAGCCTGCGCGGCTGCGAAAAGGATCCCGCCAAATCCGCGACGCGGGTCAACGGCGCGGCCATGCCGGGTGCGACGGGAGTTGACGTCTCCGAGCCGGCGAACATGCCGGACAACGAGACCGATCCCGTGTACTTCGCCTTCGTCCATGGCTTCAACGTGGACGAGAAGGAGAGCGGCAACTGGCAGGGACGGATGTTCAAGAGGCTCTACCAGACCGGCGCGAATGTCCGCCTGGTGGGCATTGACTGGAACGGAGACTATAGTTGCCAATGGAACTACCACACCAACGCGGAGCATGCCTTCCGCACGGCCGGTGCCTTGAAGGAGTGCGTGACCGAGCTGGCGTCCAAGGGCGGGAAGGTCTTCCTCCTGGGGCACAGCCTGGGGAACATGCTGGTCTCCAGCGCCATCGTCGACCACACGATGGCGGCGGACGGATTCTTCATGCTCAATGCGGCCGTCGCCGCGGAGGCGTATGACCCGGCAAGACATAATACGTCGGGAGAAAACAATCCCATGGTGCCCTTGGAATGGCGTTCGTACGAATACAAGAATTGGTCTGCCGGATGGCATTCTCTCTTTGGCACAGGTGATGACAGAAGCAGGCTTACCTGGAAAGGCCGCTTCGAAGCCATGCTCCATGCGCCAGGGACCGGGAACGGCGCCAAGCTTACAGTCTACAACTACTACGATTCCGAGGACGAGGTCATCGGGACAGCAGAAGGGGAGTTGGGATTGCTAAGCGGATTCAGCTGGAGGATTGGAACCCGGGATTTCGGCATTGCAGATCGCCAGCTGGCCTGGCACAAGCAGGAGTTCACCAAGGGATGCGCCTTGGAAGCTGCCAATTTGGTTGACGCGGTCGACAAAATCATCCACGGCTGGAATACACGGACAGACCAGCAGAATCACGAGACTCTGGCCTTTACCGACGAGGCTGGCTGGGGGTTCTACAATGGTTGCCTGGTGTGGGATGACATGGGGAAAGGGACCACGAAGTGGGCGCCTCTTCCTGCGCAGCTGGCGAACAAGAGAACCAAGGAGGAATGTCGCGTCTTTGACAACGCCGTCTTCCGTCACAATCCCGCATACATGGGCGGCGATCCCGATACGCCGGCGCAAATTCCCCAGGAACTGCAGGACCACCTCCTTGCCTTCGGAATCCCCGCGCTGTCCAGTTCCGCTGGTTCGGAGAGTGTAGGAGATACTGAAGGGCAAGTTGATTTAAAAAATTTAAAAAAAGGATGGCCGAGGAATGGAGGTTTTGTTCTTGAGGATATCTGGGCTCATTCAGACTATATGCTGGTTCCTTATTTCTACAACTATCAGCTCTACGAGGAAATCAAGACAAAGGTTTCGGAATAGGACGGTGCCAATGTTTCACATCTTTTAACAGGAGAAAACGACATGAGAACACAAAAAGGAAACGTTTTTTTTCTCACGCTCTGCTGTGCTTTGCTCTTTGTTTCCATGAAGGCGGAGGCATACGGCCTGCTCTTCTATCTCTTCGGCGCGGAGGCGAAGATCTGTGTGACTGTGGTGGATGCAGACGGCAAGCCAGTGGAGAACGCCTTGACCCTGGCCACCTATCGGCAATACAACTGGGGATTGGTCAACAATGTAGAAAGATTGGCGGACGCGAACGGCTATGCGGAGCTGGTTGGACGATGCGACGACTTAGGGGCAAGTGTGCATATCACAAAAGAAGGTTATTACAAGACTATGGAAAGGAAGGCATTTGTGCAAATAGGCGGTGACATCAAAGTGCAAGGCGGGAAATGGCAACCTTATGGAGCGCACAGGACATACGTCCTGAAGGAGATCCGGAATCCCGTGCCTATGGTGGTGTTCTGGCCACTCAATATGCGTCCTCCGGAGTTATGCAAGGAGTTTGGATACGACTTGGAATACGGGGATTACGTGAAGCCCTACGGGGACGGCGAGGTGGCGGACTTCTTCGTGAAGTTTGAATGGGACGAAGATGACAAGCGAAAAATCAAGACAATGACCATGACCTTTCCCAACGCCCTTGACGGGGCCTACATCTGCTCGTACTATGAACCATCCGAGTTGAAGAGTCCCTACCGGGCGGATGAGGAGGCACAGTACCTGAAGGAGTTTGTCTTCTCCAAAACAAGAGAAAAAGATCCTAAGGAAGGATATTGGCGGATTGTGTCCGAGGAGCAGCTTGCCGAGGACCGGGGACTGATCCTGCGCACCCGAACGAAGGTGGACGCAAACGGCACTCTCGTCAGCGCGCACTACAGCAAGATATACGGAAGGTTTGCCATTGATGGCCAATCCCCGGAAACAATGGGAATTGTAGGCGGTGTTACCACATACTTCAATCCAGTGGAGAATGACACGAACCTGGAATGCGACGGAAAATCTCATCGCGAACTTCGGAAGGGCAAACGGGAAAACAAGGGAAAAGGCTCAGGCGAGTCCTTATAGTCAATGCAGTCCCGCCTTCCCGGACAGGCATCCGCGCCTGTCAGGGGAAAGAGGGCATCCGATCAATCGTCAGGGAAAAACATGACCGATCATCTGGCAAAAAATACACTTCTCACGCTCTGCTGCGGTCTGCTCTTTGGTTCCATGAAGGCGGAGGCATACGGCTTGCTCTTCTATCTCTTCGGGGCGGAGGCGAAAGTCTGTGTGACAGTCGTGGATGCAGATGGCAAGCCAGTGGAGAACGCCCTGACTCTGGCTACCTATCGGCAATACAACTGGGGACTGGTCAACAATGTGGAAAAGCTGACGGACGAGAACGGTTATGCGGAGCTGGTCGGACGATGTGACTATTTAGACGCTGATGTTGTGGTCAAAAAAGAAGGCTGTTATGAGACAAGAGTAGAGAAGTGCTTTAAGAAAATGGGTGGCGACATCCATGTGAAATGGGGAAAATGGCATCCGTACGGAAAGCATCTTACCTGTGTCCTGAAGGAGATCCGGAATCCGGTGCCCATGGTGGTGTTCTGGCGTGTTTTCATGCATGTTCCGGAAATCGGAAAGGAGTTTGGCTATGACTTGGAATATGGGGATTTCGTGAAGCCGTACGGTGATGGCGAGGTGGCGGATTTTCAGCTGAAAATTGAGTGGGAGGAGGATGACAAGCGCATCGTGAAGAAGGCGACGATGACTTTCCCAAACGCATTGGATGGCGCGTATGTCTTCCCGTTGTATAGAGCATCAAAGTTGCGAAGTCCGTACCATGCCGACATGGATGCGCAATACCAAAAGGAGTTCGTGTTTTATTCCGTCTGGGTAAAAGAAAAGCCAGGCCGCGCCTGGCATCACATTGTCGAAGAGGAAAAATTGACAGAAGCCCAGGGAATGATTCTGCGTACCCGAACGAAAGTGGATGCCAACGGAACTCTTGTAAGTGCGCACTTTAGTAAATTGTACGGAGAACTAGCAACGGATGGCTTTACCCCCGAGGAGGCTTCCCTGGGAGGAATGTCAACCTACTTCAATCCCGTGGAAAATGATACGAATTTGGAGTATGATGGAAAACGTCATCGCGAACTTCAAAAAGGTAAAAGGGAAAATACGGAAACAGAAATACGATAATTACGACGCATCCCATTGATAAAAGGCGTGCAGTCCCGCCTTCCCGGACAGGCATCCGCACCTGTCAGGGGAAAGAGGGCATCCGATCAATCGTCAGGGAAAAACATGACCGATCATCTGGCAAAAAATACACTTCTCACGCTCTGCTGTGCTCTGCTCTTTGTTTCCATGAAGGCGGAGGCATACGGCCTGCTCTTTTATCTCTTCGGCGCGGAGGCGAAGATCTGTGTGACTGTGGTGGATGCAGACGGCAAGCCAGTGGAGAACGCCTTGACCCTGGCCACCTATCGGCAATACAACTGGGGACTGGTCAACAATGTGGAAAAACTGACGGATGGCAACGGCTATGCGGAGCTGGTCGGACGATGCGACTATTTAGACGCTGATGTTGTGGTCAAAAAAGAAGGCTGTTATGAGACAAGAGTAGAGAAGTGCTTTAAGAAAATGGGTGGCGACATCCATGTGAAATGGGGAAAATGGCATCCGTACGGAAAGCATCTTACCTGTGTCCTGAAGGAGATCCGGAATCCGGTGCCCATGGTGGTGTTCTGGCGTGTTTTCATGCATGTTCCGGAAATCGGAAAGGAGTTTGGCTATGACTTGGAATATGGGGATTTCGTGAAGCCGTACGGTGATGGCGAGGTGGCGGACTTCTACGTGAAGTTCGAATGGGACGAAGATGAACAGCGAAAGATCAAGACGATGACCATGACTTTTCCCAACGCGCTTGACGGGGCCTACATCTGCCCATACTATGAACCTTCCCAGTTGAAGAGTCCCTACCGGGCGGACGAGGAGGCACAGTACCTGAAGGAGTTTGTCTTCTCCAAAACGAGAGAAAGAGATCCCGAGGAAGGATTCTGGCGTGTTGTGTCCGAGGAGCAGCTTGCCGAGGACCAGGGCCTGATTCTGCGCACCCGCACGAAGGTTGACGCCAACGGAACTCTCGTCAGCGCACACTACAGCAAGATCTACGGAAGATTTGCCATTGATGGCCAATACCCGGAAACAATGGGGATTGTAGGCGGTGTTACTACATACTTCAATCCCGTGGAGAACGACACCAACCTGGAATGCGACGGGAGACCTCATCCCGAACTTCAGAAAGGCAAACGGCAAAATAAGAAAAAAGGCTCAGGCGAGGCCTTATAGTCAATGCAGTCCCGTTCTTCCCGGACAGGCATCCGCGCCTGTCCGGGGAGGCTCAACTACCCGAAACAATCCATGACACGACATTTTGCAAAATTCATTCTGGCGCTGTTCGCCGGTGTATTGTTGCTTCCCTCTTTTCATGCCGCAAATATCAACTGGAAGGAGGTCGCCAGGCGCGATGGAGGAGAGATGAAGATCGCCCTCAGATTGTGTTTGTCAAGTTCTGCAAAAAAAGTCAGGTTTTTCTAATATACAAAACTTGACAAACACAGTCGAATCTATCGGACTACGTAGATGGCAATGCCGTCGGCTGGCAGAACGCCTTTCACCGGGCAAGCCACGACATTGCCATTGGCATCATATAGTTTCTTTCCCTCGGGAATCGGAATTTCAAAGACGAAGTCGCGGTTCTCCTTCTTTCCGTTCATCAGTGCCACCAGAGAATTTCCGGTGGCGTCGTCCAGCACCTCATACTCTTCCGCGCCCAGGCCGCTGACTGTCAATGCCTCCGGGCGCCGCCGTCCGGTCATGAAGAACGGCTCAAAGCGCCGAAGAATACGGGAGACCTCCGCCATGGCGAGGAAGGAACGGCCATCCAACGACGCGTATGCGAAAACAAGGTATCCGCCCGTGGCATCGCAGCAGCGCCGCAGAAGCGTGGCCTTCTGGATCCATCCGGGGGCGGTATTCTGGGAAATATCGTCCGGCAAAACCAATTCGCCAGTCACCAGCCGGGAAACCCTGCTGGCCTCCTGCGTGGCGTGAAGATCCTTTTCATTCCGGCCATATCCGCACATCATGAAATCCACCTTGCCGTCCAGCAGCGTCCAGTCAATGCCGTAGATGAGCTTCGTCCGCTCGCTCTGATATCCGGAATAGACCGAGAAGCGCACATCCGGCAGTTCCTCGTGGATCAATTTGCCGAACAAGGCGCAGAGCTCCGCCACCCGATGGTTGCAATATTCCGTCCATCGTGGCAGGAATTCCTCGTTGATCCTTTGAGACGTCAAGTCCTCCGCCTCCACGCCGGCAAAACGCGCGAAATCCGCCACGCACCGAGGGCAGTAGCAGGAAAAGAAGCTGTCGCGGACATGCCATTCGTAATCGAAGACAACATGCGTGGGACACTGGTTCTTTTCGTACCAATTCCTCAATGTCCGCCGCAGAAACTCCTCCACTTCGGGATTTTCCAGAATCCGCATAGAGCAAATCATGTCGTCATAATGCGTCCCCTGGAAATCAATTGCCGCCTCCTCCGGGTGGTCCTTGACGTACTCCACAAGGCTGAAATTCCAGCTATTGAAATCCAGCAGGGCGAAATTGTCCAATCCGGCGTCCTTTCGCTTGACGGCAATCTCCGTCACTCCGCAGGCGGCCATGGCCTCCATGAGCTTCCGCTGCAATTCCGCCTCGTCCAAGGAATGCAGCCACCCAGGCCACATCTGGGAAATCAGCTGAACGGGCCGTTCGCCACTCGCTTCGGGCAGGATGTGCGCAGTAAAGCAATTGGGCACCTCGACCGCATGGGCGGCAGCGCTTCCCATGTAGTAGAAGACAAGCGCCTCGTCATACGCCACCTCCCGGTCCACATGAATCACACAGGCGATGGTCTCATGGCTACGGACTTTTCACGATAGGGCAGCCCCTTCCGCTCGCCGTTCGGCCCGCGCGTCACCACGCCGACAGCATAGCGCGTGTATCTCCTGCCCTCGTGGAAAACCACTCCGCATTCCGACACCGTCACCTCATAGAGCTTGTAGTATCCGGAAGCCCCCACCAGCGTCATGCCTTCCGGCAGCTCCCAATACATGGTCCAGTCGTCCACCGTCTCATTCGGGATTCCCTGAGGGACAAAGAGAATCTGCTGCAGGCCATTGCGCGTCATCCAGATGCCGTCCAGTTTCCAATTCGGCCAGAGAACGGACTGTCCGGAAAGCACCGCCAACGAATCCACGCCATTCGCATCCCGTTGCCAGCCATCCGGATAGGGAAGCGTCCAGTCTCCTACCGCCAAGGAAAGGCTGGCCTTTTCTCCCGCCAGAACCTTCAGGAGATTTTTCCCCGATTGCAACGGCACGCTCCCCGACACGGGATTGCCGTTGACCCAAAGGCTTGCCTCCTCCAATTTCACGCTCAGCAGATTTGCCTGAACGGAAAAAAAATATTCCGGTGAATGATAGATTTCCCGGCCTGCCGCATCTGCAGCCCGCCAGCCAAAGGAGAAATTGCCGCTGCGATCCAAGCGGAAGGGCAGTTTGCCGGAAAGCGCCTCCGCCGCCAATGTCTGCCGGAACTCCTGCTTCTCCGCCCCGAATTGCACCGTGCAGGAAAGAGAAACGGCTTCGGATCCCCCCATGCAGGACAAACCGACGGCATTCTCTCCAGGACGGAATGCCGGCACCGAAGAAACGCCCATGCCGGCCACCTTCTCCACGAAACAAAGTTCTCCCAGATTCTGTGGAAGATGAATGCCATTTTCCACGCGCTGCAAGGAACTGCGCTCCTTGGAAGCGGCTTCGCGACGATGAACCAGAAACTTCCGGCTCTCCCCCATGCGCGGCACACCGCCAATGGCCTGCCAGGGAATCGCCATCTCGGCAACCCAATGCGCCCCCGCCTCGCGATTGTCCACGCCGATGGCGACCTGTGCGCCGGATTGCCATGTCTTGTCGCGCTGCTGCCAATATTCCGTTCCCGACAGCTTGCTCACGCAGTCGCAGACCACTCCGGAGGCAGCCGCAATGACATCATACAGGCAATCCGTTTCGGAATTGCCCAACAGCACTTCCACCATGTCTTCGCTGTAAACACTGTCGTCGTCAGGCTTGGCGAAGGCATTGCGAAAAGCATGAAGCTTGTTCTGACGGGGATTCAGGACATCCTCATAACATTGAAACGCGACATAGAACTTCTCGTCATCCCAAAGGAAGCGCACATCCGTCTGCTGCGTGGCGAAGGCATTCTGCTGATCCACCAGGAAAGGCCCTGCGGCAATGGCGTTCTTCCAGCCGTCATCCGTCAACGCGCCGTCCATTTCCGGCGTCCCTCGTCCCACGGCAATTCTGGACGCATCCGCCCAGGCCACCATACACAAACTCAACATCAGAAGGAGAAATCTACTCATGCAAGCCGATCTCCTGAAAAAGGATTTGAATGGGAATTCAATACTTATGTTTCCTGTGTATTCAGACTAGACATTTCCCGAAGCTTGACGCCTCGGGCACAGGACAAGCCCGTATCGTCAATTCCGAATTGCGCAGTATTACAGCTTCCTTTGGAATCTCTACTTCTTTCGCGCCTTCCAGATTCCGGGAGTCATGGAAAGGAAAGCGGCGTTCTTGCCGGCAGAGACCGTCAGGACGGATACGGTGCCATCCGGAGAAACCACCTCCCATTTGCCGGCGGCCAATCCGGAGAGACAGGCATTGCACTTCTCCGTTCCTTCCGGAATCTCCAAAGTGAAGTCCTTCAGGAAGAAGCCATTCCCCTTCGGCATGACCAGCAGGCGGTCTTTCACGAAGAGCGCATAGCCTTCCGGCATTTCCCGGCACACGTATGGCAGCGGTTCGGGAACGCCCTCCCCGACCTGCATGACGGCAAGAAAGACCGTATGACGGCTCTCCGACTTCGGAGTGAACTGGATCCGGTGCCCCAGGTCATCCGGCGTATCGTACGGTGCCAGGAACTGCTGGCCATCCACCGTCAGCGTATCCTGCCCGGAAAGCACCATGACTTCGCAATCCGACGGCGTCAGCATCTCCATCTCCAGAGAGCTCTTGCCGTTGGCCATCTCCAGATGGACTCCCTTTTCCGTCACGGTCGGCACCGCCCGGGTGTTCAGCTGCCAATGGCGCTTATACTCCGGCTGGCTCGTCTCCAAATCGTCCAGCACAACCACCATGGCGGGATGGACGCCGTCCTTCAAGTCAAGGAAATGGAATCGCCGGACGTATGATTGCACCTTCTCGCCGTAAGCCTCGGCCAGATCCGCAGCGAAGCAGCTGAAATCCGGCTCACTCGGGGATGGACCGAAAACGGAATAGAGCACAGTGCCATAGCGGCATTCCTTCTGCGCCTTCAGGTCCTCCGGCAAGGGACCATATTCTCCCCGCAGGAAGCGAGTGCCACCGTCGTTGACCGCAGCCAAGCCGAATTTCTCTCCCGGCTTCTCCACCAGCAACATGGATTTGGAAATGGAACGCTTGGCGTAGTTCCAGTCGTAGGGGACACCGTAGAAGCGATACTGCGCCAGGTCGCTGACCAGCTCGCCGTGGCAGAAGATCTGGAAGGATCCCGCATCGGCCTGCTGATGTCCTCCCACATTGAAGCCGCCGCCCACGATCTGCGCCACAACATCGCCGGAATCCTCGGAGAAATTCCATCCCGTGCGCGTGGCCATGCCGCCGAAAACGGGACCGTAGTCCAGCGTCAAAGGCAAGTCCGACAACGGGCGCGCCTCCAATTCCGGATCGTTCCAGAGCAGGAAGTCGACGGCGTCGGAGTACTTCGTCAGGTCATAGCGAAGCATATCCGCGCGATAATAGGGATTCCGGGCGTACGCCACGTTGAGCAGCGTGAAGGCATAGTCGTACTTCCAGGGGCGGGTATAGACATAGTAATTGTCGCCGCAAGTGAAGAGCGTCTCGTCGGGACGCCGGGAATAGAACCAATAGAGATAGAGGTTCTTCATGTTGTCCTGGAAGACATCGCGCCCCAGCATTCCACGGAACATCAACGCGGCCTGCAGCTCCCAAAGGAAGCGGGCGGTACCGTAGTTGGTCCCCTGGTTGTGCCTGGGGCTGTCATATTCGAAGGCCCGCATGGGAACCAGCTGCTCCAGAATCTGGAAGGCACAGAAGCGATAGGGTTCGGGATCCTCGTCAAAGACCGCGATGGACATGGCCAGCAGATCCCGGAGGACCTGCGCCTCGTTGCCGTGCCCGAAGATGACGCTCTGCCGGAAAGGCGGCCAACCGCACTCCATCTCAAGCGCGATGCCCAGCATCTTTTCCCGGAAGCGCGCGCGCTGTTCGTCCGTCATCAGGTCGTAGCACCAGTCATAGACATGGGAACAGACATAGATGGCTCGTCCCATCTCCCGCGTAATGTCCAGAAGGTTTCCGAAGGAGACCTGGGAGATGTACTTATCCATCATATCCACGGCCTTCCGGCCGACTTCCCGATCGCCCGTCATCAGATAATAGAAGGCCTTGCAGCGTGCGTTGACCTCCAGCTTGCTGTCATGGGAGATTTCCTGCCCGATCGGCGGATTGAACGCGAACTCCCGCAACGCCTCCTTTCGGCAACGCTCCCATTGGAAGGCATTCTCGCCCTTTGCCAGCCTGTCGCGGATTTCCGGAATCCGCTCCGCCGTCAGCCACAATCTAGGATGGCACTGCGGCGGACGGATTGGCATCCCGTATGACTTGGCCGCCTCGGGAACCGCCGGCGCGGAATATTTGGCAAACTGGATCAACTTCAGGCGGACGCCAGGCGGGAGCCACATCCGAACCCGCTTCGTCTCGCCGTCCAGCGAAAAGATTCCCAGCCTGTTCCACTGCCCGGCCGGATTGCACCAGGGAGCGAAAACGACCCGTCGTGTCGTCACATCATCATCAAACTGAAGACGCATGAACAAGGAGTCGAACTTCGTCTTCGCCGTCTGCAGATGCGCCGCCGTGGCCTCGTCCACGCCTGTAACTACCTGCGCGATGTACAGCCCGGAATCCTTGACCGCAATCTCGCAAACCAGGTCAGGTTCGGCGCCCAATAGATCCACCTGGCTCTCCTGACCATCCTTCAGGCAGACATAATCCTCCGTCTGCATCATCCGGGAGGAAATCCATGAAATCTGCTTTGCAAGGATATCCGTCTCATCCTTGGAAGAAACGACAATCTGCGCTTCAAACATAGCCGTCAGAAAAAAAGCCAGAAGAAACACGTATCTCATCCCTTTCCCTCCTTTGTTTCCATCAACGCCCTTCTTGAAAAGAAAGCTTGATCTCCGCCAATTCCGCGGCGCTTTGCGGCGCATTGAAAAGCTCGCAGATTTCCGCAAAGAACTGCTTGGCGGTCTCCGCCGATGCACCGCCCTCCAAGTCGCCGGCGGAACGCTGCTTGCTGACCTCGATGTCCATGACCCGGCAGACGGCCGGCGAAGAATCCGAAACAGCCACGCCCCCAAGCGTCACGCCATTGGAATTGGGAATGCGGACGGCAATGTCCAGCAGAGCCTCCGGATGGCCGAGGTTTGTATATAGCTGCCCCAGGAGACGCATGGAAAAGACGACCAGATCCGCCAGCCTGCCGCCATTCAACGCCAAGGACTCAGGATGTTCGGGATCCACGACAGCCGCGACATGGAAGAATCCGTTCTTGTAGAGTTCCCACAAGGAGACTGCCTTGCCTTGGCAGTAGTACATCCCGCACAGGGAATCATTGGTGGCGAAACTCTCGCTTTGGAAGGCCGTCGTCATTGTCCCGGCGTCATAGAGATTCTGCTGTTCGATGGCATCGACCGCCCGGCGCAGATTGCTCAATCCCAGTTCCCGGAAGAGCTTGACGGGATGGCAGACGAGTTCAAAAAACGGCAAGGAATGGACCTGCCGTTTTCCCAGCTTCTCCAACGCCAGCTGCCGACTGTGCTCCAGCATCGGCGCAAGGAGCTCCATTTCCGGCGTCTCGGCCTGGCGGTCCTCATAGAGGATTCCCCGTAGCATCCGCCCCAGCATCTGCCGTTGGTTGCGAAGGCTTCGCTGGATCAACAAATGCAATTCCGATGCCTTGACGGCGACTTTGCTGCGGGCATCGGGCGTACGGACATAGAAGGCGCCGCGCTGAAGTTCATTCTCACAGCCGTTACTGCACACATGGGGCATGTCCTGGAAGGGATAGATCACCATCACCACATATCGGCGGCCATCCAGGACCGGGCGGACGATGTCCAGGGAAACCGGCGGATCGGCGAAAGAGCTGATGGACTGTCCCACGGTGCTGGGATCGAAGGAACTGGCCTCCTCGTCGCTCATGCCGACATACTGGTTCGGAGTGCCGTTGGCATCCTCGCCGACACCAATCACCACATAACCTCCCAGGGTGTTTGCCATGGCGATGGCATGGCGCGCCAGCTTTGCCCGGCCCACACGACCGATGGTGTTCCAGTTCTGCGGGGCCTTGAAGTCGATCTGCTGGTTCTCCAGCTTGCAGTAGACGACTTGCGACCAGTCGGACAAATTCGCGCTGACTTTCATTTTGAATTAAGAGAAAAGGACTTAGACAGAATCACGTCCATCCAGTGTCATCCGAAGACTACGCCTTCTGAACGTCATGCTTTTCCTGCGTGAAATACTTCTCCGCGTTCTTCAGGTTGGCGGGCGTGGCCAGGACCGTGAGGGAATCCCCCCGGGACAGGACCGTATTCCCCCGGGGCACCAGCCATTTTCCTCCCCGGGAGATCATCACGATGAAGACGCCGGCTGGGAGACGGAGATCCTTGATGGCCCGTCCATCCAGGTCGCTGCACGACGGAATGACAAAGGACGCGGGTTCATTGTAGGACAAGTCATCCGTATGTTCCTCGCCCTTTTCGGCTTTCCTGTCGTCATGATAGACCACCTGATCGAAGGAGATTGGCGCAGTAGGCGTAACCTGGAGAGGCGAATCCAGCCCCAGGGCCCGGGCCAGCGGCATGATGGTGAAACTTTGGACAACCACGGAAAGCAGCACCATGCAGAAGACCATGTTGAACATGATTTCATAGAAATTCGTGCTTCCGATGGCGGTTGTCTCCGCCGCCTCGTAATCCGTAGCCACGAGGAGCATGGGGAATGTCGCCAGCATGATGGGTGCGCCGCCGCGCAGTCCCACCCAGCTGACCAAGGTCTTCGCCTTCAAGCTGAAGCCGCTCTTGATCATGCAGACGAAGGTGGCCACGGGGCGCGCGAAGAACATGAGCGCCAGGCCCATCAGGATGCCCAGCCCCCAGTGCTTCAGAATCACTTGCGGGTTGGCCATGAAGCCCAAGATCGTGAAGAGAATCACCTGCATCAGCCACCCAATGGCATCAGAGAAACGGGAAATGCGATTGCGGAAGACAAAGTGCCGGGACCCCATGAAGACGCCGCCGGCGTATGTGGCCATGTAGCCGTTGGCGCAGCATATGTCGGTCACGGAATAGATCAGCAGAACCACAGCGACAGCCAGGACGTGATAGAGACCATCGTAGTCCAGATCAAGGTGATTGAACAGCCACACCGCGCCTGCGGCTATGGCAATGCCGATGCCCACGCCCGCGCCCATCTGATAGAAGAATTTGGGCAGGAAGCACAGCAGACCTTCGGAGACGCTGCTGTTGTTCTGGCAGAGCCCCAGGAAGAACATGGTCAGGAAGGTGGCCATGGGGTCGTTGGAGCCGGACTCGTATTCCAAAAGCGGTTTCAGGTCTCCTTGGAGGCTGATGCGCTTGGAACGCAGGATGGAAAAGACCGCGCTGGCATCCGTGGAGGAAATGATGGCGCCGAAGAGATAGCTTTGCGGCCAGAACTCCGGATGGCCTGAGCAGATGGCGAAAAGGTAGGCGACGCTTCCCAGAAGGAGCGTCGTCAATAATACACCGGCGGTGGAGAGGATCGTCCCCGTCCGGAAAACCTTCCGGATGTCGCCCAGGGAGGAATCGAATCCGCCGGAAAAGAGGATGAACGCCAACGCCACGGTTCCGATGGCATTGGCGTGCCGCCAGGGCAGGATGTTGGTAACGTATGTTCCGCCGGAAAAGAGCAGATGCAGCCCCATGCCGATGAGCAGGAAGACAAGGAGGCCCGGCATGCTGAACCGGGCGGAGACCTTGCTGGAGATCACGCACCCGACAATCAGCAGTCCGGCCACCAGCAGCAGCGGCGTCAGATTTTCCAGGAACTCTTCCATCTACCCCGGAAAATAAACTATGCAGTAGCGGCGAGGTTGTTGAGGAACATCATAGAGAAGACCATGGTGAAGATGGCGATGGTCTCGACGACACCCAGGGCGATCAGGTTGTTGGCGAAGCCCTGTCCCGTCTCGCTGAAGGAATCGCAGGCGCCGGCGGCGGCACGGCCCTGGTAGATGGCGCTGGCGCCAATGCCCAGTCCACCGAGAATGCCAACGCCAAGGGCGGATGGCCAGAAGTCCGTGTTCAGATTCAGGATCTGCAGCATGAGAATCAGTCCATAGATGGTCTGGGTCATGGCGACGCCGGAGAAGATGGTCAGCTGGAAGGGAGCCGGCTTGCCCTGCACATAGCAGCGCTTCCAGCTTCCAATGGCGCTGGCTGCGGCCAGACCGCAACCGATGGCGGAACAGATAGCGGAAATGCCAAATGCGCAGATGGCGCCCAGGCCGACCAGGGCTTTGGCGGTTGTAGCATCAATCATTGTCGTTTACTCCTTGTTTGGGATGGATTTTCAAGAAAAATCAACGGAAAGGCTTGTAGGCTTTGCCGCCCCACTCCACACCGATGTGCCCGGAGAACTCCAGGGTGTTGAGGCGGACGCCATGGACCAGGACGCTCATCAGCGCCATGCAGATGTTCAGCAGATGTCCGGCCAGGATGATCAGCAGCCCCAAGGGCAGAAGCCACTTGCTCTGCTCCCACATCATGGCGCTCATGTCATTGAATGCCCTGGCGATGTAGAGGCTGGAAAGCCCCACTGCGTAAAGACGGATGTAGGAAAGCACGTCGCCCAGGCTGTTGATGAAGGTGAAAGGCGAATAGATGATGTCGCCGATGTTCCTCCAGTTGATGGAGAAGAAGACAATCAGAACCGTGCCGATGCCATACATCCACGCGGGGACGGTGAAATGCTCAAAGGAGTAGTCGATGAGCAACGCCTTGACCGTGAAGAAGTTCGCCCAAAGGAAGAGCGCCCAGCCCAGGTTGCCCAGGCGGTCCCGCCAGCCGGAAGAAACGGATAGCTTCCAGATGTGCGCCAGCGAAAGATGGACGGCAGCCAGGAAGAAACAGAAGAGCTGGACATTCATTTGCCCGCGCTCGCCGTCCGTCAGGCATTTCAGGCCGCCCCAGGTAAGGCCGAACCAGTTGCCGGAGAGGATTCCCCAGAGGAGCGTGCAGAGGGACATGATGAAGAGCAGCTGCATTCCGCGTTTCATGGAGTCGCTGCCGCATTGGAGCGCCTTGCGCAAATACCATCCCGTCACGCCGCAGAAGATGGCGCCATAGCCGGCGTCGCCCACAAGCATTCCGCAGAAGATGGAGAGGAAGACCATCACCGCCACGGAGATGTCAATCTCGCGGTAGCCGGGGAGGATTCCAATGAAATCCAGAATGCCCTGGGCCATTTCCAGATGCTTCGGCATCTGGAGCTTGGTGGGAACCGCCTCGTCGTCCTCCGCCACATCCTCGTAGCGGATTGCCCAGCCATTCCGATGCGCGGTCTCACGCAGTTCGTCCAGATTCTTTTCGGGGACATATCCCTGCAGATAGCAGAGCTTCTGACCGGAAAGGCCCATCCCGTCCCGTGTCGTCGCAAAGGCGATTTCGCGTTCCAGGCGATTCTCCTCGTCCGCCAGAGTCTTCTCGTCCAGCCGCGCATGGCGTTCCAATGCCTTCCTCGCCCGTTCGGCCTCGACGGCCAATTCCCGGCGCTGTGTACGCAGGGCATTCAAGTCCATCCCCATGGGGAAGCTGGCGCGAGGCAACTCCAGGTTGCGAAGCTGCACAGGCGAGACCACCAGGGAGTAGATCTTGTCCTTTGTGCGGCGGACAATGAACTCCTGCGCGCCATCCGGCTTGCCTTCCAGTTCGTCAAACCAGGCATCCGCGTTCTTGCGGTTGCCGCGGACCAACAGCGCCAGATGGAGTCCATGGCGTTCCAGCTTGTCCAGAAGCTTCTTGTCGAACTGCCCCCAGGGTTCCAGCTGGGCTATCGCCTGGTCCAGCTGCATGATGCGCTCCTTGGACTGCCGGTACTCCTGCATCAGGCGCAGACAGTCCAGACGGCACTGGGCGCCATCGGTTGCAGCGGCCCCTTCCACCGGAGCGCCATCGCCCTGGATGGATTTCAGGAAGAACCGCACCTGCTGGAGTTCGCCCAGCTCGCGTTTCCTGTCCTCGACGTCCCGGGAGGGATTTCCTTTTTGCGGAACCACATGGACACTAGCCAGCTTCCGCAGGGAATGCAACGACCGCTCCTGGTCATCGACCAGGCAGACAATCGTGATTTTTTTCATTCTCTCGATCATGACAAGTCAGCGTCCCTTTCCTGGCACTTGGCCTTTGCAATCTTGGAGCGGCCGACGGAGTTCGTCTGCTGGTCCCCAATGTAGATGTTGATACGACGGATGTTCTCCAAGGCGGAGGGAATCTTGACCTTCTCGAAGAGGTTCACGCGCTGGGTGACCACGCGGAGTTCATCCTCCAGGCAATTCAGCGTCTCCTCCACCAGGCGTCTCTTCAGGAGAAGCTCGGTGCGGCGCTCCACCATGGCCAGCGCCTCGTCCAGCCAGAGCGGCGTCTCGAAAAGCTCCACATCGTCCTTCCGCCAGGAGAGCCCGGCATGCGCGGGCACCTCGGTTCCGGCGATGTTCTTCGTGGCCACGCGCCATTCCAGCACCTCCTGGAGCTTGCCGGCGTTCTCCGGCAAGGCGGCGAAGAGCGCCTGGTCCTGCTCGCTGGCGCGAAGTTCCTTCCGGTCCTGTTCCTCCAGCATCGCCAACTGCTCGCGGGCCTGGCGCACTTCCAGTTGCAACTGTTGCTTTTTCAATTGCAGCGTAGGCAGATAACGCTCAAAGCGCTTCAGCGCATCACGCTGGAGTTTCAGCTCATTCTTGGTCAGCTTGATCTTCGCCATAGCGGACAGAGAGGAATTACTGGTTGCTCTTGGGCCAGAACTTCTCGATCATGGCGCTCTTCACGCCCGTCTCCGCAGGCTCGAAGCACTCGGAAAGAATCTTCCAGCCGCGATCCAGCGCCTCCTCAAGGGGAATGTTCACCGCCAGGTCCATCATGCCCTTCTCGAACATCTCGCCATATTTCAGCAACTTGTTGTCCCAAGCGGACATACGGAAACCCATGGACTGCTTTTCCAGCGTGTCCTTGTACTGGGCATAGAGGCGGATCATGGTGTCCATCAGGGTGCGATGATCCTCGCGGGTGTCCTTGTTGACATTCTGCTTCAAACGGGAGAGAGAGCCGAAAGGTTCGATTCGACCGCCGGAGAGATAGAACTGTCCCTCGGTGATATATCCGGTGTTGTCGGGAACGGGGTGCGTCACGTCATCGCCGGGCATGGTGGTCACGGCCAGGATGGTGATGGAACCGGCGTTCTCGCCGCGGAACTGCACCGCCTTCTCGTAACGGCTGGCCAGCTGGCTGTAAAGGTCGCCGGGGTAGCCGCGGTTGGAGGGAATCTGTTCCATGGTAATGGCAATCTCCTTGAGGGAGTCCGCAAAATTGGTCATGTCCGTCAGCAGACAGAGGACCCGCTTGTGCTCCTGGACGGCGAAGTATTCCGCCGTGGCCAGAGCCATGTCGGGCACCAGGGTGCATTCCACGGTGGGATCGGCCGCCGTGTGCACGAACATCACCGTGCGGGAAAGCGCGCCCTGCTCGTCCAGCGTGTTCTTGAAATAGAGGTAGTCGTCGTACTTCAGTCCCATGCCGCCCAAGACGATCACATCGACCTCGGCCTGCATGGCGATACGGGCCAGAAGCTGGTTGTAGGGTTCGCCGGGAATGGAGAAGATAGGCAGTTTCTGGCTCTCCACCAGGGTATTGAAGATGTCGATCATGGGAATGCCCGTGCGGATCATCTTCCGGGGGATGATACGGCACGCGGGATTGACGGACGGGCCGCCGATCTCCGTCATGTTGTCCGTCAGCGCGGGGCCGCCGTCGCGGGGTGCGCCATTGCCGGTGAAGATGCGCCCCAGCAAGTCCGTCGTCGCGGCGACCTGCATCTGGCGTCCCAGGAAACGCACTTCGGCGTCCGTGGAGATTCCGCGGGCGCCGGCGAAGACCTGCAGGGAGACGCGGGTGCCGTCCAGGCGGATGACCTGCGCCAGTGAACTCAGGTCGCCACTGCGGACTTCTGCCAGTTCGCCATTGGCGACCCCCTCGGCTTCAAGGGTGATGACGTTGCCGCTGATCTGAATAATGCGGTGGTAAATCTTTCTCATGACCTCTCCTTAGCACTCGGCCAGCTTGGCATCCAGCTTGGCTTCATTGTCCGCGAACTGCTGGGACTTCCAGGCGGAGTAGTTCCAGTCAATGAAGATCTGGCGCAGGGCGGCGAAGTAGCTCCGGGCCTCGCCCTTCTCCTCGAAATTGAATTCCTTCGTCAGAATGGCATTGAGCTTGGCGAAGACATACGCCTGGCGTTCGGCCGTGCAGGCGCTATCCACCTTGTCAAAGGTATCCTGCTGCAGGTAGACCGCATCCAGGAACTCGCTCTTCAGGTATGTGACGAAGTCGGAGTTCGGCGTTCCTTCCTCGCCGATGACCTTCATCATCTGCTCGATTTCGTTGCCGCTGCGAAGAATCCGCCGCGCGTTGGCTACCAGCTCCGCCTTGACGGTGCTCTTGTATTTGCTCCAGGAGTCCAGCGGATGGATGGATGGATAGCGGCGCGCGTTGGCGCGATCGCGGGAAAGGGCCAGGAAGGCGCCAACGACCTTCAGCGTCGCCTGGGTCACGGGTTCCTCGAAGTTGCCGCCGGCGGGGGAGACGGCGCCACAGATGGTAATGGAGCCGCGATTGCCGTCATTGAGCTTCACCAGTCCGGCGCGCTCGTAGAAGCTGGCCACCAGGGATTCCAAGTAGGCGGGGAAGGCCTCTTCGCCAGGAATCTCCTCCAGACGGCCGGATTCCTCGCGGAGGGCCTGCGCCCAACGGCTGGTGGAATCCGCCAGCAGCAACACGTTCAGCCCCATCTGGCGGTAGTATTCCGCCAGCGTGGCGCTGGTGTAGATGGAGGACTCGCGGGAAGCGACAGGCATGGAGCTGGTGTTGCAGATGATAATGGTGCGGTCGATGAGCTTGCGCCCGGTGCGCGGGTCTTCCAGGACAGGGAACTCCTGCAGGATCTCGACCACTTCGCCGGCGCGTTCGCCGACGGCCGCCACGATGACCACATCGGCCTCGCTGCGCTGGGAAAGCGCGTGCTGCAGGACCGTCTTGCCGGCACCGAAAGGTCCAGGCGTGCAGAAGGTGCCGCCCTTGGCCACGGGGAAGAAGGTGTCAATGGAACGGACCTGGGTGATCATGGGCTCCACGGGAAGGAGCTTCTCCCTGTAGGCGGAGATGGGACGGCGGACAGGCCATGCCTGGACCATCTTGATCTCGCGCTCCTCGCCGGAGTCGTTCACGGCCTTCGCCACCGTGGTCCGGATGTTGTATTTCCCGGCGCCGATGGTCCAGGTGATCCGCCACATCCCCAGCCAGCCGAAGGGAACCATGATCTTGTGCTGGAAGATGCCTTCGGGGACCCAGCCCACGGAGTCGCCGGCGAAAACCTCGTCACCGACCTTGGCCGTAGGCGTATAATCCCACTCCTTCTTGTCGTCCAAGGGATAGATATACGTTCCGCGCTTCAGGAAGAGGGACTCGTCCGCCAAGCGCGGCAAGGGGTTCTGGAGGCCGTCGAAGACCTGCGTCAGCAGCCCGGGGCCCAGTTCCACGGAAAGCAGTTCGCCCGTGAACTCCACGGGATCGCCGACCTTGATGCCGTTGGTGGCCTCGAAAACCTGGAGATCCGCCACCGTGCCGCGCACCCGGATGACCTCGCTCTTCAGGCGTGCGCCGGAAGCGATCTGGATGAAGGCCACTTCGTTCTGAATCACACTGGTATCAAACGCCACGGCAACCAGGTTGCCGTTCACGCCAGTCACCCGTCCGCTCTTGAGAGCTGTTTCACTCATTGCAGTTCTCCAAACTCCGTAAATGCGGAATCCATCAGGACTCCGAAACTATTCTTCCACCAAAACCCGATGTTCCGCCGCCTCGTCGAGACGTGCGGAAACCAACTCCTCGAAGGCGGCGCTGCCGGCCTCCACATCATAGCGGCGGCGCTCCGAAAGCACCAGGAGCTTCAGGGCATACACCACGAGCGCCGTGAAATTGAAAGACTCGCCGGCAGCCAGTTCGTCCAGCCGACGCCATGCCAGTTCCTCCCAGCCCTGCTGTTTGCCCAGAAGTCCGGGACGCTCCAGAACCGCCTGCAGGGCCTTCACGTCCCCGGGGAAAATCTCCCTTTCCTCGCGACGAGGAAAGGCGCCCTCGACGCCACGACGCCGGAAGCGCCATTCCGCCACCACGTTGTCCATGGCGGTCCGCCAATGGCTCCAGGCTTCCAGCACAGGCACGGCGCACTCTTCATCCGCCTTCGGCGCCAGCGTCAGTCCCTCCAGGCAGGCGTACTCCTTCGAGGAGACCCACCTCCGGCAGGAAGCCAGAAATGCACTGTATTCCACTTTGCCCTCGCCATTCAGTTGAAGCAAGGGCAAAGTCGAGAGCAGATAGAAGTAGTCTGTCGCCATGTCGCCGAAAAAAACTGTCCTATGCCGTCAGAATCGCCCCCAGTGCGGGAGATAGATGGGAGGCGATGGCCTCCGCCAGGGCTTCGTCCGTGAAGTCATAGACAACCACGCTGCCGGTGAACTGGAGCTTGAAGCCGCCGGCGAGGCGCTTGTCGGGCTTCAGAGAGACATGCTGCCGCAGCTCCGCGGCCAAAGAGGCTTTCACTGCCTCGGACAACTCCGCCAGCTGCGCCTCGGGAACCAGAACCGTCAGGTCGTCGATGCCGCCCTGAGACTTCAGATAGTTCTCGCAAAGCAGGGCGATGACCTGGGCCACCGCGCCGGGCTTCAATTCGGCCTTCAACAGATTGCCCACCGCATTCTGGACCCGGCTCTGGAGTTCCTGGCGAACCTGCAGGAGAATCTGCCGTCCGCTCTGGCGCAGGGCCTCCTCGGCCTTCTGGCGCATCATGGCGCAATCCTTCTCGGCCTGCGCGGTCATGGCCTCGGCCTGCGCCTTGGCCTCGGCAAGAATCGACTTCGCCTCGGCCTGCGCCTGCGCAATCAACTTCTCTTTCGCCTCTTCGCCCTTCTGGACGCCGTCGCGGTCCAGCCGTTCCAGCAATGCCTGCAGTTCGTCTGCCATTGTCATTCTCCTTATTCCTTACCAGTCCAGCAATAGGTGCAGAGGCCTTCGGGGGGCTCCCCGATGGCGGCGATGGTATCCTCCAGCGTCTGATACTTCAGCGTGGTGAACCCCATCTCCTTGCAAATCATCTCGACCATCTTCTTGTACTTCTCGGAGTTGCAGTCCGTGTACTCCTCCATGTGCGCCTCGTCCTCCTTGCCGTCCTCCAACGCGTGCACGGCCCGGCGGGCGATGAGCTCCAGCGGCCCGCGGGAAGGAGAGAAGTTCAGGTATTTGCAGCCGAAGAGAATCGGCGGACACGCAGCGCGGACGTGCACTTCCTTGGCGCCCCACTCGGGCAGACGCGCGAAGGTGTCCTTCAACTGCGTTCCGCGGACGATGGAATCCTCGCAGAAAAGCAGCCGTTGACCGTGGATGAAGTCCTGGATGGGGATGAGCTTCATCTTGGCCACATGACGCCGCGTGGTCTGGGAATCGGAGATGAAACTCCGGGGCCAGGTGGGCGTGTACTTCACAAAGGAGCGCTTGTAAGGAAGGTGGGTGACGCTGGCGTAGCCCAGCGCGTGGGCGGTTCCGGAATCCGGCACTCCCGCCACGGCGTCCACCTCCAGATTCTTGTCTCGCGCGGCCAGCGCCGCGCCGCAGCGATAGCGGACTTCCTCCACATTGATGCCGTCGTAGGAGGAGGCCGGGAAGCCATAGTAAATCCACATGAAGGCGCACATCCTGCACTGCTTCCGTGCTGGCAGGACGGACTCGATTTCAAAGGTCTTGCCGTTCAGCAGAACGGCCTCGCCGGGGCCCAGCCAGCGCACAATCTTGTATCCCAGGTTGTGCAAGGCGCAGGACTCCAGGGAGGCGGCCAGGCTGCCGTCCGCCTTCTGCCCGATGACAATGGGCGTGCGCCCAAACTTGTCCCGGCAGGCGTAGACGCCCTTCTCGGTCATCACCAGGACGCTACAAGAACCCTCCACCTTCTCCTGCAAGTTCAAGAGCCCCTCCTTGATGGAGGGACTGGAGGCGATCAAGGTGCCCGCGATCTCCGTGGGGCCGACCTTGCCGTTCACCAGTTCGGAAAAATGGCTTCCGCCATGGCAGAGCTCCTTCTGAAGCGTCTCCAGGTTACTGATGACGCCGACCATGGTCACGCCGAAGACACCGGCCTCGCCGGCCAGGTTCAGGGGCTGGGGATCCGTGTCGGAGATGCACCCGATGCCCATGCTGCCGTCCATGCCATCCAGATGCTGTTCGAACTTGGAACGGAAAGGATCCTTCCGAATATCGTGGATGAACCGCTGAAAACCGTTCTCGCCATATACCATCAGGCCACCGCGAATGTTCCCAAGATGGGAATGGTAGTCCGAACCGTAGAAAACATCAGCAACGCAGGATGTCCGAGATGCGCAACCAAAAAAGCCGCCCATGAAAATGCAAAGCTCCGCAGAAGAAAAGAAAATGTGCTTCTTCCCGCAAAAACGGTGAAGGACGAAAGATATTACTATAATTCGTGCAAGACAAAGCGAAGGCGAACAGGATTTTTTTTGTCCCCGTATCTTCCCGTACCCTTTCCCTCCGGAAGGACAGCGACATTCAGACGGGCGGCAAGGGAAAGGCGGGAACCATTGCGCCGTCCTGCGTCCGCAGGCTGGCGCAACGTTTTCCGGAAACCTCACTCCTCCTGCACGACGGGATAGCGGCTCTGCGCCGTAGCGCGATATGCCCCAGGCGCAACGGACTTGAAGAAGACGGCATTGGAGGAGCCGCAGCAGTTCCATGTACCGTCCTCTTCCCGCTGGTCGAAGAGATTCAGATAGGCGATGGTCGCGCCCTCGGGAATCACGGCGGAAACCACGCCTTCCTGCACTTCCGCCGGCGCCTCGTGCCATCTGCGCTTCACGCATTCGCATTCATCCTGCGTATAGCTCAGGACGGCCTTGGCGATTCCGCGGCCGCGCTCCAGAATCTCCGCGGTCATGCGGCCGTCCTGGCAAACTGCCTTGCCCAGCCGCGGCAGCGGCACGCCATCTTGCAGCGCGCCATCCATGATACGCCGCACCAAGGGGAAGCGATATCCGCAATGCCCGTGCAGCAGTTCGATCAGATACGAATGATTCCGGGTCGTCGGCGCCTCGTCGTAGGAGCGCTGCATAGCCAGCATCGAAAACGCGGCGTCATTCGTTCCGCCGATCCAATGGAGCGGCGACTTCGCCTCGTGGAGATAATATTTCGGATCCCAGGGGGCGTGCGCCATGCGGTAGAAGCTCTGGGAACCGTCGCCTAATTCGTTGAAACCGTGGCCATAGACGGGCACGATGATTTTCAGCCTGTCGTCAAGGGCGGCGACCACGCTGCAGAAGACGCTCCCCCAGGATATCCCGACCATGCCGATGCGACCGACGTCAACCTTGGGCAGACTCCGCAGCAGGCTATGCCCCAGCACCGCGTTGCCAATGCTCTTGATCACCTGCGCCGACGCCTCAGGACTGCCGCCGAACTCCACGAACTTCTGCCCGGGAAGCGTTTTCCTATGTACCAGGTCGCTGGGTTCGATCCTCTCCGGACAGGAGTTGTACAAATCCATGGCGATTGTCGCATAGCCCAGGCTGTTCCAGTAGCGGGCATAGCTGTGGTAGGCAGTCCCCTCGCCGCCCTGCACCATCACGATTCCCGGATAGCCATTCTCTGGCATGGGAGAGGACGGATAGCCGACGTAGGCGAACACCTCGTCGCGCCGACCTTCCATCTCCATTCCCTGATAGAGGATGCGCCGCTGCCCCTCCGCCGCCTCGCCGATGCCATCATCGGCATCCCGCCAGGCAGGCGCCTGATACAGCTCCTCGCGATTCCAGTATTTCAAGGTGTTTTCGGAAGCCGCCTCCGGGGCCTGCGTAACTGTATTCTGTGCGGGAAAAAACATTTTCGGAGATTTTACACTGCGTCTTGCCGAAAGAACCGATGTATCCGTTGCATTGAGGCTGGCGCGGCTGCGGCCGACGGATTGGGATGCCCCCGAACCGCTTCGTGAAAAGCGTATCGTTGACATGGATAAGATAAGTCATGGCCTGCCGTTTTCCATCGAACCTATCGGACAGGTTTCTTGCGACTTGCGCCATTGCGCCCCCTGAAAAGCTGAATTTCGCGTCTGGAAGGCCGCGAGTTTCGCCAGGGCTGGAACTATGTTCCGCGAAATACGATACAGCGCATGGAAAAACTTCTTCCCCCGGAACTCTTTCCGCAATTCCTTGCGCACAGTGACATTGGGCTGGCTGGCGAAACTCGCTCCCCCCAAGGGACCCGCCCTCTTGGGAAACGGGCGTATTGCAAAGAATCCTGTTCCCCGCCCCTGCGAAAATCCTTTCAGGAATTACATTCTACATGTTCCCGCATTGTTTTCTGCGCACATGCCGCAAGACGGCCCCCTTTTTGTCTTCATCCCATAAGCTCTATATACAAGGATCCCAACCCATCATGAGCGACGAAACTCTCTCCAAAGCCTACTCTCCCGCCGAGGTCGAGGCCAAGTGGTACCCGACTTGGGAAAAGCGAGGCTACTTCCACAGCGATGTGAACAGCGCCAAGAAGGCCTACACCATCGTCATCCCACCGCCTAACGTCACCGGCATCCTGACCCTGGGCCACGTCCTGAACAACACATTGCAGGACATCCTGATCCGCTTCGAGAAGATGCGCGGCAAGGAGACCTGCTGGGTCCCCGGCATGGACCACGCCGGCATCGCCACCCAGGCGAAGGTGGAGGCCTTCCTCAAGAAAGAGAAGAACCTCACCCGCTATGACCTAGGACGCGAGAAGTTCCTGGACGAGGTCTGGAAGTGGAAGGAGCAGTACGGCGGCAAGATCATCCAGCAGCTGCGCACCATCGGCACCTCCTGCGACTGGCCACGCGAACGCTTCACCTTCGACGAAGGCCTCTCCGCAGCCGTCCAGGAAGTCTTCATCCGCCTCTACAACGACGGATTGATCTACAAGGGCCACCGCATCATCAACTGGTGCCCCAAGAGCCGCACCGCCCTCTCCGACGAAGAGGTCATCTACCGCCAGGAATCCGGCCATCTGTGGCACATCCGCTATCCCTTCGCGGACGGCTCCGGCGAGGTCGTGGTCGCCACCACCCGCCCCGAGACCATCATGGGCGATACCGCCGTCGCGGTCAACCCCGAGGACGAGCGCTACAAGGGCCTGGTCGGCAAGATGCTGATCCTGCCCATCATGAACCGGGAGATCCCCCTCATCGCCGATGAATACGTAGAGAAGGACTTCGGAACCGGCGCGGTGAAGATCACCCCCGCCCACGACCCCAACGACTACGAGGTCGGCCTGCGCCACAACCTGGCCATGCCCAACATCATGAACGACGACGGCTCCATGAACGAGAACGCCGGCGAGGAATTCAACGGCCTGGACCGCTCCGTCGCACGCAAGCTGGTGGTGGAAAAACTGGATGCAGCAGGCCTTCTGGTCAAGGTAGAGGACTACGCCCATCAGGTCGGCTACTCCGAACGCGGCGGCGTGCCCGTGGAGCCCCGCCTCTCCGAGCAGTGGTTCGTCAAGATGGAGCCCTTGGCGAAGCCCGCCATCGAGGCCGTCACCAGCGGAAAGATCAAGTTCCACCCGGATCGCTGGGTGAAGACCTACCTGCACTGGATGGAAAACATCAAGGACTGGTGCATCTCCCGCCAGCTGTGGTGGGGACACCGCATCCCCGCCTACTACTGCAAGAAGTGCGGAAAAGTCTACGTCGGAAAGGCCGCGCCCGAAAAATGCGAATGCGGACATACCGAGTTCCGTCAGGACGAGGACGTGCTGGACACCTGGTTCAGCTCCTGGCTGTGGCCCTTCTCCGTCTTCGACTGGCCCAACGCCACTCCGGAACTCAAGCGCTTCTATCCCACCGACACCCTGGTCACCGGCCCAGACATCATCTTCTTCTGGGTCGCCCGCATGATCATGAGCGGCCTCCGCTTCATGGGCGAAGTCCCCTTCAAGGATGTCTATTTCACCTCCATCATCCGCGATGACAAGGGCCGAAAGCTCTCCAAGAGCCTCAACAACTCCCCCGACCCGCTGGACGTGGTGGCCACATACGGCGCGGACGCCCTCCGCTTCACCATGATCTACATCGCCCCCATGGGCCAGGACATCCGCTACGACAACAAGAAGTGCGAAATCGGCCGGAACTTCGCCAACAAGATCTGGAACGTGGTCCGCTTCCGCCTGCAGCACGGCACTGCTCCCAAGGACTGGATGGACCTATCCTCCCTGAAGGCCGCCGACCTGCGTCCCGACGACCAGTGGATCCTCTCCCGCCTGAACCAGATTGTCAAGACCATGACCCAGCAGCTGGCCGAGTTCGACTTCAACAACGCCTGCAAGTCCATCTACGACTTCATCTGGAACGAATTCTGCAACTGGTATCTGGAAAGCGCCAAGCCCGCCCTCTCCGCGCCCGCCGGCACAACCTGCGCCACGCTGAAGGTCTTTGACTACTGCCTGGGGACCTTCCTGAAACTCCTGCATCCCATCATGCCCTTCGTCACCGACGAGCTCTATCACCAGATGGAGTTCTGCACCGAAGACGACTCCATCATGGTGCAGGCCTGGCCTGAGGCCATCCCCGAAGACCGCATGGCGGAACTGGGCGCCACCAAGAGTGTCGAACAGCTGAACGCCGCCAAGTACGAACTGGTCCGCGCCGTCCGCAACCTGCGCGCCAATTACCAGCTCTCCACCTCCCTGCCGCTTGACGTGGTCATCACGCCCGCCAGCGACGAGGCCAAGGCCTTCCTGGACCTGGACCACGACGCACTGGGCGCCTTGCTCAACGCCAAGAGCATGGTCCTGGGCGACAAGCCCCAGGGCCCCGTGGGCGTCGCCCTCTCCGCCATCGGCACCGCCTTCGTCCCCCTGGAAGGGCTGGTGGACTTCGCAGCCGAAACCGAGCGCCTGAAGAAGCAGGAGGAAGAGGCCGTGAAATACATCGCCACGCTGGAGAAGAAGCTCTCCAACAAGGGCTATGTGGACCACGCCCCCGCAGCCGCCGTCCAGGCCGACCGAGACCATCTGGCCGAGACCCAGGACAAGCTGGCCCGCATCCGCGAGCAGCTTGCCGCCCTGGGCGCATAGTCCCGCACTCCCCGGGGCTGCATCGCCTCGGGGACAACACAATCCCGGCACCCCTTGCCGGGCGTAGCCACCTCTCCCGTTACCCGTCACCCCTCTCCTATCCCATCATGACTCAAGATCAAGAAACCCAAGTGAAAGAGCTTCTGGAATCCCTCCGCGTCAATCTGCAGAACGACGGCGGCGACATGGAGCTGGTCAGCATCCAGGACAATCTGGTCACCGTACGTCTTCTGGGCCACTGCGCCGGATGCCCCTACCATCGCCAGACCCTGAAAGGCGGCATCGAGCGCATCCTGCAAGAGCAGGTATCCAAGGACATCGTCGTGGAAAACGCCGACTAGTTCATGAATTCCCGCAAATTCGCCATCCTAGCCTGTCTGCTGTCCCTGGCATTGCACGTGCTCTTCTTCTGCCTGGCCTCGCGCGTTGCCCTGAATGGCGCCGCGCTGGCCGCGTTGGAAAAAGAACAGCCCGGCATCCAGGAATACCAGGCGATACACCTGAAGAAGCCTCCAGAGAATCCGGACAAGAAGGATCCCCTGGAGCCAAACTGGGAGGATGGCGAAGGCATGACCGTTCCGGAGTTTCAGGACTTGGGGAAAAACGCCCCCCTCGCCCTGAAATCCTTGGAAGAGCAGGAAGTGATCCTGCAGGAACAGACGGCTGCCGTCAAGAGGCTTCTGGAGGAACGGATCACGCCGGAAGCACCAGTCACCGTCTATCAGCTAAACGCGCAGCCCCCCGTCCTGACCCAGCCGGAGCTCTCCGCCCCCGTCCCCTATACGCTTCCCAAGGAAGCCCTGGAAGTCTCCGCGCCGCGTCCGGAAATTCTGGAAATCCACGCTGCCGACCTTCCGGAGAACCGCCTGACGGACGTGCGGATGATGCGTCCGGAACTGGAGCGCGAATTCGTTCCGCCGGAAGTCGCCCTGCCCAGCCTGGCCAACCCAGGCGAGCTGGCTGGTCCGCCGCCTGCCATGGAGATTTCCAGCGTGCAGCTCCAGAGCAACCGCCCGCAATTCGCCATTTCCGACAAGGACCTTGGCGACCTCTTCGGCCCTGATCCGCAATTGCCGGGAAACAACCTCCAGCTCCCGGGATCCCTGCCTGACCTGGCACCGGAAAATCTCCTCAAGAATCCCGCAATCCCCAAGGGTATCCTGGAAGACACCACCCCTTTGGACGAATATGTGCAAGTGACGGTATTCACCTATCCCGATCCCGCCGGCCCCGGCGGCACCTTCCTGGTGGAACTACGCCCCGGCGCAAACAGCGCATCCATGCCGGACATCCCCAAGGACGTCCTCTTCATCCTGGACCGATCCTCCAGCATCTCCCTGCCGAAGTTCAATGAGTTCAAGAACGCAGTCCGCGAAGTCCTCCCCTCCATCTCCCCCGCGGACCGCTTCAACATCATCTCCTTCAACGACAAGCAGAGCGCGCTCTTCCCGCAATTCGTCTATGGCACCACGGCCAATCTGACCGAAGCGGCCCAGAAGGTCGCCAGGCTCCCCCATGGCGGACGGACGGACGTCTTCGGCAGCGTCGCCCCCTTCGTGCGCACCTCCAATGGCGACCGAAGCCGTCCGTTGAACATCTTCCTGCTGACCGACGGACAATCCACGGTCAACATCTATGAGCCCAGCCAGTTCCTAAAGGAAATCTCCGGCATCAACCCCGGAAACGTCTCCATCTTCCCCTTCAGCGCGGAAAAGAAAGCGAACCGGATGCTCCTGGACTTCCTGGGCTACTTGAACAAAGGCGAAAAATGCCACGTGGAGACCACGGACGAAATCCGTGACGCCATGGTCCGCTTCTATTCCGACCACTCCAGCCTCATCGTCACCGACCTGCGCTGCGCGGCCACCGACGGCGCCAATGTCAACGAAATCTTCCCGCGCTCCCTGCCGCACCTCTACCGCAACCAGACGCTACGGCTCTTCGGACGCTACGAAAACAAGGCTGATGTCCTCACCCTCTCCGTCACTGGACGCGATGCCGAAGGCCGTCTCCGCGACCTGGTCTTCCGCAGCAAGCTGGACCAGTGCCCCCAGGGCGCGCCAACCCTCCCCGCCCAATGGGCCGGCCAGAAAATCCTCTTCCTGCTCTCCCGGCTGAACCTCTCCGCAAATCCTGCGGAACGGTCCAGCCTGTCGCAGCGCATCGAAGCCCTCAAGACACAATACTCCATCCTGTCCCCGTATTGAACCCGACTATGAAAGCACCGACGATTGTCGCCATGGACCTGGAAGGCGTCCTGGTCCCTGAAATCTGGATTGCCTTTGCCGAAAAGACCGGCATCCCTGAACTCCGCCTGACCACCCGCGACGTGGCGAACTACGACGAGTTGATGCAGTTCCGCATCCGCACCCTCAAGGAGCATAACCTGAAGCTGAAGGACATCCAGGATGTCATCGCGACCATGAAGCCCCTCCCCGGCGCCGTGGAATACATGCAGTGGCTCTCCGAACGCTATCCCAACGTGATCCTCTCGGACACCTTCTATGAGTTCGCCGCGCCTCTCATGCGCCAGTTGAACAACCCAACCCTCTTCTGCAATTCCCTGGTCGTGGATGACGAAGGCAACGTCACTGGCTATAAGATGCGCCTGCAGGACGGCAAGCGCCACGCCGCACTTGCCTTCAAGCAGCTGAATTTCCGCCTGGTGGCCATGGGCGACTCCTTCAACGACACCGCCATGCTGGCGGAAGCCGGCCTGGGCATTCTATTCCGCCCCTCCGAGAAGGTCCGCCAGCAATTCCCGCAATTCCCCGTCGTCACGGAATACAGCGAAATCCAGAAGCTCATCGAAGATTTTGACAAATAACGACAGCAGAGGAAATCATCACCAGTCCCGCCTGGGGCGATCTGATATCTTCATTCCCACAAAAGCGTTTTTTTCTGAATCGTAACATTGGAACACGCCATGCTGAAGAACGCCACCATCAAGCCCATCACCGGCACCTTCGTCAATATGCTCATCTCCGACACCGGGATCATGAACTCCGGCCTGAAGGAATGGGAGCAGGATTTCCAGATGATGAAGGCCATCGGCATTGACCAGCTCTTCGTCATCCGCACCGAATGCGAGGACCACGGCGTCTATCTCTCCGCCGAAGATCCCCGCTCCACCACCTGGCCGGAAGACGAAAACCTGCTGGACATGGTCTTCCGCCTGGCGGACAAATACGGCATGACACTCTACCTGGGCGGCCCCCAGGGCATCACAAACCTCCACCTGGGAGACTGGAAGAAAGAAGTCGACGACAACAAGCGCTACTACGACCGCACCGTCGCCAAGTACGCCGGCCATCCCTGCTTCAAAGGACTCTACGTCACCCTGGAAGCCCTGCCCTGGCATTTCAACTTCCTGGACATCTGCACGGAAGTCCTGAAATACATGCGGGCCAACTTCCCCCAGATGAAGACCTTCATGTCCCCCAGCTTCGGCGGCCCCGTCGGCGACATGTGCAAACACTACACCGTCGATGAATGGGTGGATATCTACGGACGCTACTTCTACGAGCGCGTCGCCGGACTGCTGGACTACTGCGCCCCGCAGGACAAGATCGCCGCGCCCGCCTGCGCATACGGCAAGGTGCTGGACAATGGCCTGGCGGAATGGTACACCAAGGTGGGAAAGCTCTTCGACCGCTGCGGCATTGAACTCTGGAGCAACATCGAGACCTTCCAGCGGCCCTTCCCCGGGCACGGCGAACCACCGGCGGTCTTCCGCCAGGGCGACTACCGCTCCCTCTACATGAAGCTGGCCGAGGCCTCCCCCCTCGTCAAGCGCATCATCACCTACGAGTACTTCAGCTGCATGAGCCCCAACACCGAATGGGGTTCCGCACGACGCCTCCTGGCACGCTATCTGGAAATTATCGGAAAGGATCCCGCCATCATCGACGAAATCTACACCCGATAAATCCAGCTCCTGCAATCTGACAAGCAACGAGGTGTTTCCACGCAGTCTCACCTGCGGGGAAACACCTCGTTTTTTCTATTCATGGCTTGCGTTGCAGCCCCAGTTCCCCGCCTGCCCCTTGCAGCACCGGATGTGGCGCAAAACGGCTGTCATGCTTTGAAAAATGGGATGTCCTGTGCGCGGCGATACCATCGACGCGTCTCCCGGATGCTTCAACCGACGCGGGACGCGTCATGTGCGCGGCGATACCATTGACGCGTCTCCCGGACGCTTCAACCCTGCCGTCCTCTGCCACAGATGTCCCCTGCCACAAGAGCCTCCTAGCCCTCGCCGCGAAGCGGCTGTATGGGCGTGACAGGCCCTGCCAAAATGCGCCCGCCCCAACGCACCACAAAACGCAAGCCCGCCGCCCGTGAATGCAGCTTGCTCCCCCGCCGCGAAGCGGCTGTATGGGCGTGACAGGCCCTGCCAAAATGCGCCCGCCCCAACGCACCACAAAACGCAAGCCCGCCGCCCGCAAATGCAGCTTGATCTCTCGCCGCCGAATGGCGGCTGTATGGACGGGCACCGCCCCGGAAGGCACCTGCCTTCTTCAAATCTCCCTCAACACCAAATTTCACTTTTCGCTTTTTTGAAACTGTGAAGGTGAAACGTGAAGTCTTTGAACACCGAAAAATAAGCAGGATAACGCAAGACTGCCTTGCAGCCGTCCCCTAATTCAAAGTATTTTTCGCAGGCAGCTGTTCAGAAGGCATGTCTTGAATCACGAATGAATACGAATAAAGGCTACGGAGCAGAATGCCCTTAGTTCGTATCAGTCCACGATGCCCGTCCCCACAATATCCAGTGTTGATGGCACATGCCCGAATCGGGAAATCGATTTAATTCCATTCCATGAAATCAAGCGCTTTCCTGCAATTCCGCCCTCCCCCTCCCCACTGGACTACGCAATCACGCAGCGGTTCCGCTTGCGTCGCGGACCATCGCATTTTTCAAAGCGGACGGGGAATCCCGTAATTTCGCAATAAAGCCTCTGGAGCCGTGCGAGTTCGTCTTCGCTCAAGTCAAAGTATTCCAGCAGATCAGAGAGATCCAGCAGAATCTCCTTCCAGCGTTTGCGCCGGGAGAAGCGCCGCAAGGTCGCCAGATCAATCCAAAGGATTTCGATTTTTCCCTCCGGCTGTTTCCGGCACAGGAAATTCCGCCCGTGAGCACCGCCATGCCGGAATCCCGCGGCATGGAGTCTGGCAATCTGCACCATGAGTTCGGAAAGCAGCGCGAGCATTTCCGCGTGCGCTTCGCGGCGCGGATAGTCAAACTCATATTCCTGCATCTGATAGGCATCCTCCGCAAAACGGGTCACGAAATACGACTCCTTCAGCCGGAAGCCATTTCGTTTTTCGCCGCAGGCAAGCACCTCCACGCAGGGCATTCCCAGCCGTGTCGCTTCCCGAAATCCATAATACTCCCGCAAGGCCAGGGACGGCCGCAGGAAATAGCGCCAGAAACGCTGTTCGCTACTGCGTTTCAAGGCAATGCGGAAAGTGCCCGCGTCATCGGGCACCTGGCAGAGTTCCACGGTCTTGTTGTTGGAATCCCAGATATTCTTCCCTTCCTGGCTCAGGCGCTCCGGATGCTCCACCATTCCGCGAATGAACGCGCCCAGCGCAGGATATTTCTCCGTACTCCAATGCCAGGAGTGAAAAAACGAAACGACTTTGTCAATGGAATCAGCCATCTATTGAACGTCCGCGGCTTCCTGCGCAGCAAGGCACCAGCGCGCCGTCTCCAGATGACGCGCCGTAGTGAACTCCGTCGGCTGCCCGGCGACTTCTGCCAGGAAGCCATCGAAATAATCCGGAAGCGCGGGCACCGATGGTACAATAATCGGTTCCGCGTCATTCTCCAGCGCAAGAAGAACATTGGGCGATGCATACGAGAACTCCATCCAGCCCAAAGTGCCTGTTACCGTAAAACGCCAGTAGGATGGCAGGGAAAAGGCGCAGCCCTTGGGAGCCGTGTAGGAGACATCGCCCGTCACCACCGCGCCGTTCGCCAGCCGGAAGGCCAGTTGGGCGCTGTTCTGAAAGGACGGACATTCGGGGAACGCCGCATTGGCGGCCCTGGCGAAAAGGATCTCCGCCACGGGTGAACCCGCCAGGCGCGGCAGATAATCGAAGGCGTGACTGGCAAGATCGTTGATCGTGCCGCCGTGCATGCCGTTCTGGAAATACCACTCCGGACGCCCCTTGCCGTAGTTCAATGGATGCATCCCGTTGAACTGGACGGAAATCAATTCACCGAGACGTCCCTCGCGGACCACCTGGCGCGCAGTGAGCATGGCAGGCGTTGTCCCCAGATCGAACATGCAGCCAAGACGGGGACCGCCATTTTCGCAACATGCGGCAATGGCCTCCAGCCCCGCGCGACTCGTGCAATATGGCTTGTCGGAAAGGACGTGCCTGCCCGCCTTCAGCGCAGCCAGGACAATGGCTTCCCGACGGCCGTAGGCATCGCCCACGACCACGGCATCGCAGCCGCTCTTGGCAAGAAGCTCCTCCATTGTGCCGTAATTGCATTCCAGCCCATTCGCCCGCGCGTTATCCCGGGCGGCTGCGTCCTCTTCCCAGGCGCCCACAATCCGGGCGGAGGGAGTCTCGCGGATGCGATTCAGGAGAGAAATGACATGGCCATGGCGAAAGCCGGCAAAAGCAAAGTTCATAATAGGCTCCAAAGATGCTCTTCAGAACGACTTGCCCCGCCTTCCGGCGGAGAGAACACAAAACACACAAAAACCTCAAAGCCCCCTTCGTCTTCTTGAATTTTTGTTCCTATTCCGAACGTGATTGCAGAACCACGAATGAACAAAAGAGCAAAACAATTCCGCCTGCGGCGGGAGCGCAAAAAAGCAAAATACCCAAAATACCCCAAAATTGCCTTCGGCGATCCGCCGAAGGCTTTTGCTTGTTTTGCTATCCGCCTTTCGCTTTTGCTTGTTTTGCGGTCCCGTAAAAAAACTACATTCCCAGGACTTTCAGAGGATTGGTCCGACCGACCTTGACGAGTTCATCCTCGGAAAGGAATCCTAGGGATTCCAGGAAATTCATGCACATTTGCATGGTGGACGCAGCGGCGACCAGACACTGCTTCTCCGGATTGTAGAGGCGTCCGTTGGGTTCCAGAATGGCATCGTTGTCCTGGATGTGGATGGGGCCGGGAGGCATTCCGCAAGCCGCGCTGGAATCACTGGTGACGACAATACGGTCCACGCCCTTCGCCTTGAAGATGACGCGGATCAGATCGCCGGGAAGATGATGTCCGTCCGTGATGATGAATGCGGTCAGACGATCCTCGGCCAATCCGGCCAGCAATGGATTTTCATGGCGTCCCATGAGATTCGGGCAGCCATTTCCCAGATGGGTCAGATACCTTGCGCCGGCATCGGCGGCTGCATGGACCTGCGCATAACCTGCCATGTGGTGCCCCACGGAGACCTTGATTCCCAGTTCCGTGGCAGCCTGGATGCCTTCGGCCAGATTTTCGGACTCGGCGCTCATGGTCAAAATCTTGATGAAGCCGCCCGTGGCCTCATAGAGGTCGCGGATGGCCCGGGGCGAAGGCACCTGCAACCACGCGGGGTTGTGGGAGCCGATGCCCTGTCCGGAAAGGAAGGGCCCCTCCAGATGCAGCCCGGGGATGGCCGCCTCCAAATGGGCCTTCTCCACCGCCCGCCGGATCACTGCGGCATTGCGCCGATAGAGCTCCAGCGGCTTGGTGATCAGGGTGGGCAGAAACATGGACGTTCCTGCCGCCAGGAGTTCCTCGGCAGCGCGAATGAACTGGTCCTCCGTCAAATCGGGGCTGTTGAAATCCACCCCGTGGTGACCATTGACCTGTAAATCTACCCAACCTGGATTTTTCATTGTCGTCTAATACTCTTTCTTCAGGAGGCTTGCAGCGGGAGCATCCAGATACAGATGGCAATCCGGATGGGTCTGGAGGATGCTGGCGGGGCACATATTCGTCACAGGTCCTTCCACGGCGGCGGCCACGGCGGCGGCCTTTCGGGTATCCGGAACGGTGTTGATGATGGCCTTCGCCTTGAAAATCTGGGGAACGCTCATGGAGATGGCGATTTTCGGCACAGCGTCCATGGAGGGGAACCATCCCTCGGCGAACTGCTGGTGGCGGCAGACTTCATCCAGCTTCACAGGCAGATAGGAGCGCTTGGTCTCGAAATCCGCAGGCGGATCATTGAAGGCGATGTGTCCATTCTCGCCGATGCCGATGAAGGCGACATCCAGACGCAACGGGGAGATCTCGGCCTCCAATGCCGCGCAGACGGCATCGGGATCGGGATTCTCGCCCTGGACGGGATGGAACTTCAGGGGCTTGGAGGGCAGGCGGTCGATGAAACTCTTCCGCAGGTTGAAGCGGAAGGAGGCGGGGTGATTCTCGTCCAGGCCGATATACTCGTCCAGGTGGAAGATATTGACCTTTCCCCAATCGAGATCCTTTTCGGCGACGAGAGCATCATACATCTCGTTCTGGCTGGGGGCGGTGGCGACCACGATATTCGCGGTTCCGTAAGTGGCGATGGCCTTGCGGATCAGCTCGGCGCCACGGGCGGCGGCGGCTTTTCCGGAAGCGACTTTGTCAGGGAAAATGTGAACGTTCAACATTTTTGTTATTCTCCAAGTTTGGACAGGGGATTCTGGCGATGGCATTCCTCGATGACGGCAATCTGCCGCTTGACCTGATGCAGCGGCACTTCCAGGGGCGTGCCCTTGGTGATGGCGTCATAGAGATTGCAGTAGAACTTCTCCACGCGGGACTGGAAGGCAACGCCCTCCTCGGAGGTCTGCCAGCTGCCCTCGTAGAAAGAGAGCTTCTCAGAGCAATACGCGCGACCTTCCAGCGGCTCGCGGATCAGCTTCTGCCGAGGTGCCTCGGCGGGATCGAACCACTTCCACTGGAGTTTGTTGTGGTCTCCAGTCAGGCTGCCGTTGGTGCCATAGACCTGATAGACGTAGGGCGAGAAGTGGGTGCAGCTGGAGATTTCCAGGTCAACCACGGGATGGTCCTTGGCGCTCATCAGCAACTTCACGTGGTCCTCGGCGTCTCCGAAGGTGTTGGCGCGGTCCATGTAGCAGGTGATCTTCTCGGGATCCACGTCGCCCATGAGCTGCAGCGCCTGGTCCAGGGGATGGGGGCCGGTGTTCAGCAGGTTGCCGGCGTTCATATCCTGAAGCGTCTGCCAGTCCCAGCGGCGGGCAAAGCCGTTGAAGGCGACTTTGACCATCACGATGCGCCCCAGAACGCCGGAGTTCATGATTTCCAGGACCTTCCGGTAGGTGGGCGCGAAACGGGACTGCTGGAAGACGGCGAAGAACTTGCCCGTGGACCGGATGGTCTCCTCCAGCTTCTCCACATCCGCCACGTGGCGTGCAAGAGGCTTCTCGCAGAGAACCATCTTGCCGGCCTTCAGGGCCTCGATGGAAATCGGAGTATGGTCGGGACTCTGGGTGGAGTTCACCACCAGATCCACGTCGGGATCCTTCAGCAGCTCCTCGTAATCGGTGTAGGCCTTGCAGCCATGCGCCTCGACGGCGTCCTTCGTGCGCTCCTCCAGCTTGTCGCAGACCGCGACCACCTGGAAGAGCTCCTTCAGTTTGGGGCGCGTCAGGCCGGCGCCGTGGATATCCCATCCACTTCTGCCCTGGCCAATGATGCCTATGCGGATTTTCTTCATTGCAACTCCTTCAATTGGGAATTATAGAGAGAACGTTATTTGTTCAGACAAGATGCTTTGAACCACGAATGAACACCAATGGCGTCCGGGCTGGCGACGCTTCTGCAGCGTCGCCAGCCTGAACGGTCAAGTGGGTGATCCGTGTGCATTCGTGGTTCCGCACTCTCGGTCTGAATCATGACGACAGAACTAGAAACCAACCGTTGAATTAGAAAGTGTAGATCGCCTGGGGCTGGCGGGTATGCAGGGACTTCTCGGCGGCATCCAGAATCGCCATGATTTCGTAAGAATCCTCAATGGCAACCGGCGCCTCGCCGCCGCGGAAGAACTTCTCGATCTCCACCAGCATGGGACGATAGAAGTGGGTGGTAATGATCTCGTCGAACTTCACCGGCGTCGCCGCGCCGTCGCGCAGCAGTCCACCGTACTGGTAGCTGGAGCGGTCCAGACTGATCACGCCCCGGCGACCATCCGCGTAATTCAGATTCAGGAAGCAGCCTTTGCCGTGCTCACAGAGCTGTACGCTGATCGCGCCCTTGCCCAGAATGGACTCCAGCATCTCCACTGCGTGGACGCCATACCAGACGATGCTGGACCCAGCCGGCGCATTGCCCAGCGGCCCCCAGACAAAGGCCTCCGTCGGCGCAGGCATCGCCTGGCGTGCCGCGGTGATGCCGGGGCAGAAGCGCAGGCAGCTGCAGGTGAAATAGCGGGCGTTGTTCTTGGCGGCGATGTCACGGATCATCCGGGCATTCTCCAAAGTGTCCGCAAAGGGCTTGTCCATGAAAATGGGCTTTCCCAACGCAGCGCATTTTTCAAAATATTCCCGATGGAAAGCCCCATCGTTGATGACCAGAAGAATGGCATCGCAATCCGCCACTGCGGTATCAAAATCTTCCGTGACCTTCACGCCGATGCTCTCCAGATAGGCCTGGCGCTTGTCCAGGCCCTCCTTTTTCTGGAAGGGCGTTTCAAAACGCAGGGCGCGGGTGGGGATCATCCCCGGCATCCGGAACTCCGGCGCAATGGTGGAATCCGCCATCAGCTTCGGCAATTCCACGGAATGACTGGTGTCCAGTCCGATGATGGCAACTTTGATGGGTGCTTCGCTCATAATGGCCTCGAGGTTGAAACAGCGTAAATAAAAAACGTAAAAAATCCTGTCATTTGCATATTTTACTCCCAAATTACCAAGCTTCCAATAGAATTTTGATGAAAACTTGGCTTTTTTGATCAATTGAGAAAAAACCTCAATCAAACAAGCTAAACCTGCGGCGATATTCGCGAGGGGCCATTCCCTTGTGCTTTTGGAAAAGCCTGCTGAACTGTGCCTCGTCAACAAATCCGCATTGGATGGCGATTTCGCCGATTCGCCGCGTCGTTGTCGTCAGCGCCAATTCGCTTTCCCGGAGCCTGCACTGCAGAAGATATTGTCCAGGGGCGCAATTTGTATATTGCCGGAAGAGCCTTCTGAAATGCGCATAGGAGAGGAAGAGCTTGGCGGATTCGCTCTGAAAATCCCACGTTGCCGACGGATGCGCGGCAATGCGCTCCTGCAGTTTCAGAATGCCATTTCGGTAACGGTGATAGGCATCAGCCTGCCGCGGCTGAACGGTGGCGAGTTCCCACAGCAATTCCTCCAGCAGCAACACAGCGCGTCCGTGCCCCGCCTCGGTCAGGGAATTCAAGCATTTCAGGCACTCCTCCATCTTTCGACGGAATGCGTCAGGCTCCTGCACAATGCGGAAAAAATCCGTCTTTCGCAGTTCCAGCAGTCCCGTCTTCAGATAGCGTTCCACGCGCGGTCCCTTGAAGCACAGCCATATTTGATCACGGCCCATCCCCTCCGGAGACTCGTAGTTCCAACTGACGCCAGGGAAGGTGATGAACGCCGCAGGATGGGAGACAGTTTCCTGCGGATTGTCATCGACGTGCCCCGTCAGCGTTCCGCCATAAAGGAACTGCAAGCCGTAATAGCCCTCGAAAAAGCGGTTCCGTGCCCGAAGCACACTGTCCTTCGCCTGTCCGCAGGTAACAAAGGTAATATCCGAAAAATAATTCATCAGAGGGGTAATTGCAAAAGTCCATTTGAAGGCACTTTCCAGGGATTCCGGAGGCAGTTTGCTTCAAGTCCGCCAAGGCGCAGTCCGCTACGACGCGGCGTGTCCAGTCCAGCCGTAGTTTCGCGAAGGCGGAAGCATCCTCCTTCGCCAAGGCTACGAAGGACAGGCCTGGGAAGAGAAGCCCCGGAAACGCGAAAAGCGCCCAAAGCGACTTTTGCAATTCCCGTTATTCCACGAATCCCTCAGCGGCGCAGCACGGAACGCATCAGTTCACGGGGTTCGGGACGGCGCAGCAGCAAGCAGGCCAGCAGATAGGCCACGCCAGTTCCCGCCAGCATGCAGACTACATAGAATCCAAAGAGAATGGTCTGCGTAGGCAGCAATCTCCCTAGGAATTCAAAGTGCGCCATTGCCCAAAAGACTCCCTTTAGCACCCCCCATCCACCGGCAGCGGAAATGGCGGCGGCGACCAACAGCGTCAGAGCGTCCTTCAGAATCTTCCAGGGATTCCATTCCGGCAGGAATTTCCGGTTCAGTCCCAGCAGGACGACCACGTTCAGCCAAGAGCAGATGCTGGTGGAAAGCGCCAGCCCGCCCTGCTTCAGGAAACGCATGAGAATCAGGTTCAGGATCAGGTTCAGGAACATGCAACCGACGGCGATCAACATGGGCGTGCGCGTGTCCTTGCGGGCATGGAAGGGATTTGTGGCGACCTTCGCACAACAGAAGGCAGGCAGCCCCATCACATAGAAAGCCAAGGTGAAAGACGTCTCCACGATGGCGGAATCGTTGAAAGCCCCGCGGGCAAAGAGGAACGTGATGACATACTGTCCGCCCACCAGCAGGAATGCCGTACAAGGAAGCGCCAGGAAGAGCACCGTGCGCAACGCGTAGTTCAGCCCGTCCACCACCCCCTGGCGGTCCTCCCGCGCCTGCGCCCGGGAGAGCGCCGGCAACGCCACCATCCCCATGGCCACGCCAAAGATTCCCACAGGCAGATAGACCAGCCGCTGGGAGAAAGTCAGCGCTCCGATGGCGGCAGCCCCCAGGATCAGCCCCAGGACCTTGTCGAGCAGGCTGTTGATCTGCATGACGCCGGCACCCACCAGCCCCGGAAGAATCCGCCGGCAGAGCTGCCCCACCTCGGGATCCTTCACCGCCAAATCAAAACGATAGACATAGCCGTGTTTGCGGCAGGCGAAGAGCAGCGCAGCCACCTGGAGGATGCCCGCAAGAAGCGTACTGCCGCAGAAGATCCACAGCGCCACGGGATCGTCGTTCTTCCAGCACCAGGCCAGAAGGCCAATGACCGCCACCTGCACCGCGTTGAAGATGATCTGCATGATGGACGGCAGGAAAAAGGCCTTCAGGCTGTTCAGAATGGAACTCAATGCGCCCGCCATGCAGATCAGCACGGCAAAAGGCATTAGCACCGGCAGAATCCGCATGGCGGTGTCCGTGGTGGGATCCTGGAAGACATGCAGGAACCCCAGCGTCCCGCCCACCAGCGCAAAGACCAGCGCCACCGCCGCCAGCACGACGAACTGCAGTGTGATTGCCCGGGAGGCCAGCTTCCATGCCTTCTCCCGTTCGTCCGTCGCCAGATGACCGGAGATCATGGGCACGAAGGCGCTGGTGAAGGCGCCCTCGCCAAAGAGCTGCCGAAGGCTGTTGGGAATGGCGAAAGCCACCGTGTAGGCCGCCTGCGCCACATCCGACGCCCCCCAGTAGGCGGCGCTGCACACATCCCGCGCCAGGCCGAAGACCCGGCTCAGCAGAATGCCCGCCGTGGAGGAAAGCATGGAGCGCCCCATTCCCTGGGGAGAGGATTTTTCTTCCGTGCCCATCGAATTATCGTGGCAGAAGCACCTCGCCCCAGATGTCATTTCCGAAGAAATGCCAGACCCCAGGCGCGGTTTCCTTGGCATGTCCGAACTGCGCTGTCATCGGCGGAAAATCCGCTGGCAGCGTCAGCGTGGCATCCACATTGTCGGGACCGATGGAGGCGACGATGACCGCCGGCGCGCCGCCATCGTCCCGCCGGAAGCAAGCCGCCTCGGCCTTGCCCGCCTGAACCGCCATCGGAATCGGCCGTGCGCCCTCTCGGGCAAGCAGCCAGGGTGAGAGACTCTTCAACAGCGTCGCCAGATCCTTCGCTTCCTGCCAGTGGACCAGGAAGTCCTCCCGCGTCTGGTAGGCCGAGCCGTGGAACTCCTCGCGCACAATGCCATAGACCTTCAGGTCGAAGAAAGAATAGCAGACGAAGCCGCGCGCGCCGCGAATGGCCTCCAGCAGCGTGATGGCGCGCATCTGGTCGGGCGTGGGCTGGAGATAGAGCTCGTAGTTTTCCGCACGCATGTTCGACCTGTAAACGCCCCAGTTGAAAATCTGCGGAACCACCCACACTGGCTGTCCGGAGGCCTCCGCCGCCTCCATCATCTCCACCGTATGCTCCTGATGGGCGATTCCAACCTTTTCCAGCGGATAGGGATCCACGCCCAGGACATCGCAGGTCGCCGCGAAGAACGGCGTCTTCAGCGCCATGTCAAGCACGCCCCACGTGGGATGGTTGGGGTCCATCGCATTGAGCAGGCGACGGCGAACCGCCACCATCTCGCGGTCCGCCATGGCGATCTCATCATTGTCATACCAGGCCAGCAGGGCGGGATGATTGCGCAGGGCAGCCACATAAGTCTTCACGATTTCCTCGGTGGAGGCTACCCCCAAGTATCGGCTCACGTTCGCCACCTGGTCTAGGAAGCGCGGATGATCAAAGAGGTCCTTCAGGCTGAAGATGATCTTCTTGCCGTGCGCATCAAAGTCGTCGAAGACGCTCCGGATCATCGCCATGGGCTCGCGGCCCCGATCGCCGGGCAACCGCATGGCGCAGCAGTTGTAGTCCATGATGCAGTTGTAGTCGGAATCGTAGAAGAGGGCCAGATCGTCGTCCGCAGCCACGCCGCCCATGTAAAGGCCGATGGGCAGGAAGGGCTTCCCGTCCACGATGGCGCGACCATACCGGTCAATGAAGCACGCCCCCCGGGGGAATGCCTGGCCGGCATCCACGACATTGACCTCCGCCACGCAGGGATCGCCAACGGCGTTTCCGTCCGCGTCCTGCAGCATGGCGTGGATTTTCGTCTTGCCCAGGGGCAGCGCCTCCGTCAATTCCGTCTCGAACAGATGCCCCTTCACGGGAAGCAGGAAATTCCGCTCCGTGCCATCCGCGCAGGTCATCTCCACCTTCGCCGTCATTCCCGCAAAGACCTCCGGCTCACCAGTCTTGCCGAATTTCGCCACATTGAGGCGGAGCATCTCCCCCTGGGAGAGCATCCTCCCCTGGAGAGGATAGACCATCTGGATTTCCGCCGGAGGATCCTGAAGCGTCAATGACACGCAGTCGACATACATCGTTCCTGCGGAGCCTTTGGGGATAAACACCGCGACATCGGCGGAAGCGACCCCGTCCGGGGCCTTCGACGCAATGCTGACCGCCGTCCAGTCCGAGCTTTTTCCGGGGCCGCCGCTATAGGTGCTGGCCGGCATCCAATGGCCGTTCTTGTCATAATACTGTACGCCGATGCCCGTGAAGTCGGGGCCGATGCCGTCTGCCTTGATCATCGCACTGAGGATGTACGTGGCCCCTGGCGTCACTTTCACACGGCAGGAATTGAAGACATACGCCATCTCCGGCGTGCGCGTCACCTTAAGGCCAGGGCCGCCGTTGTAGCCGACACCGGGCAGGACCTCGCTGCCGGGCACCTGCGTCCAGCCAGCGAAGCCTTCGTCGAAATCGCCGTTGGGAACCGCGTTCTCCACTGCCGGCAACGAAAAGGCCAGAAGAGAAACAGCACAGAAGAGAAGAAGAGATTTTTTCATGTGGAAGCACTTATGCAAAAATATCCAGAATGAGCGCGAAAGAGAAAGGGATTTAAGACTACTAGGGCTTTTGATCCGGAAATTCCTTCAGGCAATGGGTCATCAGCAGGACAGGAATGGCCAGGATGCAGAAGAAGGCGAAGATGGCCAGGTAGGCGTCGCGTCCATAAACCAGAACGTCCGTGGTCGCATCCGGCGTGAAGCAATTCAGGATCAATCCGCAGGCATAGCCGAAGAGGGAGACATAGGCAAAGGTGATGCTATTCCAGACGGAGAACGCCGATCCCAGAAGTTTCTCGGAATTGTGCCGCGAGAGGAGGCTAATGCCAATCGGAGCCATGTTGGCAAAGACCCCGAAGGCCAGGAAGCTGACAACAAAGGGTATGGCCGAATGGATTCCCAGGCAAATGAAAACCGTCATGACAATCTGGCAGACGAAGAAGACGACGGCGGAGAGCTTCTGGAGAAAGGCGGCTGAGTTCCCGCCCAGCTTCCGGTTGACCGAGGCAAAGAGGAGGCCGCTGATGCAGCCGAGAAACTGCATGACCGAAGCGACGACTCCCGCCTTCTCGCCACTCAGTCCGCAGAAGTCCTGCAGGAATTTTGGTCCGACGACAACGGCATAGCAGAAGAAGACGCTGTAGAAAACGGGCGTGCTGCAGAGAAAGACATTCTGGGGATTCTTCAAGACCTGCCAATATACCGAGAAATCCAGCAAAGAGCCCTTGGATGGCGTGGAAGGATTTTCCTGCCTGGGCACCTTCCAGCGGAGAAGGACCGCCCAGAGAAGATACAAGCAGGTGGTGATGATGGCGAGGTAAAGCATCAAGGACCGCCAGCCGAGGCGATTGGCGGCGTGGAGGACAGGCGCGCCGCCCAGGACGTTGCCCATATAGCCAATCAGCATGAAGACCGCGAGTTTCATTGTGTGGCTCTGGGGAAAGAACTTGACTGCCCCCAAGACGATGCTGATGGTCACGCAGCTGCAGCCGATGGCGATCAGCGCCCGGCAGGCATACACGAGAAGCAGCTGATGGCAAAACGGCAGGACGACCGCCCCGACACAGAGGAAGGGTGTCCCCCACAGGGTAATGGATAGCGGATTGTAGCGTGCGGTCAGCGGCCCCATGAGCAGCTGCATGACGGAGTAGGCGATCATAAAAACAGAGGAAAAGGCGGCAATCTGGCTTGGCTGCGCAGAAAAGTCAGCCCGAAGGATGTCAAACAAGCATCCGGGAATGGCCGACTTCTGCATATTGCTCATCAGATAGACCAGGGAAACCAGCAACATAAAGAACAGCCAGAATTTTCCGCCGTCCTTGACCTGTTTTTCTTCAATGTTCTGCATAGACAAAAAAAGCGTCAGTAAGGATCTTGCATAGGCCGCGACCAAGGAGCCGCTGCGGTAATTTTCAGTAATATAGATAACTTTTTGGCAACTGTTCAGAAGGGGGCTTTGAACCACGAATGAACACGAATGAACACAAATAGAGACATTGTTCGTGCAGGCAGGTGACGCTGTTGAAGCGTCATTTTTTCCAGTGGGCCGCCTGCCTGCTGCAGCCATTCGTGTCTATTCGTGGTTCCTTATTCCCCTTCTGAAAGTTACACTTTTTAAAACTTTGGCCCTTCAGAACGGGATTGCAGAGCCATCAATTCACCTACGAAAAACAGCCGACAACCTTGCAAGTTACAAGAAAGGTCTTATCTTTTTGAGGCATCACCTGTAAGGTCTGCGAAATCACCAACTGTTCAAATGAACCAAAATGGAATAGGACACATACACATGAAAGCATTCCTTGCATCGCTCTGTTTCATAGTCCTGGCGTTTTGCCTTCTTCATGGCGAGGAACTCCCGTTGTTTCCGAATGGGGAAACTGTGATCTTTCCGAAAAGCGCCACGAATTCCCAGATGGCATCCGCCGTCATCATCACAAAGAATCATAAGGTCATCGTTTTTGATGGAGGCACGCCAGGCGATTCCGCACATCTGCAGGAAATGATCACTTCCTATAGTGATGCTGTTGACTATTGGTTCATCACCCACCCCCATCTGGACCATTGCGGTGCATTGATCGGTCTTTTTGAAAATCCCGCCTCCATGAAGATACAAAAAATCCATAACGTCCTATATTCCTTTCCCCCGGAAGAATGGCTCCTGGAAAACGAAAGCTGGACCAATGCAGTGACGGGGCGTGTTTACGCGGGAATGCGGAAAGTACAGGCAAAGCATGTCATCTTGGAAAAGGGAAACTCGTTCGTTATTGATGGTGTCCGCGTAGAAATCCTGAACTCCTTCAACCTCAACATACGGAACAATCCAGGAAACAACGCCAGCATAGTCTTTTCTGTTTCCATTGGGGACAAACGGTTGATCTTTCCAGGCGATATCGGAACAGAGGTTTCCGACAACCTGGTCGCCGAATATGGCGATGCGCTGAAAGCTGACCTGGTGCTGCTTTCACACCACGGACAAAACGGCGCGGAAAAGTCCTTTTACGAAAAGGTCAACCCCACCATCGCCGTATGGCCGACGCCACAATGGCTTTGGGACAACGACAACGGCGGGGGACCAGGTTCTGGCCCATGGAAAACAAACTTCGTCAAATGCTGGCTTCAGGAAATCGGAGTCAAAAAACAATATGTCAATACACAGGATATCTTCCTGAAATAGAAAAACGAGGGAATTACATACTTAAGATGCCTGCGTGTTCTGATGCTGCATTTTCCCGAGGCTTGCGCCTCGGGAACGGGACAAGTCCGTATCGCCAAGCAATAACTGGAACCTAACTTTAGGTTCCCAAAGTAAAGTTAAGGAAGGTTCGAACAGACACGCAAGCCGTCACCGCACCTTCCCATCGCGTTCAAGGAGGAAAAACAGGAGTTTCCACTCAGGCAAGGGAGTCGCGCACTCTCTTGCCCTCCATCCGGCTCCTCACTCGCACGGCCCGGCATAGCGGAACACGTAGTCGGTTTCCTTGCCGAACCCCTTGATTTCCATGCGCTCCTTGTAAATGCTGACGATGCAACCAGTGGCCTCCGGCATTTCGCACAGTCCCTTGACCGTCTTGTGAAGCACATGGTTTCGCTCGGCAAGACCGCCTGCATGATGGTGCCCAGCGAACCAGGCCTTGATACACGGGTGCCTGTCCACCAGCTTAAGCATCTCCGCTGCATTCCAAACCAACGTCGCATCATGGGCGGCCTTTTCGCAAATCGGGCTATGCGTCAGAACGACAACCATCTCGCCCGCCTTGTCTGCTTCCTCCAGGAGTTTCTCGAACCAACGGATGCCCTCTTCGGACATCATGCCGTTGTAGTATCTGAGATTCCTCTCCTGATGGACATCCATGTATTCCTTCGCAAGGGAATATTCCTTCATTTCCTGCGGATGAAGGACAGATATCTCCAAGGTATAGAGCAGCACGAAACGAACCTTGCCAATCTTGAACTCCTCGTTGAAGTTCTTCATGCCGTATGCCTTCTGTAAATCCTCGGCTGACTGCAGACACAAGTCGTGGTTGCCCAGGGTGTGCTTCACGGGAAATTTGCTTTTCCGGAAGACCTCCAGCACCTCGGGAAGCTCGGATTTGGTGCGACCGTCAACGATATCGCCGAGATTGCAGACGAAATCAAGACGTTCTTCTTTGTTGAAAACATCCAGTGTCTTGGCGATGATGTTCTTTCCCTCCCGATAGTTGCGACCGATCTGCGAATCGTTGTCCGTATACTGCGGATCCGCAAGCAACCCAAACCGTACAAGCGGCTCTTCGGCCAGACAGGAAAAAGTCATCATGCTAAGCAATGTCATTAAAAACCAATTTCGCATTTGCAGAATTTTTGGAAAGCTGATCCCGACGCGGGACGGAGAACGGGAAACGCGACGATATCATCGCCGCGCCTCGTCATGCGTCCCCCCAGAATGAAAGACCTTACAATGTACAGCCATACCGCCTGTCGTCCCCCCCGTAGGCAGTACGCAGCGCAGGGGCTTCCTTTCCCCTTCCCCGCATCTTTCCAAGCGCCTCACGTTACATCACATGCCAGAGCACGCAGAAGAAATGGCAAATTGTTCCAGCAAGGACGAAGAGATGCCAGATCATGTGGGCGTACGGAAGGAAATCAAAGACAAAAAAAACCGTCCCCAGGGAGTACAATCCACCTCCCAGCATCAACCACATGGTCCCCATGCCGTGCAGCGAATGGATGAGCGGAACGATTGCCAAGATGGCCATCCATCCCATGAGGACGTATGCAAGCGTAGAGACGGTCTTGAATCTTCCGGTTGTCTTCAACTTGAAAATCACTCCGACAAGCGTGGCCGCCCATTCGATGCCGAAGATGGTCCAGGCCAGGACGGGACATTCCGGACGCAACGACACAAGGCAGAACGGCGTATAGCTTCCCGCAATCAGAAAGTATATCGCCATGTGGTCCATCTTCTGCAGGACGCGCTTGGCCGGCGGATAGAGCACAGCGTGGTAGGAAGAAGAAATCGCATAAAGCAAGATCATGCAGGCGCCGAAGATCGCCCCGCTGGTGACTTTCCACGCGACATCCACAGTGCTTGTCGCACCCTGCCAGACGAGCAACGCAAGCATGGCCGCACCCAAATGCGAGCCAATGACATGGGTCACGGTGTTGGCGATTTCTTCTCCATTGGTTTGATTACGGTCCTTCATGGGCGGAGTCTTGTTGGGATACGGGACTGTCGCCGTCTGCCAAGATGCCTTTATTTTTGATTGCAAAGCTGAGCGACGCAGTCAAAAGGATGTCTGGAATCGTGCTTCCGCAGGGAAGATTCAACTGCAGGAAAACACGGTAGATGAGAAAACCGGCCAGCCACAGCAGCAGGTTGTGCCTGGTGGAATGCCGTTGGCGCAGGAGGAGTTCATCGACGATCTGGATGGTTGCCATCGGCACGAAGACCGATCCGATCCAGTACAGGAATGTCTCAAAGGAACTGGTATCGCAAACCATGGCAAGAATGGTCCCCAGCAGGCAGACACAGCCGGCGGCAATCCGGAAATTGATTTTCGGGAAAATGCTCCCAAAGCTTATTCCTGCCGAGAAGACATCAAGATAGGTAGTCGTGACGGTCGAAAGAATGACGATGAGCAGCGCGGCCACTCCCAGGCCAGCATTCTGCAGAATGACCGCGATGTCGGTTTCTCCCAGGCAGAGGACGGCGCAAAGCCCCACGAGATACATCCAGCAGGAGACGGCGAAATACACGCCGGCGCTGACCATGGATGCAAGGCGGGGACGAGAGGCGTCCCGCGTGTAGTCGCCGACAATCGGCAACCATGAGACAGGCATGGCGATGGAAAGTTCCAGCGCTTCGCCAAAAGAAAGGGCGCCGTCCGCGGCAGGAGTGACCAATGCCCCCTTGAAGACAACCCGGGAAAGCAGGAGCGACAGTCCGAAAAGCAGGAGCATGGTCACCAGATTCGCCTTTTCCAGAAGCCGGAACTTCAGCTGAAGCCACAAAAGAATCATCGCGCAGATCAGGATGTGCCAGGAGTAGCTCCAGCCGAAAAGCCGGCAGATGCCATTGGCTGCCTGCCCGCCCGCTGAAATCATGACCGCAGTCCAGCCGACAAGCTGCAGCACATTGAGTCCTGCAAAAATCTGCCCGCCGCAACCGCCGAAGGTATTCTTGGCGCTCTCCATTGCGGAGGCGCCATTCCGGGCGCTGATGACGCCGCAGCAATACACCAGCAGGCAGCCCAGCAGATGTCCCAGGACTATCGCCCAGAAGGCCTTCCAGAAGCCCATTGGCGCAAAGAGCGTCCCAGTTAGAATTTCCGCGATGGACACCGCCGCTCCAAACCAGATCAGGCTATGTCCCAATAATGTCGTTTGCTTTGTGTTTTTCATCTTCCATCCAATGTCGCGGCAATCAGATGGAATGCAGTTGGCATATTCACTGTTCATCTTCCTACGCTGACATTACTCAGTTCAGGTTAACGGGTTTGATCTCAGCCGTGCACATCCGATGCACAGCACCCCGGTGGGCAATGAGCATAATATAACGCCTTTTGCAAAAGTCGCCTTGGCATTTTCGCCGTCTCAAGGCATTTTCCCCAAGCAAATCCTCCCATGCAGCGCCCCTCTGCGTCTCCTCAAAAGAGCGCAGAGAGACAGAACGACCGCAAAACAGAGAGCAAAAAAAACTAGGCGATGGTAATGGAAAGAAGACAGCCACAGGCAGCGGCATATTTCAGGAGCGTATCGCAGGAGATGTTGCCTCGTCCCCGTTCAAGCCTGGCTACAAGTGGCTGGGACACCTGCATTCTTGACGCAACTTCAGCCTGGGTCAGCCCAGCCTTCTTTCTCGCCTTGTAAAGCTGCTCGGCAATCGCCATTCGCTGCTGTACAAAGGCAATCCGTCCTGCATTGTCAGGATTCTCAAAGTATGCCTTCCGTTCAGCCTGTTGCTTAACGGATAGTTCATCCAGATGTTCGGTGAAATAGGCGACTTCCGCCGCCAGTTCCTTGTCCGTAGGGTGTGTTTTCATATCAGACCTCCTTGTTTCAGCAAACGTACGATTTTCCTGGCCAGTTTCAATTCATGCAACGGAATTGTCTGTGTTTTCTTTTCATAGGCACTGATGCCATAGACACGGTCAGCTGTGCCATAAACGTAGAAAATTCGCACATTTCCAGCATTGATGACACGTATGGCAAAGAGATTCTCCCGAGGAATTTTCTCGCCAAACGGCATGGACAGATGACCGTCCTCTTCCAGTTTCCGTAAAATGCCCTGATATTCGTCATTGATTTCCTGGCTTTGAGAGGCCATGAAGTCCGTGACGCGAGGCATTTCAATGAAAATCTTCTTCTTGATTCGCTTTTTTTCTGGCATGAACATCAATATAACATCTGTGTTATATATTTCAACCAATCCCATCCGCTCAAGGACAGAACTCTTTCATGCAATCAAGAATTGCTTGACATTGGGTCGACTTTTTTAGGATCTGGATGTATATATGACTGCCGATCAACAAATTCCGCTTCCGCTTTCACCAAGACTACAACGGCCAAGTCGCTCGACCTGCGGTTACCCGCCGCCGCTCGCCACGCTTGGGCGGAAACGCGCCGTCCCCACAAAAGACAGGCTGCCCTGGACTTCCTTGTTTTTTCCCGGAACGTGTTCTCCCCATACACTCTCCTCTTGTTTCTTTTACCGTCATAAAAATTACCAATCTTCCGTTTGCAGTTCATTAAAATGCTGTTTGATGAACTGACAAGATTCTCGCATCATAGTCAAATATTCCTCCTCTGACATCTGTTTTGAAAATGAAGAAAACATTTTCTCCACATTGCAAATCATCGGTCGATTAGGGTAGATATCACATAGATTATCCTTGAGGTGAATGCAAACCCCATCGCCACGGTCAAATGCTGCAAGTTGCGGAATTCTCTTTAGCAACTTGCAGCATAATCCACATTTGTCACATTTAAAATGCATGATTTAACCGCATTTTTCAGTTATAAACAATTATTGCTCCATTCTTCGTCATCAATAGAAATAGCATCAGTATCTTCATCCTTATCAACATACATGGCGACAGCATTGTAAACCGTTCCCGATTCAGCAGTCAATGCACCTTTTTCATCCAGCAGAGGCGTATCAAGCAAAGCCTTGACCGCCTGAACCGTTGAAACCAAAGCGGCGACAATATTTTTGGCGGAAGCAGAATAACTTCTGTAATCCACACCTTCCAGCTGAATTAGATTGCTTAATCTTTGCACCATGGGCTTCAGTTGTCCATCTAGGACCATCAGCGCATTGGTAAACAAATCGGCGCGTTCTTTTATGCCATGACACGCCTGTATGAGAGTCAGAACCTGTTCTTCAGCCTCACGCGCCTTTGCGAGATTGGCATAGGCATTGTCAAGATTCGCACTTGCCTTGGCTCCCATGACAAAACCAAGAACTGCCAAGGCCGGTCCAGCCACAAGGCCTCCCAGAACCATCGTCCCTCCTGCCACGCCTAAGCCGCCCGCAGCCAATGAACCGCCACCGAAGAAAGCCAGCGTGGCATTTGTTGCCGCTGCTCCACTGAGACTTGCGATAGCCGTTCCAGTCGATGCCGTGGCAAATGCAGTGGCTGCGCCGTACGCGCCAAAGGCAACCGCACCGCCTGCCACTGCGCCACCAACCGTTCCGCCCGCCATGGAACCGGCAAGCATTGTAACTTCTTTCAATTGGGCGAAATTCTGCTTGTCTATTCTGAATTTCGCCAATTCCGCCACGCCAGTGCTATCGTTCAACTCGACATTTTTAATCAAGCTAAAGATTGTAACGAAGGTTGAAAGAGTTCCCTGGCACATTTCCAATTTCTTTTTCCCCAAGCCTTCCAAGGATTTTTTTGTGGAATCACGGGCGATTTTTAGATTTTGCTTCGCATCATCAAGAATCTCCTGAGCAGTCCCATTTATGGATTTCGCCTTGCTATTATCAGAAATTGCTTTTGCGCCTTTTCCGATGCCGACTGCGCCGGCCAAAGCTGCTGCTCCGAGAATCAAAAATGGAATTGGCATGGTTATCTCCTTGTTTGTTGTGGATTTAGAACCTCAATGGTTCGTTTGAAAGCATCAATTGATCAAATTCAGCCGCATTCTCGTAAAGCGGCTTTTTTCCAAAACTTCTTGTTATCTCATTGGTGGCATGAATATAGGTGTCAACATCCCCCGTATTCAAGGCATGTTGCATGGCACAGAACGCATTTTCGAAAAGTGAACGCATCTGGCAAAGATTCTGTTCAATTCTTTGCTCCAATTCTGCACGAAATTTTCGTATCATCAAAATTGATTCCTCTACTTCACGTTCGATGCGAATGCGTTCCTCCCGCGCCAGTTTAGCCTCACGCAAACTGTCTTTTAGAACATTGTACGATGCTGAACTTAAGAAATACCCCATCATACTCCCAGCCAGAGCACCAACCACAGGAATGGGAATGGCAGCTTGGCCAATTGCCGCATACAAAGCGCTATTGACCATTCCATATCCTCTTTCGCCCAATTGGTCAAGACATTCAACCCCATCAATTTTTCCACAGCAGAAATCTTTGATGGTCTTCGTCAATTCAATGGCAGACGTAGCGACATAAGCAGGCAAATTCGTCTTTGCCGCCAGCCTGACCATTTCTTTCGAGGAGTTTTGAGCTGCGCCTTTTATGACAGCGCCTCCAAAAGCCGTGACATAACTCACACCTGCCGCAGTTGCAGTATCACCGACAACCGCCAATGCAGCCTCTTCTTTGCTCTTCTTCCCTTGACAAACATCTATCAGGTTTCTTACCAGAGACATCCCACCGCCGATTGCTGCTCCAATCTTGGCTTGCTCAAGTCCGGCACGATTTCCAAGCCTAGCTATATCTTTTGCGGTTGATTTAATTGGTTGATTGCGGGCTTCAAGAGCTTCTGCATTTGACACTTTACTTTTTTGCAAATTCTTGTTCAATGTCTTACATTTTTCTAATTGTGCCTGCTTGACAGAAGCTGCTTCGTATTTTCCATTCTTTTTAAGGTAATCAACTTGTTTCTCTAATTCAGATATTCTATTGTTAAGTTCAATTTTCATCCCATCATAATAATCACTTGGGACAACCATCTTAACATCACCATCTATATATTTCTGAAAATCTTTGGTCATCATTTTGTCCACAGCGGCACTTGGACTTGCTCCGACAAATTTCATTTGCACACTGCTGCCTGGAATAGGATTCCCATGGCCATCAACAGACGAAGTAATATCAAACAATGGGTCATTGACATGTCCAGGAATGTCATCTGTACGAACAGTTGTCGGAGCACGTCCTGATATGGCTTCTTCTGCCCTTCTTCTTGCCACCTCCTTTACTTCGGCAGAAAATCCCGCCTGTTGCTTGATATTTGAATCACGGTATTCGGGATTTACTTTGCTTTTTGCTATCTGTGTCAAACTGCGCTTTAACTGTTTTCCAGTTTCATTGTCTATTCCCGAATACGCAACAAAATGTTCCTTTACGCCACTTCCATACCGCTGGACAACGTCATTTGAAATAGCTGCCAGATGGGCATTATCTGAACGATTTTCTTTTTCCATGGACATATATTGCCTTCTTAATGCACAACGTCCTATACAAGGAAGTCGCCATGTTTGTAATTCAAAAAATCCTATTGAAGCCGATAGCCATTGACAAATTGAACGCTACGAATTCAGAAAAACAAAAAAAAGAGCGTCACGATTCATGCTACCCTCAAGGCCTACCACAGCCTACAGATACACACAAACAGCAACGCTCCAGAGCAGAGCATGCCCATTCGCTGTATCTGTTACGGTCAAAGGTGGTAGTTTAGAGGGTAACGACAGCACTAGACGCTGGCCAGGACCATCAAGAGCTGGCCAGCTATGTAAGAAGAAGAAAATTCAGTTTCCTTTCAATTGCAAGCTATTCACTCCAAGTTGAAAAACAAAGAAGATGCGGTTAATATAGCTCAGCAGTCACTTTTCGCAAGTGGCACAAAGAAAAATGGGCCTATCACAAAGGTTCCCAGCTATTCCCCCGCCAGCACTGTGCATTCCTTGTTGTAGCAGGCGATGCCATAGGCGCGGACGGTGCGGTAGAGGCGGCGGAAGTCGGCCACGTAGTTGCGCTCCGAAGCCTGGTCCAAGGCCTGACGCGCCTTTCCGGCTAGGTCGTCGCGAGAGGAGGCAGGCTTGATTTCAATGACCACTGCGCAGTCCATGGAGTCACGAGTGAAGAAAACAAGGTCGGGGCGACCGTTGCCACTCTCCCGGTTGCTCTCGCAACGCCAGCCTTCGATGGAGGCAAGCAATCCGGCGATGAAGCCGTGGTAGAAGTTCTCCGCCCGGTCGTGGTAGCTGATGGTCTGTGCCAAGTGCCGATTCAATTGGAAACGCACCTCCCCGGCATCGCCTTCGGCCAGGGCCTTGACCAGCCCGGTGCGGTTCCAGGTAGGAATGGCTTGTTTATACCAGATGTCAAGGTGGTGCTTCAGGGTCTCCGCGACCTCCCGGTTGGGCAGCTGGAGCTCCAGGTCGTCCAGGCTTGGCAACTGGTTCGGGAAGTCTTTCGTGCGGAGATAGCCCGTGTAGAGGAGCGTAGTCCAGAGGGCGGTGGAGTCCATCTTCATGCCGGCGTAGTTGATCTGCTCGCGTACGGAATGGCGCACGGTCCCCCCGGAAAGCAGCGTCTCCAGTTCGCCGCGGGAGCCGTTCCCGCTGACGCTGTCCTCGATGAGGGTCTGGAGCAAATCGTTGCCGGAGGTGTTGGCCCAGTAGGGTTCGGGACGCACCGCGCTCCTGTCGCGGTTCTCCACCACGAAGCTGATGACGCTCCAGGGGTTGTAGATCTCCGCGTCGCCGAAGCGGTAGCCGTCGTACCACTCGCGCACCGTCCCGAAGAGTCCGCCCATGCCGTAGTATTCCAGCAGGGCCTTGACCTCGTCCGGCGTGAAGCCGAAGCAGTCGCCGCAGGTGGAGGAGAGGACGGTGTTGATGGAAGGGTTGTTGAAGCCCGTGTAGATGCTCTCGCCCGAAATGCGCAGGCACCCCGTATGGACTGCCAGGCGCAGGTGGGGGTTCGTCTTGCAGGTCGCGCTCATGAGGGCACGGATGAGATTCAGGACCCGATCGTAGTAGCCCTTCAGGTATCCCGTCTGGAGCGGCACGTCGTATTCGTCCAGCAGGAGCACCACAGGCTGGCCATGGAAACCATGCAGCCTGGCCATCAGCAGCTTCAGGGCCATTGGCAATTGGTTTTCGGGCAGTCTTCGCCCCATGGCCGCCAGAAAAGTATCGCGGTCTTCCGGCAGAAGTCCCCTGTCATTCAACAGATACTGGTGCTTTACGAAAACCTCTGCGCAGACGGCACGGAAATTGTCCGCAGCCTCCTCGTAGGTGTCCATCTTCAGGTCCTTGAAACTCATGGAGATGACAGGATACTTCCCCATCTCCTCCCGATACGGGCGTTCGGAGCGTGAAAGCGCACAGTCGTCGAAGAGCCCCTTGCCAGAACCATCCACGTTAAAGAAGTAGTCCAGCATGGACAGGTTCAATGATTTCCCAAAACGCCTCGGTCGGGCATAGAGTGTCACTTCAGAACGGCGATCCAGCAACCGCTGGATGAGCAGCGTCTTGTCAACATAGTAGTTTCCGCCGCTGATGAGTTTGCGATAGTCG
>JAKSPB010000002.1 GCA_024405215.1 Lentisphaeria bacterium | reverse complement strand
CTGTATAGTTTCTGTATAGTTTCTGTATAGTTTCTGTATAGTTTCTGTATAGTTTCTGTATAGTTTTTGTATAGTTTCTGTATGTTTTTTCCCCTTGGGGAAATCCTAGCCAAGGGGGAAAACTATACAAAAACCATCCTACCCCACAAAAAACGTGCCCGATACACCGGAGGATTCTTGGCATGGTCATCATCTTTTTTTTGATTTTCTCCTTGCCGATATGGGCTCTCTTCCTGTGCATTTATCTTTTCTGCCGACGCCACGTCAAAGCCCCGTTCAAACGGATGCTCATATCGCCAGAGGACGAATATCCCGTCACGCAAAGCCGCTGGCACACAGGATGCACCTATCTGCTTCGCACACTTCAGATATCCGCATTCATTCTTCCCGTTCCAATCGTTGTCGCAGGCCGCTGGAACATTCGCGCGTCAATCTTCTGGCTTCTTGCAGCCAATGTCCTCGCATCCCTTGGTGCATTCCTCTGGGGCGTCTTCGTTCCACAGAAATACCATGACGGGCAAATTCGCGGCAATGCCTCCCGCATCATCGCCCTATTGGGAATGAGCTTGTCCCTGGGCGTGTTGCTCCTTTGCGGCTATGGAATTGCAGACACGATCTGCATATCCGGCTTGAATGGCGACCGGACATACGAAATCCGTCTGGACGCTTACTCAGAAAAGGAATTCAAGCGAATCAATGCCTTTATGGCGTGGAAAATGATTCCGCAAGACGCCACGGACATCACCGTGAAATACCATCCATCCTTCATGTGGGGAGCACACTGCGACACGGAATGCAAAGTCGATTCCGACGGCCTGCAAAAATTCGCCCGGGAAAAGGGCTGGATCTTCAGCGAATTCGATGAAGCTGATTGGAGCATCGTGGATGGGCAGATCATCGAAAAAAGACCGGAAGACTTGCCCAAGCTACGCGTAATCGACCGCGCACCAAACGGCGGCGGCTTCACGCTGATATACAATCCCAATACGCAGATCCTGTCTGGCAACTGGTCATCCAACTAAAAAGCGCCTCCGCGCAAGGATGGCAGCCGAAAATTATAATTTTTGTATAGTTTTCCCCTTGGAAAAATCCTGCCCAAGGGGAAAAAACTATACAAAAACTATCCTATCCCTATTATCTCTCCTTGGGGGCAATCTTGGCGGCCACACCCGGCTGATATTGCTTTGCCTGGTCGTCGTAGTAGAGATAGGCCCGGGAGGCCGCCGCCGTGTATTCGCCGGGGATGGCGGCAGTCAGGGCAAGAGGCACCTGCGCCGTCTGCCTGGGCGCCAGGCCGCGCCAGTAGAGAACCACGGCATTGTCCTGCACTTCGTAGGCGGCGATGCGGCCTGCCTCCTTGAGCTCCTTGAGCTGTTCGGCGCGGGGTTCCAGACCGCCGGGGATGGCGATGACCGCCAGCGGCATCTGGGCTTCCGCGTCAGCCGTATTGGTGACCTTCACCATCAGTTGGACGGGCTCGCCTTCCGTGACTTCCCGCTTGCTGAGTTCCGTTGACAATGTCACGCTTCCCGCATTGGTAGGCATGACGGTCATACCCTCTACCTGCACGGAGCAGGAAAGTTCGCTTTCGCCGGTCAGGCGGATTTCCAACGAATGCTTGCCCGGCGTCATGGCCAGTCCGCAATCGGGAAGTGCAAGAATGCCCTTGGAGTCCTTGGTGAAAGGAACGGCAGCACCAAAGGGCTTGCCATCCAGCCAGAGCTGCACCGTGCCATCGCTCAAGGGCTTGGCGAAAGCCGCATCATACGCGTTGATGGCCTTGAGAACCAGCACGGTGGACTGGGTGGAACCGAATTTTCCGGCCTGGCAGGATTCCGCCAGCATCTTCATGGCGCATTCGGTATTGGCGATGTACTTTTCACCGCAGCGAACCCACGCCAGGGCCGCCAGAGCGGTGCATTCCAGATTCTGCGAGACGCTGCCGGAACAGGTGATGGTGGGGCCGGGGTGCGCCATGGTGCCATCGGCCTTCTGGTCCTTCGCCAGCGCATCGGCAAAACGCTTTGCGCCATCGGCATCGCCAGCCAGGAAGAGGATGTTGGCGGCTAGTGCCTTCAGATAGTCGTCCTCCTCGGATGCGGCCTTCTTCGCCACGGCTTCGATTTCCGCTTTCAGCGTATCGGCCTTCTGGCCGCTTTCCAGCAGCGACCAGACGATATAGGCGTCCGTGGTGGGCGCGGGAGCGCGGCCGAAGGAATCCAGCGCCTGCTCGTTACGCAGGAAGCCGCCCTTTCCGTCCCGGCGCTTCAACAGCCATTCGCGAGTATTCGTGACCATGGTCTGGTCCACAGGCATCACTTTCGCCATGTCGGCGAATTCCATGAGGCCGTATGCGGAAAGCGCCTCGTGCCCTGGATCCGAGCCGAACCACTCGTAGCCCTTCTTGCTGCATTCAAAGGAAACCAGCTTCTTGTAACCCTCGTCCAGCAGTCCCTGTGCCTTGGCGACGGTGGCGGGATCGCATCCAGCGTGGCTGAGGAAATACTGCTGCGCCATGACCAGCGGATAGTTGGTGGAACTGGTCTGCTCAAAGCAGCCATGAGGCTGGCGGAGCAGCGCGTTCAGCGCCGCCTCCATGGTGGCGGCCGGAGAACTGTAGACCTGCGCCGTGACCTTCACGGAGCCATTCTCCACGCCATCGGGAATTTCCACGGGCGCAACAAGTCCGTTCTCCTTGGAAATCCGCGCACCGGCGGCGGCGGCGAAGGGGAAGAGCCGGGAGACTACCGTGACCTTGCGAGTCACGGCATCCACATTGCCGCCAGCCACGGCGCGGACATTCAGCGCAACCTCGCCTGCCGCCGTCGCCTGCACTTTCGCGAAGACCGCACGGCGTTCGCCGGCGGCCAGGACATCGCCTGCCACGAATTTCGGAGCATCCAGAATTCGCAGGCCGTCTCCAGCCTCCAGGACCAGATTCACGCCGGTCATCGCCTCCTTTGTGGCATTCACCAAAGTGATGGGCAGAAGGGCCTCGTCACCGACGGTCATGAAAAGCGGAAGCTTGATTTCCGTGTAGAAGGGCTGGACGGACTTGAGTTCGCCCGTATATTCGCCCAAAGCACCGTTTCCGCCGAAGGAATCCGCCAGCACACGGAAAGCGCCGATGGTATCCGGCAGTTCGAAGGAGATTTCCGCTTTTCCGGTCCGGGGATCGGTCTTGCAGGAAGCCGCCCAGTAGATGGTCTCCGTGAAATCCACGCGATCGCCGGGCTTCCGGTCCTTCCGGGCCCGATGGGCATATTCTCGGGCGTACGTCCAGACGGGCTCTTCCATCATACGACGTTTGGCCATCATGGGCGGCGCGGCCGCGGGGACCTCCCTAGCCATATCCGCCACAGGCATATCTGCCTCCGCCTTCACTTCCGCTCCGCCCACGGCTTTCAGCTCATCCCCGGCGACAAAATCAGGCGGCAAGGGCATCACGGCATTTTCCTCAACGCCGACAGGAGCAGCCGCCATTGCCATCACGGGCATCGCCTCCTCGTAGACAAGGTCATTTACCATGGCCCCGTCCTCCACGGCGCCCAGTCTGGCAACGCGTCCAAAGAATCCTCTGCGGCTGCGCGGCTCGATTTTGAACAATTTCACCTCCGGCGCCAGGATACGGAGCAGCGCATCGGAATATTCGGAAGCGATCTCCTCCTTCCGGACTTGCACGAAGCGACGCCATCCCTGGGTTCCCAGCAGCAAGTCGATCTTCACAGGCGCCAAGGCATCGGCGGCATCAAAGTAGTCTCCCGCATCGGCAAAGGAACGGACTTCATTCTCCAAATAGACCATGGCGGGCAGACGCGGCGCAATGTCCCGACGGTCCACCATGTCATAGACGGAGGCGTCGGTGACGGTCAATCCCACATTGGCGGAGACTGGCGTTCCTGCATCGTCGGTGGTGACGACCGTCAGCTTGACCTTGCCGCCCGGCGTGAAGATGCCGTCGGTCCCCTCTACCGAAGTGCGAACGCGATACTTGGGGCTACGGAAGACCAGGCGTTCCGCCAGCGGCGTATCGTCCTTGGCATAGAGCGTGGCGACGAGGACGCCTTCCGCCTCGCCGGCCTTGAGTTCCACCTCGCGTTGCTCCTTCCCCAGCTTGACCTTCTGGATTTCCACATCGCGCTTGCGCAAAACTACATATCCAAGCTGTTTCGCGCCTTCGGGAGAGACCTGGATGCGCAAAACGATGCGTTCCGCAAACTCATAGACAGGCTTGACAGCGGAAATCGTGGCGCCGGCCTTGGCGGGGGGCAAAACGAACTCGCGATTCGTCCCCGTGATTTCATTGGGGACGACGAGCCGATAGCTCTGCCCCTTGGCGGGGGTGAACTCCGCAATGCCGCGTCCGTCAAAGACCGTTGCGAATTCCGCGACTTTTTCGCCACTGGCATCCACGATCTTTCCCGCGATATCGGCGCCCTGGCCATTCTTCTGGCGTGCCTCAATGTAAACGCGATTCACCGCGCCTTCCACCAGATCGCCGCCCTCGGGATAGAACTCCACCGTATAATTGGAAAGCAGCACGGGGATGCTCTTTCCCGCAGCCTCCAGCACTCCGCCGTCCAGAATAGTGAAATTCAATGTGCCATCGCCATTGGCGATTTCCGCAGGCAGCGCGAATTTCGCAGTGGCGACGCCATCCGCCACAGGCAAATCCTCGCCCTGATAAATCACTTCGCCATCCAGAACCGCAGTGGCGGAGACGCGGGGATTCTCCAACGCCTCGCCTTCCGCCCGCTGAAAGCGGATGACCGCCGTAATCTCTTCGCCAGGCAGATAACCGCGCTTCAGGAAATCAATCTGAGTGCGGATGCGAGGAGCACGGTAGTTCCGCACCTCAAAGGTTCGTTCCGCCGGCGCGCCTTCGTTCCCCCATACCTTCAACGTGTAGATTCCGCCTGCGATATCCTTGGGAATGGACCACACGTCCGCGCCAACGGAATTTTCGTATTCAAACCTGCCGGAGGCCACTTCGTTCTCCTGCGGTCCGAGAAGCTTCCAGCGAAAACCATGGGGCAGCTGAAGAAACTCGTCCAACGGATAGTTCGTCTGGCCATCCAGCACCACGTCGCGGAAAAAGACCTTTTCCCCCGGATGGTAGATCTGTTTGTCCGTGGAAAGATAATGCAACGGACGGGCCGTCATCGAAGAATCTTTTGCAAAAAGTCCCATGGTCGTCAGCAATGCCAAGAAGAAAGAAAAGAAACGCATAAGAGAACTCCCTTGAAAATGTGAAAAGAAAGACGCTTCGTTATTTTTCAAAACGAGATTGCAAAACCACCAATGCACACCAATGGCCACGAATCATCCATTTGTCCGTTCAGGCAGGCGGTCCTGAACGCCATTGGTGTACATTCGTGCTCATTCGTGGATCAAGGCATCCCTTCTGAACAGATACGACGCTTCTATGACTGCAACGACAACCCCGGGTTCCCGAACTATCGTTCCAAAAGTGCAAAAATCTTGTCGTTCGGACGGAGTTTTTCGGGATAGGGGAAAGTGACGTCCGCGCCGATGCCGGCAAACTCGACCGGCTTCTCCAGCACTTGCAGCGACGGGACCGTATATTCCACCGCCCCCGTGGTCGGGCCGGTGATGAGAATTTTCTGCCCGACCTTCAGATTTCCGGATTGGAGGATTGCCTCCACCACCTTGGGGTGGGCGTAATAGTGGGTAACCACGCCCAGGAACTGCTTTCGGATGGTGGCCTGGCTGTCCCGTGCTCCGGCCCATACGTCGCTTTGTTCGCCGTAGTAGTATCCGCCCTCCCAGAACCGCCGGTTGAAGACACCTTGCAGCGCCCGGTTCCACTCCGCCAGCTGCTCTTCGGAAGGCTTGGCGCCCTGCCGGTAAAGATCCACTGCCTGACGATAGGCGCGAATGACCGTCGCCACGTAGTCGGCGGAACGTCCGCGCCCCTCGATTTTCAGCACGGAGACCCCGGCGTCCAACAGCCACGGCAGATGGGCAATCGTGCACAGATCCTTGGGAGACATGATATACTGGTTGGCGATCTTGAACTCGTAACCGGTCTCCGCGTCCCGTGCGATATATTCCCGTCGGCAAGGCTGATAGCAACTGCCGCGATTGCTGCTGGAATTGTATTCGCAGAGACTCATTCCGCAACGTCCGGAAAGTCCGATGCACAATGCGCCATGGGCGAAGGCCTCCAGGCGGATCAATTTGCCGTTGGGACCACGCAAATCATGAAGACGGATGTTCTTTGCCAAGGATTCCAGCTGTTCCAATGTGAGTTCCCGCGCAGCCACCACGGTCTCCACGTAAGGAGCGTAGAAGGCGATGGCCTCCCAGTTGGAGAGATTCGCCTGCACTGAAAGATGCACGGGAAGCCCCAGGGCCGACGCGCGGCGGATGACGGCGGGATCCGAAGCGATAATAGCGTCAACGCCCGCCGCCTTGGCTGCCTCCAGTAGCGTCTGAAATTCCTCAAGTTCCTGATCGTAGGCGATGATATTGACGGTCAGCCAGGCCTTCACGCCTGCCTCATGACAGCGCTTCACCACATCGGGAAGCTCCTCGCGGGTGAAATTCGACGTAGCGTGGCAACGCATATTCCACTTTCCCACGCCGAAATAGACCGCATCCGCTCCGTTCTGCAGCGCAGCAGCCAGGCACTCGTGATTTCCGGCCGGCGCCAGAAGGATGATTTCCGGTGAATCCATATTCCCCATCTACGCCTTCTCCCAGAGTTCCAGGGCGTTCTCCGCCAAATGCACGAATCCGGGGAAGCTACCTACCGCCAGAGCCGCCTGGCGCAGGTGCTTCAAAGCCGGCGTGATGAATGGCCGATACCACTCCATGCCCATCAGTTTCCACAAGGTGCCATACGCTCCCAACGCCTGCATCAGACGCTGAATGGCGGCCGCATGGAAACGACCTTCGGGAGAAATCCGGCCGCCTTCCTGGAAGACGAACTCGCAGTATTGCCGCCAGGCAGCACAGCGCTGTTCCGGCGTGTATTCCACGTATGGGTCGTAGAGCAGCGACGCCAAATCGTAGACCGCCGCGCCCAGACGCATTCCCTGATAGTCGATCCAGTAGCATTTCCCATCGCGGACCTTGATATTGGCGCTCTGGAAATCACGATGGAGCAGGACCTGGGGTTCATCCAGCAGCGCGGCGCGGATCATACAGCATTCCCGTGCCGTGCGATCGTCCCACATATCCGTCCGTCCCAGCACATTTGACAGGAAATTCTTTCGAAAGTAGTCCCGTTCCCAATTGTAGTATCCCAGGGTGAAGGGCGCCTGAAGCGGCACCTCGTCCAGCCGTGCCGCCTGTGCGCCCACATGGTGCAGATGGGCGGCCTGTGCCAGCACCTGCGGCAGAAGCGCCCAACGTTCTTCCGGCGACGCCTGCAGAAGATCCTTGCCGCCCAGGTCCTCCAAAACCAGTTCGCCCTTCTCCGGCAAATGCAGCCGGACATCCGCCACAGGGATCCCCAGGCGCTTCAAAAAGACCGTCTCCTCCGCGAAGACGGAGTTCTCCCGGCGTGTCAAAGAATAAGCGCTCCAAATGACGCTGCCGCCTTTCACGGGATCCTCCAGACGAATGTACCGCCGGCCGGATCCTTGCTTCATCGGCTCCTCGTATTTTCCTTCGGGGCGAATCAAATCCAGCGCCTTGAAGACACGCCCGTCCGGCTGACGATTCGCGTCATTGGGCGGCAGCGGCGCAGGAATCCTTCCACCTCCGATAATGCCGTCGGCATAGACTCCCGGCGTTTCCAGGACGGTTCCGTCCCAGACCACCACATTGTGCAGATGACTTCCCTGGGGAATCTGAAGATCGTCTCCCAGCCCCAAAGCCCCGGTGCATCGGACCCCCTTCTGCTCCAGCGCGAAACGCCGACGCCCTTGTTCCAGCACCGCCTCGCGAAGCATCTGCTGTCCAGGCAGACCGCAATCCGTAATCTCTCCGTGGGCGCGGATATACTCCCGGGGCGTCCCAACGTCCGACCAATAGCGATTCTCTTCGCCCACCATTCCCAGAACGCGCTTTCCCGCCGCCGCAGCGCGCTGGAAGGCGGTCAAGATACTGGGAGCATCTTCTTCGGCAGGCAGGAAGTCCAGAATTTCCTTCTTCAGAAGATACAACCCGGAGAAAGTTAGATGCCCTTCGCCCGAATGGAAACTAGTGATGCGACTCTCGTCGTCCACGGAAACACCGATTTTCCGGTTATTGGGAATCAGCAGCGCCGTGACATCCGCCTCATGCTCCTGATGGAATTTCAGAATGTCTCGCAGATCGTAGTCATGGACCACGTCCACATTGTGTACGAAGATGGTATCCGCGTCCGTGACAAAGCGTTTCACGCCTTTCCGGATACCGCCGCCATGGTTCAGCAGATGTTCCTCCACGGAACAATTCACTTCGATTCCATGAGCGCGACTGAAATTCCGGCAGGCCTCCTCCACTTGTTCCCCGAGATAGCTGGCATTCACCACCACCTGCGTCACTTCCGGCACGGCCAGCAGCTCGGACAACGCCAGATTCAGCAACGGCACTCCGCAGAATGGCAAAAGCGCCTTGGGATGAACCAGAGTGGCAGGACGAATACGGCGGCCTTCGCCAGCCGCCAGAACAAAACCGCAGATCTTCGACATGACTTCACGGAACACGTGTTCCAAAACAACAGAATTTCCTCAAGCGCAAGTTGCCAGCCTCCTGGCTTTTCACACGAACCGCCACGCGCCATGGCGGATTCTCCGGCATGGGAGCCTCCAGCACCGGGCGACCGTTGGCCAAAAGCAAAAGGCGCCCTCCCAAGGCAAGAGCGCGGATGCCCCAGGTCATCTGCCCGTCAGGATTTCCCTCGATGACCGTAGTCACCGAAAAAACGCCTTTGGGAGTGATGATGCCGACCAAACGGGAGACGATCCGACCTGCCTCATCCAGAAACTCCACGCAAAGTTCGGCCCGGCGGCAATCGCTGGAAACCTCAAAATAGCATTCAACATTTTGGCTGGCAATAAATTCCGGCGTCACCAAGGAAACCTCTTCACTCCCGTCGGGAAAACATTCCTCCCAGCCATCGGAGATCACCTCCAGCTGTGCGCCGAAAAGATATTCCATGGTCCCGTCGGTAGGCGGAATCATCTCGTACCATGCGGAAGGACCAACCCTTTGCAGGACTTGCCGCTTGGTCACTGCAATGTACAAGGCAAGCAGCAACGCCAGCACAACAACAACCTGCGCCGTCAAAAAAAGGCCGTGGCGGATTTTCTGCCGGCGCCGCGCCTTGGCCACAGGATCGCAGATCGCATCAAAAGCTTCCCGGAAAGCCCGGACCGTCTTGAAACGACTTTGCGACTCCCTGGCACAGGCCTGGTTGATGATGAACTGGTTGATCTGAACCATCCCGGCGTCCTTCACCTTTTCTCCCCCTAGGCGAGGAAATTCGTCCACCCCATACCCCGTAGCCATGACATAAAGAATCTTCCCCACGGCGTAGAGATCCGTCTCCGGCGAAGCATAATCCATCCCGGACGGGATATACGCCTCTGTCCCGTACAGGGAACTCTCCGCATGCCAGGTCGTCACCAGCCCCACATCGCCGATTTTCAGCTTCCCGTTGACAAAATAGAGGTTGCTCGGCTTCAAGTCCCGATGCAAAAGTCCGTGACTATGGAGCACCTCCACGCCATCCAGCAGCTGGTGCATCCACTCTACAAGCAATTTCAACGGCGGCCTCCCATAGCGTTCAATATGGGCGGCCAAAGTGTCCGCCTGGTAATTATCAGACATATTGGGGTCATTCAGATTGTCCGCCAGCTCCATGGAATAACGCAACGGCTGCCCGGCAGGCGAAACATGAAAGACTTCCAGAAGGTGCTCGCCCCCCTTGGGAAATTTCTCCAGATAATTCACAACCCCCTGGCGTTCACGGCTCTGCGCAGCCTGAGGAAGAACGGCATTGACTGCTTTCACTGCCAATTCCCGATGCGTGGAATCCTTTCCCAGATAGACCGTCCCGTACGCCCCCGAATTAATGGTGCGCAATGTGACATACCCCTCCAGAAGCCCCTGGGGAAGTTCATCGGCATATCTCTTGGCTGAATCGGGAAAAGACATCAATTGTCCTTGGAAAAAACAGGAGCCTTCGGCATCGTCATGGTCTTGTCCGCCTCCTTGGCCAGTTTCTGAACGCTCTTCAATTCCGCGCCAAGGCTGCGTTGCGCCTCCAGCTCGTCCTGAAGAGCCTTCGCCTGCTCTGCGCATTTCGGACAACGACGAAGATGCCGGCGGCATAGAAATCTTCTCAGCAACCCGGCATCTCCAGAAAGATATTCCATCAATTGAAAATCGGTAAGATGTTCCATGGAATTTCATTCCTTTTCCAGAAAAACGATCTTCTGCCGCAGGGATTCCACGATGGCGGCAATGTCATTGTATACAGTCGCCAGGGAGACATTCTGCAGACGGGCGATTTTCTTGGGAGAGACGCCGTCCATTCTCGCTGCCATGAACGCCTGCAGCTGACGGGGCGAAGCCTCCTTTTTCACAGCTTCAAATGCCTCGTGCAAAAGACAGAGACGATACTCTTTCTGCATCATCGCCTCTTCCCGGGTATCCGCAAAATCCATCTCCTGCCCTTCCGGGTTCTCAGCGGGAACTTCCCGACGGCGTTGGCGTTCACGAAGCATGGTAACAGCCTCGTTGCTCACGATCCGGCAGAAATAGTCCCGGAAACGCCCCTTGCTCTTGTCATAGGAAAGAAGGGGATTCGCCCGTCCCTCTTCCCGCACGAAGCACTTGGACATCACACGACTCAGAAGGTCGTCGATGTCCGCGGCGTCCATTCCATAGCGACGGCCGCGGGCATACACCATGAGCTTGTAGCGGTCGTAAAAACGTTGCCAGGCATCGGGATCATTTTGCCCGACGCCTGACAGCATACTGCAACTGGTTGCCTCAATTTCCATGAACCTATCGATAGATTACCCCCGCAGGAGTCACAGGCTGGGCAACCGGCTGGGTGTAGATCACAGGCTGAACCACAGGCTGCTGAACCACGGGCTGAACCACGGGCTGCTGGATCACCATGGGCTGCTGAACCACAGGCTGAACCACGGGCTGCTGGACCACGACCGTCGCCGGGGCAGGCTGCTGAACCACGACTGTCGGTTCGGGTGCCAGGGCACGGCTGGCAATATCCAGAACCCCCAGGGTAGCGCCAACCACCAAGGCGCCATTCCACCAACCGTGGCTCGGACCACCATGGCCACCGTGATGATGGCGATTCCCCACCACGGGAACGGGACGATGCGGTCCGAAATGCCCCGGACCGTGGGGACCGCGCGGACCGCGCGGACCAGCAAAGGCACCACCGCCCAGAACGAAAAGCACGGCAAAAACAGCGAGAGTCTTCAAAAATTTGTTCATGTTCTTTCCTCCTAACAAAAGTTGTGACATTTCCGGATGCCTTCCGGCCTCATGGATAATACGCCGGCGCCATCACATTTTCTAACACCTGTTTGAATTTTTTGTTTATTTCTTCTCGGTTTCTTTCTTTCCCCAATGCTCCATGGCAGCGGCGACTTGCGCGTTCAAATCATGGAGTGCGGCGTTCATGGCCTGTTTCATGAGCAGTGCATACATGGCAGCGTCCTCTCCAACCCGGGCATAGAGGAAATGGGTCCTTGCCTCCTCTCCCTCATACCGGAATCTCCACAACACCTTGCGTTCCCGCCGGTCGACCACCCGGAAGGAAACGCAGAGATGATTGTGGGAGACAGCCGTCGGACACCCCAGCACCCACAGGAACGGCGCCCCGAGATAAGTCAATCCGTAGGTAAGCCGTTCTCCTTCATAGCGCGTAGAATGGATGGTTCCGGTGAACAGGAATCGCGTATCCGCCTCGTCCGGCGTTTCCGCGAACCGCACCTCCCGGAAAAAACCCGCCCCCTTCATGCTGGTCATGGCCGCCTCTGCCAGCTCCCGGTCGAAATCACACCAGAAACTCCGCAAGGTAGCCAGGCTTCCCTGCTTCACCTCCGGCATCTGCCGGCATTTCCAGGCGTATGGCATAAGGGGCACCCATCCGATGGCAAAGGAGCCACGGGATTCCGGCAGTTTCTCCCAAACGCTCTCCCCTTCCCTGCCCTCCGCCGCTTTATGGGAAGGACGGGCATCCCGGAATGGCACCACGGTAATAGGCGGCAACTGGTGTTCCGCCTGGAAACGCATCATGCTTCCCGGCGCTGACGCATAGTCGAATTTCGCCGTGGAGGCGCAGGAAGAACAAAAGAGAACCAAAACGCAAAAGCCTTCCCAAAACAGCAGAGCATGTTTCCTATTGTGCTTTTTCATGAAAATCCCTCAGTGCCTGAAGCAGGCTGAGACGCAGTGCCTCCTGCCCAAAACCGTTTGCATCCATTTCTGAATTTTCTTGTCCCGCGATGGACGGATCCTGACTAGTCAGCGTCCGATGGAACTTCAACACATCCGGCCGCTGATGACCTTTTTTCCAGACTTGAATTTCCCCGGAAAGTTCCGCAACCAAAACCTTCTTGGGCGAGACTTTCCGGAAAAAACGCCCCGTTTCCAGCCTCTCGTAAATCCGATAGCTTAGCACCGTCAACTGAATCAGAGCCTCGCCAGAAAGTTCCCGGAAGAGCCCCTCCGCCTGTTCAACGGAAAGATCCTCCACCTTGGCCACACCGCATTTCTGCAAGGCAGCAGCGGATTCCTCCAGTCCACGAACCCGGCAGCCATGTTTCATGATTGCCTCGGAAAGAAGCCTGTCGCAGGCCTGATAGGCGGCATAGGGCAAAGATGGCACCAGCGAACTCGTCCGGAAAAGGGCCACCATCGTCGGCGCCGATTCGGCAGCAGGAACAGAAGCCGATGGCTCGTTGCCCGACAACAGCACCGTCCCAAGGACGATGCCACAGAACAATATGGAAAATGTTTGCGTCTTCATTGTGATTGCGATGTCGTGGAAATCCTGGCAGCCCATCCAAACTTTTTGAACGGGCACACCCCCGAAAACAACTCCCGACATCTATAATTACGCACGGCACAATCGATATTCTAATTCCTTTCTTCCATTTTTCAGACAATCGGCCGAAAATTCTTTCCCCTCCTGCCAGGCAAAGGGCCCCCAGTCCATGTATGGCTCGCCGACACGGACATGCACCGTGCCCGGAACGCAAGCATAGGAGAAGATATCCGGCCTGGCCATGCAGGCAACTCAAGGATGCTATCCCCCAAAAAGCCGCATCAGGCGCCCGATTCCTGGGAAAATCGCGACGCGCCATGTTTTTTTTCAAAAAAAAGAGTCGGCAGACTTGCAATCCGGGAAAACACCCTTACAGTAATGCCGCTTCCCATGCCAGAGTGGCGGAATTGGCAGACGCGCTGCGTTCAGGTCGCAGTGGGCTTACGCTCGTGAAGGTTCAAGTCCTTTCTCTGGTACCAGCTTCCAACCCCGGATCCTATCTTCAGGCCCGGGGTTCTTTTTTTCCCTTCTTCCCTGCGAGAATGGCGGAATTGGCAGACGCCCGAGATTTAGGTTCTCGTGCCGCAAGGCGTGCGGGTTCAAATCCCGCTTCTCGCACCATTTTTTCAAATTCTCACTGGCGCAGGCTTGTAATTTCCAGAAGCCCGCTTACAGTAAGACCGCTTTCCATGCCAGAGTGGCGGAATTGGCAGACGCGCTGCGTTCAGGTCGCAGTGGACTTACGTTCGTGAAGGTTCAAGTCCTTTCTCTGGTACCAGCTTCCAACCCCGGAGCCTGCTTAGGCCCCGGGGTTCTTTTTTTCCCTGGAAACAGGTAATTTCTCTCTTTTTCAGTCAAGACAGGCGAAATCCCCGCCCGCACGATTATATTAAGGTGGCAATGGCCCCTTATTGGGAATCCCCCCTTCAACCCCATCCCCTGCAAAAAGGACATACCCGTTTATGGTTAATGAAAACATTGCCAAGTTTATGGAATCTTTCCCCCATGAAGCGCTGACATTCAACGATGTCTCCATGGAGGTCTATTACGCGGACTTTCTGCCGGGCGAGGCCAAGACGGTCTCCAAATTCAGCCGCAACATCACTGTCAACCTGCCCTTCATCTCCGCGGCCATGGACACCGTGACCGAGGCCAAGATGGCCATCGCCATGGCCAAACTGGGCGGCATCGGCGTCATTCACAAGAACCTTACCCCAAAGGCGCAGGCTGAACAGGCGGCAGCCGTGAAGCACTACCTGAACGGCATGATCGAAAAGCCCGTCACCTTCCAGAAGGGACAGAAGGTCTACGAAATCATCGCGGAACGCAGCAACCGGAACTACAAGTTCAATGGCTTCCCCATCCTTGACGAGAATGGAAAACTTTGCGGACTCTTCACCAACCGCGACCAGAAGTTCATGACGAGCTACGACCGCCCCGTCGAAGAGGTCATGACCACCAAGCTGGTCACCGCCCCAAAGGGCACGGACATGCAGACCGCACTGAAGCTGATGCTGGAAAACAAGGTCGGCAAGCTCCCCCTGGTTGACGCAGAAGGCCGCCTGGCTGGCCTCTACAGCCTGCAGGACGTCCGCACTCTCATCGACAAGATGGAGCCCAATTTCAACCGGGACGCACAGCATCGCCTCCGCGTCGCAGCCGCAGTCGGAATCTTCGACGCCGAACGCATTGAAGCGCTGGTGCGCGTCGGAACCGACGCCCTGATCGTGGACTCCGCCCACGGACACTCCAAGAATGTAATGGATACCGTCCGGGAAATCAAGCGCCAGTATCCGCAAGTCGACGTTGTCGCAGGAAACGTCTGCACCACCGAAGGCGCCCGCGCCATGCTGGAATGCGGCGCAGATGCCGTAAAAGTCGGCATCGGGCCCGGATCCATCTGCACCACGCGCGTCGTCGCCGGCGTCGGAATCCCCCAGCTGACTGCCATCTACAATGCATACAAGGGCGTCGGAAATGAAATCCCCATCATCGCCGATGGCGGCATCGCCCACTCCGGCGACGTGGCGAAGGCCCTGGCCGTCGGCGCCAGCACAGTCATGATGGGATCCGCCCTGGCCGGAACCGAAGAGTGCCCCGGCGAGAGAATCCTCCACCAGGGACGAACCTACGTCATCTACCGGGGAATGGGCTCCGTCGACGCCATGCGCCATGGAAAAGGCTCCCGTGAACGCTACGGCGTCTCCGCCGAGACCTCCGAATCCAAGCTGGTGCCCCAGGGCATCGAGGGAATGATTCCCTTCCGCGGCTCCGTCGCAGACGTGGTCAACCAATACGCAGGCGGCCTCCGCTTCTCCCTCGGATACCTGGGCGCACGCACCATTCCCGAACTCCAGGAACACGCGCGTTTCTGGAGAATCAGCGCGTCCGGCCTGCAAGAGGCGCATCCTCACAACGTCATCATGCAAAAGGACGCACCGAATTACTCCGCATCCTAAACGATTCTTGACCAAAAACTCCCGGAATTCTTCTCATTTTTGCAAAAAAATGCCGTTCCGGGAGTTTTTTTTTGCGCTAACAACTTGCATTGTGCAAAAGAAAAAGTATGTTAGCGCGAAATACTGTCTAACCAACACCTGCGGGAAGAAAAAGGCCCCCTCCTTTTTCCCTCGCATTGAACATCCGGAAGCACCGGAAATTTTCAAAAATGGCCCAAAACGAAAGATTTCTGACCGTAGACATCGGTTCTGCCGCCATCAAGCTCGGCGAGTTCGAGATCGACGCAAATGGCGGAGTTCAGATGACGGCGTTCGCCCATCGCGAATACGAGGAAGAACTCTCCGAGGAGAATCGTATCAACGTCATTGAGGGAATCCTCAGGCAGATGCTACTTGAGGCAAACATCCAGGCCCGCAAGACGATGCTCTCCCTCTCTGGACAGAACGCGCTGATCCGTTTTGGCCAGATCAACAACTATCGGAACGACCGGAAGCAGATCCGCCAGCTGGCCGAGTTCGAAGCGAAGAGAAACATCCCCTTCGCCGCCGATGAAATCAGCCTGGACTTCCAGCTCATCGCCGGACCGGAGAACGAAGACGGCGTCATGGAAACCCTCGATGTCCTCTCCGTGGTCGTCAAGAAGGATGTCATCGGACAGATCTTCAGCGCACTCAAGAGAGTCGGCCTTTCCCCCGTCCTCGTCGATGTCGCCCCCGTCGCCACCTATAATGCCGCAAGGGCAAACGGCCTGGGCAGCAACGGCAGCGTGATGGTGCTTTCCATCGGCGCACGCACGACGAACTTGCTCTTCCTGGAAGGCGACCGCTTCTTCGCCAGAACAATTCCGATCGCAGGACATACCATCACCCAGCAGATTGCCAGGAAGTTCTCCATCGGACAGCCCGAAGCGGAAGAACTGAAACGGCGTCACGGATTCGTCGCCAAGACCGACGACGACAACGGCACGGAGGCCAGCAGCGACGTCTCCAAGATCGTCCGGAACATCATGCGCCGTCTCTACGGAGAAATCACGCGTTCCATCTCCATCTACAAGGCACAACAACACGGAAGCGATCCGGTCAAGCTCTATCTAACCGGCGGCTCCACGATTCTGACCTATTGCGACCAATTCTTCGCGGAGAAATTCAATATTCCCGTGGAATATTTCAACCCGCTGGGCTGCGTCGCCCTCTCCCCGGGACTGGACAAGCAGCGCCTGTCTGAAGTCGGACACACCTTCAGTGAAGTGATCGGCCTGGCGCTCCGCTACACCAGCGTCTGCCCCATTGAAATCAACTTGATGCCCAAGGAAGTGGCCCGCCAGCAGTCCCTGGTCTACAAGAAACCCTATTTCGTGGCGGCCATGTTCACCCTGCTGGTGCTCTTCTTCATCATCATGGGAAGCGTGAAGAACAGCGTCAACCAGTCCAACAAGGAAGTGGAAGCCTATCAGCGCGAGCGCGCGAAATACGAATCCTCCTACAATGAAATCAAAGGCGCCATCGGCGAGGCCAAGAGCGCCGTCGGACAAGTGGATGACCTGAAGAATTTCCTTATGTATCGCACGCAATGGCCGCTTGTCATCGAGGAAATCTTCCGAGCCAAGCCCGCCAACGTCTGGATTGACTCCATCACCCCCGTCTTCGGCGAAATGTCCCCCGTCGAGAGAACCAGTATCGTCGAAGAGGAAAGCTCCATGGCGGGCGGCGGAGACATGTTCGGCATGGGCGGCGGAATGGACATGGGATCCGCAATGATGGGCGGAGAGATGGACATGATGGGCGGCTCCGCAGGCCCCAGCCTGGCCACTATCGGCGGAGTTGTCATCGAAGCACACACCATCGCCGCATACGGAAACAACTTCGGACGTGACCCCAAGTTGGCGGCAGAACCCAAGTATCCCTTTGAAGTCCCGGAAAAGTCCGCGCCGGAGGAAGACACGGAGGTCGCCTTGGACGAGGAAGGAAACGAGATTTCCGTCCCCAAGGATGAAAGCCACCTAGACCAGTCCGGTGACCTGCTCTTTGTCAGAAACCTGAGGAAGTCCCAGCTTTTCAGCAACGAAGACGAATTCACTACGACGGTCACCCGCCAGAAGAGCGTCTATCTTGAAAACGGCGCGGATTTTGAAATCCAGTTGAAGTTCAACGTGGTTCTGGAAGCCTACCCATGGAATGAAACAAAGGAAGGCGGAATGGGCGCCGGAATGGGCGCCGGAATGGGCGCCGGCCCCATGGACTAAAACAGCGGCCAGCCCCGAAGAACTTTTGCAATCCACACATTTTCTTCAATAACAAATGGACTTGATCAAGAAAAATTGGGGAATCCTCCTCTGCACGCTAGTCTTTCTGGTCGCGCTGTCCTTCTTGTTGCTCCGGACTTTCCAGTACAGCAAGGCTTACGACGAATCCAAGAAAGAAATCGAATCCCAGCAGGCGTGGTTCGACACACTGAACAAGGATGGCTGGAAAGTCACAAAGGGAAACAATGGCGAACTGGAAAACGCCATCATCGCCGAACAGAATCGCCAGATTGCCGTCGGACATTACAACAACTTGAAGATGGAGCTCTACAAACGCTTCTCCTTCGAGCCGGAAATCCCGCAGAACTCCACCCGCGCCGCGGACATGCTGGACGCCAAGCTCAGTCAAATCACCGATCTGGCACTGGTAACCTACAAGATGGACTTCCAGGACACCATCGGCGGAAAGCTGGCGGAAATCAACGAAGGCACCGAGCCCCTCGTCGAGGAAGATTTCAAACCCATCTTCAGACAGTTGATGATCTATGAACAGCTTGTCAACCACCTCGGACGCGCCGGCGTGAAGACAGTCTCCCTGCTGGATTTCCCGCGTTCTCTCCAGGTCGAGGAAGACGGCGACCATACCATCACCCCCATCGTCATCAATTTCCAGGCGCCTTCCCTGGTTGTCCAGACTCTCCTCAACAACCTGACAAACGACCGGCACATGCTTTTCTTCATCCGGAACATCTCCTTCGAGGCGACCACCATCGACCAACCCCAGCAGGAATTCAGCCAGATCGCCCTTCTCCGCAGACAAATGCTGGATACCAAGAAGGCTGAAAAGCTGGGCCGGGGAAATGGTCAGAACGGAATGACGGGCGGCCGTGAGGCTTCCAGTGCACGCAGCTCCCGCTCCAGCCGCCGCGGCGACAAAGGAACGGGCGACATGGGCGGCAAGAGTTCCAAACGCACAAAGCGCGGAGAGCGCGGCATGGAGAACGGCATGGGCCGCGGCGGACGCGCAATGGCCGGCGGCGGCAACATGATGGATGGTCTCCAGAATCTCCTCAACATCGACGACGCCCTCCTCGCCTGGGAAGACCCCAAGCGCCAGGACAACCTGATTTTCCGGACTCCCCGGCCCATTGACGTGGAACTTACGCTTGACCTCATCGAGTTCACAGCCCCAGAAGAAGAAACGGCATCTGAGGAGGCTCCCGCTTCCGAAGTAGAGGAATAATCCAAGACAAGACGCCGCAATAGTCATTTCCAGATACACAACAATCCGAAATCAGAGAGAAGGTAAACAGTGGACTTCCTTATTCGACATTACGAAAAGCTGATTCTCGTGGTCTGCCTGCTTCTGCTCCTCTACAGCTTGAAGTTTGTCTCCGCGAGTCAGACGGCCTCTGCAACAAAAACAGCAGACACCATCGCCAAACTGAAAAACATAGTAAAGGGCGATACGCTCATTGACGAAATGAGCGCCGAGGACTTCGAGTCATTGGACAAGATGCTCTCCAGCCCCTTGACGCAAGTGAACCTAATGGGCTCGCCGAATGGCCCCATGCAGCCCGCTTTGCTTGAAGGCGGACAATTTGTCATTTGCAATAACAAAGAGTGCGGTTATATTCTTCCATTTCACGCGGACACTTGCCCGTGGTGCCATACGAACCAGAAGGACATCGGCCCGGATCTGCCGGCAGACAACGACCTGGACCAGGATGGCATACCCGATCTCTTTGAAAAAGCGACTACTTTCCTTCACTACCGTTTCCGCTACGACGGAATGGGCGACTTTGACCAGGACGGTTTCCTCAATGTCGAGGAGTATCGTGCGGGGACCGCATTGGACGATCCAGAATCCCGCCCCCCCTTGGCATATTTGCTCCGCGTAGCCAAGGCCAGCAAGGATTTCCTCCCGGTCACCCTGGTCCGCATCAAGCAGAACGGCTCTGCCGCCCCCAGCGACTGGAAGGCCTCTTTCCGTGTGGAAGGCGATGCCCGTCCACAAGACGTGAAACTGAACGGCGCAATCCCCAAGATGGCCGGTTTCACCTTGAAGGAAATTGCGAACGATTTGCAGAGCGTCACCATTTCCAATGGGACCACCTCCTACGCCATGGAAGTCGGCGGCGAAAAAATCGCGGCGCCGGATTACAGCGTAACGCTTCGTTTCATGGCCAACCACATCTTCGGTTCCCCCGTCAAGAACACAACGGTCGAGGGACTCCTGAAAGATGTCCAGCCCAGCGAGATTGACCCGAAGGAACTGCGCAAGCGCCAGTATCAGCTTCGGATGATGAACGGTGGAATGGCGGCTGGTGGAATGAGGACCGGCGACGGAACGATGAACAACGGCTTTGAACCCCAGCTGGTCTTCGACATCAATGTCGGCGAAACCTTCGCTTTGCGAAAGCTCGTCCAGAAAGGCACCGTGAACGGCCGTGGCATGGACATGGGAATGGGAATGAATGCCGGCATGGGCGCCATGGGCGGTGCAACTGGACAGAACGGCTACGAGGAACCCGAATACAAGGTTGAATACTACCAGCTCCTTGAGGTTCTTCCCGGAGAAGGCGCAGACGCCCCCGCGGTTGTCCGCGTACAACAACTCGCCAGCGAACTGGGACAGCCAGTCGGCAATCCCATCACGCTGACTCATCTGGACAAGGTCACCTACCAGCAAATGATGATGTCCGGTCCCGACGACCCGCCCAACCATGATTTCCTCGCCCCCAACAATGGAATCGGCGGAAACGCCAGCGGCATGGGTGGCATGACAGGAATGCCCGGGGCATTCTAAATCCAGTAGTCGATGAAATTTTCACAGGCAATGCCTGGCAAAGTAGAATTTTGATTCAATTCAATACGTAACTGAAGTTCAACCCCAAAAGCGGCAAAGCTGCTACAGTGTTTTCCGAACCTGGAACAGCCAGCCCATGCAAGTCCATGACTAAGCAAAAGAAACAAGTTGAAATCCTGAGTTCCTTGCGAGTTCTGCTTGGCGCAGTCCTCCTGATGGCTGCTACTCCCGTTGCCCTGAACGGCCAGGCCATCGCGGAAGAAGATGCACAGAAACAGGAAAAACTCCTGCAACAGCAGGAAATCGACGCCCGCAATGCAGAAGCGGATGAACTTTCCCTGGGCAGCACCGGAAAGTATTGCGCCTGGCTTGCCGAACAGGACTCCTCCTTCCTGCTGGAACGCGCCATCGGACGCCTGAACGAAATCGACGACATCCTGAGCAAGGCCGCCGTCGCCCTCTCCGCCCGGAACATCGACCAAGCAAGCAGTCTGCTGGATCCCAATCTGACTGTCGGCAATGTCGACATCCTCTCCACGGAAGCGCAGAATATCCTTGGTGTCCTTTCCCATCGCGAGGACTTGTCCGCCGAACAGCTTGCCCTGCTTCCCGGCTTGAATGCTCGCACTCGTGAAGCAGCCCGCGCCATCGTGGAAGCCCGCGGCAACTATACGATGTCCAAGGAAAGCCTCCAGAAGGAAGCCGAAATCCAGGTCAGCAACTCCCAGATCGCCGAGGCCCAGAAGGCTCTGGACGAGGCCAACAACCGCTATGCTTCCGCTGCCACCGTTTACAGCGAAGGCAATCTGATCCGCGCACAGCAAGAGGCGTTCGCCGCCCAGGAAGCCCTGCTGAAGGCTACTGACATCCTGGTTGGCCAGGCTTCCAACGCAATCCTCTCCAACGAGACTGCCCGGGACAACCTCCGCAAGGCCGCCATCCTGCGCCTGCAACTGCAGTCCCGCCTGGCGGAAATCTTCTCCCTCCGCGGGCAGAAGAACGCCGACCAGGGCCGCAACTACTTGACCGCAGCCATCCGCGAACTGAACATCGCCCTTTGCAAGGACCCCGATGCGGAAGGCGCCGACTCCACTGCCCTGCAGGAAGACATGTTCGCCGTGGAGCAGCTGGACCTGGCCGATCACTTCGACACCGAAATGAAGCTGGTCGAAAACTGCTCCAAGTCTGACTATATCATTCCTCCCGTTGACGAAGACAAACTGAAGAAGGACATCGTCACTCTGGCTGGCATCCGCGAGGAGACCGCCATCCGTGCCCAATCCTCCGTGACCAACCTGATTCCTGACCTGGCCGAGCACGACCTGAAGGTCCGCCTCGCCCTGAAGTCCGGTCAGGTCTATCTGCAGAACGGACGCTATGCCCAGGCACGTGAACAGTTCGAACAGGCCCTCGTGGAAGATCCCTATTGCCTGGCCGCCATCCGCGCCTTGGCGAAAATTGACGAGACCATGGCCTCCGCCGCCAACGAAAAACTGGAAACCATCCTGAAAGACCGCATGGCGGAAGTCCGCTGGAAGTGGTCCGACCCCGTCACTCCCCTCATGGCCGGTTCTGCCGACAATGCCAGCACCCAGACCATCCGCAAGAACGACGACATCCAGGGCATCAACAAGCGACTGGACGACATCGTGATCCAGAACCTGGTCATTGACAACGAAACCCTGAAGGACGTCCTGACCGACATCCTGCCCCGCGAAATCAAGAAGGCCGATCCCGAAGGCATTGGCATCAATATCGTTCCGATGCTGGTTCCCATGGCTGACGCCGGCATGCCCGGATACATCCCCGATGGCTATCAGTCCTCCAACCGAGATGGCGGCAATGGCATGGGCGGCGGAAACAACTTTGACCGTAGCGGCATGAACGCCGGCATGAACATGGGCGGCATGAACGCCGGCATGGGCATGGGCGGCATGGGCATGGGCGGCATGGACGCCGGCATGGGCATGGGCATGAACAACATGTACGGTGCCGACTACGGCGCCTACGGAACCAATCCCGCCGACCAGGCCAACATCGCCACTGGCGAAAATCTGGAAGAAAAGCTGGTCAACATGAACCTGACCAACATCACTCCCCGTGAAGTCCTGGATTACCTCTCCTGGCAGTTCGGTCTGCGCATCCGCACCGCTGAATCCTCCGTCATCGTTGCTCACAAGATGATCGAGATGGATCCCATGGAAACCCGTTTCTACAACATCGAAGCCGGTGTCTTCGACGCATGGCGCACCCGCTCCAAGATGTCCAGCCTCTCCTCCCCCATTGAAGGCGGAAGCGACGACGACGACGACGATGACGACGACGACGATGACGACGACGATGACGACGACGATGACAACAGCGATGACGACGACAACGGCAGCGGCGGTTCCTTCGGTAACTCCTCCAAGTCCGGTGGCGCCACCTACGTCCGCGTTGACAAGATCTTCCGTGCCATGGGTGTTCCCATGCCCATGGGCGCCAACATCTGCTACTATCCCAAGAGCGGCAAACTGATTGTCCACCACACCATCGAGCAGCAGCGTGTCATCAAGCGAATCCTGGAAGAGATCAACCAGACTCCTCGCCAGGTCTCCATCGAAGCCAAGTTCGTTGAAATCGAACAGACCGACCTGAACACCCTGGGCTTCGAGTGGTCCTTCGAAGGCGGCGGCGTCACCTATCGTCCCGCTTCCCCCGGCGTTGAGCAGGGTCTGGTGAATGCCCGCGGCGGTGTCCGCACCGGCAACTTCATGCTTGGTCTTGGCAGCCAGCTTGCCAACGGCGCGGTCAAGATGGGCAATGGTGTCCGTTTCGCCAGCGAAGTCTTCAACACCGCAGGTCTGAACGACTCCATCTTCAATATCTACACGGTTCTTGGCAACTACGCCTTCAACACCGTCATCCATGCCATCGAGCAGTCCAACAACTCCGATGTGCTTTCCGCTCCGAAAGTCACCGCCATCAGCGGTCAGACCGCTCAGTTGAAGGTCGTCACCCAGCGTTACTTCGCCTACAGCTGGAGCGAGCCCGAAATGGACGTCACCACCAGTGACGGTGGCACCAACAATGTCAGCTACACCCCGCCAATCCCTGAACTGCAGGCCACTTCCCTGGGTGTTATCCTTGACGTGACTCCCACCGTCGCTCCCGACGCATACTCCATCTATCTGGAAATGCTGCCCTCCATCACCGACCTGGTCGGATACGACTCCACCTACAACACCACTGCCACTGTGAACAACCAGGAGATGCCTCTCCTCTTCACCACGCCTATCTTCACGCAGCGCACGATCAAGACCCAGGTTGTGGTCTATGACAACGAAACTGTCGTGATGGGCGGCCTGATCCAGGAGAAACTGCAGCGCTTCGAGGACAAGATCCCTGTCCTGGGCCACCTGCCTCTGCTGGGGCACCTCTTCACCAGCCGTGGTGAGCAGTCTGTCAAGACCAACCTGCTGATGTTCGTGAACGTCCGCCTGGTCAAACCCGATGGCCAGCCCCTGCGTGTCAACGAAGTCCGCGGTCTGCCTGACTTCAGACACTAATCTCTGCTAGATGCAGAAAAGGCCGGATTCCTCTCTGGGGGAGTCCGGCCTTTTTCTTTTGGGAATGACATCTTTAGTTTCCTGCGTGCTTCAAACTTGACATTTTCCCGAGGCTTGCGCCTCGGGTGCTGGACAAGCCCGTATCGTCAATTCATAACGGTGACATAAAGTTATATATTTCCCTGAAAAACTACAGCCGGATTTGCCGTAGATATTCCGTTGGACTAACTCCAAGAATACGCTTGAAAGTCTTGGAGAAATGGAACTGGTCAAAAAACCCCAACTCTGCGCTGATTTCCTTGATTTGCAAATCCGGATTTGCCGCCAGACGCTGTTTTGCCGTATTGATCTTATAGTTCATGAACGCCCGTCCCAGAGGCATCTTGAAAAGAAGATGGCTGACGCGGGCAAGGGTGGAATGGCTCATCCCCAGTTCCTCGCAGAAAAAATCAATATCCGGGATCATGGACATATTTTTCTGGAAAAGCGCCAAAATACGCTGCTGAAGAATCTGCTCCTCCTCCCCGCGCTCCACAAACAAATCCACAACCCTGGAATCATAATTCTGCATACACTTCCAAAAGATTGTATGGAACATGGAACGAAGCACAGGATAGCGTCCTCCACCATGCAACTCCACTTCGCGCCAGAACGATTCCAACACATACGGCAATTCCTCGTCGGATGGAATGTCGGCAACTTGCTCCAAGGGAGTAATCCCACGGACAAATACCCTCGGGACCTGCATCCGCAAATCTCGTTGCATACTTGAAAATTCGAAGGAATAATAGGGCTCATCCTGAGCCAGATGATCCAAATGAACATCGCCTGGCTGAATCACCAGCACCTGCCCCTCTTCCAACGAAAGTTCCTGCCCGTTCAACGAACAGCGATACCGATGGAACGGGATGATCATTTCATAGCGGCGATGCCGGTGAATCCGATAATCCAACGTTCCGTTAGGATAGACGATGTGCGCATTCAAGAAAACAATCGTGTGCGTAATGTCTGGCTGAAGCTCGAAATATTCAAAATACGGGCTTGCGGAACGTTTCGCGTATTTGGAAAAATCCTCGTCCGGAGGATAGGGATAGCCCTGCTGCGAAGGGTATCTTATGGAGTTCTCTGGCATTGGCCTTTCTTGGAGGGAAGGAGTTTTATACCTAAAAGGCAATTGCCAAAGGCGCTTGGGCACTTTTCCCTTTCCGCCCATTTTGCGCCAAGCGCTTCCGCCATCGCGAAGCTACGGCAGGACACGTCGCGTCGTAGAGAGAACCACGCCTTGGCGTACTTGGCGCAAACCGCCTCGGAAATCCCTGAAAAGTACTTTCAAACGGACTTTGCAATTATCTCTTAAGTTTCCTGTGTATTCTGACATGAAATTTCCCGTGGCTTGCGCCTCGGGAACAAAACAAGTCCATTTGCCAACAAAAAGATATCGCTTTTTTAAGGAAAAACGGTCTTTTCTGTCCAACAAGGGAATTTAACACACTTTTCACGCTTTGAAATGCAAATTTGAACGTTTTATACATATAATTACTCTTTCGCACATTGGAAAAACGCCTCTTTTTTCTAAAAATATACAGTGACGCAGCGAATGTTTTTTCCTGCTCGCCCCACTACCCACACACCCAAAACAACAATTCACCCAAATGAAAAAAACTTTTACCTTGATTGAACTGCTGGTCGTCATCGCGATCATCGCCATCCTGGCCAGCATGCTTCTCCCCGCCCTATCCAAGGCCCGTGAGAAAGCCCGTTCCATCTCCTGTATCAACAACCTGAAGACGGTTGCCCTCACCTACATCCTCTACGCCGACGACAACGACGGCTACCAGATTATCGGCTGGACCGGCAATACCAACGGCAGCTGGCTTGCCGTCAACTGGCGTACCGGGCTTTTCACCGGCATGGAGAACGACTACAGTGGAAACTGGAGCGCAGCCGACTTTGATGGTTGGTACAGATCCGCCAAGTGGGGCTACTGCCCCAACGAACCCTCCAAGGCCGGCAACCACAACTACGGTATCATCACCTGCAACGGCGGCGATGGCCGTGACTACGGTGGCGGTTGCTATCAGACTGTCGCAGCCGACCCCTGGGGGCTGGCGCGTGGCTATGCAGTCCGCCCCGAGCAGTTCAAGGCTCCTTCCTCCTTCTTCATGTTCGGCGATGCCATTAACACCGCAGGCGAAACCAAGTATCATGGTTCTCTGGTCTGCCCCCGCTGGGACACTGCCCAGCACAACCTTTCCGCTCACGGCGACAAGGCATTGAACATGAACTTTGCCGACGGTCACGCAGCCACCATCCAGAGCGGCGCCGAATACCTGAAGCTTGCCGACCAGGAAGCCGATCCCAATGGCTACTGCTGCTGGAAATGGAACAAGGGCAAGACATCCGCGCAGGGCGTTCTGGCCTATCACGGCGTCTCGACCACCTTCTCCTACGCTCGATAATCATCGCCATCTGGCAACATAGCGCAATAAAAAAGGACGCCCCGGAAACTACCAGGGCGCCCTTTTTGTTTTAGGAACTTCACGACTTAAGCCACTGCTATTGCCGTTTCAGATATTCCGGGACATTGACCAGAGCAACCAGATCCTGATAGGTCTCGGCCCGACGAATCAAGTAGTGTTGAGAACCGTTGACAAGCACCTCCGCAGGCTTCAGACGGCCATTGTACTGATAGCTCATGCCGAAGCCGTATGCGCCGGCATTCTCCACCACAATCAGGTCGCCTTCTGACGTTCCCTTGGGCAGGGGACGGTCCTTCACCCACAAGTCCGTGTTTTCGCAGAGCTGTCCGCAAAGATTCAGCAGCATGCGCTCCTCGGCCTCTCGGCCGTTCACGTAGATGTGATGGTAGGCGCCGTAAAGCGCCGGGCGCGCCAGCACATTCATGCCCACATCCGTCCCAATGATACGCTTGTAGGAATCCTTGATAGTGTGGACTCGGCCGATGATGTATCCGGCGTCCCCCACGAAGTATCGAGCGGGCTCCATCATCAGACGCGGCGGCTTCAAGCCGTATTCCGCCACCTTCTCCTTGAATACCGTGGCCATGCGGGCAGCCGCGGCATCAATATCCAGCACGGAATCCTCGTGCCTGTAAGGAATGCCCAGGCCGCCGCCCAGATCCACGAACTCAAAATCGATGCCAAGTTCGCGTCCGGTCTTGCCGATGATGTCCATGATCAATCCAGTGACATAGCCGAAGTACTCGGGATCCCGGATGGAGGAACCGGGCATCATGTGCGCGCCAAAACGCTTCACGCCCGCTTCCTTCGCCGCCCGATAGGCCCCCAGCACCTGGTCAGGATGGACGCCGAACTTCGCCTCAGGACCGGCATTGCAGACGAAAGCGCCGATATCGCACTGGCCATAGCCGGGATTCACGCGGAAGGAAAGCATTTCCGGCGTGCCGTATTTCAGGACGCGGGGCAACAAGACCGGGTCGTCCAGATTGAAGATCACGCCGGATTCCAGTCCCTGGCGGATATCGTCATCAGAGAGAAAGTTTCCGGAGAACATGACATCCTCTCCGCCCAGCCCTAGTTCCTTGGCCAGAAGGATCTCGTTCACGCTGGCAGCGTCTATGCCCGCGCCTTCCTGACGCAGGATGTTGGCAATCGCCAGGTTGTTATTTGCCTTGATAGCGTAGAAGAAGCGCGTATCGGGATAATACTTCCGGAACGCGGCAAGCGCCCGGCGGTAGTTGGCCCGGATACGGTTTTCCTCATAGACATACAGCGGCGTTCCGTAGGCGGAAGCGAGTTCCTCTACGGAAACGCCTTCCAGATAGATCTGGCCGTTATCGCGAATTTCCATAATCAGTCAACGAGGTTTTGAATTAGATGAGATGGGTGAAAAGACCGTCACGCAGCTTGGGTTCGAACCACGTGGACTTGGGCGGCATGATGCCATTGGCGTCCGCCACGCGCATCAGCTGCGCCAAAGAGGTAGGATACATGGAGAAGGCGACGGCTTCGCCGGCGTCCACGCGCTTCTCCAGTTCCTTCGTTCCGCGGATGCCGCCAACGAAATCAATGCGATGATCCCGGCGGGGATCCTGGATGCCCAGCATGGGATCCAGGACCTGCTCCTGCAAAAGGCTCACGTCCAGATTCTCAATGGGATCTTCGGGATGACGCTCCGTGAAGGATAGGCCATACCACTTGCCGCCCATATAAAAGCTGACTTCACCGGCAGCCCCAGGCTCGGCCGAGGCATTCTCCGTGACCGTGCCAACCGTAGCCAGCTTCGCCAGGAACTCAGCAGCCGTCATGCCGTTCAGGTCCTTGACCACGCGGTTGTAAGCCAGGATCTTCAATTGGCTGGCAGGGAAAATGACCGCCATGGTCCGTCCGGATTCGCCTGCGCCATTCTTTTCGTCAAAGGCACGGGCGGCGGCAGCCGCGCGGTGATGTCCATCCGCGATGTAGAGGATGGGGACCTGCTTGTCAAACGCCTCCGCCACAGCGGCAGTGAAGTTCGCCGGAATGCGCCAACCGGTATGGCCAATGCCGTCATCGGCCACGAAATCAAAAAGCGGCTTCTCTTCAGCCATGACCTTCGCCACGATGTCGTTCAGGGCCTGGTTGTCGCGATAGGCCAGGAAGACGGGACCAGTCTGCGCCCCCGTGGTCAGGATATGCCTTGTGCGATCGTCTTCCTTTTCCTTGCGCGTGAACTCGTGGCGGCGGACGATGCCCGCCTTGTATTCCGGTACGGATGCGCAACCGACGATGCCCGTCTGGCGACGGCCGTCCATCACCAGGGAATAGACGTAGTAGGATGCGATCTCGTCCTGCGCCAGAACGCCTTCCGTCAACTTTTTGAAATTCGCGGCAGCCCGGGCATAGACCTTCTCGTCGTAAGAGGAGATTTCGTCAGGGAGTTCCAGGTCGGACAGAGTCACACGCAGGAAAGAAAGTGATTTCCCCTCAACAGCCTGCCGGGCTTCCTGACGGGTCATAACATCGTAGGGAAGAGAAGCGACCTGAGAGGCATTTTCCCTGGGGGGAAGATACGCACGGAATGGAAAAACAGTTGACATGGCAGTATGGATTGAAGTGAAACCACGCACATTCTCCAAAGAGGATGCGCAACGAAACAAAAAACAAAATCAGCCGTGACAATTGCAAAGTTACTTGTTACGATTCAAAACGAGATTGCAGAACCGCCAATGCACACCAATCATCCCCTTGGCTGTCCAGGCTGGCGCCGTTACGGAATCGTCTGTCTTCACACATTTCATCCGCAGGGAAAGCCAGGGACCTTGCCGGCGGCTGAAAAAGAGAAAAACACCGGTCCTCCAGGACCGCCAGCCTAGAACGCCATTGGTGTTCATTCGTATTCGTTCGTGGTTGCAGCCATCCCTTCTGAACAACCCCAGAAACAAATGCCACCGCCCCATGAAGGCAGGCTCTCCGGAACACTTACCGGCAGAGTTCCAGCACAGCGGCGACGAGAACCGTATGCGGCAAATCCTCTTGGAGTTTCTTTACGGCTTCCGCCAAGGGTCCCTCGGCAGGAACCGTCAAATTGTCCAGGCAGTTTTGCAATTCACACAAGAATTCCACCGTCTCGCCTTTGCCATCCTTCGAATAGAGCTCATCGCGCTCCTCCGCGGCCAACTCAAGCAACGACGCCCCGAGCAGTTCCGCGCATTCCCGCAAGGCAGACTGCCGGGTAAAATCCATCATTTCCCCTGTGGACCAGATGCGTTCCTTCCGAAGTTCGGCAGAAGCCCCCACTGGCTTCAAGTCACGCTGGTCATCGCAGAAAAATTCACCGACCTTGCGCGCCGCGCCCGCGCTTTCCTGCACAAATTCCTTCGGGTAGAAGACATTCTGCCCAAACTGGCGCTCCCGTCGTTCCAGCCTGCCGAAATCCGTTCCGCGAAGCGACGCACGCAGGCGCACATGCCCCGCGCGAGAACTCGTCTGAACAGTGATTTCCTCCTCCCATTCATCCTGCGCAAACCGCAGACGGCCATCGACATTCTCCATCCGCGCCTTTCCATGCCATCTGTGCCAATTGGGAAGAACGTTCCTTTCCACTTCGCCGGCGGAAAATTCCAGCAGTTCTCCACCTGTCAGAATGCAGTCCGCCTCCATCGGACTGTCAGTCAATTCACAAAGCGACGTCGCATTCCAGTCTTTCAAAGCACGCTTCAAGGCAAATTGCAGATCACGCGTCCAAGTCCTTCCCTGCCCTTCCTCCTGGCTGGTGAAATCCTCCAGACAAACCGACAACAGCGGTGGACGGTCCGCCAGAAGCCGTCGTGCCTCCTCCGTCCGCTGCCGAGAAATCTCCGGTTCCTCACCGCACAACTCTTCCAGAACCTTTCCCAGGACAATCACCGTACCGGGACGATTGAAGAACTTCAGGTCATTCTCCTGCACGGAAAGATAAAATGCCTCCGCCTCCGGAATCATCTTTTCGTACACCTCCGTCAGCGCAGCCTGGAGCTTCGTCGCCAATCCAAAACGCGCATAGCAGTCCCAGGCCCCCGTCTCCCCCTCTGACAATTGCAATACCCGCTCCCGCGCCATCGTTATGAAATGCCAATACGACTTCGTTTCCGCGTGTTTCCGTGCGCCCTCCCGAATATTGTCCAGCCTGGCTTGATACATCTCGCCCACGACCTTCCGAATCTTCTCATCCGCCTGGCGCAGCGCCGGGCGGAAACGGCTGTCCGCCTCCCAGGCGTTCAGGGCGTCCGACAGCATCAATTCATGCTTGTCCAAAGCATGCTTCGGCCACCAGTCCAGCATTGCCTGAATCTCGCGGTTCGGCAGCGTCCGCCTCGCCTCCCGGAGTTCCGCAAGCGTCGCATCGTCACCGATGAAAGAAAAATCGACATTGCCAGGCAAAGCCTTCTCGGCGTCCTCCAGAATATCCAGCGCTTTCACGCCAATCGTATCCGACATTGCCTCTCCGGCTTCCGAGATACTCTCCAGAAGCCGCTCCTTCATGTTCAGCAACGTCTTTGCCTGCGCCAGCCATTTCAACGACTGCTCGTCCTGAACCTCCAATTCCAGTTCGGGATGCTTCACCGCCCATGCCTGGAAGAAGACCTCCTCCTGACGATTCGGGGAATCCTCCAGATACGCCAGGCATTCCTGCGCGGGAACCACTACCGTCCGCCGGACGGAAAGCGTCGTGCGGCATGCATCCAGCATTGCCTGCATTTCCGCAAAATCCTCTCGTCCGCCCAAGCTGTCAAAGAGGAATACCAGGCCTCCCTGGGGCGGAACGTATGCGAAATCCGGATAGCGTCCGACCAACGCCTGCGCCGCCTCCTGCCGGAGTTGGACAGCGCAGGCGTTACGGGCATTCACCGCGACGCCGTATGTCGCCGGCGCCACGCTTCTGGCCTCCTGGCCATACTGATCCTCGTACCAGACCAACAGTGCGTACTGCGCCTCCAGCGAGATTCCCGCCGGGAACTCGATTCGTCCTGCCGTGCCGCTGCCGCTGCCGGCAAAACCCGGCGGCGCGGTCAAGGAACGGCAGGAGACGCCTGCCAACATGACCAACGCTAGAACCAGAAAGGGACGCCAGAAAGCCATTTTCCGAGAAAAAAGCTACTTGCCCAGTTTCTTGACCTTGTACTCGTGGTTGCGCTTGCTGACAACCTCAATGTTAAAGATGACCTTCTCCTTGCAACGGCCTTCCTGGGTGCCGATCTTCTCCAGGGCATCCAGCACTTCCATGCCGGAGATGACCTTCCCGAAAACCGAGTGGTGGCCATCCAGCCAAGGCGTGGCGGCAAAGGTGATGAAGAACTGGCTGCCATTGGTATTGGGACCGCTGTTGGCCATGGAAAGGATGCCGCGTCCGCTGTGAACCAGCGTCTTGTTGAACTCGTCAGCGAAGCGATAGCCAGGATCGCCGGTGCCGGGAGTGCCGCTGTATTGATTTTCCGCCTTGGAATACGGGCAGCCGCCCTGGGCCATGAAGCCGGGGATGACGCGATGGAAACTCATGCCGCGATAGAACCCGGACTCGGCCAGGCTGATCATGTTGGCAACGGTATTGGGGCATTGGTCCTCGAAAAGTTCCACCATCATGTCGCCTTTGCTGGTCATGATGCGGATTACGGGATTGGCTTCGTTCTCACTCATGGTGCTTTTTTTCTCCTCTGCAAAAACACAACCTGTCACAAACAACAGACTCAACAGACAAAAAAGACGAGACAGCATGGTTAACTCTCCTTGCTTGCAAATTGCTATCGTGAAAACTAAAAAACTTGAGGCTTTCCCTTCTGCGATGCAGCCTCCACTACAGGATGCGCCTGCCGAAGCTGACCGCAGGCAGCCAGAATGCCTTGTCCATGGGAATGGCGCAAAGTCGCCTGGACATCCCGCGACACCAGGTAGTCCACCGCCTCGTAGCACCGGCGCATGGTCGGCGCTGTCAGACGGCTGGCATTGGGATTGCAAGGAATCAGGTTGACCTTGGCGTGCAGCCGATGAGCAATCTCCACTAGGCGATCCATCGTTTCACGGCTGTCGTTCTTGCCATTGATCAGCGCATATTCCAGCGTCAGCATCCGGCCGGTCAACTTCCGGTGGTATTCGCAGGCGGCAAAAATCTCCTCCAGAGGGAAGCGGACGGCAGGCGGGACAATCTGGGAACGCATCTCGTCATTCACCGCGTGCAGGGAAAACGCAAGATTCCAGGCACGGCCCATCTCCGCCAGACGACGGATGCCGGGAACGATGCCGCTTGTGGAAATGGTGACGTGGCGGGCGCCAAAAGCCAGGGTGTCCTCCCGGGCGATTTCGTCCAGCGCCAGCTGAAGGGAATCCAGATTCAGCAGTGGTTCGCCCATGCCCATGACCACAATGTTGTCCACACGCGCCTGCAATTCCCGACACGCCAGAATCACCTGGTCGATGATTTCGCCCTTCGTCAGATTCCGCACCAGGCCATTGCGCCCGCTGGCGCAGAAGACACAGCGCACCGGACAGCCCACCTGCGTAGAGATGCAGACTGTCGTACGTCCAGGAACGCGGATCAGCACCGTCTCGATGGTGTTGCCATCTTCCAGGGCTGAAAGCCATTTGACCGTGCCGTCGGCCTCGTCCATCAGGCGCTGGCAGGTCTCCAGAGAAAACGGGCGGACACTCTCCGACAACTTCTGCTTCAAGGCAGCCGGAAGATTCGTCATCTCTTCGTAGGAAACTGCGAATTTCCCATAAAGCCACTCCTTCAGCTGCCTGGCCCGGAACGCAGGCTGCTTCCAGGAAACCAGAAGCTCCTTCAGCGCGTCATCTCCCTGATCCTTCAGATTCATAGCGGCAGCGGCTCCTCCAGAAGTTCAGAGAAAGGATGGGCGGCATAGTTCAGCGTGCTCATGATGGTAGTCTGCTCCAGGCACTGGCGGAGCAAAACCGGCAAATCCAGCTTCGCCTCGTCCGCCCGGACCGCCCCCAAGTTGGCCTTGGTCGTCGGATTTACAGGCGAAAAGACCGTGCAGGAATCCGGCACGGGAATTTCCGAGAGGTCGAAAGTGCCGATTTTCCGGGCGACCGCCATGATGTCCAGCTTGTCGTAGACAAGCAAAGGCCGCAGAATCATCATCGGGCATGCATCCTCGATGACACGCATGTTTCCCAATGTCTGGCTTGCCACCTGCCCCAGGTTGTCGCCCGTCACCAGTGCCTCGTCGTGAAAACGGGTGGCGACCACGCAGGCAAGCCGCATCATGTTGCGCCGATAGTGGATGGTACGGAACTTCTCCTCGCAGTTGTCGCGAATCGCCTTCTGCAAGGGCAGGAGGTTCACGGCCACTACCCGTCCGCGCTTCTGAAACTGGTTCAGGACGCGAGCAATGTCGCAGATCTTGGTCAGGCCGGCTTCGGGAGTGTATGGACTGCTATGGAAGGTCACGAAATCCACGTATGCCCCGCGGCGCATCATCTCGTAGCAGGCGACCGGCGAATCAAAGCCGCCGGAAAGCAACGCCAGCGTGCTGCCACCGGAACCGGCAGGCAGGCCGCCCGGCCCAGCGATGCGCTCGTAGTCCACGAAAATCCCGCTCTCCCGCACATCCACGCCAATTCTCAGACCTGGATTCTTCAAGTCAAGTTTCAGATCCGGGTGCGCGGAAAGGATTTTTTCCGCAAAACGCCTCTCCATTTCCGCAGAGCGCAGAGGGAACTTCTTGTCGCAGCGATTGACCCGCATGGCGTAGGTCCGCTGGCCTTCGGGAACCGCCGCCACGTATGCGCCATAGACTTGCGGAAAGGTCCGGAAGACATACTCCTCCAGGGCCTCCAGAGACGGCGCACAGCGCCATCCAGGCGACACGGACGCGATGCCCGGCAACGCGGGAATCTCCCGATGCAGGGCATCCCATTGTTCGCGGGTCAGCTCCCTTCCCTCGGCTTCCGGATAAAGATAGACACGCCCCAGTTCCAAATCAAAACGGGGCCGCCCGAAGGTGGACGCAAGCCGACGCTCCAGCCCTTCGGTCAAATGACGTACAAAATCCCCGCGGTTCCGCCCTTTCGTGCCAATCTCACTATATCGGCAACATACGGCATTATACGGCAAAAAAGGCTGCCAGGGAGACACTTGCATAAACTATACAAAAAAAACCAAACACGCCTGGCGAAGAAGCGCAGCCTCCCCGCCAGGCGAATTGTCAGCGATTTCGGAAAAAACCCCGAAAGGCTACTTCATGGCCTCTTCCACGGCGACTGCCACGGAGACAGTGGCACCAACCATCGGGTTGTTGCCCATGCCAAGGAAGCCCATCATCTCCACGTGCGCAGGCACGGAACTGGAGCCGGCGAACTGCGCATCGGAGTGCATGCGGCCCATGGTGTCGGTGAAACCATAGGAGGCAGGACCGGCGGCCATGTTGTCGGGATGCAGGGTACGGCCAGTGCCGCCGCCGGATGCAACGGAGAAGTACTTCTTGCCCTTCAGGATGCACTCCTTCTTGTAAGTGCCGGCCACGGGATGCTGGAAGCGGGTGGGGTTGGTGGAGTTGCCGGTGATGGAAACGTCCACGCCTTCCTTCCACATGATGGCGACGCCTTCGCGGACATCGTCAGCGCCGTAGCAACGGACAGCGGCACGGGGGCCGTCGGAGAACTTGGTCTCCTTCACGACCTTCAACTCGCCGGTGAAGTAGTCGAACTTGGTCTCCACGCTGGTGAAGCCATTGATGCGGCTGATGATGTAGGCGGCGTCCTTGCCCAGGCCGTTCAGGATGACCTGCAGGGGCTGTTTGCGGACCTTGTTGGCCTTCATGGCGATGCCGATGGCGCCCTCGGCTGCGGCGAAGGACTCGTGACCGGCCAGGAAGGCGAAGCACTTGGTCTCCTCGGAGAGGAGCATGGCGCCCAGGTTGCCGTGACCGATGCCGACCTGACGGTCGTCGGCGACGGAGCCGGGAATGCAGAAGGCCTGCAAGCCCTCGCCAATCGCCTTGGCGGCGTCGGCTGCCTTGGTGCAGCCCTTCTTCATGGCGATGGCGGCGCCCAGGACGTATGCCCACTTGGCGTTCTCAAAGCAGATGGGCTGGATGCCTTCCGTGAGTTTGTAGGGATCGAAGCCTTTGTCCACGCACATCTGGCGGGCAGCTTCCAGATCCTTGATGCCGTACTGCGCGCAGACCTTCTCGATCTGGGGAATGCGACGCTCGTAATTTTCGAACAGTGCCATTTTCTGATACCTCCCTAAAGGTTATTCGTGACGGGGGTCAATGTACTTGACGGCGCCGGCCTCGGGGGCGAAACGGCCGTAGGTACCAGTGAACTTGGCAACCGCCTCATTGGCGTCCATGCCTTTCTTGATGGCCTCCATCATGGGGCCGATCTTCACGAACTCGTAGCCGATCACCTGGTCATCCTTGTCCAGGGCGATGCGCTTCACATAGCCCTCGGCCATTTCCAGATAACGGACGCCCTTGAACTTGGTGGAGTACATGGTGCCCACCTGGCTGCGAAGGCCCTTGCCCAGGTCTTCCAGGCCGGCGCCCACGGAGAGGCCGTTCTCGGAGAAGGCGCTCTGGGTGCGGCCATAGACGATCTGCAGGAACAGTTCGCGCATGGCGGTGTTAATGGCGTCGCAGACCAGGTCGGTGTTCAAAGCTTCCAGCAGAGTCTTGCCGGGGAGAATTTCCGCAGCCATGGCGGCGGAATGGGTCATGCCGCTGCAGCCGATCGTCTCGACCAATGCTTCTACGATCGTGCCTTCCTTCACATTCAGCGTCAGCTTGCAAGCGCCCTGTTGAGGTGCGCACCAGCCAATGCCGTGGGTCAGACCGGAGATCTCGTTGATCTGGCGGGTCTGGGTCCACTTACCTTCCTGTGGAATCGGCGCCGGACCGTGGTCACAGCCCTTCGCCACGCAGCACATGTTGTCAACTTCCTTGGTGGTAATCATCTTGGGGTCCCGTTGTTACTTCACTTTCTCGGGGGAGGAAAAACCGCCCTCCCGCACATTTACGGAAAACGACTCAATATAATGCCCTTGAGACAGCCTGACGGAATCCCCCAAAAATAAATACCCATCAGTCCGACACAAGAGTTCGCCCCTGCCGTCCACGCAAAATGAGCGCGAGCGGCAACCTAGGCATCCTCCAATTGGAAATCCAGGCCTATTTCATCTGGCGAATACGGCGGACGCGTTCCTCCAGAGGCGGATGGGTGGCGAAGAGCTCTCCGATCTTGGGGAAGCTGAAATACATGGAGGCCAGTTGCGATCCGCCAAGTTCCGCGGCATCCTTGCGCGTCATGCGCTTTTCCATGTGAGCCAGGTCCTCCAGGGCATCGCCGATACCGCGGGAAGAGCCGTTCACCTGCACGGCGAAGGCGTCGGCGGCAAACTCGCGCTTGCGGGAGATGGCCATTTGAAGCAATGCGCTAATGATGGAAATGAACGGACGCATCAGCACTGCCACAAGAAGGATGACGGCTCCCAGTCCCGCGCCCTGGTTGTTCCGCCGGTTGCGGTTGCCGCCCGCCCCGATCCGCCCGAAAATCTCAATGGCCAGGCAGAGGAGAGTCAGCGTAGTGGTCATGCCGTTGACAATCGTGTTCAGCCGGATGTCCCCATGCTTGACGTGCCCCAGTTCGTGCCCGATGACACCGCTGATTTCGTCCAGGCTCATGGTATCCAGCAGCCCCTGGGTCACGCAGACAAACGCGGAACTCTCGCCCAGGCCGCTGGCAAAGGCGTTGGGAGATTGGGCGGAAGTGACATACAGCGGCGGCACCCGGGTGAGCCCCGCATTGCGGGAAAGCCGTGCAATGCGATCCAGAAGCTGGCTTTCCCGAGGATCGGAGGCATTGGCAGGACGCCCCTTGGTGATGGTCAGAATAGCCGCCTTGGTCGCCGCCATCTGAATGGGGATGATGACGACGCAGGCCAGGACGCCAATTCCAATGCCCATGGGGATGTTCCCCAGCGTATAGCCCAACGCCCAGGCGGCAACAAGAACCAATGCGGCGGTAACTCCAAGAAGCAACGTACTGCGAACGTTGTTTTCAAAAATGGCAGAAGAAGTGCTTGTCATGACGCTAATATAATACCGTGGATTCAATGGGACAGACCGGCGGACCGGGCGGACCGGGAATTTCTCGGGGCGCGGGGGCGCCGCCCACCGCAACATAGGGCAACAATCCACCATCCAATTCCGCATCAGCATATTGCGCCGGATTTTCCCACCGATATTGCTAAATTGATGACTTTTTTTCCGTATGCTTGAAACCCTTCCGAACAGAGTTATTTTTACCACAGACCGCCCCAACCATTCCGTTTCTCCGCCCCCTATCATGACACGTCGCGAAGCCCTCATTGCCTTGAATCTCCTGCCGGAAATCGGCCCCGGCAGAATGCGCCTATTGCTGCAATGCTTTCCCGAGCCCCAGGAAGCCCTGGGCGCCCCGCTGGACCGCCTGCGACGCGTTCCGCGCCTGGGGGAAGCAGCAGCGCACATCCTCCACACTTGGGAGCAGCACTGCGACCTGCCCAATGAAGAACGCCGCGCCCAGCAGGCAGGCGTCTCCCTCGTAACCTACGACGACCTCTCCTATCCGCGCCAGCTCAAGGAAATCCACGATCCACCCATCTGCCTCTATCTCCGGGGAGACCTGCTTGCCCTGCAGGACAGCATCAATTCGCTGGCCATGGTCGGCAGCCGCATGGTCACACAATATGGCATATCCGTGGCCAGGCGCCTGGCCACGGAAGCCGTCCAAGCCGGATGGTGCATCGTCTCCGGACTGGCCCGCGGCATCGATACCATCTCCCATACGGCGGCGCTGGACGCCAACGGCCGCACCATCGCCGTTCTCGGCAGCGGGCTCGCGCACCTCTATCCCCCGGAGAATCTGGAACTGGCCCGACGCATTGTCTCACACGGCGGTGCCGTCATCAGCGAATTTCCCCTGAACACCAAGCCAGACAGGCATAATTTCCCCATGCGAAACCGCATCATCTCGGGACTGTGCCGCGGCACGCTGGTCGTGGAAGCCGGACTCCAGTCCGGAAGCCTCATCACAGCCGGACAGGCACTGGACCAGGAACGCGCCGTCTTCGCCGTCCCCGGACGCATCGACTCCCCCTGTTCCCAAGGATGCAACGCGTTGATAAAGGCAGGCGCAAAGCTGGTGGAATCTTTCCAGGACATCCAGGAAGAATTCTCCTTGCTTCCTTCCATGCGCGACACTGTCCTACTGCGGGAGCAACGCCGGCAGGAAGAAGAACTTCAGCAGACGGAAGTGGCCCTGAATCCCCTGGAATTCCGCATCTGGACCGCCATTGGCGATGAAGAGCGCAACATCGACGAACTGGTGGAAGAACTGGATCAGCCCGCCTCATCCGTGCTGGGCGCCCTTCTGACGCTGGAAATCCAGCAGCTGATCCGGCAACTCCCCGGCAAATGCGTCCGTCGCGTCCCCCGTCGCCGGGCCATTCCCCGTAAGTCGTAATGTCCGAAAATCCTGTGTCCAGTGACGGTTTGGACGATTCACGCAGTTGCAAACGCAAATGGCGCGGTATATTTTGACGAATTACCACAGCAGATTCCATTTCTACGAATATGACAAAGACTTTGATGATCGTGGAGTCCCCCGCGAAAGCTCGCACCATCGGCAAGCTTCTCGGGAATGACACCACCGTACTCGCCTCCATGGGGCACGTCAGCGACCTCCCGCAACGAGAGCTGGGCGTGGACCTGAACAACGATTTCAAACCGGAATACGTCCTCACGCCAAATGGCAAGAAGGTCATGAAAGACCTGAAGGACGCGGCAAAGAACGCCAGTGCCATTTATCTGGCAACCGACCCTGATCGCGAAGGAGAAGCCATCGCCTGGCACCTGCAGAATCTTCTGAAAGGCACCACGAAAGCGCCCTTCCACCGCATCGCCTATCACGAAATCACCCGCTCCGCCATCAATGCCGCCTTCCAGCATCCCGGACAGGTGGAACTGCCGCTGGTGGATGCCCAGCAGGCGCGGCGCGTCCTGGACCGTCTGGTCGGCTACCAGGTCAGCCCGTTGCTTTGGCGCAACGTGGAGAAGGACACCAGCGCCGGTCGCGTTCAGTCCGTCGCCCTGCGGTTGATCGTGGAACGGGAACGGGAAATCCAGAATTTCACTCCTGTGGAATTCTGGAACATGGATGCCATCTTCTCTCCCAAGTCCGCTTCCCAGATCCGTCTCAAGACCCGCTTGAGCAAACTGAACGGCAAGAAGGCCAACATCCCCGACGGCGCCAGTGCACAGGCCCTGGAAGATGGCCTGAAATCCGCGGACGTCCTGCACCAGGTGAGTTCCATTACCAGCACGCCGCGCCTTCAGCACCCCGCGCCGCCCTTCACCACAAGCACCATGCAGCAGGCTGCCGGCGGTGCGCTGCGCTTCGGCACCTCCCAGACCATGTCCATCGCCCAGCAGCTCTATGAAGGCATCGACCTGGGCGGAACCACCTCCGGTCTGATTACCTATATGCGTACGGACTCCGTCAATGTCGCCAAGGAGGCCCAGGACGCAACCCTGCAATTCATCAAGAAGACCTACGGCCCCGAATTTGCTCCCGCCACGCCCAACCACTACCGTTCCGGGAAGAGCGCCCAGGAGGCCCACGAGGCCATCCGCCCCACCAACGTGGAACGCACGCCGGAATCCGTGGCCGCATTCCTGACGCCCCAGCAACTGAAGCTCTACCGCCTGATCTGGACACGCTTCGTCGCCAGCCAGATGGCCTCCGCCAAACAGGTGGACCACGCCATCGAGATCCAGTCCCAGGGTGGGAAATTGGCGACTCTCGCCCTGCCCTGCGCAGGCGGAAAGCCAGGCGTGGCCTGCACCTTCCGCGCCGCAGCCCGCGAAACGGTCTTCCCCGGATACCTGACGGTCTATAGCATGAAGGACCTGGGGCAAGAAGACGAAATGGACAACTTGACCGGCTCCCTCCCGGAATTGGTCCAGGGAGACACCTGCGCCCTGCTGGACCTGAAGAAGGAACAGTGCTTCACCCAGCCGCCCAGCCGCTTTTCCGAAGCCGCGCTGGTCAAGGCGCTGGAAGCCAACGGCGTGGGACGCCCCTCCACCTTCGCCTCCATCGTCAAGACCATCCTGGACCGGAAATATGTAGACAAGGAAAAGAGTTCCCTGCATCCTACGGAACTGGGCTTCAAGGTCAACGACTTCCTGGTCGGACAGTTCCCGGAACTCTTTGACGTGGGATTCACCGCCCAAATGGAAGGTTCTCTGGACGACATCGAAGAAGGAAAGGTCAACTGGGTCGCCATGCTCCATGATTTCTACGACAAGTTCCAGAAATGGCTGGCCGACGGCGGAGCGCGTCCGACGCCGACCTCCCTGACCAAGGAGGCCGTTCAGGCACTCCTGGCCTGCTTCCCAGAAGACTTCCCCTTCGATCCCCCCATGGCAGGCGCACGCCGTGTCTATAATGACGCGACTTTCGTCAAGAGCCTCCAAAAACGCCTGGAAGAAAAAGGCGAAATGCCCAACGAGCGCCAATCGGCCGCCTTCATGGGCATGATCGCCCGATACGCCGAGCGCCATCCAGAACTGATCTCCCAAATCGAGGAGCTGGGTCTCGCCGCACAACTCCAGGCGCAGATCGCCGCCAATTCCGCAGCCGCGCTGCGCCGTCAGAATGCGCCGGAAAAAACCGCGTTGGAACCCGCGTTGACGGAGCTCATTGACGCCATGAAGAAACTGGAATTCGAAGCCCCCGTCACTCGCGGCAGGCGCGTCTATGACGACGGAAAATTCTTCCGTTCCCTGGCGCGCCAGGCCTCTACGACGAACCTCCTCTCCGCCCCGCAACGTGAAGCACTGAGGAAACTGGCCCTGAAATACGCCAAGAAACTCCCCATTCTGCCGGAAATCGCCGCCCAGATGGGCTGGAACACCACCGACGAGACAGAACTGACGGAAAAAAGGGACGCTGCCACGCAGGAGGCTCCTACATCACAAGACACAGCCGCCTGCGAAAAGCTGGTTGCCCTTGTCAAGCAGATCACCCAGTGGAATCCGCCCTCTCATCGCGGAAAACGGATCTTCGACGACCAGAAGTTCGCGACTTCCCTGGTCGAGCAATTCGAAAACCGGGGCGTTCTCTCCGACAGACAACGGGATGCCCTCGCAAAAACCCTGGAACGATATGCCGACCAGCTGCCGCCAGGTGCACTGGAAGGCATGGAACTCTCCGCAAAGGAAGCAGCGCCACAGGCACCTCTCGGACTCGTGGAAGAGACCTGCCCGAAATGCGGACGCCCCCTGAAGCGAATCGCCTTCCGGGGACGCACCTTCCTAGGATGCTCCGGCTATCCGGAATGCAAATTCACCAAGAAAGGATAGGCCTACAGGCTAGCTCCAGGACTCTAGAGCTAGCCTGTCCCAATCCTATTCCCTATCCAAAAACGATTTCAAGCTATACAAACCCTATCCTATTCTCCTATTCCGCGACCAGCCAGCGGCGAATGAATTCGGCGGCAATGGGCACTGCCGTCTTGCCGCCGCTGTCTCCCCTTTCAATCAGGCAGGAAAGAGCATATTGGGGATGATCTGCGGGAAAGAAGGCAATGACCCAGGTATTCTTGTGCCGGTCTTCCCCCTGCCCCACTTCCGCCGTCCCGGTCTTGGCCGCCACGGGAATTTCCGCCTTGCGAAGTCCCGAAGCGCCGCCTTCCCGGGATTCCACCGTCTGCACCATGGCATCCCGTACGACCTCCCAGTTTTCCCGGGCGATTGTCAGACGATGGCGGATACTTGGCGCCGTCTCCTGCAGAATGCGCCCATCCTGTGTCGTAATCTTGGAGACCAGATAAGGCCGATAGACTACACCGCCGTTAGCCAGCGCCGCGGCATAGACGGAAGCCTGCAATGGCGTCACGGTGAAAGCACCCTGCCCCATGGAAACATACGCCGTGTCAATGGAAATCCAATTCCGTTTCCATAACTTCGGGGCAATGGCACGTTCCGGGCAAATGCCCGCCGCGTCGCCGATTTCAATCCCGGTCTTCTCTCCAAAGCCGGCCTCCTGCAAATACTCCGTGTATCGGTCAATGCCCAGTTTTAATCCAAGCTGAATAAAGAAAGGATTGCAAGATACCGTAATGGCCCGTGACAAGTCTTCCAGCCCGTGCCCGTAGCGTTGTGCACAGCGAATCGCCGTATCGCCGATCTTGTAGCGTCCGGAACATTCATAGTATTCCGCCGCAACGTCGGGAATCTCCTGCAAGGCAGCCAACGCCACCAAAGGCTTGACAATGGAACCAGGCGTGTATGTCCCCTGCGTCGCCCGATTCAGCATGGGGCGATTCACCTCGTCACGAATCAGATGCGTCAGATTGCCGCGGTTCAACGAGTTCAAATCAAAGGTCGGCGCGGAAGCCATGACCACAATCGCCCCAGTGTTCACTTCCGTAACCACCAGCGCTCCGGAATGTCCGTGCAACAACTCCTCCGCCAAGCCCTGCGCGGTGATGTCAATGGTCAGATGCAGGTCCTGACCATCTGCCGGCTGGCGTCCCGCGCCCACCGTCTGCCGTGCATAGCCGATGGAATCCACCAGCAGAAGCTTCGCACCTGGCTGTCCAGCCAGCTCCGTATCGAAGACACGTTCCAGGCCACTTCGACCACGCTGTTCCGGCATGGCGTAAAGCCGTGGCAAATCCTCCAGCACATCGCTTCCATCCGGCTGGTCCTTGCCTGTATAGCCCAGCACCTGGCTCAACAATCCCGGATAGTGATGCAATCGTTCCGCATACGGCAGAATCTCCACGCCTGCCTGCCTCGGCAGAAACTCCGCGAACGCCGACAGTTCAATTTCGGAAAGCCCTTCGAAAACCGTCAGGGGCAATACGGGCCGACGCGTCAGCTGACGCAACACCGTCTCGCGATTCAACTGCGACCGACGCCCCAGATAACTGGCCAGCATCCTTTCCACCGTCAGCACGTGCTCAACGGTCTTCTCCTGCCGTCCAGGCTGCCGCATTTCCGATACATAAAAGACAAGGTCGTAGCGATCCTGATTGTCCACCAGCGCACGCCCTTCGGCATCAAAGATCCGCCCGCGCACGGGATTGAGACGCACAGGCCGAATCGCCTGCCGGCGCGCCCGTTCCTGCAGTTCGTGGCCCGTCAGCACCTGCACCTGCCACAAGCGGAGGGCCAGGAAGAGAAACAGCAGAAGCGCGACCACCGCGCAGAAGAGCGTCCGCCCCCGCATGAGCTCCTGGTCGACAGGGCCGACATTCTGGAAATTGTCGTCAGCCCTCATCGCCTTCCGCCTCCCGCTCATCCACCCGGAGTCTCTTCCCCAGCAGCCGTTCCCCCGAAAATACCAGAATCGGCGTGAAAATCTCCGCCCATAACAACTGCTTGGCAAATCCTCCCATGAAACCCCACACACCCACGGGATGCAAATCTCCCGCAAGCACAGCCAGGAACTCTCCCAGCCATGCAGCCACGGCAATCCACCCGGCGGCGGACGCCAATGACGTCCAGGACCCAAGATCACTGAATTTTCGCCAGAGCGCCGTCAATGCCGTCACCAGAAGAACGGAAAGAAGCGTGCCGGGACAACGATGCATCCAGGCAGCATCTACCAGCGCCGCCATCAGAACGGTCCACGGGAGCGTTTTGGCAACCGTGCCCTTCATGCAGAAATAGAAAGTGGCGATAGCCACCAACGGCAGCACGATTCCGGCATTGCCTGCAAGGACAGTCACGACTCCCGAAAGGAGAAGAATGAAAAAGAAAACCGTCCAGAACATATCACAGCGGTATACTTCTGCTCCGACGTCCCTCGAACGCAACCACCTCCTTGAGGTCCAGAGCTGCAAGTTGTCTCCGGGCCTCGTCAAAATGGCGTACAATCTGGCTTGTGGCATGAGCATCCGCATTCACAAGGATGCCTACGCCACACTCCACGGCCTTCTTCAACAGCCGAGGCGAGGGATATGCCTCCGCGCACGTCTTGTCCCAGCCTGCGGTATTCACCTCTATGGGCATCCCCTTCCGGGCACACCGTTCCAGCAGCATCTCCAGTTCCGCCACGCACGTTTCCGAAGGGAGAAAACCAAACTTCTTTGCCAGATCCAAATGGGCCAGCCAATCGCAGGAGAGTTCTTCCGCGCATTGGGAAATTCGGCGAACATACTTCCGCCAGAGGAAATCACGCTGGTCAGGCGTGGCGCTCTGCCAGAACTCCGCACGGCAGTCTATGGGAAAATTTCCTGCGAAATGCACTGCGCCAATGATATAATCCAGGGGGAACTGTGCCAGGAAGCGATTGACTTTTTCAGCCGTTTCCGGAAAGAAATCCGTCTCCACGCCTATGCGGACATGAAAATCCTCCGTCTCCAGTTCCGCCTTGACCTTCTGGGCCTCCGCGACATAAAGCGGGAAACTCTGCAGTCCCATGGACCAATATCGCGCATCCTCAAAGAAATCCCGAGGCCCCACGACCAAATGGTCGCTGATCCCGAACTCGCCCGCACCGGCAGCCTTCGCTGCCAGGGCCATCTCCCGGATGGACGCCGCGCCGTCACTCCAGTTGCTATGATTATGATAGGTCGTAAACACGATGAAAATGAAGAATGAACTATTTTTCCAGGCCTACCGGCTTGCAAGATAAGCCCAAGCACAATGGAATTGCCTGGCAAAGCTGCCATTTGCCAACTTTCTATGGCTTCTTCTCTCCCAGGTTGCATTCCGCCAGATGCATTCCGCCATCCACGGGCAGTATGGCGCCCGTCATGCAGTCGTTCTCGATCAGGCACAGCGCTGCGGCAACCAGCTGTTCTTCCTTTGCACGGATTCCCAGAGGCGTCCGAACCAGAAGCGGCTCCATCACCTTCAAGGGAACGCCATCCTTGGGACGAATCAGCCCGGGCGCCAGACCGTTCACGCGGATGCCCAGCTTTCCCCAGGCCAAGGCGCACATCTCCGTTGCCTCGGCAAGGGCCTTCTTCGCCAGAAGATAACCTGGACATTCGGCGTCCTGCTTGGAAATTCTGCCATCCAGGACGTTCAGAATCCCCCCCGGATGCCCCATGCGTGCAAAAGCGCGCATGATGCCAAATGGCACTTGGAAATTGATCTGGAAATCCTCCAGAAGCTCCGTCTCGGACATTTCCAGAAGATTCCTCCGGAAATAGGACGATGCGTTGTTGATGACCGCATCCAGCCGCCCAAAACAATCGTATGCCGCTTTGACAAAGGCGTCCGCCTCCGTGGTCCGCAAATCCGAAAGCAAAATCCGCGCCTTTCCCTCTCCGCCCAGCTCACGCGCAAGCGCCTCGGCCTCGGCAACGGAATCCTTCGCGTGAATGACCACGCGCCATCCAGCCTTGAAGAACCCACGACAGAATGCCGCGCCCAGGCGTTTCGCGCCGCCTGTCACCAAAACAACCGGATTGTCTTGCATCTTCCTGTCCACCATGTCGTCCATCTAGAAAAAAAGCCGAAGGTTCCGAGGAGCCTTCGGCTTTTCCGTCTATGGGTTAGGAACTACTTCATGGGAATCACGATGGGCAGTTCAACCGCCTCCGTGGTCTTGATCCAGTAGCCGTTGCCCAGCTTGAGGACGTACTTGCCGTTCTCGACCGCCAGCAGGTAGCCGCCGGTGGCGGGATCGAACTTGTAGATCTCCAGGCCGCCATCGCTGGTCTTGGCAATCTTGTCGAACGCCTGCGGATAGGCATTCTTGTACATCGCCTCGAAGTCTGCGATTTCATAGACCGGACCGACGATGTTCCAGCCCTCGGAGAGGCTGATGACATCAGCCTCGGCAGTGCCGTAGACATTCACCTTTGCGGCAGTCTTGGCATACAGCCAGTAGCCCTTGGTGGCAACCAGATTCTTCGCCGCCACGTAACGACCGCCTTCATACTGCCAGATGGAGCCGCTGTAGAGCTTGCTGCCGTTGAGGCTGAAGACATCATCCACGTCGCCGTTGAGCGGAGTCAGGGAGAGGGCCACCAGGTTCCAACCGGCCTTCAACTCGATGGTCTGCATGGAATCGGGAGCGCCGATGGTCACCCGGAAGATGGCGAACTTCTGGCCATTCTCATCCTGTTGCAAGTTGTTCAGCTGATCGCCGCTGAGGACGATCTCTCCGGCAACGCCAGGCTGCATCTCGACCGTGGAGCCGATGACAGCCTCGAAGTAGCCGTCCGTACGCTTGCGCATCTGGGTGATGGAGATGCCGCTGGCCGTGGAAACCGGCAGGGAGATGGCATCCCAGCTCAGGGCGAACTCATTGATGGTATCGCTGGTGGGATTGCCAAGCTCGGCCACAATGAACCAGCTGGAGGTCTTTCCGTAAGGACGGACATCCTTGACCAGGTAGGGATAATCATTGCTCAGACCCAGGGAATAGGTCGCGCCATGATCCATGGCCTGGCGGACATAGGTGCCGTCGCCGGCCGGGATGCTCAAGCTGGGAGCTGCGGAATCATAGCTGGCGTCATAGCCGAAAGTGGCCATCTCTTCCCAGCCAAGGACAACCGTCTCATCGCCAGCCAGCACTTCCGCGCCGCTCTTGAAGGACTTCCGAGTGGTCAGTTCCATGCTCCAGGTGGAGGAACCGATGACCACGATATTGGAAACGACGGGAGCGCCGTAACCATACGTGGAGGAGTAAGGATACACCACGCACTGCCACACATCGCCTTCCTTGGTCATGTCGGACGGGATGGTGTTGTAGTCGCGGATCGCCTGGTTCAGGATGAACAAGTCGGTCTGGTAGCTCTGCAGGCTGGGAACACCATTCAGGGGAACGATGACCCCGTTGCGATACCACAGGTAACGGTAATCCGTGATCTTGTTGTCATCGGAATCGGAGGCGGTAATGTTCAACTTGGCAACCAGCTCGTCGGAAGCGCCGGGATTGCCGGGAGTAAGTTCCAGAGCAAACGCTCCTTCCCGCTGATCGTCGTAATTCCAGGTGATGCCTTCGCCACTCCAGGGCTCGCGCTCCATGTAGAGGTGCATGTAGTAGGCAGGCGGCTCGCTGTAAACCGTCTGGTACTCTTCCCAAACCTGCAGGTAGTAGATGCCAGGATCAAGAGCCTTCTTCTCGAAGCGGGCAAAACCAGTGCCTTCCAGGGAATCATCGTCGGAGACGAAATCACGGACAGCAAGGACCTGATTCAACTTCTTTCCATCGTCGCTGAGGCGATAGAGGGTCAAAGCAGTATTGGGAGCGGTATACGCCATGTCATCAACGAAGGAGTTATGGTTGTACATCACTCCACTGTTGGTCTCGAAACTGACCAGCATCTTCCGTTTGTCAGTGCTGGCGGGAACCACGAACCACACCCAGTCGACATCACGGGCATCCTCAAACAGGTGGGCCTGGATGTTCGGATCCGCATTGTCAAACCAAGTGGTCTTGGAGTAGATGGGACGGGCGTGCTTCCAGTCGTCGTCGTTCTCGTAGTAGGAACCGGCGGCTGAATCGTTATTGATGACAACGACATTGGAGACCGTGTTCTTGGAAACCTCGCCATAGATGTTCATGGCGTTGACGGAGCAGTAAAGCTGGTCGCCGGGATCCAGGACATAGGTCATGAAACCATCCGCCGTGAGCCCCATATCGTTGGCGATGTCCGAGACGGCCGGTTGCCAGACAGGAAGCGTCTGGCCGGAAGCCAGGACATAGGTCGCAGAGGTGTTCGCCTTGTAGTACCACTGGTAGTAGTAGTTGTAGGGATAGCTGCAACGAGATCCTTCCGCCTTGACAACCAGGACAGACTGCGGGTCGGGATCAACAGGAGTCAACTTCACGGAAACGGGCTTGTCGGGCTTGCCGAAGACCTTGCTGCCAGTGCCTGCGATGTCCTCGTCGTAGCCCTTGCCAATCTGCATGAAGATCCACTCGTCAGTGGGATCGTCCGCCTCGGCGGCAGGAGCGATGGTCTTGGAACGGGCGCCGGATTCCTCGCGGACGAACCAGGCCTTGAAGGACCAGACATCGCCATTGACCACCTTGCTGGTGTCGTTCATGCTCAAAGTGGCAGAACCCTTGGCGGCGATGTTCTGCGTGGAAGTCTTGGCCAGGACCAGGTTGCGATACCAGGCCACGTGAACCACGCCTGCGAAGTCGTTGGCGTTCTTGACCTGGACATTCAGCGCGGCGCCGGCGGCCAGACCAGTCTGGTCAGCAGTCGGGGAAACCAGGATCAGGGCCTTCGGGATGCACTTCTCGGAAGTGGCTTCCTTCAGTTCGAGAACATTGGATGTGCTCAGGACGCTGGTCAGGCCGTCCGCATTGACAGCGGCGACAACCAGCTGGACATAGTCGCCAATCTTCACATCGGCATCGTCCAGGGACAGTTCACTGCTGTGGCCGAGGATGTCGCTGTTGGGCAGCACGGAGCCGGTGGATGCATTGTAGAGCGCATCGGAGGCGTAGTTCAGATCGTCAACGCCATAGCCGGCGGCATCACTCTTCACCCAGAAGTACTTGTAGGAGAGATTCTCCGTGGAGGCGCTGGCTGGATAGGTCAGGATGACCGCCTGCAGGATGTCGCTGGCCAGTTCACTGCCCATGGGCGCGACGTATGCCACGCCGGGATCCTCGTCGCCTTCTTCGGTGCCGTAGGAGTAGGCGTAGACGCCGACCTTGAAGGAGTTGGAGTGGTTGGGATCTTCCACGACAGTGGCGGTTCCCGCCAAGACAGCGGCGTTGGACCAGTTGCTGCGCCAGTCGCAGGCATTGGTCAGAACACTGTCAGCGCAGTTCAGGTACTTGCTGTAGATGCTGATGTCGGCGCGGATGGCGGCATCGTCCAGGTCATCGCGGCCGGTGACGGCCTTGGCGATCTCCACGCGTTTCTCCATATTGGCGTCATCGAAGCGGTAGTAGGCAACCAGGTTGTCTTCGTTGCCAGCCAGTGTCAGGTCCATGTTGGCCTGGATTTCGGCGGCAGTGCGAACATCCTTCCAGAAGCGCAGCTCGTCGATGCCGCCCTCGAAGTCCACGCCGGCACGGGTGTAGACCAATGCGGGGCCGGTAGTGACCGGCTGGCCGGCGGCCAGACCCGTGGCGGCCTGGACACCATCCACGTAGAGGGTCATCAGGTTGGTGTTCTCGTCGAAGACCATTGCCAGATGAGTCCAGGTCTCAGGCTCGATGGCATTGGGGGCCGTCAGAGTGCGGTTGGCCTTGTTGCCTTCCTTGTCGGTGAATGCCATGTAGGGCTTGCCATCGGCATTCAGGCCCAGCTCGTAATTGAGGACGGGGTTAGCTTCATCAACCGTGCCGACAACACGCTGCAGGATGATTCCCCCCTGGGAAGGATCCTTGGCATAGACCATGGCCTCGATCGTGAAGTTGGAGAGGGCGAAACGGCTCTGCAAAGGCATCTGGAGGTAGTTGCCGTCGGTGCCGTCGGTCTGCAGGAAGCGATAGCTCACGGGGCTGTTCCAATCCGCAGGATCGCTGGCGCTGGCGCGTTCGCTGGCATCGGCAATACCGTCATTGTCGGTATCCATGGACAGGGGATCGATAAAGGCGGAGTTGATTTCAATGTCATTGATGATGCCATCGTTGTCGTAGTCTTCCTTGCCATCGAAGATACCGTTGTTGTCGGAGTCCTTGCTGGAGGGGTTGGAGCCGATGAGGTACTCGCTGTAGAAGTCCAGGCCATCGTTGTCCTTGTCCGCCAGGGCGCCGAACTGATAGGCGTAGGGATCCAGGTTGGTATCGACGATGTTCGAGTTCAGGATATACCCATTGGAATCCGTCATGCGGTTGCCCCGGCCGGCAACCATGGACTTATGGCTATAGTCCTTGGTGGTGGCGCGATAATACCACACGGCACGAGGATCGTAGGGGAAGTAGTGGCCTTTGGCGATGACCAAATTGCCGTCAACCATCAGGCTGGCATCCACGGAACCCTCATACAAGTCGCGGCTGTAGTCAACCGTGCCTTCCCCATTCGGGATCTTGTATTTCGCCGTGTCGAAGACAGAGCGGCTCCAGACGATGACCACCTGGTTGCGTCCCTGATGCAGGTATTCCGCGACATTCACGTCGCTGGCCCAGCTTTCCAGGGTATGCTGGTTGATGATGACGCCCGTGATGGAGGCGCCAAGGGCGGTCTCCACATCCAGGTATGCCTCGGAAGGCGTGTTGTTCAGGTTGATGTACTTGTGCATGGTCACGTATGCCATGTCCACGCCCAGAACCTGGTTGTCAGAGATGTAGGCGCCTTCGGGTCTGCCGCCGACTTCGCTGTCATGGCCCCAAAGAGTGGCCGTAGTGCCCCTGAGGAATCCATTGTTCCAATGGGAAGTGTAGTTCATGGAACCGCCCAGGCTGGTGTAGGCCACACCGAACTGGTAGCCGTAGAGCGCCTCAATGGCCTTGTGCTCGTCATTCCAGACAAGCATTTCCTGCCAATCGGAATCACCGTTGAGGAACAAATTATAGGGAAGCTGATGTCCGGGGACTTCCGCCCAGCCAACGAAGGGCAGGTTTTCCGTGCCATTCGGGAAGGCGTTCAAACCCCAGGTATTGGTCCACCATTCAGGAACGCCGTCGCCATCAACGTCATCGACTCCGGTCATGACCTTTGCGCCGTCCTCAAAGTCGAAGATGGAACCATCGGCCACGGTGAGGGCATAGCCGTCTTCGCGGAAGTGGGCGAAATCCTCCACGCTCTTTCCGCCGTCATCGAAACGGTAGTTGGCCTTCAACTTGTATTCGCGGGTCATGTAGCGGCTTTCCGCGACGCTACCGTCATCAAGAGTCTGGTAGTCATAGCTGATGATGATTTTGAGCGGGCTGGGGATGATTCTCTCGGCCCAGTACTCGATCTGTTCGGCAGTGCGTGTCTCGTTCCAGAAGCGGAACTCGTCGATGGAAACGCCGGCGGTCTTGAAGATGGTGGCGTATTCGGATTCGGAACCGAAGTCGACGCTATAGGTGACAGGCAGGGAACCGATCATGGCGACCTTGTCACGATAGAGGTTCAAGGTCTTTGCATCGGTGCTCCAGTTCAGGGCCAGATAAGTCCAGGCGCCGGCTTCAAGAGCGGGAGTGGCGCCAATGCCGCCCACCAGAGCGATGACCTTGCCGTATGGATCGAAGATTTCACCTTTGGGGACGCCGTTCTCCAGAAGCAGACGCCAGCCCCAGCCGGTATCGGCTGCCTTGGTCTCGAAGATGACACCGCTTTCAGCGCCAGTCTCGCCCTTCAGCCACAGTTCCAGAGTGAAGTCGCCGGCAATCACATACTTGTATTCCTTCTGCTGAACACCCACCGCGAAGCGGTTGGCATCGGGAAGAACCAGGTCAGCGTCCAGAGCGCCCAGATCCAAAGAGCGGTTGGGAGCTTCGGTAGCGCGATAGAGTGTCAGGTCGGTGTCCTTGATGTCTTCCCAGGCGACATCGGTGAGGGGTTTGCCGTCAGCCTTGGTCACCACGATAGACATGGGATGGGTGGGATTGGAGCAGAAGACGACCTCGATCTTGTCAGAGATGCCATCGTCATCGGTATCCACATTCAGAGGATCGGTGCTGTAAGACATTTCCTCTGCATTGGCCAGTCCATCGCCATCGGAATCCACATCGCCATCCAGGGTGGCTCCATCTCCAGTCAGGGAATAGGGATCGGTAGGATCGGCACCCTCTTCCCGGAGCAGATACTCGTAGTAGTCGGAGAGCAAATCGCCATCGTTGTCGCTTGAGGCATCAGCGCTGGCCAGGTCGCCAAAGTATGTGTATTCCCACCAGTCGGCAATGCCGTCGCTATCGCTGTCGCCATTCTGATAGTCATCGGAATTGGTGATGGAGAGGATCGCCTCGTCCTTCAGCAGGGCGATCATGCCCTCGGTGGTCATCTCCATATAGTAGGCAACATAAGCGTTTGTATAGCGATTTTGGGCATAGTTCAGATATGACTCGGCACTGGCAAGGGCGTTCTTCTGGTCGTCGGTGGCCTTCTCCGTATCCAGGGAGCCGTCTTCCTTCTTGGGATAGGCATTCCAGGCTGCGTCATAACGCTCCTGGGCGCTGCTGTATTCCTCAAGGGCGTCCATCAGTTCGCCGGTGATGTCGCTACGGGTCTTGTAGGTCACGGCGGCAAAGCCGTCGCCAGCGGCATTCAGGTAATTGAACTGGAAGTAAGCCGCCAGATTGGCAGTAAGCTCGGAAAGGAAGATGTCGCGGTTCTGACGGATTTCCCCTCTGGTCAGGACCTTGTTCCAGACGCGCAGTTCATCGACGACCATGGAAAGGCGGCTGGAGGCGATGGGAAGATCGCCGATGACCAGATCGCCATCCTGGCTGCTGGGATTGATGATGCCGGTATTGCCGGCGAACTCCTGTGCTTTTTCTTCGCCATCCGCGAAAGTCACCATCTTCACGGTATACTTGTTGGTGGCGGTCTTCTGAACAGTCACGGCCACATGGGTCCACACATCGGCGTCGATGGCCTCGTCCATGGTGAAGGTGACTTGCTTCTTCTTGGAGAGATTGTCGTTAATGGTCAGGGAGAGCTTGCCATCCTTCAGGCCCATCCAGAAGTCACCCTTGAGGGTAGCCTTGTCGGCAGTCTTCTGCAACAGCGTTCCTGTCAGACCGGATTCCGCATCCAACTTGATCCACATTTCAGCAGACCATGCAGACAGGTCCTTGATCATGCCATTGAAATCCTCGACCACGGCGTAGGGAGAAACGCGGGGAGCGACCGTTGCGGTGACCGTCGTAACGGCATTGTTTTCCTCATCGTAGCTGAGGACGCTCACGTCGTGCTTCTTCAGCACCAGGTCCAGGCCACGGTTCTGCCAGGGATCGCTGGCATCGGCGGGATCGGTGCCCATCATGCACTCCGCCCAGTCGTCCAGCCCGTCGCTGTCGGTATCGAAGGCAAGGGGATTGGTTCCGAAGAAATCATTCTCCAGCGCATTGCCGAGATAGTCGCCGTCGAAGTCCACATCGCCGTCGAGAGCGGTCAGGGCCCAGGCCAGATCATCAATCTTGTCGGTGATATCATCGGTCGTGCCAAACGCGAAGAAAGTGTCGTCGGCATTCTGCGTCACATGGGCGTATTCACCGTCGACATCGGTCCAGAAGGAACGCACGGCGGAGACTTCGGCCTTGGGATTGTAGTCCATCTTGAATTCCTGATAGTCAGTGACACCATCAGAATCATAGTCGGTATTGGCATTGGCGGTGGTCAGGTTGCCGAACCACTTCATTTCCCAGGCATCCGCGATGCCGTCCTTGTCGGAATCCTCTTCAACGACGATGTATTCGGAGGGATTCATGGCAATATCCAGGGCAACCGCGCAGTCGTCCACGATGCCGTCGCAGTCGTCGTCCAGGCCATTCCAGTAGTTGGTTTCAGCAGTCGCAAGGCCTTTGGCCAGGATCTTCTTCGTGACCGCCAGATCACCCCCCTGGGGAATGGTGGAGAGCTGTTCGGTGGAACCGGCCTTCACAAACAGGGCATCCGCAGACCAGGCTGCGCTGAAAGCGCCATTGGCAAAAAACTTGTCCTCGCCTTCGACATTCTTGGTTTCCAGAACATTGGAGCCATTGTTGCGAACAATGGCATAGTCATAGAAGTTGTTAAAGGTCTCGAAGGCCGCGTCATTGGCGATACCATCGCCATCGCCGTCGTCGCTTGCCAGGGCATCCGCCATGGCGCAAGCCTGCGTGGTAACCCAGTCGGCATGGCCGTCGCCATTGACATCCGCGAAGTCGGGCATGACCAGGCGATAACGGAAGGCAGACATGACGGCACTCTGGGCGTCATCATCATAAGAAGCAGCAAGAGTTTCGAAATCGGGAAGATGAGCAAAATCTTCAACAGTGATTCCACCGTCATCGAAGCGATAGTAGAGCCCCAAATCAAGATCCTCGGACTTGGTGCACATCATGGTTGTGTTCTTGACCAACTGCTCAGTCGTCCGCTGGCTGGTGAAATAACGGAATTCATCTAGGAACCCCAGGGCAATTCCCTTTCCGATGACCAGGGAGCCGCCGGCGCTGGCCGCCTCTCCGCAGAACCAGGTTCCTTCGGGAGCGGTCATCTCATCGACATAGAGGGAATAGTTTCCGGCGCCGTCGCCCTCCAGGGCCACGTGGGTCCACTTGTCGCTGTCGGGAGCCGTGCCGATCAGTTTGGAAGAGGCATACATCTCGGCGCCGTTCTGCCAGACGGCGAGATTCACGCAGGAATCATCGCCTGCATTCTTCACCAAGCGGATTTCCAGCTCGCCATTGTTGTAGTTGTAAAGGCATCCGTCCGTGCCGTTGGCGAAGACCTTTCCGGCATCGCCACTGTCATCCGTGTAGGGCTTGACCCAGAACTCAACCGTGAAGACATCGTTGTTGCTGACAATGCCGCTGGTGACGGGAACGGAGACGCCGTTTTCCGCGATGGCGCCAAGCACCAGGGCGCGCGGCGCGAATTTCAGACTTTCCATCGGATAGTAGGGATTCGTGGCCTGCTCCCCTTCCTTGGCATCAGTGACACCATCGTCATCCCAATCCGTAATGGGGGCGGCATAGATGGGACTGGAGAGCAGAATGGCTCCCAGCAAGGCCCAAAGCAGCGCCAGAGATGACCGCTTCATGGTACGATTCATAAGCAACAGCTCCTTCAACATTGTGAATTACTTTGTTTTGTTATGATGAGACGAATTCAATTCCAAAGTCGTTCGGCGAGATTCTCAAGCAAGGAACGTGCCAAGACTGCACATCCCTGCGAGCCTCCATCGCCGCCAAGAAATAGGTTGGCACAAGCCACCTGTGTTTCCAATTTTTGAGAATTTAGCGCATTTTTTGCAATCAATCGGCGCAAAATGCCCTTTTCTCAAAAAAAAAATCAAAAAAAGCCAAGATTTTCCTAAAAAAACACTCGTGCGGGGAAAAATCAAGATTTGCGCCGGACTCGTGAAAAAAAAGGAGTCCGGCGCATTTTTGCTTTGCTAGTTTGCGTCTGTTGTCCAGATGGTCGCGGCTTCTTCGACATAGAACCAGTAGCCGACACCGGCTTCCAGATCCTTGTCTTCGTCAATCCACCGATAGCCGTCGGCTGTCCAGAGCCAGACCTGTGCGCTTTGCGGAAGAACCATTGCTTCGTCAGCAGTTTCCATCAACGGCGTGACCAGATTCCATCCGGCCTGGAGCTCCACCCCTTTCGCAAGGGAGGGCTTTCCCTTTACCGTCACGGTCTCCGCTTGCCGCCGATAGACCCAAAGGCCATTCCCGGCCTTCAGGCTGTCGTCCTGGAAGATGCAGAAAGAATCATCGGCGAAATCATGCACGTAGAGCGTGCCATCCTCGCCTTTCAGGGCCTGCAAGGCTACGGCGTCAAAATCAAAGAGCGCACCAATCAGATTCCATCCGGCCTCCAGCTGGAAGGTCTTCTGGAACTCGTGTTTCGTCTCGGAAGCAATGACCTGGAAGTGTGCCGAAGCCCCCGAAAGCGTGTACTGGGACACCTGCTTCATGTCAACGGCTTCCTTGCCGTCAACCAAGGTCAAATCGTAATCAGCGATTTGCGAGGCATCCCAATCCAGGATCAACTGCCGGGAAGCATCGGAAGAAGTGTACTGGACATCCCAGATTACTTCGCCTTGATGCAAAGCCCGGAAATCCCGGACAAGGGTGTCGGAGCCATTTTCAACGTAGAAGGAATACGGAAGGACTCCGGGAGCCCATTTCGTATCTCCGTCTTCCGCTGCGTAGGCATCGGAGGCGCCTTCCTTCTCGCCAAGGGAAATCGCAACGGAGGAAACCGCACGCGTGGCCTTCCAGCTGGCGTTGATGTCCAACTGGAAGCCATTGGCGACAGGTGGCTCCTCCTGGGCGATGTGCAAAACCAGATCCTGCGACACAGCGATGGCCGTGTCCGGGATCCCGCCATTTCCCACGATGAGCGGATAGGCGGTCGCGTGGCAATCGGAAAGCTTGATTCGTGCTTCGCCCTCCTTCAAGGCCTTGATGGTAAAAGAACCAACCAAGACCTTTCCGGCAGGGGTCCGCGCAAGTGTCATACCCGAAAAATCATTCAGCCGGCCTCCTTCGCCAAGGAGCGTGCCCTCGCGAATCAGTCCCCAGACCTGGGGGGCGATGGCAGCGTCCTTGTCGAACTTGCCGTCCTCATCGAAAGGGGCGGACGATTTCGAGGAGTTCGGGATCCCACTGGAGATCGGCTCCAGCGCCGCTGAAGCCATAGTCGCACTCCACCTGGAAGAGGACCTTGGCTTCTTCGCCAACCTTCAAGTAGGTGGAACCATTCTCGGTCTCCAGCCAGAAGTTGATGGCGGGCAATTCACCGCGGGTGGCGGCACCACGCAGGGTATCGCCGGACTCGTAGTAGTAGAGCAGCAGCATGACATCCTTGCTGTCCAGGATGCCGTCCTGGTTGAAGTCGCAGGCGGCCCAGGCTTCGCTGCCGTCGTCTTCCGTCTCGTAGTAGTAGAGGAAGACCATGATGTCCTTGCTGTCGATGACGCCGTCGCCGTTCAGGTCGGCCTTCAGGACATCGCCCTCCGCGACCGTCATCGTCAACGTGCCGGAACCGGCGAAGGAATCGATGGCAATGCCGTCGATGCTCAAGGCGTTGACGGTGACTTCGATGGTCTTCGCTGTGCCGGAGACGATTCCGTCGGCGTAGGTCGTGAAGGCCTCGATGCCCTCGTTCTCGCCAGCGGCGATGACGAAGTTGTTGGCGTAGGTATAGTCCACACCGGCTTCGGCAGTGCCGTCCAGGGTGAAGGAGAAGACCAGCTCGCCATCGGCGACGGTTCCGTCGGCCAGGATGGCCTGGACGAAGAACTGCTCGCCTTCCTTGACGGAGGTGATTTCCTCACCGTCTCCGTTGACCAGGGCGAAGGAGATGCCCTCGACGGCCACGTCGGTCACGGCCAGCTCGGCGGTGGCGCCTGCGGCAGGAGCAGCGTAGGTCTTGTCGGCGGCCTCGACGGACTCCACGGTGAACTTCACGGTGAAGTCGCCGGTCAGGGCCTTGTCGTCAGCGATGCTCACCTGGACGGAAGCCGTGGTCTCGCCAGCGGCGATGAACAGGTTCTGGCTTTCCACGTCAGCCACATCGGCGGTGACCGTGACAGTCAGGTCAGTTGCGCTCGGGATGCTCAGCGTGGCGGTCAGAGTGGCGGTCTCGCCTTCCTTGATGGCGGCGGGCGCCACGGCGATGGTCAGGTCGGCGACCTCTTCCGTGACGGCCAGTGCGCCGCTCTCGTAGGCAATCGCCTTGTCATCGTTGTCAAGAGGCAGACGGCCGACCAGACCGATGGTGTTGACACCGGCGGAGAGGACGAAGTCTTCCTCGGAAGCCTCGCCAGTGGCGATGGCCTTGAACTCCACGACCGCCAGGACGAACTCGCCGTCCTTGGCCTGCGCATTGTCCAGAACCGCACCGCCGAGGCGGATGCTGCCCTCGTCCAGGATTTCGCCATTGGCCATGCACTTCTCCTTGCCTTCCTCGTCCTCGCCGACGGCGTTGTAGGGGGCCTGGACCTGTTTGGCAGGATCCAGTTCCTCGGCCGCCATGGCGAACTTGGCATTGTCGTAGGTCAGGATGAAGTCGGCGCCGGTGACGGCAACCATGCTGTTCACGGAGATCTGGGCGTAGAAGTTGTCCATCAGCTCGACCTCGGTGATTTCGCTGGAGCACTCGGCATCGCGGAAGAACTTCACGCTGAAGTCAACCAGTGCCTTGTCTCCGTTGGCGTAGACCAGGACGCTGACTTCCTCGCTGGCGAGGTTCTTATGGCCGTAGGTGGTCTCGCGGACGACACCGGCAGGCAACTGCAGGCTCACGATCTCGGTCTCGCCGTCCACGACGGGCTGGAGCTCGACCTCGATGTCGCACTTGGTGTTGTCGCTGTAAGTCACCTTGGTGACAGTGCCGTTGGCAACGCTAAATTGATCAGCGGTCGGCATCTCGGCCACGGCGATGGCGTTGTTATCGTCATCCGTGAAGGTGAGCGTGAAGGTGAGAACATCTTCGCTGTTGTAGTCGACGGCAGTCGCATTGGCAGTCAGCTTGGCCAGCAGACGGACGTCGCCTTCGCTGCCGCTCACCACGATGGAAGCCACGGCTGGAGTGGTCTGGGCATTGCCAGCGCCATCCAGGGCGGCGACCGTCAGCGTATGGGCGCCGGTTGCCAGGTCGTCCAGAGTCAGCGTGGCGGTGGCGGGATCAACCACCACGGCTTCCGCATCGTCCAGGATCCACTGGAACTTGGCGACTTCGCCACCCATCTCCGTCAGAGTGAAGGTGCGGCTGGTGGTGACATCCACGGTGGAAACAGGATCAATTGCCAAAGCGACAACCTTGAAGGAGATTTCAGCAGTGTTCGCTTCATCCCAGTCGATGGAGCCGTTCTTGACCCAGGCCTTCAGCGTGTGCTCGCCCAGCGCCAGGCCATCCAGTTCGATCGCGGTGGCGATGTCGACGCCCTCGGTCTCAGGCATGACCGCGCTGTCCAGCGCGTAGCGATAGAGGGTCCAGCCTTCGGCATTCACATGGAAGAACAGGTCGTCGCTCAGAACCGTGGCGTTGTCCACCACATCATCGCTGCCGATGGTGATTGCGGCAGCAGACACCGTCCACTCGAAGGTCGCGGGGACCTGCTGCACGACACCAGTAGCGCTGACGCCGTAGAGTTCCAAGGCATGCCCGCCGGCGGCAAGCGCGCTCTTGGTCAGGACAGTTTCCGTGGTATTGAAGGCCTCGCCGTCCAGGACGTATCTGAAGTTGGCGGTGTTTTCATCACCGGAGAACTGGAACTCGATCTCGTCGACGAGGGTTGCAACGCCGCTTCCCACTTCCTCGCCGTCAATGAAGGCCTTGAGAGTTGCCACAGGAGCATCCTCGGTGGAGTTGCCGATGGTGAACTCAAGCGTGGAGAAGATCTTGGAGACCTCTTCGGCGGCATTCTTGGTGCGAACCTGCAACTGGTATGCCTCGCCTTCCTTCATGCTCAGGCCATCGAAGACAAGCTTGTTCTCCCAGATGGAGTCATCCGAGGCAATCCACTTGCTCCAGCCGGCCAGACGCTTTTCGCTGACGGTGGTGTAGGCGGCGCCAAGCTGTCCGCCAAAGGCGAAGGCAGAGCCGTTGAAGTCGGCCAGGGCGAAGAGCTTGCGGTTTCCGTCGGCAGCGGAGGCCAGGTCGCTGTTGGCCGTCCAGAGAGCGCCGGCTTCAGCGTAAGCCAGAGTCTCGGTGGTGCCGGTGGCAGCGCCGCCGGCAACCAGGAGGACGTCGTTCAGGCAGATGGCGGCGCCATTCTCATGGGCGGTCAGCAGTTCGGGACCGACCTGCCATTCCGTCGCATCGCTGGTCAGGAAGTAGGTGGCAGTACTGTTCTTGCCGCCGATGGCCCAGATGGTGCCATTCTCGTCCTGGACGTAGCAGGCGCCAGTGAGAGCCTTCAGGCCACTCAGAGCCGTGACGGCACCAAGCTTGCCCTCGGCATCCATGGCGATGGCATCGCTGCCGGCAACTGCGCCGGAGGCGTTCTTGCCGCCGACCACGACCAGACGATCCGCCTGGAAGAAGAGGCTGGCGCTGCCGCGAGGAGCAGACAGCTTCGCAGCGGAAAGTTCGCTGATCGCAACGCCATCCTTGACGGTGACGACTTCAATGGTGTCGTAGTAGGTGGGACCGCCGGCATAGCCGCCGATCACGTAGATGTTCTGGCCATTGACGATGGCAGAAGCCATGGCCTTCTTCTCGACCAGGTTTCCAGCCATAGTCCATTCGTCGTCCTTGAAGAGCTCGATGGAATCCAGCTTGCCTTCGGCATTCTGTCCACCCAGGCTGACGGCAGTGCCGTCTTCCAAGGCGACCAGGGCCACATCGTATGCGGCGTTGTTCAGCTTGCCGGTCGCGCTCCATGCCTCGGTCGCGGCATCGTAGATCTCGGCAGTATCCAGGCCATTGAGCTGGCCGTTGTAGCCGCCGGCAACCAGGATCTTGTTGCCGTCCAGCATCGTCCAGCCGAAACGGGTCCGGCCTTCCACCATGTCGCCAGCCTTCTCCCAAGGCTGGTTCTCCGTGCCGTTGGCGGGCAGGACGCGCCACTGATAGGCGGCCATGTCAGCCTTGGTGAAGAGAGCGTAGAGCGTGGCGGGATCGTTCCAGACAATGGGCGCTTCCAGCGCTGTGTAGGCGCCATCGGTGAGCTCCAGCTTCGCTGCCGCGTCGTCGAAATTCTCGTCGAGAGTGTAGGTGAAGGACTCGGCGGTGGCAAGCACAACTTCGTTGCCCTCGGAATCAGTGGCAGTGTATGCCACGTAGCCGCGGATCTTGTCGGTTGCCGCCAGCTTCGCCGCCTGTTCGGCATCGGTCCAATCAAGGACCAGCTCGGTGTCGCTGTCGAAGGAGAACTTTTCAGTTCCCTCGGCATCCGCCGCGCTCAACGCGACCTTGCGGCCGTATGTCGGGGCGGGAGCCTTGCCCAGGAACTCGGCGAACTTGCTTTCGTCAACCGTGACCTTGCCGCTGGTGTAGGCGCCATCGACCAGGAAGAAGTGCTGGCTGCCATCCTCGGAGTCATACTGGTAGATATGGCTGCTGACGGCGCCGGTGCGCTCGATGGCGACGGCCTGCTCGGCGGGAACAAAGACATTGGCGGTGTTGAAGGCATAGAAGCCAGCCGTCAGGACCTCGTCTCCGCGCTCGGCGGTCAAAGTCGCCTGGAAGACATAGCCAAACATGCTTGCGTCATACCAGCCATCCAGGGTCACGTTGTCGGCGGGATCGTCGTCGATGGTGGCAATGTCAGCCAGAGTGCCGCTGATGGAGGCCAGCGCGTCGCCGGTGGCGGCGCCCGTTTCGTCCATGGCAAAGACCTCGACGGTCCAGCCCGTGGCGTTGACGGCCATGAAGTTCAGCGCGACCTGAGGAACGAGGACAGGTTCGGCATCCTTGAAGGAATACAGGGCATTCTGCACAGGAGCGACCAGCACGGGGCTGGTGTAGATGTACATCGGCACGCCTTCAGGAGCGGTGGCGGCCATGCCGTTGCCGTTCTTGTCGGTCACACCGGCATTCTCGGCGGCGACGGTGACATACCATCCTTCTGCGGAATCAAAGCCCGTGATGTCATTCACCAGAGTGAAGGAGAGGAACTTGCCATTGAAGGCAGCGTCCAGATCCTCGTTGTCGGTCAGAGACACGTTCTTTCCGCCGCCCACGAGAGTGATGCCGCTGATGTCATCCTCATTGCCCTGGACATTCTTGGCGAAAGTCAATTCAAGGACGGTTCCGGCAGGCAACGTGTAAGTCAGATCCTCTTCCTGGACCAGCTTGCCATTCTTCTGCTCCGCAAGCAGCAGAACAGGCTTGATGGCATCCAAGATCTGGAAGTCGCTGGTGACCTTCATGGGATTCTTGGCTGCATCGGACAGCGTCTGCACACCGCCGAATGCGAAGTCGGCTCCGGAGACATCCTCGGGCAGAATCTTGTCGGCAGCGACCTTGAAGACCAGGTAACTGTCGTTCAGGGCATCTGTGATGCCGCCAATGCTGAGACCGGGATCCTGGAGGCTCATGGGCATTCCCGCGATCGTCCAGGCGCTGGAACCGAAGGTGGCATCCAGAACCGGTTCGGAGAACTTCAGGACCATGGTATCCACCATGGCGTCGGCGATCAGGCTGTGCGCGGCATTCTCCAAGTCGTAGAGAGCGGCGGAGACGATCACCGGCGCTGCGCCGTCGATCGCCAGGAAGTCCTTGATCTCGGCGGGATTGCCGGCCCAGTCGACCAAGGCGCTCTCCAGCGTGAAGTTGGCAGAGACAACCACAGGCGCGGTGGAGTAGTCGCCCTCGGTCAGGCCCTCGGCGACAGCCAGCGTCAGAACCGCTTCCTTCGCATTGGAGGAGAGCTCGAATCCAGTCACGGCATACTCGTTGCCAGTGAAGGAGTCCTTGACATTCCAGACGGAGAGGTCGCTGGAGGCAAGACGCTTCATCTGCTCGTCGAACTTCAGGGTCAGCTTGGAGACCAGCAGGCCGCTTTCGGATTCGGAAGCGATTTCCACGACCTGCGGAGGCTTGGAGTCGATGACGATGGTGCCCGTGACCAGATCGGCAGTCTGGCGGGCGGTCTTGCTGACCACCACGTCGCTGCTGAGAACAGTCGCCGTGAACTTGTCGCCGTCATTGGTCAACTGCGCATTGTTGGCCGTGACGGAAGGCAGGACGACCACGAAGAAGTCGCTGACGCCGTCCACTTCGGGAGTGGCCACGAAGTTGTTGCTGGCGGGAGAGAGCGTCACGACGTACTTGCCATCGTTCTGGCTCCAGACCGGCTTGCTGGTCAGAGGCATGAAGGTATCCACGTAGGGATCGAAGACGCCATTGCCGTCCGCATCCTTCCAGAGCTGGACGCCGCTGGTGGAATCCTTGGCCAGGCCGTTGAGGTCCTCCTGTGCGAAGTTGGAGACGCTGGAGAAGCGGACCTTCACGGAGTTGAGGTAAACGTCCTTTGCGCCGCTGTTGGCGAAGTCCAGTCCGATGATGGCGCTCAGGGCGCTTTCGGGAGTCTGGAAGTCGGCGCTGGTGGATTCGGGAGTGAAGCGGCGGATGGCGCGTCCGGGCTTGGCCAGGAATTCCCAGGTCATGTCGACATCCTTCCAGGCGTTGTCGGCATTGGCGGAGATGACAAGGCTCTTGTTCAGGCCATAGACGCCCTCAGTGGACTCCGTGAAGTTCATCTTCACATAGTCGCCGGCGGCGAAGGCGCGCAGGGCAGCGCCCGCCTTGCCGGCAACATCGAAGCTGCCTTCCTCAAAGGCGGGATTCAGGACAACGCGGTCGGTATCGACCAGAACCAGCGCGGTCATGGGCTCGCCGTTGCCCGTGCGGGCGATGATCACGTCGTTGAGAGGATCGTAGTTGCGATTTTCATCGGCGTCGGCATCCACGTAGTAGAGGTAGGTGCGACCGGAGACGGTCTCGTCGCCTTCGGCAGGAGACTGCTCTGCCGCCACAGGATCCAGGGCCTTGTCGGCATCCAGTTCGACAGCCTGGCAGCCAGGACCTTCGCTGATGATGGAATCGGTATCCAGCACCGCATCCATCCAGGGCAGCGTGTAAGCGCAATCCGTATCGAAGAAGATGGGCTCGCTCTCATCCCAAATGCCATTTTCATTGGCGTCGTAGAAGGAGAGGTTGTCGGCCAGGGCGAACTCGGCGCTGCCGCTGTTGACGGTGTCGGTGCCCAGGGTGAACTTGCCATCGCCATCGACATCAGTGTAGAAGCAGCCACTGCCGGCAGTCAGTTTGACCAGCTTGCTGCCCAGGGCAACCACTTCGCCGCCGTCGGCATCGACAGGCTGGCCGGCAATGCTGTAGACCAGGACGTCTTCGCTGAAGAAGCGGACAGGATCGAAGGTGACAGTGATGGAATTGTCACCGCTTCCCAGAGTGACCGTGGTGGTATGCTTCAGGTCGGTGATGGTGACGGAATTGCCATTCCAGCTCAGCGTGTAGGCGCCATTCAGGCTATTGGTCAGCTTCACGGACTGATAGCCGCTGACATTCTTGCCCACGGCATTGACAACCAGGCCGCCATTGGTGGAGAAGGGCTCCGCCGTGCCGACTTCCATGTAGTCGGTGTTGAGCGTGCTGGTCAGGACATCGGTGTTGATGTCGCTGGCGCCGGAGCCGACACCAGTGTTGTAGGTGATGTAGTCCGCATCCATGTGACCATAGAACTGGACGCCGAAGGGCAGATCCTCGTTGGTGTGGATCACGAAGAAGAGACTGGGTTTGGTGTCCACTGCATTGGGAACCTTGCAGGACTCGTCGGCCAGCAGGAAGGTGTAATGGAAGACATCGCCCTTCTGCTCGCTCTGGACCACGCAATTGACCACAGTGTCGGCAGCATCCCAGCTGCCATTTCCGTTGGCATCCTTGTAGAGCATCAGGCCGCGGGTGGCGGGAGCGCCATCCATGGGGGCCAGGGCGGTGGCAGGATTGAAGTTCGCCTTGCCAACCAGGTCGAAGGACACCTTGGTGACCCAAGGCATGCTGGAGCCGCTGGCCTCGCCCCAGTGCGCGATGGAGGTCAGAGGAACCAACTGATCGGCATCCACATTCTGGTTGGAAACCGTGGTGGAAGCGAAGATGGTGTTGGTGACGCTGGTGCAGGTGACGACAGCACTGGTGATCTGCGCGAAGCTCACGCCGTCGCTGCCATTGAACTTGTGGTAGTCGTACTCGTTCTCGGTGGCGTCATAGAAGACGGCTTTGACCTTGAACTGGTCGCCGAAGGACATGTCGGAGGTAGCCTTGACGCAGACGAAGAAGTTGCTGCTGTCCGCATTGGAATCCGTGGGGCTGGCAAGCCAGGCCGTCAGGAACGCGGGATCGGGCGTCATGGTGCAAGTCCAGGAGTCGCCGGAACCTTCCAGGACAGGAGTCTCCAGGAGCGGCACGAACATGTCGCCGGTGGAGAAGGCGCCGGAAGCATCGGCATCCCACCAGAGGGAGATGCCGCTTTCTTCATCGTTGGTAAGAGCCGCGAAGTGGCTGGGCGTGACGCCGGAGACATTCTGCAGAGTGACAACCGCCTTGTAGAGGGCGGTCTGGTTCACGAAGAGCCGGTCGGTCACTGCTGCGGTGGGCAGAACCCCCGCCGTGCGGCGGACCACGACGAAGTTACGGGAGTAGCCGGCGGATTCACCATCGCCATAGACGATGGCCAAATCGCCCTGGGCGGCGGGCACCGCGGTGGAACCGCCATTGCCGAAGCTCAGAGAGCCGGTGCCGTCGTAGGAGAAGGTATACCATCCCTGGGAGAGCATGTCACCCATGGCGACAATCTCCAGGCCCGTGATGTTGCGGAACGGAGTGATTTCCGGAACCTCGGCGCTGTAAACCATCAGCTCCTCGGAAGCAGCTCCGCCGATGACGGAGACCTGGACCATGATGTAGTCGTCCTGTTTGCCGGCAACCAGGCTGAAGAGGCCGCCTTCGGCCACGTCAACCGCAGCGCCGCCATTCCAGGAAAGTTTGGTGCCCGTGCGGGTCAGAGTGCCCTTGCCCAAAGCCGCGCCAGCGCCAACGGAGATGACGCGGACACCGGTGATGGCCTGGGGCTGCTGGATGTCGCGGCCCGTCTCGGTGGCAACCGTGATATCGACTGCGGCATCAGCGGCAGGCATATCCACGATTTCCTGAATGTCGTTGTCTTCATCGGCATCGTAGATGTCGGCCATGCGGCGAACCACGACGAAGGCATCATTGTCATTGGCCAGCAGGATGGCGCGTTCGCCGATTTCCGCGGGCACGGCGACTGCCGCGCCATCGGCGAAGGAGAGGGTCTGCTCGTCAGCCACGTAAGTCAAAGTGTAGCTGCCGGAAGCGAGGCTCTTGGAGATCGCCTCGACCAGCAGGGAACCGCTGAAGACATAGCGCGGGCCGAAGCCGCGGCTGGCGTCTTCCATCTTCAGGCCGACAATTGCGACGGGCTCGCCGGAAGGAGCGGAGATGTTTCCATCCGTGACGTTCTTGGCGACGGCGGCGGCGGCGGCGCGGAACTGCGCGGAGCGGGCGCCGGCCTGCTGGGCGGCGTAAGGCAGCGGGAACTTGTCGGCGCGACCGGTGATGGGCAGGTCGATGCCGGCATCGTAGACGCCGAGGGTGCCGCCGATATCATACCAGAGGTCATCGCCGGGTTCGTAGTCCACGTTGTAGTTCAGATCGTTTCCGGTGGAAGAGGTGTAGGCATTGCCCCAGGTGCGGATGTAGCCAACCTGCTGCTTGGAATCCGGATTGAGATTGCCACCCTTCTTCGCGTAGTAGACATTGCGGGTATTGATGCCATTCTCCATCAGCAGGTAACGGCTGGTGCAGAAGGAATACACATCCGCCACGCCTGCGGCATCCCAGATGGGAGCGCGGTAGCTGCTGATGTCATCGGCGTAGGCAATGCCTTCGCCATACGCCCACTGCAGGTCGTGGTTCGTATCGCGGAACATTCCGCTGGTGAAAGCGGAGCCCTGGGTGCCGTCGGCGGTGCCCCAGGCATTTGCCAGGGCATCCACAGTGGAATAGGTGCCAAAGGTGATGCCGTCATCCGGGATCTCCACGAAGAAGGAGGCGCCCAGACTGAAGCTGGAACTTGTTCTCACGCAAACGGAGATGGCTGCGTCGGTGGAGACGCCAGCCAGAGGCTTCAGAGTGGTCTCGCGATAGAGCATGCCAGCCTCATTGCGCTGCCAGTCGCTCCAGCCAAGGCCGTCGGCGGAAACCATGAGGGCCTTGCCGTTCTGCTCCAGATAGACACCGCTCTTCGCACCGTCATCGGCCAGAGGCGCCAGTGCGCTCATGGGATCGAAGCATCCCAGGGAAGTATCCACCAGGCGGACCTTCACGGCAGTCAGCTTATAGCCGGCGGGGAAGTTCATCTTGATGTCAACGGCCTTGACAGCGGAATTGCTGTTGATGTGGTTCGTATAATCGCCCTGTGCGGCGGCAAAGGCCTTCACATAGTTGAAGATCGGGCCGCTCATGACCATGTTTGCAGGAGTCGTATCCGTGGCATTGGCGGAGGGCACCGCGGCATTGGGAGCCGGAGCCTTGAGATTGTTGTCGTAGCCCAGGATACCGACGCTGTCTTCTCTGGTTACGCCGCCGGCGACATTCCTGATCGTGGTGTTGACCACGTTGAGGTTGGCAAGACCGGCATAGAAGCTGGCGCCGGGAACGCTGTTGGCGGCTGCGGCAACCGTGCAAGTATCGCCGAAGACGGCGGTGGCATCGCCCATCTTGAATCCGCCGCCATTGGAAAGCAGCGCAACCGTGCCAGTGGCAGTGGTGGAGAAGGTTGTACCACCCTGGGTGGTGATGCTGGCCGTACGATTGACGATCTTCAGAACAGGAATGCTGCCATTGCCGGCAACCGCGTAGCTGGACAGGATCGGGGAGACACCGGTGGCATTGGCCGTGAAGTGCATCTTCTCAGAGTAGTTCACGTTTTCCTGGGCGTCGGGTCTCGTCGCATGTTCCACAGCGCTGGAAACAGGATACAGGGCACCGTAGAAGGAGAAGTCGGTCCCCTTCTTGCCCAGCGTGGAAGCGCCCTGGCTCTGGTCGCCGGAGGAAGTCTGGGTGGCGGCGGCGGAAGACTCGGTGAAGAGCTGGAAGCGGACCGTGTAGTCATCCAGCAGGGAAGCGCCGCGGGAACCATTGGCAGTCACGGCGCCGGCGCCGGACAGGGCGAAGTCGGAAGCGAAGGCGATGGGTTCGGAGAAGACCACATCAAGATACTCGTAGGTATCCAGGGAACCGTCGGCGGAGGCAGTTTCGCCGTATTTCACGAACGGAGTGGCGCGCCAGGCGACTGCGCTGACGGGGACAGGCGCGGCGCCGTCCCATGCCATGACAGGACCGAAGGAATCGCAGACCCAGATGGAATCCAGCCTTCCCTTGCCGTCTCTCGCCTCGTCGGCAGGGCGGATCCAGTAGATTCCGGCCTTTTCATCGTCGGCAGAGAAGTCCCTGGCAATTCTTGCCTCCGTCATGCCGGGGTTGTTTCCCTTGTCGTCTGCCTTGAGCGGCGTGGCGTTGACACCGGAATTGTGAATGCCGTTGTAAGTACTGGAGGAACCGTAGGCGTATGGAGCGGCATAGGCCACCAGCAATGCGCGGTCGCCGTCGGTGCGAGGCAGGACGGCGCTCTGGTCAAGGGTGAGGCGCAGGGTGGAAACCATGCCCGTGTAGCCGGTGACGGACACGTCGGCCAGATTCACGTTCTGAGCGACGACGGATGCGCCAGTGACAGGAACAACCGTCCAGTCTTTCCTGAAACCGTGGTCGACCATTGCGCGAATTGCATGGTCTTTACCGCCAACAAGCGGATATTCATCCCACTGCGGCAAGGTTTCCCAATCGTACTCTTTTTCGGGAGCATTGGGGAAATCCATTCCGGTCTTGTCGCCCTTCCAGTCATTCAGTTCCTTCTGGACATAGACATGGAAGGAGGAAAGCGCCTGGCTTCCGACGACCAGTTCCGCAGGACGACCGGAGCCGCCAGGAGTTTCGACATAGGGATTGTGGAAGTTCAGGTCAACGGCGTCGATACGGCCGTCGCCATCCAGGTCGCGGTAGTAGATGCCGTAGTATTCCAGACCCTCGTCCATATCGTCGCCGATTGCGACACCGGCTTCCAGATCAGGATCAATCGTGCCGTCGACGATCGTCAAATTGTCCTTGATCGTGACCATGGGATCTTTATCCGTCGCTGCGACGGAAACCCAGTAGCCGTCAGTGCCTGCCTGGCTGTTTCCGCGGTCGGCAACACAGAAGGTATATGCGCCCTTCGCGTTGGTGAACATGGGAGGAACCAGCGTCTGGTAGCCGGGAGTGAACTGGCTGTTCAGCTCGACATAGCCGATGGAATTGTCGTCACCAAGGGCTGCACCCTCTTCGTCGTAGATGTCGTAGAAGAAGACATAAACTTTCTGCGGCAGACGGTCATTCACCAGCTGCTGATAGACGGGATCCAGCAGAGTCTTGTTGACAGAGGCATTCCCCTTGGCGAGGAAGTCCAGCATGACGAAGGAAGTGTCGATGCGATGGCGGATCGTGGGACTTTCATCGGTGCCGCCATTCAGGGACAACATCTCAATGTCGCCATTGTCGTAGTAGACGTAGGCCTCGACATTATCCGTGGTGATGGAGGTGGACTGGTAGAGGGAACCGTCCTTCTCGGAATCCAGTTTCAGATTGACGAGATTTCCAAGCATGCCGAAATCCCAGATGGTGTCGTCGTTTCCGAGGACACGGCGGGAGAAGCGGATCGTCAAGGAGCCATTGTCCGGAGCGATACTGCCGTTGGCGATGTAGAAGCCCATGAAGTCCAGCAGGGGGAGTTCGCCGCTGGTGCAGCCTTCTGCGACGGCATTGCCATTTGCATCGAAGAGGGAATTGGCGTAGGGCTTGATTTCGATGGTCTCGACACCGGAAGGCGCGTAGACGTCGTCGGCGATGGACTCCACATCCAGATAGACGCGGAAGACGCTGGCAGGACCGTCCAGGACCTCGCCCGCAGCGTCCGTGATGGCCAAGACACGCACCTTGGAAGCGGTGCCGCCGTTGCGGTTCAGCAGGACATAGAAGTCATTCGCGCTGGGAGCGGCGCCGGCCTTTCCGCCGACGGGCTTGTTGAAGGTCAGGACCACATAGCCGTTGTCCTCATAATCGTTGTTCGTCTTGATTTCGGCAGTCAGCAGGCGAGGAGCCTGGTTGTTCACGCGATAGACTTCGCCGGCAACGAAAGCCGCGTCGGCAGCCAGATCGGCAGGGATGTAGTCCACGCGGACGAAACCCACGCCCTCGCCAACATTTACGGTCAGCTTGCCATTGCTGGCATCCCAGTCGCCAATCACGGCCTTGGGAAGAGTGGCGCCGGCAACGGCCTCGAAGCTTCCCTCGGACCCCTTGTAGCTGTCGAAAACCGTCACCTGGAAATCGGAAGCCTTCAGGCCGGAGAAATCACCGCCGACCGTCCAGGAGAGGACGCTGTCGGTAGTCTCGAAATCACCGTCACGGGTGATTGCGACCACCTTGCTGGCAACGGAAGAACCCTCGGCCTCGCCATCGACGACAGGCGCGATCAGGACATTGCCTTGGCGGTTGGTCTTTTCGGTTGCGTAACCGCCGTTCATATCGTAATAGAGGAATCCAGGGGCAATGGCCAGATTGCCGGAAACGCTAAGGTCACTCAAGTCGATGACGATGGTGTCGCTGTTGGCGGAAATGGCGGCGTTGGCAGAAGTAAGCGCCACACCGCCGATCGTGATCTTGGAAAGATCAGCCTTGACTGCGCCGACCGCGCGGTTGAACTTCAGATAGGCCTTGCCATCCTCGATCCACCAGCTGTCGAACTCCAGGGCGCCGATGGCCTCGGGAACCGCGATGAAATTCAGACCCCACTGGTTGGCGTTGCTCTTAACGGTGACATCCGTGACGCCGAGGAAAACATAGCCGTCCTTCTCCAGGACGATTTCATAGTCGCCGGCTGCGACCTTGTCAATGGCCCAAATACCCTGGGCATCCGTGCAGTTGCGGTAGAATCCAGGGCCGAAGCCGAGGACGGAGCCGTTTTCGGCAGAAGCCAGGCCGCCAGCAACACTCTGGGCGGCTGCGTCGATCTGCGCATGGGCATCGACCTTCACGCCTTTGAACGCCTCGTATTCCGTGCACTCGACGGGATCATCCCAAGCAAGCATGGTCAGGAAGGTTTCGCTCGCGCCCTTCTTGCGGATGGAGGCTTTCACGCCATAGACGGGCTGGCCGTTGGCATCGGTCACACGACCGGAGATGATACGACCGCCCTTGCTTTCGTTCTTCTGCAGATACTGGCGGTAGAAGTTGTGGGCGCCTGTCCAGCTGACACTGGAACTCCAGAGGCTGTCGCCGGTGTTGAAATGCTCGTCGGTATTGTACCAGGCGTTGTTGTTGCCGCCATTGGCATAGCCCCAGCCCAGATTCAGGTGGACATAGAGACGACCGTCCATATAGCCGTAGCCGTCACCGACAATGGCGTGTCCGTCGCTGTCGGGAATCGGGCAGGAAATGGAAACATAGAAGGGACGATGGGCATCCAAGTCTGCCAGAACGCCAAGCAGCCCGTTGGAATCGCCGCCGGCCACATTCAGGTAGTGCAGCTTGTTCATGAGGTCGGAGGGAGATGCGTTTCCGCTGGTCTGTCCCTTGTCGTCTTGGAAATAGGTCACGTGATTTAGAATACCCACGTCAGCCATCAGTCGGGCAGTCGCCTTGATGTTTTCGTCAGTGGTTTCCTGATAGTTGGGATCCGTGCTGGGAAGTCCGGGAGTGTAGAGCATCTTGTCCCACTCGTAGGCGCCGCCGTTGTCATCGCCGCCACGCAGATAATAGGTGACGCTGCGTCGGGCATACGGCCCAGTCGTCTCATAGCCGATGGTAACTTTGCCGTATTGCTGGCCGATACGGTCCTGGGGCCACTCATAATAGCGGAGGATCTGCGCGACGGCAGTCACGGAGCAGCCGGTGACGGCGTTGTTGGCATCGCCGGGAACGATGGCAAAGCCCGTTGTCGTCTTGGTGGGGCAGTAGTAGTTGTAATAGACGGGAATGCTGCCTGCGCTGTTCTGACTCCACTGGGTCTTGACCAGGGAGGGGACGCGGACGTCGTTCAAGGCGTATGTGCCTTGCGCACGAGTCCCTTTATTAAGGTACTGGTTCCACTGCGCCAGATTTCCCTGGTAGTATTCGGGAAGATCGGCGGCTGCGCGGATGGCGGAAGCGGGGGCTTCGGCCTCGGCGACAGCCAGGCGGTTGGAGAGGTCGGCCACCAGCAGGGCGTGCATGGGGCTGGCTGCGTCATCCTGGAACTCGCCGTCGGCGCTGTAGGAGACGACGGGAGCGATGCGGTCATCGGCGGCCACGACGACGAAACCCTTGGGGGCGAAGTTCACGCCGTAGGCCAGGACGGTCCCGCCATTGGCGACCGCCACCGTGGCGGCTGCCTCGCGGGCGATTCCATCGGCGACGATGGGGTTGGAACCGGCGGAAAGCCAGTTTTCGGCAAAGAGCCGGGCGGTGTCCTGATCGACAGAGGCACCAGAGAGATTCACGCCGATCACCAGCGCGAATGCCATGAGACTAAGACGCACGATTCGTTTCAGCATCTTCGGTACTCCCAGTGTTTTGAGTTTTAACACAATTATTACTAACAGAATTACTTATGATAATCCAAAAACGTATGTCGGACTTTTTTCCAGGGAATGCGCAAAGGCAAGGCGCCATGCCATGCAGACACGGTACGCCCGAAAAGAGTCCAAGAATGCAATCTTACACAATAACCCATTTTCCCGAATTTGCTAATTCATAATGAAAAAAAAAACCGTATTTACCCACAACGGCACACAAAAAAAACCTCTGGGAACATTTTTTCCAAAGATTTTGAACTCCCCTCCCTTTTCCATTGTCCTCTTAGGCCCTGGGATGGAATTTCCGAAAAGTCTGTGCAATTCTCGAGGTATCCGCCGTCAGATAGACCTGCGTAGTATCGATGCTGGCATGGCCGAGCAATTCCTGGATGGCCCGGAGATCCGCGCCGTTGGCCAGAAGGTGCGTTGCGAAGGAATGGCGGAGCAGATGCGGATGAATCGACCGTGTGATGCCGACCGCCTTTCCCGCCTCTTCCACCACCTGCCACATCAAGCGGCGGTCCATGCGTTCGCCATGGAGATTCAACATAAGATAGGGAGCTCGTCCCGATAGATCCAGCGCAGGCCTGCCGTCGCGAAGATAGTCCTGCATGGCCTCGGCGGCATGAAGATCGAAAGGCACCATGCGCTCCTTGTCGCCCTTTCCCCGTACCCGCATGAGCCCGTTCTGGAAATCAATGCCCGCCACGCGCAAGTCACAAAGTTCCGAGACACGAATCCCTGTCGCATAGAGAACGGCCAGCGCGGCGCGGTTCCGCAGATAGCGAGGACGGAGTTTCTCTTCCGGAGGGTTGTCGTAGGCAGCCAGCAATGCCGTGACCTCCTCCACCGAGAGACACTCCGGAACGACCGCAGGCAACTTGGGCGACGTCATCACTTCCGCGATGTCGTCGTCCCGCAAATGCGCCACAGCAAGATAGCGGAAGAACGCCTTGACGGAGACCAGCTCCCGCGCCAGGGATTTCTCCGCCATCCCCCTCCCCTGCTCCTCCTGCAGAAATTCACGGATGTGTTCACGGGTTATGGCGGAAACATCCGAGATTTCCGCCTTCTTCAGGAATTCGCCGAAAAGATTCAGATCGTTCCGGTAGGCGGACAAAGTCTTCCGGGAAAGTCCGCGCTCCAAGGCGAGGTATTCCAGAAACTCAACAAGATGTGGCAGGGAGGATTCACGCATGGTGGATAAGATATCCCTTTTTGTCGGACTTGGCGGACGGGTCGGAACTGGCGGACGGATCGGACGGATCCGGCAAAAAAACACAGAATATTTCAAAAAAAAGAGCCAGCGCGCTTGCAATTCCCGAAAAGCGCATTATCTTTAGGGCCGTTCCGAAAATCAAGCCTTCGTAGCTCAGCTGGTAGAGCAGTTGACTCTTAATCAATTGGTCCGGAGTTCGAATCTCCGCGAAGGCACCATTTCAGGCCGTTGCAAGTACTGCAACGGCTTTTTTGTTTTCCGAAGGGACTTTGGGGATTGCCCCAGCCCAGTGATTCTGCAATTTCCTCGAAGATTATGCCAACCCTGTCCTTTGACCGTGACCTGGATGCCGCAAAGCAAGACGCAAAACGCCTGCAAAACCTCCAAGGCAATCTCCGCAAGCGCGCCGCCATGATGTCCGCGTTGCGGCAATGGTTCGCCAGGGAAGACTTTTTGGAAGTGGAATCACCGGTCCGTCTGCCGGCGCCTGCCCTGGAAGATTATATCGACGCAGTAGAGTCGGGCAAGGGGATGTGGCTTCGCACCAGTCCTGAACTCCACCTCAAGCGCCTGCTTGCCGCAGGCTATCCGCGCATTTTTGAAATCGGTCCTTGTTTTCGTTTCGGCGAATCCGGCGACCACCATCGCGAAGAGTTCACCATGCTGGAATGGTACCGTCTGCAAGGCAGTTGGACGGACCTGATGGCGGATGCGCAGGGAATGGTGGCAGCGGCTTTGGAAGCCACCAACCCCGGACAGAAGACAATCCCCTTCCGCGGACAGAGCATCGACTTCTCTGGCGAATGGCCGCGCCTGACAGTCAGCGAGGCTTTCGGGCGCTACGCAAGCATCTCCCTGAGACAAGCCATTGACGAGGGGAAATTCGAGTTGGTCCTCTGCACGGAAGTGGAACCCCACCTGGGCAACGGCGCACCGTTATTCCTGACAGAATATCCCATGGAATGCAGTGGCCTTTCCGCCGCCCTTCACGGCAAGCCAGGCTTCGTCGCGCGCTGGGAGCTCTATGTGGCCGGCCTGGAAATCGGCAATGCCTGCACGGAACTGGCGGACCCCCCCGAACAGGAGCGACGCTTCCTGGCCACGGCAGACCTGCGCGCCGCAGACAACCGCCCCGTATATCCCATGGACCAGCCATTCATGAACGCCATGTGGAATGGCTTCCCCCTCTGCGCGGGAACCGCCATCGGCCTGGACCGCCTGGCCATGGTGCTGGCCAATGCCGACGACATCGCGGAGGTAAAGGCGTTCTAGGATTCCAGGCGTTCCAAGCCCCTACCTCCACTTCTGCCGAAGAAGTTCACGGTTATCGAGGATCAGCCAAATGAAATCCAGTTCCTGGCTAATCATGGGCTTGTCCTTGCGCGCCACCCATTCCCGCATCCATCCGAACCGAAGCGCGGCGATCTGATCCGGCAGAAAATGCCATTCCTCCTCCGTCAGGAAAGCCCCCTTTCGCAAAGCCTGGATGCAGGTCATGGCGTATGGCCCTGTCAAGAAGGCTGGATCGTCCATCCCCAGGCAGCCCAGCAAATTTGCCAAGTCGTATGCGGCAGGCTTCGGTCCGCAGAACTCCCAGTCAATGACAGTCTGAATTTTCCGCTCTCCCCAGATGATATTTCCGGGATGGAGATCGCCGTGGCAAAATCTTCCCTGGGCCGTGCGCTCGTAATCATGATATTCCCGCAATTCCGCCACCATGGGTTTCATGTCGGTGACCAATGCAGAAAGCTGTCGCTGGAAATGGGTCATCAGATGCCCGATGTAGTGCATCAGCGTAAAGACACGTCCGCCCCTTCCCGGCATCGCCTCCGAATCGGAACACTTCCGCAAATTCAAGAGGAACTGCGCCGTGGCCTCGCCGCGCCAGGCCTCCAGGGCATACGTCTCCCGAGGCAAAGCAACGCCTTTGCTCCAATGTCGCAACTGCCAAAAAAATCCCTCGCATTCCACGCCAAAACTTCCAGGCACCGGGGAAAGCCACGGAGAGACGCCCTCCATGCCCTGCTCCACCAGAAAACGCTGGCAACGTGCCTGTGCTTCCCGGATCTCGCGATTTGCCAGCGGAAGCTGTTCCAGCACGAAAAGCTCCCCATGGGAATCCTCGAGGATTTCCCGTTTCAACGCCCGTTCCGGACTGCCGGCAATCGACAGTTCCGGATGGCAGCATTTCAGTTCAAAACCCCATTTGGCGAAAATGGCGGGAAGACGTTCCAACAAAGACTCCATCGTTTTACTCCTGCGGGAGATTCTTATACAAGGGAAGGATGGCGGCCAGCAGAATCACGCCCATGACCGCCAGAATTCCCCGGGGGCCGATGTGGATTGTCCGGAGAAGCCACAGCAGGATGCTCCCGCACAACATGGAAATGCAGTCCAGCGCATTGCCGGCGGCAAGGTAGCGCCCACGGGCATTTTCAGGGGAACGCTGCTGAATTGCCGTCGTCAACGGCAGCTGGAACAACCCTCCGCTGAACCCCGTCAGAAACAGCAGCGACATGGCGCAGAACTGCGATCTGCCCGCCACTCCCAGCAACAACAGCGCAATGCCCATGGCCGCACCGCCGGGAATGGTCAACCGATAGGGGATTTTCCCATGTCCCATCTTTCCAGCCACCACGCACCCCACGCCGATGCCCAACCCCAGGACGGCCTGGAGCCTGCCCACCAACGCGTCTGAACCATTCAAAGTTTCCTTCGCCAGCAGAACAAGCACCAACTGCGCGATGGTCCCCAGGAACCAGAAAAGCGTATTCCCCATAAAGGCCGTCAGCAACACACGGTCGTGCGCGATTTCCCGGAAAGTCCGCCAATGGGGACGAATGGGATCCCGCACCTGGAATTTCAAATCAGCAGTCTGCCGAAGCGTAGGCGTGATCCAGAAGCTGGCCAGCGTTCCCAGAATGGCAATTGCCACACAGAAGACAAATCCCCATGCGACTTTTTCCGTTCCGCAGAAGCCCGCCAGCGCGCCGCCCGCCCATCCACCGAAGATGATGGCCAGGAAAGTCCACAGCTGAGTGGCGCCATTGGCGGCAGGAAGCTGTGCCGGTTCGTGGGTCTCCGGCAGGAAGCCGTATTTGGCAGGAGAGAAAAAGGCGCTCTGCGCCCCCATGCAGAAGAGCACCAGAATCAGCCCAAAGACGATTCCTTTCATGGCAAGCGCCACTCCCATGAGCATGATCAGAATCTCCGCCACCTTCGTCCAGACCATCACGGTCTTCTTGCGGAAACGGTCTGCCAGATAGCCGGCGACCGTAGAGAAGAGCAGATAAGGCAAGATAAAGCACGCGGCAGCCAGGGAAAGATAAGCCGATGCGCCGGCGGACGACGTACCCAGCATGGCTGTGCCAAAGCAGATGACCAGCAACTTTGACACATTGTCATTGAAGGCGCCCAGGAAAAGCGTCGCCAGGAAGGCGTAGAAACCCTTTTTTGACGCAACGGCGCGTTTTACTGTCTCAAAGGTCATGGCGATAGGTGATTTTAAGGTTGTTCTGGGAATTTTCCAACATGAGAATCCGGCTCTGGGGAAAAACGCCGCGCACCAGCGCCGCGTCATCGGAAGGCGGCAATGCCTCCTTCTTCCACGCCTGGTAGGCCTCACAGAGAATCTGCGACCGGAAAAGCTGCGGCGTCTCCGCCGCCCACAGCAACGAGCGTTGCGGCGTTGCCTGGATGCAGCCCGTTTCATCGGCCTGGTGGATGGTATCCGTCACGCGATGAGCCGCGACGACGCCGTCTGCATTTTCCGCCAGAAGTCTCTCCCGGCATTGCTGCAACAGCGCGTATGTCGCCCGCGGTCGCGCGGCGTCATGCACCGCGATGAAGGGCGGCAGCGGTCCAGACTTTTGCAATTCCGCCAGCGCATTTCCGACGGAGGCAGTCCGCGAGTCCCCGCCGGGCGCCCATAGGACCTCCACGCCCTCCGGAAGGAATTTCGCAAGGAGCTCCGGCGTTTTCGTCGCCACCACGAATTTCACGCCCGGACCGTTCAAATTCCGCAGGCAGGTCGTTATGACTACATCGCCCTGGAATTGCGCCAGGAGCTTATTTCCCCCGAAGCGCGTTCCGGAACCGCCTGCCGCCACCAGCACCGCAATGTCCATAGGAGCGCTCACAGCTTCACCCTCCGTCCGTGGCAGTGGTCCAGCAATCCCGTGGCGTAGTCCACATCTTCACGGCAGATGCCTTCAGGATGCGTTTCCGCGGCGTGGAGCCGTGCCAGGAGAATCGCTGGCTTCCAAGTATTGAACAACGCCTGAAGCCCCTCAAAGAACCCTTTCTGATAATATGCCGAAGCAAAGAACTGCCGGCTCTCCAGGCGCACGGCCAAGCACCGCCGGTAAGTCGTCCAGGCATCCGCCTCGCATTTCCAGAAAGCGTTGTCAAAGAGTTTCGCGCGCCGAATGGCAACCGACGGCTGTTCCGGCCCGAACTTCCGGGGATTTCCTCCTCCGCAGAGAATTCCGGCGGCCAGTGCCATCTGACGGATCCGGAACCCCAGGGAGAAATCCGGCAGTTGCCGATCCAGTTTCAGGCATTCCAGCATGGTGCGTCGCAATTGCGTGCGTTCCGGCCAAGTCCGACCAATCTCAAAGATTCCCGCAGCCTCCTTCGCCGCCTTCTCCCGCATGGAGGGCAGGACCGTCCTTAACGTCTCCAGGTCATTGAGGAAAGTGCAGCCCAGCTTCTGCAATCGTCCAGCCATCAGCGCCAAGGCAGGAACCGGCACCTCCGTTGCCAACAACGATTCCTTCAGAAAATCCGAGATGGCCTCCAGCGCTTGTCGCGTCAGGCCGTCCATCCGCAGCGGATTCACCGGCGCGGCCAAAGACGGCATGAGCGGATCCGTCAGGAGTTCCTCCACGTCGCCACGATAGGCAATGAGCTTTTCTCCTGCGTTTTGCTGAACAGCCGGGCAGTCGAAGCGCACCGCGCAGGTAATTTCGTCATCGAAGGTCCGCATGAACTCGAAAGGATACGCCCGACAGGAGATGGTCTTGCACTTTCCCCCGAAAGCCGCGTGCATCCGGCATTGCGTCCCATTTTCCAGGAACGCGCATTCCCCCGTTTGAGGATTCTTCTTCAGATAAGATGCGCCCCCCAGCACATCATAGCATCGCGCCCGCTGGTCGCCGCACTTTTCCCAGGGGAGTTTGGAAATCGCCTCGATTTCCAGGCGAGAGACGGGCACCAGGAACCGGCGGCAGCACCGTCCGCACTGCCGGCAGGAATAGCGTTGGGTCGCAAAACGAAGCATCATGCAGGTAGAAAAAAACGCAACACACGCGGGAGGGACTCCCCCGCGTCTGTTGCGTTGCCTTGCCGATCAGGTTGTCTTCAGGCTATTTGGCGGGTTCAATGACATCGAAGCCAGTGAAGGGACGCAGCACCTCGGGAACCACGACGGAACCGTCCTCGCGCTGGAAGTTCTCCAGCATGGCGCAGACCACGCGGTCGGTCAGACCAGTGGCGCTGATGGTGTGGACGAAGCCCTTGTTGCCCTCGGCATCCTTGTAGCGGATGTTCAGGCGGCGGCTCTGGAAGTCGGTCAGGTTGGAGTTGCTGGTGACTTCGCGGTAGCCGTTGTAGCCAGGGAACCATGCCTCGCAGTCGTACTTCTTATAGGCGGGTGCGCCCAGATCGCCGATGCAGACATTCACCACGTGATAGGGAATGCCCAGCTGCTGCAGCAGATACTCTTCGTTGGCAAGAGCCTCTTCGTGGCACTTGGGAGAATCCTCGGGACGGCAGAAGATGATCTGCTCGACCTTGTGGAACTGGTGGACACGGAAGATGCCGCGGGCCTCCTTGCCATAGGAACCGGCCTCGGTACGGAAGCAGGGAGTGTATGCGGTGACTCTTTCCGGGAGATTCGCGCCATCCATGATCTCATCCGCATGGAAGCCGACCAGCGTCTGCTCGGCGGTGCCGATAAGGCAGAGGTCCTCGCCGCCGATGGGATAGATCTGATCCTTGAAGAAGGGCAGATAGCCAGTGCCGAAAAGGGTGCGGGCCTTGGCGGCGCAGGGGGACATCATCATGGTGAAGCCGCGCTTGACCAGCTCCTTCTGGGCCCAGAAGTACATGGCCTGGGTCAGCATGGCGCCCTTGCCCACCCAATAGTAGAAACCGCTCTGGGCGACCTTGGCTCCGCGCTGGGTGTCAATGATGCCCAGAATCTCGCCGATGGCCTGATGGTCGCGGGCCTGGAAGTCGAAAACGGGCTTGTTGCCAACCACCTTGACTTCCACGTTGTCGGCATCGGTCTCGCCGTCGGGAGTATCGGGGGCCTGGAAGTTGGGAAGCCAAGTCAGCTTCTCGTCCACCTTGGCCTTCACCTCTTCCTGAAGCTTCTCCTTCTCGGCCAGTTCCCCCTTCATCGCCTTGACCTGCTCGCGGGCGGCGGGATTGGTCTGGCACTCCTTGGAAAGGCGATTGCGCTCGGCACGCAGTTCTTCGGTCTCGCGGATGAGCTTCAGATACTGCTGGTCCAGAGCACGGATCTCTTCAATGTCCACATCATAATGGCGCTTGGCGCAATTGGCCTTCACCAGTTCGGGATTCTCACGAAGAATTTTGATGTCAATCATGGTTCTGTTTTCCTTGATTTCCAGGGGGCAAACCCATTGCAAAAAAACACTCTATCCACGGATGCGGCGGGCGACCTCCGCCTCGTAGCCATCCAAATCGTCAATGGTCAGCTTCGCCACGCCGTCCTTCATGGCAGCCTCGGCCACGAATCGTGCCACGTGAGGCACCACGCGCGGATCGAAGGGCTTCGGAATCACGTAGCTCTCCTTCAGCGGATTCTTGCCGTCGAAGACGCCGGCTGCCGCGTCCTCGGGATAGGCGGCGGTCAGAATCTCCCGGATCTCGCCCTCGACAGGAAGCTGGGCGATTTCCGCCAGCGCGTACGAGGCAGCCAGCTGCATGTTCTGCGTGATGTCCGTGGCACGGACATCCAAGGCGCCGCGGAAAATGCCAGGGAAGCCCAGGACGTTGTTGATCTGATTCGGGAAGTCCGTGCGCCCAGTACCAACCACGGCCGCGCCGGCCTTCTTGGCCAGGTCGGGCATGATTTCCGGCGTGGGATTCGCCATGGCGAAGACCACTGCGCCGGAAGCCATGGAACGGACCATCTCCTCGGTCACGCAGTTGGCCACGGAGCATCCCAGGAAGACATCGGCGCCCTTCATGGCATCCGCCAGGGAGTGGACATCCGTGCGGCTGGTGGCCAGCGCGCGCTTTGCGGAATTGGAGGCGGTGGCCGCGGTGACCACGCCCTTGGAGTCGCAGACCACCACGTTCTCACGAAGCACGCCGGCGGTGATGTAGAACTCCAGGCAGGAAAGACCGGCTGCGCCTGCGCCATTGCCCACGACCTTCATTTCGGAAAGCTTCTTGCCCGTCAGCTTGGCGGCGTTCAGCAAGGCAGCCAGGGAGATGATGGCGGTGCCGTGCTGGTCGTCATGGAAGACAGGAATGCCCATGCGCTTCTTCAGCGTAGTCTCCACTTCGAAGCAGGCAGGGGCGGCGATGTCCTCCAGATTGATGCCGCCGAAAGTGGGCTCCAGCGTCTCCACGGCATCGATGAGCTTCTTCGCGTCGGTCTTGCCGTCCGCGCCGAAGACCTTGGTGAGACACAACGGCATGGCGTCGATCCCCGCAAAACGCTTGAAGAGAACGCACTTGCCTTCCATCACGGGGAGGCCGGCCTCGGGGCCGATGTTGCCAAGCCCCAGCACGGCAGTGCCGTCGGAAACCACGGCGACAGTGTTCCCCTTGCCCGTGTAGCGGAAAACATCCACCGGATGGTCCTTGATTTCCAGGCAGGGCTTCGCCACGCCGGGAGTATACGCCAGCGCCAGGTCATGCTGCGTGGCGCAAGGCTTGGAGGGAATGACATGCAACTTGCCGGCGACAGGCGTGCTGTGATACGCCAGAGCTTCCGTGTTCAGATCCATAAAAAACCTCGATTGTAGAGAAAAATGATCTCGCACCTGCGGAATACCCTTTCCCCAAATGCGGTCTACGATTGTATATTAGGTTACTATAATCGGCGTTCCCGGCATTATTCATCGGAAATGAAAATTGTGGGCAAATCCCCCAACGAAATCCCGGTTTCCGATCGCGGGCCGACTCGTCACCAGGACATCAAAGAATTTTTTTGCAAGGAATTTTCCAAGGACTATATTAAGCAAAATAACATTTTCATTCCATTCCCATTCAGAAGAGACACAAAACATGAACGAAGAATATCTGCGTCTTGCCGTTCTGAAGACCAAGGAACTCTGCGCCCAGCGCGGAGAGGCCTTCGACCTGCGGCTTTTCATCACCGGCGTTTCCAAGCGCGCCGCGCAGCTCGCCAAAGGCTACCGACGCCTGATCCCCCTGACTCCCGGCGACGACACTCCTTTGCTGGACCTTGCTCTCCGCGAAGTCGCGGCCGGAAAGATCCTCATTGAAAAAGGCGACTACCACGCCATCGAGCAGGCCGAGCGAGACAACACCGAAATCGCATCCGTCAACGAATAAGTTTTCGTGGCACGTTTCTTACAGAGACGTGCCTTTTTTGTTCCCCAAGAAATCCACCCCATAGCGACATCATGAAAAGAACATTCACCTTGATCGAACTCTTGGTCGTGATCGCAATCATCGCCATCCTGGCCAGCATGCTGCTCCCCGCATTGTCCAAGGCACGCGCCAAGGCACGAAGCATCTCCTGCGTCAACAATGTGAAACAGGCGACGCTTGCCTTCGTCCTCTATTCCGGCGATTACGACGGCTACGTGATGACCGCCGGCTCCTACCAGCAGAACAACACCACGGCGTTCCTGGGCTACAAGGCCATCATCGGCAACAGCGCCACCTTTGTCGGCTGGGCCACGGAAAGCAAGAAGGCCAAGTTCCGCCTGAATTACATTGACGACAAGCAGCTCTCCTGCCCGACCGCCCGCTTCTGCCAAGGCAACCACAACTACTGCTACGGCGTCCCGATGTGCCACCCCACCTACCCGCGCGCCTACCTCGCCCTGGAAGACTGCAGTTCCATCTCCGGCGACGGCGATTTCATCTTCCGCTATGACAGCTCCAAGCTGGCCGCATCCCGCATCTTCCTGCTCGCCGACTCCTGCTGGAAGGCCGGACAGCCCAACGTCGCCGCCGGCTTCGACGGCTTCCCCATCGAATCCTACCGAATGCAGGCAGGTTCCTCCGGCGCCAACGAACACGCCGCGGCGCGCCACGAGAACCGCATCAACCTGGGATACTGGGACGGACACGCGGCCTCTGAAACTCCCCAGACCGCAGCCGACGTCTTCTCCAAGGGCGGCAAATGCGCCACAACCTACATCAACAACAACGGCACTCTCGTCCAGTACGCGACTCCTGACTACGCGACGCTGAACTGATCCCCGGGACAATTGCAATCCCTGACGGACCAATCAAAGCATAAAGAGGCTGCTGCAAAACCTGAATGCCTTGCAACAGCCTCTTTTTATTTCCAAGATACATTTCATCATTATATTACAAAAAATACCGCTTTCACCAGCTCTATCGTAAAGCCAATGTCCAGCCATCAAAAAAAGTTTACCATTTTCGCCGCATTGCTTTCCCTTTTCCTTGTCAACGCCCAGGCTTTTCCACGGGCGCAGTGGCTCCACTATCCCGAGCCGGACGCGGAAGGGATGAAAGCGCCGCGCTATTTCTGGCTGGACGTGGATATCCCGGCCGACTTGTCCCAGATGGAGATCTTTTTCCATCTGGACGACGAAGGCGAGCTGCTGATTGACGGCAAGGCGATTTCCGGGACATCCAGCGTCCCCCACCCATACAAGCTACGCGCAAACTACTATGACGCCGCAAAGCAATTGACGCCGGGGAGGCACCGCATCGAGTTCAAGTGCACCAATCTTGGCGGCGTCGGCGGCATCCTGGCCCGCATCCTGCTGACTACCGCCGACGGCACGCAGTCGGAGTTCCTCTCCAACGAGACCTGGCGCTCCGCGAAGGCCCCCTCCCTGGCCGGCGGCGAAGCGGAGGCGTGCCAGCCGGCAATCCATGGCGACCTGCTGGACGGCACCTGGGCGGCACTGGACACCACGCCCTTCTTCTGCCGGGAGGAAGCCATGCTCCGCAAGGCGAAAGCCGAGGCGAAAGCTGCGGAGAATCAAAAGCTCCTGGCCAAACTGGCCCAGGAAGAGAAGCCAACCGCCTCGATCATCTACCAGGACGGGCGCCCCATGATTCAAATCGGCGAAACAATCCACCCCGCCATCATCTACTCCGCCCACCATTTCCAGAACTTCGACAATGAAAAATACGTCAAGAGCCTGGAAAATTTCCGGGACGCGGGTTTCCATCTCTTCGTCATGGGCTGCGAGATGCGTGAGCTCTGGCTGGGCCCAGGAAAATACAACCTGGAACGCCTGAAGGAGTGGCCGCCCGAGGCCTTCAACGTGGACCCGCAGGCACAGCTCATCTTCAACATCGACTGCCGCATGCCGCCACGCTGGTGGTGCGATAGCCATCCCGAAGAATTGATCGGATACGAGGCGCCCGACGGCGAAGTCAGCTATTGGGACGAATACCACGCGAAATTCGTGGCTCCCTCCGCAGCCAGCGAACTCTACCAGCAGGAGGTCTGCGACTTCCTGAAAACCGTGGTGGATTACGTGGAGGCCCAGCCCTGGGGACGACGCGTCTTCGGCTACCGCTTCGACATGGGCGTCTTCATGGAATGGCATTACTACGGGATGTGCACTTTCGTCCCCGACAACTCCAAGCCCATGCTGAATCGTTTCCACCAGTACCTGGCGCGGAAATACGGCACGGACGAGGCTTTGCAGGCCGCCTGGCGCGATCCCGGCGTCACCCTGGAGACCGCCCCGATGGCCTCCTACGAACAGCGCACGACCCCCAGTGCCTATCCCTGGTGGGACCCCGTCAAGGACATCCAGGCAATGGACTCCGTCAAGTGCGTCACGGAAACCGTGGCGGACTTCATGCTGCGCGGCGACCACGTCATCAAGGAGGCCTGCAACCGCCGTTGCCTGGTCGGGAATTTCTACGGATACTTCTTCGGCATGAACTTCCCCGCCATCGGCTGGCATCCGCTCCTGGACAAGGTCCTGCGCTCCCCGGATGTGGATTTCAACAGCCAGCCGCCACCCTACGGAGAGTGGAACCGCGGACTGGGCGAAGCGCAATTCGCCCGCGGGCTAACCTCCGCATACCGCCTGCACGACAAGCTTTACATCATGGAGGCGGACACACGCACCCACGAAGCGGAATACGGCTACAAGAACAACTGCTTCGTCAAGACCCCACGCCAGAGCGTGCAGGCAATGGCCCGCGATTTCTCCCAGGCTCTATGCGGCGGCTTCGGCTTCTGGTATTTCGACTTCGGATCCGGCTGGTACCCCTCTCCGGAAATCGGCGAATACTTGAAGAAACTGCCGGAAATCTGGAACCAGGAAACCGACAACGGCAGCGCGGCGCAGGTAGTCCTTGTCGGCGACATGGACTCCATCTGCTACCAGACGCCGGACGTCCCCTTCCCCAGCACCACCGTCCATGTCGACCATGTCCGCACCACCCTGGCGAAAGCGGGCGCCGCATACGACACCATCCCCTTCGCGGACGTGGAAAATCCCGCCCTTCCCGACTACCGGGTCTATGTCTTCCTCAATGCCGGCTTGAACAACGCCGAACGCACCGCACTGGCCCGGCGCCTGCGCCAGGCAGGAAAGACGCTCGTCTGGCTGGATCGTCCCGGCTATCTGGACGAACAGAAAGGCGCCAGCCTGGAATCCACCGCCGCCTTGACTGGCGTTCCCGCGGAAAAGATCCTCCAGCAATCCGGCGCCATCACCCATCAGGCCAATCCCCAAGGCGGAGACACCTACATCGCCTTCCATGCCGAACCCACCGTCCAGGAGTTCCAGGAGATTTTCTACAAGGCAGGCGTACATCTCTACTGCGAAGACGGCGAGACGCCGATCTACGCCAACAAGACCCACCTGACCGTGCATGCCGGCAAGCCAGGACCGAGGCTTCTTCATCTGCCGCGCGCCAGTCGACTCGTGCAGCTTCTGCCGGAATACAGGATTCTCGCCGAAGACACCGTCGAGTACGTCCTGGACGCCGAGGCGGAGACCACCTATTTGCTGAAGCTGGAATAGCCGTCTTTCAAGACACGAGGCAATTGCAACCATCCTTTTTTTGTTGAATCGGAGAATAGATCGGGAACCGGTCCCTAACTTTTCTTCCTGCACGTTGACTTCCATGCGTAAATTTCTCTTTCTAGCCATTCTTTCCCTGGCAATCCATCTCCTCGGGCAGGATTTCCCCCGCGCCCAGTGGCTCCACTATCCTGAACCGGACGAAAAGGGCCTGAATGTCCCGCGCTTCTTCTGGACAGACATTTCCGTCAAGGACGGCCTGCAAAAGGCCGATATCTTCTACCAGCTGGACGACAACGGCGCCCTTATCATTGACGGAAAGGCCATCCCCCGCTCCCAAACCGACCTCATTCCCCAGGGAGGGCTTCTGCCCGCCAACCATTATGACGCGGCCGCCCTGCTGCCTCCCGGAAGCCACCGGGTCGAGTTCCAGGACGTCAACGGCGCGGCAAAGGGCGGAATCATCTGCCGCATCGTCCTGCGCTATGCGAACGGCACCATGGAGGAGATCTTCTCCGACACGACCTGGAAGACCGCCAAGACATCATCGCAGAACGCAACCGAGGTCGTCGCGCCTCTCTCCCACGGAGACCTGGAGGTCCTGCCCTTCGCCCCCAACTTTGCGCTGGCCCCCATCTACTGCGAGGCGGAACGAAAAGCCATTCAGGCGGAGAAAGCCGAAAAGGAGGCGCGCTACCGGCAGTATGTCTCCGAGGTGCTGGACAAGGAGACCTATCCCGTTTCCCAGGTCACCTACGACCAAGGAGTCCCCATGTTCAAAATCGGGGAAAAGCTCTTCCCGCCGATTTTCTACAGTGTCCACCACTATCAGAACTACAACTACGGCAAATTCGTGGACAGCATGGCCAATTTCCGTGACGCCGACCTGCATCTCTACGTGATGGGCATCTCCCTGAAACAGCTCTGGCGCGGTCCGAAAAACTATAACTTCGAGCTCCTGGACGCCTGGGCGCCGGCGACCTTCCTCCACGACCCGGAAGCCCGCCTCGTCTTCGAGATCGCCTGCACCCGCCTGCCCGACTGGTGGATGAAGGCCCACCCCGAAGAGTGCGTCGTCTACCTCAACCCCGAAGGCAGCGACATGACGAAGGAACAGGTGATCGGACACCATCTGGCGCCCTCCTTCGCCAGTGAGCTCTACAAGAGCGAACTCGCGGATTTCCTCAGGGCGCTTGTCAGCCATGTGGAAGCCCAGCCTTGGGGAAAGCGCGTCTTCGCCTACCGCAACGACAACGGCGTCTATCTGGAGTGGCACCACTGGGGCATGAACGGCACCGCGCCCGACGTCTCCGCCCCCATGCAACGCCATTTCACGGAGTTCCTGAAGGAACGCTATGGCACCGACGAAGCGCTGCAAAAGGCATGGAGACGCAATGACGTCACCCTGGAAACCGCAAAGCTGGCGGACTTCGCCCAGCGAACCACGACCTCCGCCGGAAACTACTGGGACGCCGTCAAGGACGCACAGGCCATAGACTCCGTCCGCTGCGTCATTGACGCCGTCGGCGATTTCCTCCTGGAAATGAACCACGTCATCAAGGAAGCCTGCGGAAGACGCTGCCTCGTCGGAAATTACTACGGATACTTCTTCGGAATGTTCTATCCCGCCTGCGGATGGCAGCTCCAGCTGGAACGGATGCTCAACTCCGATGACGTGGACTTCAACTGCCAGCCGCCACCCTACGGACACGCCTTCCGCGATTTCGGCCAGGCACAGTTCTCCCGCGGCCTCACGGGCTCCTACCGCCTGCACGGAAAAATGAACATCATGGAAGCCGACACGCGCACCCATGACGTCCCCTACGGCACCAACCACTGCTTCAGCGCTAGTCCGGAAGACACCGTCCAGCTCATGGCCCGCGATTTCTGCCAGGCGCTCTGTGTCAACATCGGCTTCTGGTATTTCGATTTCGGCGAAGGATGGTATACCCATCCGCTTGTCCGCGATTTTCTCCAAAAGCTCCGAGCCATCTGGGAAACCCCGGTGGACAAGGGCAGCGCGGCGGAAGTCGTGATCGTCGGCGACCATGACTCCGTCTACTACCAGGCCCCAGACATCAAGGAACCGCCCACCCTGGCCTACATCCACCAGAGCCGCGCCACGCTCTCCCACACAGGCGTGCCCTTCGACACCATCAGCCTGTGCGACGTGGAAAACCCCGGCCTGAAGGACTACAAGGTCTACATCTTCTTCAATGCCCTGGAAAGCACCCCGGAACGAATCGCCATGGCAAAGCGCCTCCGGGAACGGGGAAAGACCGTCGTCTGGCTGGAAAAGGCTGGCTTCATGGACGCAAAGGAAGGCGTCAGCACCGTTGCCGCCCAGCTTCTGACAGGTTTCGATTTGACGGCATTTCCCCGGCCCGCCCCGCTGACCTTCCGGGACGCCCAAGGCAATCCCCACGGCATGGCCAGCGGCCCGGCCCTCGCGCCACTGTTCTCCCTGGAGAACGACAAGGAAGCCGAGCCCCTTGGCTGGAATGAAAAGCACGTCGTCTTCGGCAGGAAGAAGAATCCCGCAGGCGGCTGGAGCTACCTGGCGACGATTCCCGCCCTCACCACCGAAGACTACAAGGAAATCTTCCGCGAAGCCGGCGTCCACTGCTACTGCGACGACGAAAGCGCGGTCATCTACGCGAACAAGAGCTTCCTGACCCTCCACGTCAACGAGGCCGGCTCACGGCTTCTGGCACTGCCACGCCGCAGCCGCGTCATCCAGCTCCTGCCCGAAGAACGAATCCTCGCGGAAGATGCCATGGAATTCGCCGTGGACGCAGAGGCCCATACCACATACCTCTTCCGAATAGAGTAATTCCCCTTGGCGCACTTATTCTCCGGGACGCCCCGGAGACAGAAGCGAAAACCAACCCCTCTACGACGGGATGCCTGTTCCGGGCGCGGGGCGCCGCCCGCGCGTTCCCCCGGAACAATCCCAAGCATGTCCGGGAGATTCTTTTCTCTTTATTTGTGCGAAAAGGACGGAGCATATTACAGTACATCAGATTTTTCTTGTTTTTCTTCTTTTTTTCTACCCAATGCAAGCCATGAAAAATTTCCTCTCCCTCTGCATCGCCGCAGTCATCTGCTGTGGCTTCCTGACCAGCTGCACCAAGAAGAACGGTGACGACAACGCCAACGCCAAGCCCTTCCGCATGATCACCGAAGCCACCTTCCCGCCCTATGAGTTCCTGCGCGGACAGGAAATCGTCGGCATCGACGTTGAAATCAGCAAGGCCATCGCCGAAAAGCTGGGCCGTCCCTTCAAGGCCGAAACCGTTGACTTCGACTCCGTCATCCCCGCCGTCATCTCCGGCAAGGCCGACATCGGCGCAGCCGGCATCACGGTCACGGAAGACCGCAAGAAGAACGTGGACTTCTCCATCCCCTACGTGACCACCGGCATTGTCATCGTCTACAAGAAAGACGCCCCCTTCACCAAGGGTGAAGATTGCAAGGGCAAGAAAGTCGCCGTCCAGGGCGGCACCACCAGCGACACCTACGTCGTGGAGCAGCTGGGTCAGGAACCCGACCGCTATCGCTCCCCCGCCGAAGCCGTCGCCGCATTGCAGGCCGGTCGTTGCGATTTGGTCATCGCCGACATCGACCCCGCCAAGAACTGCGTGAAGGGCGTTGAGAACCTGGCCCTTTCCGACTTCATCACCTCCGAAAGCTACGCCGTGGCCATCAAGAAGGGCCAGCCAGAGCTGCTGAAGTTGATTGACGAGACCATCGCCGAACTCCAGGCCAACGGCAAGCTGGCCCAGTGGGTCGCTGATTACACCGCAGAAGCCGACGCTCTGAAGGATTAAAATGTGGCAGACCTTCCTGGATGACTGCCGCCTTTGCTTCATCAAGAACAACCGCTGGCAATATCTGTTCGATGGCCTTGGCGTGACCCTGCAGGTCGCGATCCAGGCCATCCTCATCGGCATTGTCATCGGCTTCTTCGTGGCCGTCATCCGTTCCTCCCATGACAAGTACGGGCGCTTCCCCGTACTCAACGCCCTGGCCAAGATATATCTCACGGTAATCCGCGGCACCCCTATGGTGGTGCAACTGCTGATCACCTACTACATCATCTTGAAATCCATCGACTCCAAGGTGATCGTGGCGGTTCTGGCCTTTGGAATCAACTCCGGCGCGTACCAGGCCGAGATCATCCGTGCAGGCATTTGCTCCATCGATCCCGGCCAGATGGAAGCTGGACGAGCCCTGGGCATGGGCTACTGGAAGACCATGTTCCGCATCATCCTTCCCCAGGCCGTCCGGAATGTCCTTCCCGCGCTAGGAAACGAATTCATCGTCTTGATGAAGGACACCTCCATCGTGGGATACATTGCCCTCATCGACCTGGCCAAGGGCGGAGACATCATCCGTTCCCAAACCTACTCCGTCTATGTCCCCTACCTGACCGTAGCCGCCATCTACCTGATTCTGGTGATGTTCTTCACCTGGCTGCTGGGCAAGCTGGAGCGCTATCTGCGCAACACGGGCGCCGACGTGGTGCAGAACAATTCGTAGGGAGGACAAGCGCATGGGCAAAGAACTGCTGAAAATCGAGAACCTGAAAAAATCTTTTGGACCGCTTCAGGTGTTGAAAGGCGTCTCCACCAATGTCTGCGAAGGCGAGGTGGTGGTGGTCATCGGTCCCTCCGGCGGAGGAAAATCCACCTTCCTTCGTTGTCTGAACCTGCTGGAAACGCCAACGGAAGGAACCATCTGGTTCAACGGACAGGACATCGTCCACGCATCCGAGCGGGAAAAGAACCACGTCCGTTCTGAAATGGGCATGGTCTTCCAGCATTTCAACCTCTTCCCCCACCTCTCCATCCTGGGAAACATCACCCTCGCGCCGCAACTTGTGCGAGGGCTGAAGAAAAAGGAGGCGGAGGCAAAGGCCATGGAACTTCTGGAACGCGTCGGCCTGGCGGACAAGGCGAAAGCCTATCCGCAGCAGCTCTCCGGCGGCCAGAAGCAGCGCGTAGCCATCGTACGCTCCTTGGCCATGAATCCGCAGGTGATGCTCTTTGACGAGCCGACATCCGCCCTGGATCCTGAAATGGTCGGCGAGGTCCTGAACCTGATGAAAGCCCTGGCCAAAGCCGGCATGACCATGGTGGTGGTCACCCATGAAATGGGCTTCGCCAGGGAAGTCGGGACGCGCGTCTGCTTCATGGACGGCGGCCTCCTGGTCGAAGAAAATGCCCCAGAGGCATTCTTCGACAATCCCGGGCATCCTCGTCTCAAGGACTTCCTTTCCAAAGTCCTGAAATAGTCACGATTCGACATGGACGCAGATTTCGTCAGCGCAAAACAGCAGAAAGCCCGCGAACTCTTTCTTTCCGGCGCAAATTGTTCCCAGGCCGTCCTGGGAGCTTTCCAGGAAGAATGCGGGCTGGACATGGACACGTTGCTGAAGCTCGCCTCCGGATTCGGCGGTGGCATGGCGCGGATGCGCGAAATCTGCGGCGCCGTGTCGGGGATGTTCCTGGCAGCCGATCTGCTCAAGGGAAGCGCGTCCTTGACGGACAAGTCGGCGAAAGACGCACAATATGCCTTCCTGCAGGAACTGGCAGCGAAATTCAAGACGGAAACCGGTTCCCTCATCTGCCGGGAGCTGCTTGGCCTACCCGCTGGCCCTGACGCCCCCGTCTCCACTCCGCGCAATCCTGCATTCTATCGCAAGCGCCCCTGCGCTGAAATGGTCGCCCTGGCCGCCGGTATTCTGGCCGAAGCACTCTAATCCGCCGGGCCTGCCGGCTCCGCCGTAGCACGTCAGGGAGAAAGAGGGTGCGCGGCGCTCCCATCATCGCCGCGGCTCCGCTCTAGTCGTCTGTAGCATCTAAAAGTTATTCAGGCAACAGACACTTCTGAGGTGTTTTTCCGGTCTGCGACCGCGCATCGTCAACAGACCGGGAAAAAGGCTAAAAAAGAACAGAGTATGATAAAGTTCTAGATGTTACAGACTACTATAGGATCTTGTGGCGTTCGCCTGCCCGAAGTGTCACCTTGCAGCCCTCCGGAAGGCCGGGGCCCACGAGTTCCACCGTTCCCTCCGCATCTGCCTGGATGCCCAGGCTCGTCAGGACCCCATCCTTCCAAGAAGCGTCCAGCGTGAAGCCGCCCCTGGCGCGCAGCCCCCGGAAAGCCCCGTCCTTCCATTCTTCCGGCAAAGCAGGAAGCAGATGGATGTTTCCGGCATGGGATTGGAGAAGCATCTCCGCAATGCCGGCCGTCCCTCCCAGATTTCCATCAATCTGGAAGGGTGGATGCGTATCCCATAAGTTGGGCAAAGTCCCCTTGGAAAGCAGGCACGTGAGAATCCGGTAGGCATGGGCGCCGTCCTGCAAGCGCGCCCAGGCGTTAAGGCGATGCGCCATGGCCCAGCCTGTGGACTCGTCGCCACGCTCTGTCAGGGAGACTCTGGCGGCCGCCATCCATTCCGGCGTCTTTTCCGTGATGAGCGTTCCCGGCATCAGGGCCATCAGCTGCGACAAATGCCGGTGATGATATTCCCCAAGATCGCCGTATGCCTTCTCCTCGCGATACTCCTTGACTTGTCCGGACTCTCCGACCAGCACGGGATCCAGCAACGGCAGCCTCTCCCGCAACTCGCGCAGGAGTTCGTCCTCTGGAAGCCCGAGAATCAAAGCCGCTTTCAGAGTATCCAGGAAGACCTCATAGGTCATCTGCTGATCGAAGGCACAGCCCTGGGTCTGGATGTACGGATGGTTCTGCCAGCCCCTGAGGGGCGGATCCAGCGTCACCGTGTAATCCATCTGCTCCGGCGATGCGGAAGGTGTGACAAGCCATTTCCCTTCCACATTCTTCAGGCAATGGTTCAGGAAGACAGACATTCCCCGCAGGGAAGGATAGACTTTTCGCAAGACTTCGGGATCTCTTGTGAAGTCGTAGTATTCCCAGAAGAGTTTCGCCGTCAAACCGCCAGTTCCCGGCCCGGAATGCCCGCCGAAACTGAAGCCCTCCACGGTATATGGCCAGCCACCAGTGCCGATGATCCATCCGCAATCCTTGAAAGTTTTTTCCGGCTGGAGCGACATCAGCGCCCGGCGGGCATTCTTTTGCGCCTGGGGAAGATAGGCCAGATGGTAATCCATATAGGATTCAAAAAGCGGCGCAAGATTCGCGCTGAAGACCGGCCAGTAGTTCATCTGGACATTGATGTTGTGCCAGTATCCCGTGGACCAGGGACTCTGGTCATAGACATTCCAGATTCCCTGCAGATTGCAGGGAAGAGTCCCCTTGCGCGAGGAGCAGATCAGCAGATAGCGGCCATACTGGAAGTAGAGCTCCTCCAGATAGCGCGAAGGCCGCCCTGCCTGGTGCGCGGCAAGCCGCGCGTCCGTAGGAACCCCGTTCTCATAGAGCCCCCCGAAATCCACTTCCGCCGTATTGAACAGCCGCTGGTAGTCATCAAGATGGCGTGTCCGGAGTTCCCCATATCCGCGCGACATCGCCTCCGCCAGAATCTTTTCCACGGAATCATGAGGATGCGGATAAGGCATCAGCTTCTTCTTCGGATCGCCCTCCAGGAAAACCCGGGACTCCATTTGATAATTGGTTCCGCAGGCGAAATAGATGGTGATGCTGGTGGCATCCGTAAATTGGACGCCATTTTCCGTCACAGCGACCTGACCGTCCGACATTTGCCAGCGGAGCTGTCCCTCATAGGCGATGTCATAGTAATCCATCTTTCCCGCCATGAGGATCTTTTCCGGCAAATAGCTCACTTTCCCTTGCTTGCCGCGCCCGTCGCCTGGCGTGGAACCGAAGTCCTTGCAGAAGGGGATCTGCGCGAACAGGCGGCAGGAAAGCGCGTTGGGGCGAGATGCCGTCAGACGCAGCACACCGACCCGGTCCGGATAGGAAGTGAAGAACTCCCGATGGAACAACACGCCATCCGCCTCATAATCCACCGTGGCAATGGCATCGTTGAGACACAAGGAACGCTGATAGTCCTGCACGCTCTTTTGCGGGAACTCCAGAAAGAATTCGCAGAAATTCGTCAGTCCTTCGGGATAGGGATTCCCCAAGGAGTTTTCCGTGATCTGGATGCGCTCCATGGGAACGCCGCCGAAGATTTTCGCCCCGAACCATCCGCAGCCAAGAGGCAAGGACCACTTCTCCCAGCCAGGTTCCGGATTGCGGAATCCGTTGACCAGATCCAGCGTACCGTCCTCCTTCACAATCACTTCAGGACGCGTACGGGGATGGCTTTCCGGTGCGGGTGAAAAATAGTGCAGGATGTATGGTTTCATAGGATGGGAAATTTGCGCGAAGACAAGGGTAGTCAGAAAAAGGAAAAGGAAGCAACTACGCATAGGACACACCACGAACAAAAATGTAATGTGCGAGCCTTTTGCATAAGGCTCGTGCGAAATCCTGCGATGTGTGCCTGTGCAGAGATTCTCGCCGCCGATTTTCTGCCGCATCGTTGGGACTCGTGTCAGGAAAATCATAGCCGCTTATAACTTTTGTTCATTATTGTTGATTTTCGAGGGAGAGCCAGAAAAACGCCTTGTTGTTTCCAATGAACCATTTACCTTCAAGGGTGGTCGGGTGGGGGGCGCGGGGTGGGGCCGCGACAGGTGGTAGGCTCGTACCCGTTGCGGCTGACGAGATTGGGGGGGTGGCGCGGGGTGGGGTCGTGACAGGATCCTGCATTTCCAGTTGATGTCTCGTCTCGCAGAAAACGATTCCTGCACTCCGGTTGCGTTCCTATCCCAGTCCACCCTTTCCGACATCATCACGAGATTTCGCACATTACCACAAAAAAGCCAGACTGATGACGGCAGAGACGCATCAATCTGGCTTTTTCCAAGAGGCTTTTGCAAAAATCCCTCAAGACAATCCTAGGCAAAGACAGGCTTCAGGCGTCCGAAGAGATTGCCGTATTTCTTCAGGTTGAGGGATTCCACGAAGGAAGCTATCTTCGTGGCGGTGGAACACGGGTCGATGGAAGCGTCCATGCAGTCGCCTTCCAGCGTCAGAAGCGGCAGGCCGATCTTCTCCAGCCCCTCGCGCAGACGCTTGGTGAACGGGCGGTCCGCCATGCTGCAGCGTCCAAAGCCATGGGTATAAAGAACGCATCCCGTGAACTTCGCGATCTTCGCAAGCTTGGTGACATAGGAAACACGAAGCTTGGGATCCAGGAAGCCGGAAGAGAGCATCTTCTTGGCGAGAGAGCGCAGGGGATCCAGCGGATTCAGCGGCTCCCAGCCAACGTAGTTCGTCTCCTCGAAAACGATGGGGGCGTTGCAGGTGTTCTCCATAAGGTCCAGGTACTGGGAGTTATAAAAAGGCGGCAGGTGTAGCCAAAGCAGACGATGGGTATCCTCCAGCTTGTAGCGTTTCTCGGCCCACTCCTTCTTCATCTGGAGCTCCTCGTAATACGCCTTCTGGATGTCAACCAGTTCCTGCGTCCCCCACAACTGACTGAAAATCACGGAATTATAGACGGCCTGCGCACCGCGGATCAACGGCGGGGAAGTCCAGCGCAACTCATTGCACTTGCGGGAGTAGTCCGCAGCTTTGTTGGAGAGCTCGCAGGCCTCCTGGAGCTGCCCCGGATCCATCTTGCGCCCCAGGCTCTTCTCCATCATGTGGATGGAGCGGTCAAGCCCCTCGGCAATCTGCTCGACAGCCAGGCCGTTGTCTTCCACGTTCGTAAGAGGCGTCTGCAAGGAGTAGTAGTCCTCCTCGAAGCCATACGTATCCGCCAGGTCGGCGAAAATGCGCTCGCCCTGCTGGCAGGGCTGGCTGGTGGAAACCGCGAATGCCGGCTTCTCCAGCTTCATTCCCTCCAGCACGCGCAGGAAAGAGCAGGTCTGCTGGTCGAAGCCCTTGCGCGCCGCGACATCCAGCGCGGCCTTGACGCGCTTCTCGCTGCGCCCGAAGAGCGCGGCGAAGGTCTCAAGCGTCAGGATGCGGGTCTTGAAGGCATTGAGAATTTCCGTGGGATAGAAGAGGTTGCGCCAAACAAGCGGCTTGCTCTTGTCATGGCTGAAGAACGAGCGCTTGGTGCTGGCCACGCGCATCTGCGCAGAACGCTGCGGCGTAGGTTCGTAGGCGATCTTCTCCGTGTCCAGCTGGCCATTCAGGTTTTTGTATTGACGTGCCAAAACCGCTGCGCCAAGGGCGCCCATCACGTTGCTGTTCTCCGGAATGATGACTTCGCTGCCCGTGATTTCGCGAAGATAATGGGCGACAGCGCCATTGGAAGCCACGCCGCCCTGGAACTGGATCTTGCGTCCGGGATGGTGCAGCAGGAGCTGCCCCACGCCATTCAAAATGGCGCGCGCCTGCGCACGGCAGGCGCCGGCCAGCAGATCGCTGACAGGGATGCGGTTCTTGAATTTGTTGATGGAGGTGGCGGAAAGCACGGCGCACACGGAACTGAACTCGATTTCCGCGCTGTAGTTGACCTTGTCGGCAATCTCCTCGACGGGAATGTTCAACTTGGCCGCCACATTGTCCAGATAGCTGCCGGTTCCCGCCGCGCAAACGCCGGACATCATGGAGATCCACATCCCCATCTTCTCATCGTAGATCATGCACTTGCTGTCCTGGCCGCCGCAATCAATGATCGCATCCACTTCGGGATTGCAGAACTTCGCGCCAGCCACGTGGGCGGAGACCTCGCTCACCTGATAGTCGAAGTGGATGAAGCGCTTCGTATCCTCCACGATCTGGCTGCCGGTCACGACCGTGCAGGTGATCTGCTCTTCCTTCAAATTGGCATGGGAGAGAAAATCCTGCACCGTTCTCTTGATGGCGCCCATGTTGCAGCGTCCGCAGGCAGAACAATGCCCGGAACAGGCGATGGTGCCAGACTCCACCGGCTTGGTACGCTGGTAGGTCTTGTGCAGAATCTTGCCGTCTTCGGTAATCACCACCGCCTTGAAGGTGGTGGAGCCGATGTCTATTCCTAGATAATAGCGCTCTTCAGTGCCCATGTCATCCAACAAAAAAAATCAAAATCCAATGTAATCAATATGTAACATAATCCCTTTTTTGAATTTTTTTGGCAGAAGTGTCCATTTCTGTCCGACAAATCAGGAGAAAGACGTTCAAATGGACTCTTGGAACTGCCTCTACCGTTCCCATTTCGGGAAACGGTATCCCTAGGTTGCCGTCATGGCTTGGCGGCACGGACTTCGTCCTGCGCCCGGGGCGCAAGCATCGGAAAGAATGCCGCGTCTGGACACGCAGTCGACTTCGTGGACATGAGCCTCTTGCAAAAGGCCCATGCAAGCATAAAATCCCCTACTGCGCGAAACGTCCACGACATTTGCCCTTGTCCGCCCGACTCGTCCGGAGGGGCTACGAGGGGGAATTATATACCTAAGTTTCCGTTATTGCTTGACGATATGGCCTTGTCCCGCGCCCGAAGCGCAAGCCTCGGAAAAAACACCTCATCAGAACGCGCAGGCAACTCAAGTATGTAATTTCCCTATGAAGCCAGCAGCCCGTATGCTTGCAGCATGGCCAGAAAAGCCTGCGTGTCATGCAACAGACGCTCTTGAGGGACTGACGGAAAGACCGTGGAGAGCTTTATGGCAATCGCCTCCGCAGAATCCGCGCCGTCTTCCAGCTGCTTCCAGATCAGCGCGCCGATGCCATTCAGCTTCAAAACGCGATTGGTCTCCGGATTGCAGAGAAACGGCCCATCCTCCTCCGTCTCTTCAAACAATATGAAAGGATTGCTCTGGATCATAGGAACTCCTTCAGCGTCTCCCGCAAGTCGCCGTCCAACCGCGCCATCAACGCCCTCGGCGGAAACAAACTGCACAACTTCCGCGCACAGGCCTGGTTGTTCGCGATGAGCGCCTTCTGTTCTGCTTCAGGAAAGTTTTCTTTGATCCAGAGACGATGGAAATAGATGCAGGACTGATAGACCTGACAGAGGTATTCCGGATAAGGGATGGAACGAATCGCCTCGGGTTCGTCGCCAGCGGCACGGCTCAAAACCATAACGCCTGCCAGAGGAATGCACTTCTCCACTGGATAGCACAGCCCTTCAAGAGATTGCGCGCAACGACTCCACGTGGGCAACGGATGCGCAATGATTCCATCTGGCGTATCGTATTCCAGAAGGATCATGTCGTCCGATGTATATTTGCCGCCAGCGGCCTCCCATCTGCGGCACGTGGTGCTCTTTCCAACGTTACTTTCCGCATGAAGTAGCACGCCGCGCCCATCCGGCATCTCCAACAACGCCCCATGAACCACCGCCAGCTTTGAACCACGAAGGATGGCGGAGAAAAAAGATAAAGTCAAGGTTCGCCGATAAAAGGATACGCATTCTTGTGGAGGCTTATCCATGCACTCCCTAAGGACCTTCAAAAAAAAACGAAATTTAACTGAATAATAGAGTGTAGAGAATTTAGATACAACACGATTAAAGGTTTCATCCCTATCTGCCTCTAACCGAGAATAAATAAGATTAGGTTGAAAGATACCGTCAGAACCAACCACATTACAATCTCTTCCCAACAATTGGACAAAACGACTCAATGTTTGGGAAGAAATTGTGTTGTGGCAAAACTGTATAGTTATACTACCATAACCATACAGGGGGATTGTCAGAAAATAAGGCAAGGCACCCAAATAATTTAGTCCGCTTCTTCATCCTCCTCATTATTATCTTCAGAGGACTTAAATGGTTCCCCTTCAGCTCCTTTGACTAGATTCACCAACTTCAACTCCTCCAATGAAGGAACCTCGTACATCATGTCTTTTTTGTCTTCCATGTTTGGTATTTTCTAGGTTTTATGATTCCGCTGTATCTTCCATCGTTTGGCACACAGCGTATTAGAGAAAAAACTGACAATCTGAAGCATGCCCCAGACATGCCTCAGATTGTTATTTGGTTTATGCGTTAAGAGCGGCGATGGTGAGCTTCTTGTTGGAATTGTCGTCCTCCAGAGTCAACTTGAAGTCGGCGGTGGCCCAGCCGGATATGTCGCTGTTCCAGCTTGCCAGAGTGCCATCCAGATAGACCTTCGTGCTAGAATCATCCCATCCGGTGAAGCTTGAAGCCTTTCCGGAGACGACATCCCAGGAGTCCGTGTCCTCTTCCCAATCGGCCAAGTCGAAGGAGAGGGTATCGCCCTTGAAGTTGTTGATGGCGATATTGGAGGCACTGCTGCCGAACTCGAAATTCCAGCTGGTTGCGTCTGCCATGTTCAGAGTAGACTTGGTGAAGTTGACATCGCTTTCGCCTGTGAAACTGATGTTCTGGAATGCGCCGGGGTCAGCCTTGAAGTCACCTGTGAAGCCATTGAAGGCCAGATTACGGCTACCAGAGATGGTTGTCATAAACGTGCGAATCTTCGTGCTGGAATCTGTCTTGTATGTGGTAGATCCATTGGCGCCGATCAGCTTATTTGTGAAGCTGAGATTGCTTCCCAATCCCTTAACGGTAACAGTAACATCACCATCAATATGGCCATCGCCATAGGAACCGACCACGACATCTCCTGCGAAGGAGATAGCATTTTGTGAAGCATCAATGGTCAGATTGACGTTGCCAGCCAGATTTGCACGGTTGGCAATGCTAGTATTGGCTGCAACGTTACCACCATACACATCCTTTGTGAAGATTCCACCATTGATGGTCAGATTCACATCACCTTCTAGAACCGCATGGTCAACAGCTGTTGTCGAACTGGTGACATAAATACCTCCACAGACAACGGCATTAAATTTACCGCCGTCAATGGTCAGATTTGCATCGCCAACGCGTCCAACCAGACCACCGCTGAAGCGGTCTGCACCGGAGAGAATGGTGAATGTGCCATTTTCTATGGTAAGGTTGGTATCAGCCTCGACGAACTGAGTCTTGTATTTGTCCGCCTTCAACAACTGACCACCGTGAGTGTTAGCGAATATACCATTCTCAATGGTCGTATCCACGCCGTTCATGTACTGCGTCTTGGAACTGTAGCTACCGCCGAGGACGACCATCTTTTCGGGAGTGAGGGCAGTAGCGTCGGCGATGGCTGCGAAGGCGTTCTGGCCGAAGTAGCCGTTGGGCTCTTCGTCGGTGTAGACCAGTGTGTTGGCTGCCGTGCCGTTCCATGCGGTGTTGACGTAGACCAGATCGGTATTGATGTCCTTGACGGCGAAGAGGTCGCCGTCGCGGACTTCCAGTTTGTAGTCGTTGGTGGCTTCAAGAGTGCCCAGCGTGGATGCGTCGGCGTTGTCGTCGACGAAGTCGATGACCTTGTATTCGAAGCCCGTGAGGCCAGTCATGTCGACGTTGATGGCGCCCGTGTTGTTGAGAGCGCCGTCGAAGGTGAGCAGAGCACCGCTGGCCAGATTGACGGAGCCAGTGGAGACCATGCTGCCAACGGTGATGGAGGCGTCGCTGCCAACGTTGATGGCGCCGTCGTTGGTGAGAGCGCCACTGACGGTCAGCGCACCGCCGTTCTTCAGAGTGACGATGCCAGAGGTGTTGAGCAACAGACTTCCGACGGTAGCAGAACCATTGTCAAGGACGAGATTGCCCTGGCGGGTGTCAACACCGGCCTTGCCGAGTGAGACTGGACCATTGACGACAAAGGATGCACCATTCTGGACAAGAACAGTGGAGACACCATTGTTTTCGCCAGCGCCCATGGCTTCGCCGTAGATGTTGGCGGAGTTGCTGAAGCTCATCAACGTGCCTTCGCCGCTCAGGAGCACATCGCCGCGGATGGGAGCGGCGCCGCCGGTGACGGTCGCGCCGTTGTAGGCGTAGAGATAGCCATCGTTGCGGACGGTGAACTGGTTGCCGCCATGGATGCGGCCGCCATTGACTTCCAGGATGTAGGAGTGGTCGTGGGTTTCGGCAGTCTGGCGGTTGTCGTTTTCGGAACCGACCCACAGTTCGCCGGAACCGATGAAGCTGCCGTCAGCGTTCACGGTGACCTTGGCGCCTGGCGTGTTGTCGCCCAGTTCCGTCTCGGTCATTCCGCCAACAGCCACATTCTTGGCTGCGATGCTGTTGGTGGAGCCGATTGTCATGTCGGCATTCTTCACCTGGACAGTGCCATTGCCCGTGATGGTGGCGTTCAGCGCTCCGCTGAAGGCAGCATCGGCGGAACCGATGGTCACCTTTCCATTGTTCGCGATGCCGTTGGCAGCCGTCAGAACCGCCGCGCCATCCAGCTGGATGGTGCCAGCGTTGGTGATGGCCTTGGCTGCCAGTGTAGCATCGTCAATCTTGACAATGCCCTTGTTGGTCAGTGTATTGGTAACGGTTGCAGTTGCGCCATCAACGACGCGCATCTCGTTTTCATCTGTCGTCCAGTCGAGGGCGTTGACCGTATTCACAAGAACGCTGTTCGCATTCAAGCTGGCAGAAGAACCACTCAGCGTGTAGATTGCAGTCGTCTGGCTTGAGCCATAGATGGAGGCGTCTGCTGTTCCAACACTCAGTGTTGCGCCGACGGTCATAGCACCGAACACGTCTGCGGTTTCGTATGCGCCAATCCAGGAAGCAGCAACATACGTCACTCCAGCCTTGACGGTCATGTCTGTACAGAGAACCGTGTAGCCGGTTTGAACATCGGCATTGACCGTAATGTTTTCTGGCCATGTCCACTGATTGCTATTGGTTTTGATTCCGTCACCCTCCAGAACAAACGTTTCGCCGCAGGGCTGGAAGTAATTGACGGAGCCTTTAATCTGAGTCAGATCGGCCATGCCGTTGACTGTTTCAATGGTGATGTCGTTGTAGAACCAGAACCAGGTGCTGGTCGTTCCGTTGCCGTACTGGTAACCATCTGCGGCATCAATGATGACTTTGGTCAGACCATCCTCGTAATAGTAGTTGTAGTACATTTCATCGAGGAAGGCGTCATCCACATCGGCAAATGCGTTGACACCGAAGACAAATCCGTCTTCGCCTTCAATAGCATCGCCGAAGGAGTAACCAGCAGTCGCCCATTCATGATTGACTTTGTAGACCGTCCTCTGCGCATCGGAAAGGATGACGTCACCATCATCTTCCCAGCGAACACTGATGCCATCGGCCAGATTGTCTACCACCGCATAATCTGTAAGTCCTTCGCCTGTTGCAAAACCGTTGAAATCAACGACTTTCTTTGTGCCACCAGCGAAGTTGGCTGCATCAATGACGATGGTTCCGGAATTGGTGGTAAGGCCAGTAACCTTGAAGTCGGACTCTGTGTCAATGGTGATGGTACCTGCGTTGGTCAGCGCGCCGGTGACTGTCATCTTTGCACCATTGGATACATTCAACTCCGAATTGGCACCGATTGCGGCGGAGCCTGTGGCATTGACCGTGGAGGCGTCAATGTCCATCTTGACGGCTTCCATACCATCGAAGCGCTCCTGGATGAAGAGTGCCACGCCATTGTTGCCGGTCAGGTTCATCACAGAGCCGTTCTTCAGGGTGACTTCGCCGCTGCCGCTGTCGTCATTCTCGGTGCCGATATGTCCGCCGGTAGTTTGGCCAACGGAGAGGATGCCCGCGGTGACAGTGGAGCCATCCACCGTCATCTTGGCACCCCCGTTGGCTTTCTTGTTGGGACGGCCGGTGACCACCAGTTCGGAGGCGCCGTCGGTGCGAGGAACCACAGTGAGTTCGGCGTCGGTCACGTTGACCGTACCGTAGTTCAGCAGATAGCCGAATACGTTAGCCTTGGCTCCGCTGGCCACGTTGACGTTGCCGGTATGGCGAATGTAGAGGTTGCCAGAGGTGGTCGTCTCTGAATCAGCCGCGAAGTTCAGCGTATCCACGAGATCGCTTTCTGCATCGCGTCCAACATAGAGGGCACCAGTCTTGTTTTCACCAACGAAGGTCAGTGTGTCGGCTGCAGTGTCGTAGCCGTTGTAGCCAACATTAACAGCTCCTGTGATGGTGCTGGCCGTAATGGTGGCTGCACCGTAGGCGCTGACTGCACCACCCATGTTGGAATCGGCCAGCGTTGCACCATCCTGCAGAGCGATGGCATTGCCTGTGGCCGCCGCAATGTTCAGCTTGCTTTCGCCGTAGACATTCACAGCACCATTGTTAGTGAGTGTGCCGGCCTTGAACTCGGAGTCCTCAAGATTGATGGAGGCACTGGAGCCGAGAGCTGCCTCGTTGGCAGTCAGCAGGCGGCTGCCGTTCTCCACATTCAGGGTTGCGTTGACGCTGGACAGATTGATGCTTCCAAGAGACAGCGCGGAGTTGTCCATGTTCATGGTGAACTTGCCAGTTGCACCATTGGTGTTCTCTCTCATCCATGCAACATCGCCAACGTAGGTATCCTTCAGGTTGAAGGAGTTCTCCACACCAGCCTGTGGACGAATCTGGATATAACCGCCATGCAGCTGCTTCTTTGCTGAAGCGAGAGTCTCATCCTTTGTATCGGCAAGTGTGCCAGTCACGTTGACTGCGGCATTGTCGCGGAAGTCAACCACACCGTCGCCCATAGCCATATAGACATCGGCGTCCGAATTGATGTTCACGGTGCCTGCAGCCTTGGAATTGGCGCTCCAGAGAGCCATCTGGCCCATGGTCAGCTTGCCGTTGATGTTCAGTGTATGCGCCGCATTGTCTGCTTCGTAGTATCCGACAATCCACTGTCTGACATTCTTGATTTCGACACCCTTCTCGATGGTGATCGAGCCGCTTGCGCTTTTGACGCTCATCATTGCCCAGGTATCGTTGCTATTCGCATCGATGACCACATTGCCGTCAGCCACAGTGTCAATGACAAGATCCTGACCGATCTCGTAGTCGTTCGCGATGGTCTCGGTGATGTTGCTGAGAACTGTGATGCGCTTGACCTCAGTTCTATCCGCCGCCATCTGGACTGCGCTGAAGAACTTGTCGAAGGCATTGACGCCATAGAAGAACTCCTCTCCTGTTGTGGTGTCGGTGTAAACCTTTTCGCCAATGTTCTTTGTGCTCCATGCCGCGTCAACAACCAGACGTGAGATATTGGCAGTGGAGGCATAGAGGTCATTGTCAATGACCACCAGAGTGTAGCCATTGTCCTTTCCAGTGACGAATGAGTAGTCACCGAAATTGGAGTTGCCAGTGCCGGTGACATTCACCAGCATGATGGTGCTGTCTGTTGCATCGGTCATGTCCACGGTGATGGTGCCGTTGGCGCCGCTGAAGGCGGCGGCGGAGAAGACGCTGGTGGCATCGATGGTGATGGTGCCTGCGTTTGTCACTGTGCCAGTTGCGGTCAGTGTGGAGCCATCCACATTGATGGTGCCCTTTGCTTCGTTGAGGATGCTGGTGGCGTTGAGTACTGCGCCGTTGGTCAGATTGACGATGCCGTTGCCCTCGTTGCCGAGCTTGAGGCCGAAGGCATTATTGCCCACGTTCACGGTGGCGGCATCAACGTTGAGAATTGCAGTGGCATCTTCGCCGGTGGGAGTTTCGGAAGCGGGACGACCGGCGATGCCAAAGAAATTCGTGGTGAGCTTGCTGCCCTTGTCGATGTTGATGATGTTCTTATTGACGATCCAGTCGGTGGCGATATCGCTGCCGTTGGTGATGTTCAGGGTGCCATTGCCCTTGGAGGAGCCGTCGCCTTCCTGTCCGGAGACGTGGATGCTCTGGTCGCCAGAAGAAGCGGCGCGTGCGATGGTTGCGCCGTCGAAGGTAACCGTTGCGTCCTTTGTGGAGACTGCCTGAGAAGCGTCGCGGCCGATGAACATCCAGCCCTGCCACTGGAATGTGCCATTGCCCTTGATGGTGATGTTCTGGTCGCCGAAGGCGCTGCCAGAAACAATGGGGTCTGTGCCCTTGATCTGGATCTCGGTGTCAGCACCAGTCTTTGCGGCCTTTGCTGCGTCAGCCATGTTGGAGAAGGCGTTGACACCGTAGTAGTAGACTCTGTTGCCAAGAATGATGGGCTCGCCATTGGTCTTGTCGCTATAGGCGGCATTGACAACAAGGACGGAGGTGTCGGCTGCCATGGCGCAGAGGTCATTGTCAATAACCACCAGCGAGTAGCCGTTGTCCTTTCCAGAAGCCATGCTGTAGTTACCGAAATCCGATGCACCAGTGCCAGTGACATCCACCAGCTTGATTTGGAAAGCATTATCTGGATCTGCGCCGGTCATATCCACGGTGATGGTACCATCGGCGCCATTGAAGGAACCTACGGAGATTGTGCTGCCATAGTTGAACGTGAAGTTGCCCTTGTTGGTAAACGCGCCGCTCACACTCACCGTAGAGTCGGTGACATTGAGAGTGCCCTTGGCCATCGCATAGATGCTATTGGTCTCAAGCGTGGAGTCGGTCAGATTGACGATTCCCTTTCCTTCCTGTCCGATTTCCAACGGCTGGCCAGTGATCTTGAGGGTGGAGTTCTCAACATTCAGATATGCGGTGTCATCTTCGCCACTGACAGATTCACTTGCATCACGGCCATGGACGTTGATGTAGTTTGTCACAGTCAACTTACTGTCTGTGAGATTGATGACATTTCTGTCGACGATGTGTTCGGTAGTGATGTCGCTGCCATTGACGATGTTCAGAGTGCCGTTGCCGGTGGAAGTGGAGTTCTTCTTGGCACCGGAGACGTGGATGCTCTGGTCGCCATTGGCAGGATCACGCGCAATGGTCGCGCCGTCGAAGGTAACCGTCGCGTCTGGCGTGGTAAAAGCCTGTGAAGCGTCACGGCCGATGTACATCCATGGATTCCACTTGAATGTGGCGTTGCCTGTGATGGTAACATCTTGGTCGCCGAAGGCACTGCCCGCAACGATCGGGGCGTTGCCCATGACCTTGATATTGGATTCACCGGCAGTCAAGGCTGCCTTAGCAGCGCCTGCCATGTTGTCGAACGCATTGACGCCGTAAATGTAGTCAACAGTATCAACAGTGATGGTCGTGCCTGCAACAGTTCCGCTCCATTCTGCATTGACAACAAGATTAGAAAGATCGGCCTTGATAGCGTAGAGATCGTTGTCCATGGCAAGAAGCGCATAGCCGTTAGCCTTGCCGGCGGCAAGGCTGTAGCTGCCGAAGGTGGAATCGCCTGTGCCGGTGACGTCAAAGAGCTTGACGAGATCACCGGAAGCACCAGTCATGTCGACGGTGATGGTCCCGTTGGCGCCACTGAAGGAGGTTGCGATAATCTGGCTTGTGGCGTCGATGGTGATGGTGCCAGCGTTGTTCAGCGCGGAAACTTTGACCGTGGAGCCACTGACTTCCAGTTCGCTGCCGGCGGCAATCTTCATCGGCGCATCGGCGCGGTCAACCAGACTGTCGTTCTTGACGATCAGCTTGCCATTGACGCCACTGGAATATCCGATGTCCAGTTTGAAGTTGTCGGCATGCTGGCGAATCAGCACGGAGTTGTCCAGAACCATCGTGGCAACATCCACGCCCGTGTCCTGGCTCTTCTTCTTTGCATCGCTCTGTGCGAGACCAACGGCGATGGCGCCTGCATACAGCACTGAATCTTTGAGTTCCACATAGCCCTTGTCCAGAACACCGAAGCCGATGGTATCATCGCCTGTCACGGTCAGGAGGGTGGAGTTGTCGGCAATCAGCTTGCCGCAAATCTGCATGGCGCTCTTCGCCTTGTTGTCCATGGGACCAATCTTGGTTGCATCAATGCCGGCGCGTCCGGCAACAATGTCGGCGCTGTTACCGACGTAGGCATTATATCCGTAGACGGAATTGGTCAGGTTCAGCGTGGAGTTCGCGTAGATGCAGGTATAGCCGCGGGAAGGCGTGTTGTTGTTGAAATCAAGGTGGGAGTTGGTGATGTAGTAGTCTGCGTCACGGCGGGCCTGGACCTTGTTGGCCACCAGATTGGAATCGTCGATATTGACAACGATGCGTTCATCAAGCACGGCCTTTTCGGAATTGAGCTGCAGATAACCCAGATCGCTCCATTCTTCACCGGAGATGCTGTATGTTCCGGAATTATTGATTTCAATGCCTTCGCCAGCTGTGGTTTCGGTAGCGGCGACCTTGCCGTTGCCGTAGGCGATGATTGTTCCGCCTTCCAGAGACGGAATAAACTTGGCCATCTGGTCGAACGCATTGACGCCGAAATAGTAGGTCTTGTCGCCAATGGCGATGGCCTCGCCGACAGTCTTGTCGGTCCAGGCAGCGTTGACGGCGATGACAGACATGTCCGGATTAATGTTCGCCGCATAGAGGTCGTTGTTGATGACCAGTCCATGATAGCCATTGGTGTTGTTGGTAAATGTCAGAGTGCCGTAGTCAGCGAGAGTCATTGAGGCACCAGTGCTGTCGATCAGAAGGTACATCGCTTCCGTTGCATTCTTCATGTCAACGGTGATGGTACCAGTGCCTGCATAGCCTGTGAGATTGACAGAAGCGGTGCTTGCATCGCCTGCCACCAGAGACAGCTTGCCCTTGTTGGTCAGGGTTCCGACGTTCAGTTTGCTGGTTGCATCCATTGTTACTGTATTGCCAGATGCAACTTCCACATAAGTGCCGGATTCAACCGTAACGGACGAGTTGTTCTTCATGGTGGTGGTCTTAAAGACGACCTTTTCGGCCACCGTGTCCGCATCACCGTCATCAACGGTGATGGTGGAATTATCCAATGTCAATCCAAGAATGGTTCCTTCCGCGCTGAAATACGTTGCCTCTTTCCGAATGGCATGTCCCTTGACTGTCACCGTGGTGTTTGTGAATGTCTGTTTATAGAAGCTATTCACCCCCGTGGCAAGGATACCATCCAATTTCACGGTGCAATCCTTGAGATTGACTGTACCGACTGCTCCCATGTCCCCCAGCCAGATATCGGTGCTGTAGGCATACAATTTGCCATTGTAAAGTGTGGAAATTGACCACGGATAAGCAGAAGAACTCTGACTAAGCTTTGATCTGGTTTCACTTCCGTCTGTCCCAATGGTGACCGTGGACTGAATATGGGTCCAAGTTTCAAAAGCTCCATCTTTAATGAGACGTCCGCCTGGTTCAATTGTGATCGTCTTGTTAGGTTTCCAGGCCTTGCATTGCACATCCAGCGTTCCACCACTTTGGACCAGATACGAACGCATATCGCGGTTACTACTGTCTTTCTGACCGTAGACTGTTTGCCCGCTTCCAACTGTAACATCGTAAGTAGCCATTTCCTAGTTCCTTGTCAAAGATTTGACGTTAGGGTTGTCATTCAATGCAATTCATTCCCATTATGCAAACACGAAAAGGCTCCCGCGGCAGATGTCACCATCGCCTCCGAAGCCTTTTCGTGTGTGTATGATGTGGAATGGGCGTTCATGAAGAGAAGTTCCTATATCCTCATTCGCCGTGTAGTCTGCAGAACAGTCCGTGCAGTCAGAATGTTCTCGCGAACATTGTACACTACCTTTCGGGCAGTTTTAGTGAACCGTTCGAAGAGCCAGTTCCAAGCCGCACGAACAGTGACGACCAGATTCTCGAAGAGTGCGGAACATTCTTCTCTGAATCTGTAGTTCGCCTCTGTCAGACTTCCGATGATTCCGATTTCGGCACAGGAATTCCACCACACGCCAATGGGAACAGACCGAATCATCTCCTCTGCGCCGCTGATCAGGCAGTCGCACAGGGAACTGAAGGTCTGCTCCGTCGACTGGCAAAGCGTGAATCCCGCCATTGCGGGAGTCTGCCAGTCATTCTGAATTGTGAGTGTGATGAAATTCACGGGGACGGCTATCGAAAACTACTTCTCGTTCTTCTGGAGGACGCCTGCCTCGACGAGCTTGTCGATGAGCTGCTGCATGGAATTGAAAGCGGCGAGGAAGCCCTGGGGAGGCATGATGACACGCACGTTGCTTTCCGGAGTAGGCGCCGCGCCGTTTTCACCGGGCTGGAGGGTAACGAAGTCGAAGCGGACCATATTGCCGGCAAAGTGGATCTGTCCCATGCCGTCGGCGAAGATTTCCTTTTTTTCAGTCATTGTCATGTTTCCTTAAATGTAGAGGGAGAAGAGAAAAAAAAAGTGAAATCCCTCGAGGGAAATCACAAACGTTCACACATTAAACTCTTAACAAGTGCCCCTAATATAACACAACAAGTTTTCTTTTGCAAGGAAAACAAGATTTTTTTTTACAAGAAGCCCCGTTGCCGTTGCAGAGTCCATTTGAAGGCAGTTTTCCCTTTGCCGGGATTCCGTGGCGCCTCGCCCCCAATGCACCAAGGCGGCAAACCACTACGACGCAAAGCATTATCCTTCGCCGGAGCAGCAGAGGACAGGCCTGGGAGGAACCGTCCAGAAAGAACGGGAGTCTCCCCAAACGGCTTTTGCAAAAGCCTCAGTTCCTTCTTTTCCCTACCAAGTCTTTTTGAGTGGTTAAATTAAGAACGGATATCTTTGGGAGAACAGATTTCGGAATCACGACATGACCAACACCAATCAAATCAACCAGGATCTCGTCCGAAAACTTCAGCAGATAGGCCAGGCGTTCCGTTTGCCAGGCCTTTTCTTTTCCTATGAGGAAATCTGCATGGGAAATGTCAACGAGACCTACAAGATCAACTACATCATGGACGATGGCACCGGGCTGGCCCATATCAAGCCCTACCTCGCCCAGAAAATCAACACCTTCGCCTTCCGCGAACCCATCAAGGTCATGGGAAATATTGACGCCGTGACGGAGTTCGTCCGCGCCAAGCGTCCGAATGGCATCAACCTCCATTTCCATCACACGGAAGTCACGGGGGAACGGAAGACCTACCTGCAAGACGGCGACAACATGTGGCGTATCATCAACTACGTCCCCTCGGTCACCTTCAACAGCTGCAACGACCTGAACATCGTCCACAACGCAGGCGAGGCCTTTGGTGACTTCCAGATGGCCCTCGCGGACTTCGATCCCTCAAAGCTCTACTACACAATTCCGGATTTCCACAATACCCGCAAGCGCTATGCGCAATTCGAGGCGGACATCTCCGTGGACCCCTGCGGACGCGTCGCCTCCGTCCGTCCGGAAATCGACTACCTGCTTTCCGTCAAGGAGCAGGCCTGCCGCCTCACGGATCTCCTGCTGCAAGGCGAGTTGCCCCTGCGCGTCACCCATAACGACACCAAGATCAACAACGTCCTCTTTGACGCCGAGACCCACCAGGCGCTAGTCGTCGTCGACCTGGACACCGTCATGCCCGGCCTGGTGGGACACGACTTCGGAGACGCCATCCGCTTCGCCGCGAACTTCACCGAGGAAGACAGCCAGGACCTGGAGCGAACCGGCGTGGACCTGAACACCTACTGGGCCTTCGCCGACGGCTTCCTCAGCCAGACGGCAAAGACGCTCACGCAAAACGAAATCGACACCCTGGGACTCTCCTGCTTCGCGCTGGCCTGCGAACTGGCCACGCGCTTCCTGGACGACTACATCAACGGCGACAAATACTTCAAGACGCGAATCCCGCGGCACAACCTGATTCGCGCCAAATGCCAGATCGCCCTGGCAAAAGACATGGTTGTCAAAATGGACGCCATGAACTCCATTGTTCAAGGTTGCGCCAGCAAATACCGGAAGTAAACCATGGTCAAGCACATCATTCTCTGGAAACTCAAGGACGGCTACTCCGACGCGGAAAAGGCCGCCATCAAAGCTGGAATCAAAGAAGGACTGGAAGGCCTCCAGGGAATCATCCCCGGGTTGCTCTCCATCCATGTCCAGACAGAATCCCTTCCCAGTTCCAACGCCGACCTCATGCTGGACTGCACCTTCGAAAACGAAGAATGCCTGAAGGTCTACGCCGTCCACCCCGCCCACGTGACCGTGGCCAACACCAAGGTGCGCCCCTTCACCCAGACACGTCTCTGCCTGGACTTCTGATCCGACGGGTCCGACGGGTCCGACGGGTCCGACGGGTCCGACGGGTCCGACGGGTCCGACAAGTCCGACGGGTCCGACGGGTCCGACGGGTCCGACAAGTCCGACGGGTCCGACGGG
>JAKSPB010000019.1 GCA_024405215.1 Lentisphaeria bacterium | reverse complement strand
GCTTTCTGTCGCGGTCAAAAGGCTTTCTGTCTCCGAAGGGCTTTCTGTCGCGGTCGAAAGGCTTGCGGTCACCGAAGGGCTTTCTGTCGCGGTCGAAAGGCTTGCGATCGCCGAAGGAACGGCGCTGCGGACGCTCGAAAGATTCCTCGTGGTCAAAGGTGCGGGGAGTTTCTTCGGCGCCATTGTTGTCTTCCTGATACCAGGGACGACGCTCCTCGTGATTTTCAAAGGGCTTTCTGTCGCGTTCAAAACGACCACCGAAGGGTTTGCGGTCGCGGTCGAAGGGCTTTCTGTCTCCGCGGTCAAATCTGTCGCGGTCTCCGAAGGGTTTGCGGTCTCCGCGGTCAAATCTGTCGCGGTCGAAAGGCTTTCTGTCTCCGCGGTCAAATCTGTCGCGGTCGAAGGGCTTTCTGTCTCCGCGGTCAAATCTGTCGCGGTCTCCGAAGGGTTTGCGGTCGCGGTCGAAGGGTTTGCGGTCGCCAAAACGGTCGTTGGCACGATTGTTCCGGCTTTCCTTGTATTCCGGATAGGGGCTGGCGGTGAAGGGACGATGTTCGCGGTCGAAGGGCTTGCGCTCTTCGCGCCCGGATTTCTGCCAGTAGGGGCGGGGATCGGCGGAAGCGGCCTGGGCAGGCAACTCGACGCGGTCGAAGAGTTTTTCCTGTTCCTCAGCGGTAAGCAGGCGCCAGGAGCCGGCGGTAAGCTTGCTTTCCATGTCCAGTCCTCCGATGCTGACGCGTCGCAGAACACGCACTTCCAGGCCTACGTCCTTGCACAGACGGCGCACTTCGCGCTTGCGGCCTTCTCCGAGGGTGACGATCAGGGAGCAGTGGCCTTTCTGGACACTCTTCTCTTCCACGTTCAAGGCACGGATGAATTCCTCGTTGTCGTAGAAGCCCTCGATCATGCGGCGGCGCATGCTGGTGGAGAACTGGCCTTCGCATTCCACGTAGTAGCGCTTGATGATCTGGCGGGAAGGATGCATGAGACGCTGGGCGAAATCGCCGTCATTGGTCAGAATCAGCATTCCCTCTGAGTCCCGGTCCAGGCGTCCCACGGTGAAGAGGCGCCCAAAACGCTCGGGGATCAGCTCGTAGACCAGATGCTCGGCGTGGTCGTCCTTGGCGCTGCAGGTATAACCGACGGGCTTGTTCAGAATGATATAGACTTTGCCCTGCGGGTGAGTCTCCACCACATGGCCCTCGAAGCGCACTTCGTCCTTGTCGGGATCCACGTTGTAGGCGGGAGTGGTCACCGCCACTCCATTCACGGTGACACGGCCTTCCTCGATGAGCTCCTCGCAACTGCGACGGGAGGCGATTCCCGCAGCTGCCAGGAATTTCGCCAGGCGCTCCTCCTTGCCGACAGCCGCGCCTTCTTCCACGATGTCTTCTTCCGGCTCGTCGTCCAGAATGACGGGCGTTTCTTCAACGGGCTGGTCTGCAATGGGCTCGTTTTCCTGGAAGCCAGCGGCTTCCTGGGAGACTTTTTCGGTATCCAATTCGTCTGACATGGTCATGTCCTGTCAAAAGTGTATTTCTGTGATAAAAACAAGTAATTTCGGTAATATAATGCCAAATGGAAATCCTGCGCTGGAATATGCGGACGAGCAACAGGCAGAACTGGGATGGGAGTGGCTCCGTTCTGGCTAGGCGGTGGCGATGCCCCCCTCCGAGAAAAGTCCGCAACCGGCTTCCCGTCGAAGCCCTAAAGGTTCTAGGAATCCATCGTATCGGAAATGGATTTTTTTTTCTTTTTCAGGAGCAGGAGCATTCCTGCGCCCATGACGATGAAGGTGAAGAGGCAGAGCTTGGCCCCCCCTGTCAGGATTCCACTGATATTGCAGACAACCAGCACTAGGAGAACGAGATAGTATAACACCGTCTTTCCCGGCGCGTGGAAGCCTTTGTAGGAGGATGTCTCCGTTTTGCGGCCCTTGAGGAAGGCGACCGTGGTGATGGTGATGGTGATGGTATTGAGAAGTGCGCCGAAGTTCACCATCTGCATGGTGAACTGGGGAAAACAGGCACAGAGCATGGTTACCAGGCAGAAGAGAAGACTGGCCAGGGCGGGGGTGCCGTATCGGCTTTTCCGCGCCAGGAATGCGGGGATGATTCCGTCGTCGCCGGCAGCCTGGAGGGCATGGGCGTTGACCGTAATGCAGACCATCATGGTGGTGAGAAGCGCCAGAACGGCGGAGATGCTGACCAGTGGCTGCAGCCAGTGGCATTCCGGCAGTTTTGTGGCGCATGCGCTGAAGATGGGGATGAACCGCATTCCTGGATTGTCGTTCAGATATCCGGTCGTGACCAGCCCCATGGTGGCGAGAATGACGAGAAGGTAGATCACGGTCACGATGCCGATGGCGGTCCCCATGGCCCGGGGGACAGTCCGGTTGGCGTCGCGGACTTCGGAGACGATGAAGGCCAGCGCCACGATGCCGCTGTATCCGATGATGGCGACGGGAATCGCGCTCAGGAAGCCTAATGGGCCGCCATTTCCCTGGAGGAAGACGGGCAGGAGTTGCGTTGCGTCGTATGATCCGCCGAAGAAGGCGGTGCAGACATACGCCAGCATCGTTCCCAGAAGCGCCAGCACGAGGATAGAATTGATTTTTCCCGCCAGGTTGATGCTCATGGCGTTCAGACCTAGGCAGAGCAGGATGGACAGCAGCGCCAAGGGAATCTGCAGGCCATTGGCCCAGGGGAAGGAGACGCCTAGATACTGTCCCACGTAGATGGCGGAAAAAGCCACCGCGATGACGTTGGTTACGATGCTTCCCCAGCAGGACATCCATCCCAGAAGCCGTCCCGTCTGCCCGCCGAAGGCCACGCGCGGAAAGACGTAGACGCCTCCGGAACGTGGAAAACGGCTGGAGAGCTCCGCCATGCTCAGGCCCTGCATGAGCATGACGACGCCCGCCAGGAACCAGGAGATCGCGGCGGCGGGACCGGCGGCGTACATCGTCAGACCCGAAAGGGAGAAGATGGCGCTGCCGATCATGGCGCCTACCAGGAGCATCACGCAGGAGGCAAGGCCAAGCTTGCCGTTTTTGCTTTCAGCGGGGATTCCCATGTTCATGGAAACGGTCAGATGCGGTTCCCTTCAAGGGCGGAAGGGCTCCCGGGAATCAATTCAGGCTAGAGCTGCTTCTTGCCGCGCAGGAAGACCTGGGTGACCTTGAAGCTGTCGTCCAGGACGGTCAGGTTGGCGCGGAAACCGGCCTCGATGCGTCCCAGGTCGCGGATGCCGAGCTCCTGAGCCTGGTTCAGGGATGTGGTGCGGATGAGCTCCTCCAGGGGCATTCCGGTGACTTCATAGACGTTCTTGAGGGCGTTGTTCATTTCCAGGATGCTTCCGGCCAGTGCGCCATTGGAGGCCAGGCGTGCTGCGCCGTCCTTGACGATGACATCCAGTCCGCCGAGCTGGTACTTTCCGGCCTGGAGGTGGGAGGCCTCCATGGCGTCGGTGATGAGAATGATATGGTCCAGGTTCTTGCGGTGGAAGATGAGGTCGATCATGTCGGGGCAGAGGTGGATCTTGTCGCAGATCATCTCGAGATAGACCTCGGAGTTGCGCAGGCCGGTTCCCACCATGCCGATTTCGCGGTGGTGGAGCTTGGTCATCTGGTTGCAGAAGTGGGTGAGGCGGCGCAGTCCGCGGAGGCATCCCGCGTTGAATTGTGCCGCAGTGGCGTTGGTGTGTCCGCAGGAGGGCAGGATTCCCATGTCCAGCAGGTCCTCGGTGAACTCCAGTGCCCCGGGAAGTTCGATGGCGTAGGTGATGAGGCTGACGGGGCTGACGGCATGGAGACGGCGGATTTCGTCAATGTCGGGATTGCGCTGGTAGGCGGGATTCTGTGCGCCCAGGCATTCGGGGTTCACGTATGGGCCTTCCAAGTGCGTGCCGATGACATCGGCGCCGGTGGGATTCTGGCGGTATGCCTCGATGTAGCCCAGGGATTTGGCCAGGCGGTCCTCGGAGAGGGTCAGGGTGGTGGGGCAGCAGTCGGTCACGCCTTCCAGGATCTTCGCCTTGCCGATGGCGGCCATGGCCTTGGGATCATCCGTGGTGGTCTCATAGCCCATGGCGCCGTGGAAGTGCATGTCGATGAAGCCGGGGACCACCATCTGGCCCGCGGCGTCAAATGTTTCATCGGTCTTTGGGAGGGCTTCGCCTGCGGCAAAGACGCGGCGGATTTTGCCGTTGTCCACGAGGATGGCGGCGCCGTTCAGCTTGATTCCGGGGGTGATGACGGTTGCGTTCTGGATCAGCAGGGACATGGATTTTTACTCCTATGGTTTATGGATTTTTTGGGGGAAGAAAGAACGGAAAATGGTCAGGCCGGCTGCGGTTCCGTGGTCTCGGCGGCATTTTCAAGACCGCCTTGCGCTGCGGGAGTTCCCGCCTTGGGGAGGAAGATGGTGATGTCGCAGCCCTCGCCGGGAGCGGAAGAGACGTGGATCCATCCGTGGTGGTTGGCGATGCACCCGAAGGCCATGGGGAGGCCCATGCCGGTGCCGTGTCCGGCGGGCTTGGTCGTGAAGAAGGGCTCGAAGACCTTTTGGCGGACGGCTTCCGTCATGCCGCAGCCGTTGTCGCGGACGTGCAGGCAGATGTAGTCTTCTGCCCGGGCTTCCCGGTTGGGGCGGAACTCCCATTCGGGCATCTGGGGGCGGACGGATTCTCCGCGCAGGGTGATCCGGCGTGGCTCCGGCGCGTCCTTGAGGGCGTCGCGGGCATTGATGAGCATATTCAGCAGCACCTGTGCCAATTGGATTTCATCCACGAAGACAAAGAGCGGCACGGGCTCGCAGAGGATCTTGCACTCCAGGCCCTTGGCGACTGGTTTGAAGAGCTGCAGCGCATGGTCCAGGAGAGTCCTGACCTCTAGTTCCTCCGCATGGAACTTCCCCTTTCGCGCAAAACCAAGGAGCTGGCTGGTGAGGGCGGTGGCGCGGCGGCAGCCTTCCTCGATGTTGTCCACCAGCGGCGCCGCATGGCTTTCCGGGGAGCATTTCACTTTTAGGGCATCGGCGCTCATCTGGATGGATTGCAACAGGTTGTTGAAATCGTGGGCGATGCCGCCCGCCAATTCTCCCAGACTTTCCAGACGCTGGGAGTGGAGCATTTGCTCCCGGCGGGTCTTGCGCCGTCTCTCCTCTTCCCGTTGTTCCGTGACGTCGCGTCCAATGAGGACGGCAATGGGCTGGCCCTCCAGCTGTGCGCGCGAGACGCTCAGGTCCAGGTCCACCGGCCTTCGTTCCGGCACCCGCAGGAAGAGCCCGTTGAAATGGAAGGATTGGCGTTTTGGGGAAACGTCCTGGTCTGTCGGGGGAGGGGGAAGCGCCTCCTGCCATTTCCAAGGGCGGTTGGTGTTGTCGTAGACGACCTGCTCCAGGCGGAAGCCCGGATCCTCGACGATCTTCCCCAGGTAGCGTGCGGCCACTCGGTTCATGTTCAGGATTTTTCCTTCCTGGGTAAGCAGGAGGATCAACTCGCTGGAGTTTTCCACCACCAGCTGGTATCTTTCGCTCCATTCGGAGAGGGAACGGGCCATGTGCTCCGGGGAGAAGAAGAAGTCCACGAAGCCAGTCAGGAATTTCATGGCCTTCCGGGGCTTCTGTCCATAGGGGGCGTTAAGGACCAGGAAGACGTGCCCGACCAGCGCCAGCCAGACGGCGGAGCCCAGATGCAGGATCCAGCTGGAGGGCAGGGCGGGGAAGAAGGCCTTGGAACCCGCCGTGACGCCAATGAAGATGGCGCTGAAGGCTTCGACCATGACCATGTAGACTACCATGGAGGCAAAGAGCGCCAGGCCGAATTTCGTGCCTTTGTTGAGCAGGCCTTGGTAGAGGATGGGGACCAGCAGGAAAAGGAAGAGGTGGGTGAAGATGCCATGCAACAGTTCGCTGCGCGCCGTGTGATCCGTGAGCAGGCTGTTGGCTTCCAGAAGGAATTCCGCCAGGATTCCCTCGGAGGACTGAACCGGCTGAAGGAAGATGATCAGGCTGAGGAAGAGAAAGAGCAGCGTGGCGACGACGAGTCCCAGATAGAAGCGCTGGGCGGCGCGGGTGCCCTCCAGTTCATAGACAGTCAACAATAGCAGGACGAAGGGCAGCCATAGGATGCCGTTGTATAGGGTCAGCGCATGGGTGGCGTTCGCGTCGGGGACAAGACGGTTTGAGCCCACCAGAAGCACGAAGATGAAATAGAGCCCCGAGGCGATATAGATGGGCGAGGTCCCGAGGAGATAGCGGTAGCCGTACAGCAGAAGCAGCAGGACCGCCAGCACGAGGAGAACTGCCTGGCTGTTAAGAATGGATGCTACCATGGCGTCGTGCGGAAAGGGAACCCGGACGGGATTGGGTTCCCGTCCGGGCGTTGTCTAGGCTATGCCTTCTCGATGAGGAAGGCGGCTTCCTTGCCGCCCAGGTCTACGCTGGCGAAGGCATCGGTCTTGTCGGCGTTTTCCAGGGAGAGCGCCAGAGTCTCGCCGCAGATGTATTCCTTCTGTGCGGCGACGGCAGCGGCGATGGTCTTGTCGTCGGTGGCGTATTTCACATGGATGCGGTCAACCACGTCCAGATTTTGTTCCTTGCGGAGATTCTGGAGCTTGGAGACGATTTCGCGGGCCCAGCCTTCCAGTTCCAGTTCGGGAGTCAGGCGGGTGTCCAGCGCCACGGTGACCTCGCCTTCGTTGGCGACGGTCATGCCGGGGAGCTCCTCGCGGACCAGCATCACGTCATCCACGGTCAGCTCAATGACCTGGCCGTTGGCGTCGACGGCCAGGGCGCCATTCTGGCGCAGGGAACGCAGCTCCGCTCCGCCCAGGGCGGCGATGGCCTTGGAGAGTGCGCCAAGAAGCTTGCCGTACTTGGGGCCCAGGCGTTTCATGTTGGGCTTGGCGGAGAGCTTCACCAGCTTTTCTTCTTCGCTTTCCACCACGACCTGCTTCACGTTCAGCTCTTCTGCGATCACGTCGGCCATGGCGTTGAGGTCGTTGCGGACCTCCTCGTTCAGGGAGACCAGGATGGCGCTGGCCAGCGGCTGGCGCACCTTCTGCTTGACCTGGCTGCGGAGCAGACGGCCCAGGGAGACCGCGCTCATGGTGTTCGCCATGCGGGCGTTCAGGCGGTCGTCGCGGATGGCCAGGTCGGCCTCCGGATAGTCGCACAGGTGCACGGAGATGGGCATGGAATCCGTGCGCAGGTTACGGTAGATGTTCTCCGTGATGAACGGGATGAAGGGCGCCGCGACCTGGCAGAAGGTAAGCAGGACGTAGTGCAGGGTCTGGTAGGCCTCGTTCTTGTCTCCGTCGTTGGTGCTGCGCCAGAAGCGGCGGCGGCTGCGGCGGATGTACCAGTTGGTTAGTTCGTCCAGGAAGCCCGTGAAACGTGTGGCGCCGCGCTGGAGGTCGTAGTTGTCCAGCGCGTCGCGAACATCGGCGACGGTGGTGGAGAGTCTGGAGAGGATCCAGCGGTCCAGGACATTGGAAGGATTGGCGGGCGGCTCGGCCTTGCCGTTGGCAGGCTGCCACTTGTCGATGCGGGCGTAGGTGGCCAGGAAACTGTAGGAGTTCCACAGCGGCAACAGGACCATGCGCATCATTTCGCGGACGGCGCTTTCGGAGAAGCGCAGGTCCTCGGCGCGGACGACGGGGCTGGAGAGCATGCACAGGCGCAGGGCGTCGGCGCCGTACTGGTTGACCACAAGCATGGGATCCGGGTAGTTGTGCAGGTGCTTGGACATCTTGTGTCCGTCTTCGGCCAGCACCAGTCCGTTGACCACCACGTGCTGGAACGGCGGCTTGTCGAAGAGCGCGGTGGAGAGCACCATCAGGGCATAGAACCAACCACGGGTCTGGTCCAGGCCTTCGGCGATGAAGTCGGCGGGGAGGTTCTTCTCCACGAACTCCTTGTTGTCGAAGGGGTAGTGGCTCTGCGCGTAGGGCATGGACCCGGACTCGAACCAGCAGTCCAGCACTTCGGGGGTGCGGCGGTAGGTCTTGCCGTCCTTGTGGATCTCGATCTTGTCGATGAAGTGCTTGTGGAGGTCGGTGACCTTCTGGCCGGAGAGCTCCTCCAGTTCCTTGACGGAGCCGATGCAGATGATGTCGTCGGCATCGTCCACGTTGATCCACAACGGGATGCAGGATCCCCAGAAACGATTGCGGGAGATGTTCCAGTCACGGGCTTCGGAAAGCCAGTTGGCGAAGCGGTGCGTGCCGATGGCGGCCGGCGTCCAGCTTGTCCGGGCGTTGTTCTTCAGCATCCGTTCGTGGAGGTCCTCCACGCGGACATACCAGGCGTCAATGGCCTTGTAGATGAGCGGGGTGTCGGAGCGCTCGCAGAAGGGATAGCTATGGACGATGGTACTCTGGCGGACCAGCTTGCCGTGCTCCTTGAGCCACTTGATGACCGTCTTGTCCGCGTCCTTGCACATCATGCCTTCGAACTCGGGCACGGCGGAGGTGAATTTCGCCTGTGCGTCCAGCGGATCCTCCAGGCCGATGCCTTCCCGCATGCCGATGCGATAGTCGTCTTCACCGTATGCGGGGGCGATGTGGACGACGCCGGTGCCGTCTCCGTCCGTCACATAGTCGTCCATGACGATGCGGTAGGATTCGGGATGTTTTCCGGCGAAATTGGCGAAGATGGGTTCGTAGTGGCTGCCCACCAGGTCACGGCCTTTGACTTCCGCCAGGACGGTGTAGTCCTCGGCTTTCTTGAAGACCTCGCCGATGCGGCTCTTGCCCAGGATATACGCATCCTTGCTGTCGCTGTCCCGTACAACGCAGTAGTCCATGTCAGGTCCCACGCAGGCCGCCAGGTTGGCGGGCAGGGTCCAGGGGGTGGTCGTCCAGATGACCACGTAGGTGTTATAGCCTTCGGTGGCGGGGATGGGGGTTCCCCATGAGGTGATCTTCATGCGGACCATCACGGTGGGGTCCTGCACCATCTTGTAGTTTGCACTGGCCTCGGAGTTGGAGAGGGGGGTGGTCAGGGCCCAGCTGTAGGGGACGATGCGCTTTGCCTTATAGACGCGGCCCTGCTTCCAGAGCTGGGAGAAGACCCACCAGACGGTCTCCATGAAGGTGGGGTCCATGGTCTTGTAGCCATGGTCGAAGTCCACCCAGCGTCCCATGCGCTTGACGGTGGTCTTCCACTCGCTGACGTAGGTCTGGACCATGGAACGGCACTGTTCGTTGAAGACGTCGATGCCTGCTTGCTGGATGGCGGGGGCGCCGGCCAGGTTGAGGGCCTTCTGCGCCAGGGACTCGATGGGGAGGCCATGGCAGTCCCAGCCGAAGGTGCGGGGGACGTATCGTCCGCGCATGGTCTGGTAGCGTGGGATGACGTCCTTGATGGTTCCTGCCAGCAAGTGCCCGTAGTGGGGAAGGCCCGTGGCGAAGGGAGGGCCGTCGAAGAATACGTATGGCTGGGCGTCCTTGCGGTTTTCAAGGGATTTCTCGAAGACCTGGTTCTCTTCCCAGAATTTCAAGACCGACAACTCCTGATCGGCAAGAGTTGCACCGGTTTCCGTGCTGTCAAACATGGTTTTATGGGGATTGGTTGGGGGGTGATGAGGAGAAGGAGAATTTGCTGCGAAGAGGAGGACTATGCCCGGGCATCCCATTTCTCGATCTTCGAGTAGGGAATTCGGCTGACCATGGTCATGCCTTCCAGGTTGATCAGACGTACCTGAAGGAACTCGGGAAGGACCTCGACGATTTCCGTCACGGTAACTTCAATGCCATTGTAGGCGACGGCCCAGGGGCCGTTCGGCGTGCCGTCTTCCTTGCGCTGGATGGAGGCGAAGTAGTTCTGGTCCCATACGATGCCTTCTGCGGAGACGGCCGGCGCTTCGATCTTGCCGCGCTCCTTGGCCTGGGCCAGCTCCCGTTCGGCTCGCGCCTTTTCTTCTTCACGCTTCTTGGCGGCAGCTTCGGCGAATTGCGCCTTCCGTTCGTCTTCCCCTTTGATGTTCAGGTTGTAGAGGAGGCAGGCAGGACCGATGAAGAAGGAGAAGAAGCCCAGGGCGAAGAAGGGAAGCGCCGGATGGCGGCGCATCTGCGCGATGGAGGCTGCCCATGCGCCGGAGGCAAGCATGACGGCGAGGACGATCAGAAGGATGATGAGCGAACGGGGAGACGCTTCGGAGAGGCCCAGGTCCGTGAAGAGCATCTCGTGGATCCAATTGGAGAACCACTCCCAGAAGGACCTGGCCAGTTCGCAGATTTTTGCCCAGGCGGCTTCGATCCAGGCGTCGCCATGGGTGTTTACGAACTGGGATTCCTCTGCGGCGCCCGCCATGAGGAGGCCGGGAGTGCAGAGGAGCAGGAACAGGGGGGCGAAAAGACTGCGCGGGAATGATTTCATGGTTAGGCGGGGAAATTGGCTATGCGGAAATGAACTGACCGTTGCGGGCCTCTACGAATGCGTAGATGATGTAGAGAAAGAAGGCGAATGTGAACAGCGTCTCCATGCCGCCGGGGATGCCGCAGAGATTCCAAAAGAGGGAGACGAGGAACGGTGGCAGCGCCATGTTGAGGCTCAGGAGCAGGAAGCGTCCGTAGGCGCGGATGCTTCGGACGTGTCCCAGGAAGAGCCAGACGATGGTCATGACGATGGTGGTGGAGACCATCATTTTCAGGAGCAGGAAGAAGTTCATGGCGGAGAGGCTTCCGAAGAGCAGCAGGAAGATTCCGCGGCAGGCGCGGCCTTGTCTCGCACGGGTCAGCTGCATGGAGTCGTCTTGAATCTGCGCGAATTTCTGCGCGGGCAGGACCAGGTTCAACAGGGTGAGCTGTCCGTCTGCGTCGCGTTCCCAGTAGCCGACACCGTCTTTGCAAAGCACGATGCCTTGGTTCTGTGGGTGTTGCCGGGAGGGCGCGAAATCAGTCCAGTGTTCCGTGAGATCCAGGTGCAGGTGTGGAAGGGAGGTCGAGGCGGGGAGGGCGGCGTTCTTGTCGGCCTCCCAGCTGACCTGGCCGTTCCGAAGCGCGGCGCTGCCCACGGTGTCCAGCACGAATTGGGTTCCCTGGCGGATGTCGCGTCCATATTCCGGGAGGGTGTTCATCGTAAGGAGGATTCCGCCCAGGAAGGCAACCAGCAGCGTCAGGCAGATCGGCGCTGCCCAGAAGGGACGCATGGTCAGAAGTCCATACGCCAGTTTCGGGTGGCTGAAAAGCAGGGGGAAGACGCTGGAATAACGAAGGTCCTTGAGGGCGAAGACCCAGCGTCCTTCCTTCTGGATGGGCGGGCGTCGGCGCTTCATGAGTTCTTGGGCTGGATGCGGCGGAGACCCGCTTCGCGCTTGGCCAGGCGCTTCATCTGCGCGTCCGCAGCCTTCTGTTCCGCAGGGGAGATGCGGTCGTAGAATAGCTTGCCGTCGAGGTGGTCGATCTCATGCTGCAGGCACCGGGCCAGCAGGCCGCCGCATTCCGCCGTGAGTTCCTGGCCGTCCAGGAGCCTGGCGTGGAGGACCACGGTTACGGGACGCGTCACTTTTCCGTTGACTCCGGGGAGGCTGAGGCAGCCTTCCTCGACGCAGTCGGTTTCTGCGCTGTGGTCGACGATTTCGGGATTCAGGAGCACCACGGGCATCAGGGGATCCAGCAGCAGTTCGCCGGGCATGGCGCCAGGACGGCTCTTGCCGTCGTCGCCAGTGGTCTTGAGGGCGATCATGCGGAGATTCACGCCAATCTGTGGGGCGGCCAGCCCGACGCCCTGGACCTCGCTTTCCAGAAGGGAGCGAACGAGGTTGGCGGCCAGTGCTTTTACTTCGTCAGTGACTTCGCCGACGGGCGAGGAGACCTTGCGCAAGGCGGGATGACCGTTGACGACGATTCGCATGGGGCGGTCCTTCTTGAATTGTTGCAGAAATTCGAACATTGGCAGGAAGAAAAAGTATCCGTAATGGGAAAACGCACTAACTTATTCCCTGAAAGGAAAACCGTACGACAGAAGACGAGAAGTTTCCGGCAGAGATGGGCGAGAAAGTGGGAAAGAGCAGGTTTTGCACCCTTTTGGTCCAAAAGTGTTCTCCAAAGACGTGGTATGTTTGGAAATAGCCGTTATAGTAAAGATATTTGACCAGGGCGGGCAATCAGGCTTTCTCCTGGGTATCTTGTTTTCCTGAAAGTGAAGTTCGAGAAGTATGAGAAAGCACATTTCTGAGTTGTCAGGCTACTGTGGCGCAGGCGAGATTCTGTTTGATTTCAAGAAGGCGGCTTACGCGCAGTTGGAAATCGAGCTTGACAGTCCGGCGGAGGACTTGGCGCAGGTGGTCATCAGCGAATGTGCGGAAAATGGCCGTATTGCCTATGGCGGCGGCTGGCGGACTTTCAAGATGAATGATTTCCGGGTTACCAGGGGGCAGAAAGTCTATCGCTTCCAGATCCCAACCCACCAGGGATGCTATGGCGTTGCGAATCACCTGGATACTCCGGCGGATTTCGGCGGCGAAGTCGCCATCTTCCGTTACGTGTATGTCAATCACTACTATGGTCCCGTCAAGGTGCGCCGCATCGAGTTCTTCAATGACGCCCCGGAGGATGCCGCCCACTTTGAGTCATCCAATGAAAAGCTGGATGAAATCTGGGAGTTCTGCAAGTATTCCATGTTGGCCACCTCCATCTTCCCCTGCTACATTGACGGCGAACGCGAACGCCTTCCCTATGAAGCCGATGCTTATATTGCGCAGATGGGACATTTCTGCAGCGGCGCGGACTACTCCATCGCCCGGAACACCATCGACTACTTCATGGAGAACGGCGACAAGACCTGGCCCACCGAATGGCTCCTGCTCACGCCCTATCTGGCGCATTACTACAATCTCTATTCCGGCGATACCGCCAGCCTGGAACGCTGGCTGCCTGAGTTGCCCGCCAAGGCGCTGGAACACTTCTGCCGCAAGGAGGACGGCCTGCTGGTTCCCCAGGGGAATGTCCGCGACATCGTGGACTGGCCCGAGACCTGCCTGGACGGCTATGAGTTCAAGACGCCGAACTTTGTTCCCAATGCATTCCGCTACGGCACGCTTCTGATGCTGGCGGAGATGACGGGCGACAGCTCCTACGTCAAAAAGGCCGAAAGCCTCAAGGCTATGCTGCGGAAGAAGATGCTGAAGAAGGGACTGTTCGTGGACAATCCCGAGTCAAGCCACACCGGCCTCCATACCGCCATGTTCGCCCTGCGCTTTGGCCTGGCGGAGGGGCAGGAGGTCGCCGCTCATCAGGCCATTGTCCGCAAGAGCGGCATGAAATGCAGTGTCTATGCGGCGCAGTTCCTGCTGGAAAGCTGCTTTGTCGGCGGCATGGATGATTTGGGAATCCAGCTGATGACCAGCGACGGCGAGTGGTCTTGGATGAACATGCTCCGCAAGGGCGCCACAGTTACCATGGAGGCCTGGGACGACTCCTTGAAGCCCAACCAGGACTGGTCCCATCCATGGGGTGCTGCTCCCGCGAACATCATTCCCCGCTACGTGGCGGGCGTCCGTCCGGTTGCCGCCGGCTTCTCCAAGTTCGAAGTCAAGCCTTCCTGCGCCGCGCCGGAGAAGTTCTTTCTGCGCCAGCCTACGCCTTTCGGAGCCGTCGAGGTGCGGAAGGACGGGGCGAAGCTGGATGTCACCCTGGTCGGCACGGACCGAAAACTCAAGAAACTTGGCAAGGGACTTTACGCTCTGGCGTAACGAATTGTCGTGTTTTGTTCCAGGCGCCTATGGGGCTCACCTTGGACTTTTTTGTCTTCAAAGAAGGATGCGTTGATTTATGGTTGCTAGGTTTGTCCAGAATCCCGTTTTGGACGCGACGAAGATTTCCTACGAGTCCCGACAGGTCTTCAATGCTGGCGTCTGCAAGTTCAAGGGGAAGTACATCATGGTTTTCCGCAATGAGGTGGGCATTACGCCTACCGGGTGGAGCCATGGGGAAAACAATGTCCGTACGGTCCTTGGCGTCGCCGATTCCGATGACGGCATCCACTGGGTTCCCCGGCAGACGCCTTGGGAGCTTCCTGACCGGATTGTCTCTTCCGATCCTGAGTTCATCCGCTTCTACGACCCGCGTCTGACGGTCATCGAGGATCGCTGCTATCTCTGTTTCGCCATTGATACCAGGCACGGCCTGCGTGGCGGAATTGCGGTGACGGATGATTTTGTGAATTTTGAGATTCTTTCCATGTCCGTGCCTGATGACCGGAACATGGTCCTCTTCCCGGAACGCATCGACGGAAAGTTCGTGCGTCTAGAGCGTCCCATGCCGGTCTATTCCCGTTCCACGGCAGAAGCCTTTGACATCTGGCTGTCCAAGTCTCCCGACTGCCGCTACTGGGGCGAGAGCAAGCTGGTCCTGGGGGCGGAGCAGGTGCCCTACGCCAATTCGAAGATCGGTCCCGCCGCGCCGCCCGTCAAGACTTCCGAAGGATGGTTGACCACCTTCCATGCCACCTACAAGGACATGGAACGGAATCTCAAGGGATGGGAGACCTCGGTCTGGCCTGCCAGCGTATGGCACAAGGAGTATATGGGAGGGCTGATGCTTCTGGATCTGAAGGATCCGTCGAAGGTCATCGGCATAGCCTCGCAGCCGTTGCTGAAGGCTACGGAATCCTACGAGCTGGATGGCTTCCGCGGATCTGTCATCTTCCCGGGAGGGATGCTCCTGGAGGACAATGGCGAGGTGAAGATCTACTATGGCGCCGCCGATACGGTGGAGTGCCTGGCCACTGCCAAGGTGGACGACCTGCTCCGCATGATCGATCTCCGAATGTAGGCAGATTTTGCCGGAGTATTCTGCCTTGCCCAGGCCGATGCCCCAGGCATGAGGCATGAAAGACCTGGGCATTGCCTGTTCCTTTGAGCGTCACGTTGTCGTTGGCGTCTATTTCGATCTTGCAGTTCTGGCAGTGTCTGTCTCCTTGCCTTGCAAGCAGGTCCATCCATTGCAGGCTGCTCCAGCTGCTGCATGATAAGGTTGCAGTCGGCTGCCGTTTATTGGTGTTGCCTGTCCAGCCAGTCCCGGATGGCCTGGAAGGCGGTTTTCAGGTCGGGAAGGCATAGCGCGGCCATGCGGTCCAGATGGGTTGGCTGGGCGTTGATGATGACCACTTTTCCGCCATGTTCCAGGGTGAGCTCGGGTAGGGAGGCAACGGGATAGACCACCAGGCTGGTTCCTAGGACCAGAGTGAGGTCTGCACGGGAGAAGTCCCGGATGGCGCGGTCCAGGTCTTCCTCTACCAGATTTTCGCCGTAGAAGACGATGTCGGGCTTGATGACGCCGCCGCATTTGGCGCAGCGGGGGACTTCGCCCCGCATGGCGATCTCCAGGATTTCGTGGACATCGTAATGCGCGTGGCATTTCCGGCAGTGGTTGTGCGTGGCGCTGCCATGAAGCTCCACCACGTCCTTTGAGCCGGCGATGGTGTGGAGGCGGTCGATGTTCTGGGTATAGACCGCGTTGACGATGCCGCGTTGCTCCATTTGGGCCAGGACCGTATGGACGATGTTCGGCGCGTAGGCGTCATCTGGCTGGATGAAATATTTCAGTGCGTAGAAGTATTCGGGATGCCGGTCGAAGACGTCAATGGAGAGAATGTCCTCGATGGGCATTCCGTGATAGCTTTGGGAATAGAGGCCGTTCGCGCTGCGGAAATCCGGGATTCCGGAGAGGGTGGAGACTCCGGCGCCGGTGAGGACGGCGATGTTCTTGGCATCGGCGATGAGCTGGATCAAGGTGTCGGTGGGCTTCATGCTCGGTAATCAATTCGGGTGATGCTTGCAGATGCCGTCGGCCAGCACGCAGTTGTCGCAATGGGGATTGCGGGCGGTGCAGACATAGCGTCCGTGGAGAAGCAAGTAGTGGTGTGCGTTGAGGAGATACTCTTTCGGAGTGCGTGCCTCCAGGAGCGCGCTGACTTCCTCCGGCGTCTTGGCGGGGGCAAGATCCGTGCGGTTTGCCACCCGGAAGATATGGGTGTCCACGGCTACGACGGGTTGTCCGAAGCCTGCGTTCAGCACCACGTTGGCGGTCTTGAGCCCTACGCCGGGGAGGGACATGAGTTCTTCTCTTGTCTGGGGGACCCGTCCTTGGAAGTCGTCAATGAGCTTCTGGCACAATCCAATGATGGAACGGGACTTGTTGCGATACAAGCCGATGGATTTCGTGGCTTCCTCCAGGGATTCCAGGCCCCAGTCCAGAAAGTCCCGGGGGGTCTTTCGCTCCGGAAAGAAGCGCCGGGTGGCCAGGTTGACCGACTTGTCCGTGGCCTGGGCGGAAAGGACGACCGCCACCAGAAGCTGGAAGACGTTCCCGTATTCCAGCTCGGGCTTGGGATCGATGACCTGGGAAAGACGGCGGTAGAGCTCGCGTGTCTTCGCCTTGTTCAGCATGGGCTTAGAAGGTCTTGTACTTTTCGCGTCGGTTGGCGAAGCCATTTTCATCGGTAAGATACTTGGCCTCATAGTCGGCGAAGTTTCCGTTGAACCAGACCAGCTTCCCATCGCCCTGGAAGAGGAGCAGATGGGTGCAGATGCGATCTAGGAAGTACCGGTCGTGGCTGATGACCATGGCGCATCCGGAGAAGTCCCGGATGGCGTTTTCCAGAACACGCATGGTGTTGACATCCAAGTCGTTGGTCGGTTCGTCCAGCAGGATCATGTTGCCGCCGCGGCGAAGGAGCTTCGCCAGATGGACACGGTTGCGTTCGCCGCCGGAGAGCTGCCCCACCAGCTTCTGCTGGGCCGGGCCGCGGAAGTTGAACTTGGAGACGTATGCGCGGCCGTTGATGCTCTTTCCGCCCACGATGAGGTTCTCCTGGCCGTCGGTGATTTCCTCATAGACGGTCCGGTCGTCCACCAGCTCGTCGCGGTTCTGGTCGATGTAGGAGAGCTCCACGGTGGAACCAATGTCAATGGTTCCGCTGTCGGGTTTTTCCAGTCCCATGATCATGCGGAAGAGGGTGGTCTTTCCTGCGCCGTTGGGGCCGATGATGCCCACCACGGCGCCGGCGGGGATGGTGAAGGACGCGTCGTCGATGAGTTTTGCGTGGTCGCCGAAGTGCTTGGTCAGATGTTCCACGTTGATGACCTTGTCGCCCAGGCGTGCGCCGGGGGGAATCTGGATGGTCAGCTCGTCGCGTTCCAGCTCGAAATTCTGGGCTGCCAGTTCCTGATAGCGGGTGATACGGGCCTGGTTCTGCTTCTGGCGTGCGGAAGGCGTGGCGGAGATCCACTCCAGCTCGCGAGCCAGAAGCTTCTGGCGTGCGGTCTCCTTCTTCTCGATTTGGCGGAGGAGCTCCTGCTTCTGCTGAAGCCAGGAGGAGTAGTTTCCTTCGAAGGGGATGCCGCGGGTGTTCTCGATTTCCAGGATCCACTTGGTGATGTGGTCCAGGAAGTAGCGGTCGTGGGTGACGATGATGACGGTGCCGGGATATTCGCGGAGGGCCTGTTCCAGCCAGGCGATGGTTTCGGCGTCCAAGTGGTTCGTTGGCTCGTCAAGCAGCAGCAGGTCGGGTTTGGCCAGCAGGGCCTTGCAAAGGGCCACGCGACGCTTTTCGCCGCCGGAGAGCTTGGAGACATCCGCGTCGTCGGGCGGCAGGACCAGCGCGTCGCTGGCCACGTCCAGCAGGTGGTCTAAATTCCATCCGTCCAGCCGGTCGATTTCGTTCTGGAGATAGTCGAACTCGTCGTTCAGCTTGTCGGTCTCTTTCTGGGAGAGGCCGGGATCGCCCATCTTGCCCATGACTTCGTCATAGCGGTCGATGAGCGCCTGGATGGGGGCCATGGCCTCTTCCAGGTTTCCGCGAACGGTCTTTTCGGGATTCAGCCGGGGCTCCTGGGGCACCAACAGTACGCGCATTCCCTTGGTGATGGTGGCGGTGCCCATGATTTCCTTGTCCTCTCCCGCCATGATGCGGAGGAGGGTGGACTTTCCTGCGCCGTTGTCACCGACGATGCCGATCTTGGCGCCCAGGTAGAAGGAGAGGTTGAAGTTCTGAAGAATTGGCTTGTCCCCGTAGAATTTGGACATGCCGAGCATCTGAAAGACGAATTGCGGAGGCATTATGCAGAAAAAGATTGGTGGAAATCCCCGCTTCGCAAGGAAATCCGTGGCTTGAGCATTATTTTTAAGAAAAAAACGTACTTTTGTTACTGTAACCCGCAAATCGTGTCCCACAATGGATAGAATTGAGAAGATTGCCCGGATTATGAAGACCCTCCGTGACGAATTGCGCAAGGTCTTTGTCGGCCAGGATGTCGCCGTAGAGCAGCTTCTTATTGCGTTGCTCTCTGGGGGACACGGACTTCTGACGGGCGTTCCGGGGCTGGGAAAGACCAAATTGGTCAAGAGCCTGGCTTCGCTGCTGGGGCTTTCCTTCCGGCGCATCCAGTTTACGCCGGATCTGATGCCGGCGGACATCATCGGCGGCGATGTCCTGGAACAGGATCCTGAGACGGGACGGCGTTCCTTCCGCTTCCAGGAGGGGCCGCTTTTCACGCAGATGCTCCTGGCCGATGAAATCAACCGCACTCCGCCGAAGACCCAGGCCGCTCTGCTGGAGGCCATGGGGGAATTGCAGGTGACTTCCGGTGGTGTCACAAGGCCGCTTCCCAGGCCGTTCTTCGTGCTGGCCACGCAGAACCAGCTGGAGCTGGAGGGCACCTATCCGCTTCCCGAGGCGCAGCTGGACCGTTTCCTGCTGAACGTGGTGATGGACTATCTCTCTCCTGAAGAGGAGGCGCGGATGGTCGCCGCTACAACGGCGCAGGCAGAACCTGCCTTGGCTGCTCTGTTGAATGAGGCGGAGCTTCTGGACGCGCAACGGCTCTGCCGTGAGATTGTCGCGCCGGAGAGCGTGGTGGAGGAGGCGGTGCGTCTTTGTGCGGCGACCCGTCCTGGCACAGCGACCTGCCTGCCGCGTTTCCAGGAGTTCGTCAAGTGGGGTGCGGGAAGCCGTGCCGCGCAGTCGTTGATTCTGGCGGGGAAGGGCCGGGCGCTGTTGCAGGGCCGGGGCAATGTTTCCCACGAGGATCTGCGCGAGTTGCTTTTGCCGGTGCTTCGGCATCGTGTCATTTTGAATTTCCGGGCAGCTGCGGAGGGAATCACCGTTACGCAGCTGTTGCAGGAACTGCCTTTTGAAAAATAAGTTTTCGTTGAAAGAGGACAATGATGAAGATTTCCGATTTACTGAAGGAGGAGAAGTTCTCCCTTTCCTTCGAGGTCTTTCCCCCGAAGACAAGCACCGCGTTTGCCAGTATCCAGGCGGCCACGGAGGCCATCGCCGCATTGGGGCCCTCCTTTGTCAGCGTGACCTACGGCGCCGGCGGCGGAACTAGCGCCTATACGCTGGACATGGCGAAGAACATCCAGGAGAAGTTCCAGGTGCCTACGCTGGCGCATTTGACCTGTGTTTCCTCCAGTCGCGAGACCGTTGCGCAGCGGATCCGGGACATCCGGAATGCCGGCATCGGGAACATCATGGCCTTGCGCGGCGATCTGACGCCGGAGCTGGAGGCCACGGACCGTTCCCAGTGGAACTATCGTCATGCCGTGGAGCTGGTGCGTGAGATCAAAGCCTCCGCGCCGGAAATCTGCATTGGCGGCGCCTGCTATCCCGAAGTCCATCCCGAATCCGCGACCCAGAAGGAGGACATCCTCCATCTGAAGGAGAAGGTGGAGGCCGGATGCGATTTCCTGACCACGCAGATGTTCTTCGACAACAACCTCTTCTTCAATTTCCTCTACAAGATCCGCGAGGCGGGGATCTTCGTGCCCGTGTTGCCGGGAATCATGCCCATCACGAAGGCCAACCAGGTGGCCCGCGCCATCAAGCTCTCCGGTTCCTTCATGCCGCAGCGCTTCAAGAGCCTGGTGGATCGCTTCGGGGAGAATTCCGCCGCCATGCAGCAGGCTGGAATCGCCTATGCCACAGACCAGATCATCGATCTCTTCGCCAATGGCATCCACCATGTGCACGTCTATTCCATGAACAAGCCAGAGGTTGCCGCAAAGATTTTGGAGAACCTCTCGGAAATCCTGAAGTAGCCGTCCATGAGTCTTGTAGTCCAGCGTCGCATTCTTGAGCTTCCGCCGGTGGATCAGCGCGAGGTCCTCCGTTATGCCCAGGCTTCGGGATTGGACGAACTGGCATTGCTGGAACGACTGGAGGAGGTCTGCCAGGAGGCGGCGCCGCTCATCGTTGGGCGCGTCTGCCTTGTGGAGTCCCCTTTGCGCCTGAATGGCGACGAGGTCTCCTTCGAGGGACTTTCCGTACGCTCCGCCAATTTGGGCAAGGCACTGGGCGGATGTAGTTCGGCTGTGCTTTTCGGCGCTACTATCGGGCTGGGCCTGGATCGGCTTATCGCCAAATACGGCCGGATTTCTCCCTTGAAGGCGCTCTTCTGCCAGGCTCTTGGCGCAGAACGCATCGAGGCGCTCTGCGATGGCTTCTGCGCACAGCTTGCACGGGAAAAACTGCCGCAGGGATTGCGCGCCAGGCCACGCTTCAGTCCAGGCTACGGGGATTGTCCGCTGGATTTTCAGAAGAGCCTCTTCCTGATTCTGGATGCTCCGCATCAGATCGGGCTTTCCCTGAATGGCAGTCTGCTGATGAGTCCCACCAAATCGGTTACCGCCATCGTCGGATTGGAAAAACTGGAAACCTCGTGGTAAGCGGCTTCACCGCCTTGTTCTTCTTTTTGTGTTCAAAAGGGTTGAAGAACCACGAATGAACACGAATGGACCCGAGTAGAGACATTGTTCTTGCAGGCAGGTGACGTTTTGAAGCGTCACCTGCTTGTTTCTGTCATTTGTGTTTATTCGTGTTCATTCGTGGTTCCGTCTTTCCTCTCCCGAAATAACATTTTCGTTTCTGACCTATGGATTTTCGTTCTTATCTTCAGTCTCACATCGTCTATCTGGATGGCGGAATGGGGACGCTGCTTCAGGCGGCGGGATTGCCTGCGGGCGAATCCCCGATGCTCTGGAACCTGACCCATCCCGAGGTCATCACCGAGCTGCAGCGCCAGTATTTTGACGCAGGCTCCAATGTGGTGTCCACCAACACTTTCGGTGCAAATCTGCTTCATTTCTCCAAAGAGGAGCTTCAAAAGATCATCCCGGCTGCCATTGACTGCGCCCGCGCTGCGCGGGATTCCTCCAGCGGCGCACAGCAGAAGTTCATCGCGCTGGATCTGGGGCCCTCCGGACGGCTTCTGGAACCCTTCGGCGACTACGATTTCGAGGAGGCGGTACAGTGTTTTGCGGAAAGCATCCGCATCGGCGTCGCCTACGGCGTGGATCTGGTCTTCCTGGAGACCGTCAACGACTGCTACGAGACCAAGGCGATGCTTCTTGCCGCCAAGGAGAACTGCGATCTTCCCGTGATGGTCTCCAATGCCTACAGCGAGGATGGCAAGCTGATGACCGGCGCCAGCCCCGCCGCCATGGTCGCCATGCTGGAAGGCATGGGCGCGGACGCCATCGGCGTGAACTGCTCCCTTGGCCCCAAGGCATTGCGCCCCATTGTGGAGCAATATCTTGAGCACGCGTCGATTCCCGTGCTCTTCAAGCCCAATGCGGGTCTGCCTCACGTGACGGACGGCCGCACGGTCTTTGACGTGGCGCCGGAGGAGTTCTCCGATGAGGTCGCTTCATTGGTGGAGAAGGGCGTCCGCCTGGCGGGCGGCTGCTGCGGCACCACGCCGGAATACATCCGGCAGGTGGTGGAGAAGACGACGGCGATGGCGCCCGTGCCTGTGCTTCCCAAGAACGAGACCGTGGTGTCCAGCTATGCAGATGCCGTCATCTTTGGCCAGGCGCCGGTCCTGATCGGCGAGCGCATCAATCCCACCGGCAAGAAACGCTTCAAGCAGGCGCTGGTGGAAAATGACATCGGCTACATCCTGAACGAGGGCCTGAAGCAGCAGGAGAAGGGCGTCCACATCCTGGATGTGAATGTAGGCCTTCCGGAAATCGACGAGGCTGCGCTGCTGGAGACGGCCGTGAAGGAACTTCAGGCTGTCATCAGCCTGCCGCTTCAGATCGACACGGCGGACACGGCGGCCATGGAACGCGCCCTGCGTCGCTACAACGGCAAGGCCATGATCAACTCCGTCAACGGCAAGCAGGCCGTCATGGAGCAGATCTTCCCGCTGGTCAAAAAATACGGCGGCGTGGTGGTGGCCTTGACGTTGGACGAGGAGGGCATTCCCGCTACGGCGGAAAAACGCGTCGCCATTGCCCGGAGAATCTTGGAGACGGCGGCAAAATACGGCATTGACAAAAAGGACCTGGTCTTCGACACCCTGGCCATGACCATTTCCGCCGATCAGCAGGCCGGCCAGGCTACCCTGGAGGCTTTGCATCGCATCCGTACGGAACTGGGCTGCCATACCTCCCTGGGCGTCTCCAATATCTCCTTCGGCCTGCCAAGCCGCGATGCGGTGAATGGCGTTTTCTTCGCCATGGCGCTGACCAACGGCCTCTCCGCAGCTATCATGAATCCCAATTCCCTGGAGATGATGAAGACATACCATGCTTATTGCGCATTGCGTGGGCTGGACGAAAATTGCCTGAAATACCTGGCTTTTGCGCCGCAGCTAGCTGCGGCCGCGCCGGCGGCGAGTGCTCCCGCCGCGCCTGTCTCCGCTGCTGAAGCCGGCGCCAGCGGTTTGCAGAATGCGGTGGTGAAGGGGCTTCGGGAGGAGGCCGCCACGTTGGCGCAGGCGCAGCTGGATGCCTCTGTTGCGCCATTGGATGTCGTTCAGAAGGAACTGATCCCTGCTTTGGATATCGTGGGACGGAATTTCGAGGCCAAGAAAGTCTTCCTGCCGCAGCTCCTCATGAGCGCGGAGGCCGCCAAAGCGGCTTTTGAGAAGCTCAAGGCCTATATGGTTCAGCATCCTGAGCAGGCTGAGGGAAACAGCAAGGGCGATTTCGTGCTGGCGACCGTCCATGGAGACATCCATGACATCGGAAAGAACATCGTCCGGCTGCTTTTGGAGAACTACGGCTTCCGCGTCTGGGATCTGGGGAAGGATGTCCCGGCGGAGACGATTGTGGCGGCCACAGTGGAGCACCACGCGCCGCTGGTGGGGCTTTCCGCCCTGATGACCACCACGGTTCCCGCCATGGAGGAGACCATCCGGCAGCTGCGCGTTTCCGCCCCCTGGGCGAAAGTCGTGGTGGGCGGCGCAGTGCTCACGCAGGATTACGCAGACCGCATCGGCGCCGACCACTACGCCAAGGACGCCATGGAAACGGTCCGATACGCAATTCAGGCAGGGGAAGGAAATGGGAATTTCCTTAAAGGAAATGTAGACACAATCCCTTAAGACTAAAAATAACGGATTAACTTCACGGATTAAGGTAAAACGTTAAACAATAGAGAAATGACTATGAAATCATCTTGTAAAGTCTTCATTTGTTTTTTTGTGTTCCTGCTGGCGCTATCTTTGGGAGCTCAATCATTGGAACAACAGAAGGCAATGCTGGAATTTCTCCAACATACCAGACGTATGGAAAAAGTGATCAAGGATATTGGAGATGTCCTTGCTCAAAAACAGAGTCCTGTGGTTATTCCTGCCTTGATAGAGGAAATAGATGATATTACATCTCGAAAGATTTTAGACAAGTGTCCGAATGATTTTCAGATGTTAGCCAACGACTATTCGGACTTGTTTGCATCAGCTATAAAAAAAGTTTTGGATGCAATAAAGATGGTTGGCGAAACACAGAATATTTCTGATCCGAATGTCAAAGCCGATGTCATCCTTAAACTGCTACAGGTGTTAGAAACAGCTAAAACAGATGATCTGGTTCTCAGTCAGAAAAAACAGCAACTGATAGATTGCGCGGCAAAGTATGGTGTCAGTCCAAATGGAATAACATTTGTCCAGCAATCAAATTCCAATCAACAAAGTCAAATTGCGACAAGTTCTATGCGAAGCACTGAGGCCGAAAAAACAAATCAGCAGGAAATGATGAAGATCGTTAATGCTCCTGTGCCAGATGATGAAGACGGATGCATTGACATCTGCCTGGAAATCGCAGGGCATCTCGAATTGACGCAACAGTGGCTGGATTCTCAGGCAATTGACCCGGCTAACGGTTTCGGAGAGCATATTGATGGTTTCAAGAAGGCATTTGCCAGTGCAAAACTCGCTATGTCAAACAAGTTGTACAAACATGCCGTAAAAAAATACTATCTTGCAGTCAAGGAGATAAACTGGATATATGTGAATGCCACCTTGAGGACGACGATAATTCAAGGAATAAAAGAACGCATGGTGCTTTATGAAAATTCTAGAAAAAATCCATTGAATGTTCTTGTGACAACGGAAGAATGGAAGGCACTGGACGATAAACTGATGCAGTGTAACGAATTGATGACCGATGGAGAGCTTGGCGATGTCCAGAAATGCATAGGCGAGGCAGATGTGTTGCTGTCCGTTATTTCAGAGAAAATTGCCGAAGAGAAGCGTATTGCCGAAGAGAAGCGCCTTGCCGAGGAGAAGCGCCTTGCCGAGGAGAAGCACCTTGCCGAGGAAAAAAGAATTGTTGAGGCGAAGGGAAGCACAGCGATTGGTGCCTACATGGTTGTGACGCTCCCCACTGGCGCGATGCGCTACACGGACACTGCGCCGGATCTCAACGACGACACCTGCCGCACCACGGAACTGTGGCTGCGCAGGATTCTAGCAGGTACCTTCATGATGGGCAGTCCTACAGGCGAATTGAGAAGAAGCGACGACGAGACGCAGCACCAGGTGACGCTGACGCAGGACTACTACATCGGCGTCTTTGAGATGACGCAGAAGCAGTACGAACTCATCTACGGAAGCAATCCGTCCTATCGGAAGGGCGACTGCCGTCCCGTGGAACATGTCTCCTACAATTCCATCCGCGGCACGGGAGGCACGGCGGGTGCAGGCTGGCCGATGTCCGGCCATGCGGTGGACGAGGGCTCCTTCCTTGGGAAGCTCCGCGCTATGACGGGACTTGTCTTCGACCTCCCCACGGAGGCCCAGTGGGAGTACGCCTGCCGTGCTGGAACCACTACTGCGCTCAACACGGGGAGGAATCTAACCGACAACTATGAAGATCCCGCCATGGACGAGGCGGGAAGATACGATGACAATCGTTCCGATGGAAAGGGCGGCTATGGCGAGCACACGAAGGTCGGCTCGTACCTTCCCAACGCATGGGGGCTCTACGACATGCACGGAAACGTGTACGAGTGGTGCCTGGACTGGTATGGTTCCTATCCCTCCGGTGTAGTCACGGATCCCGTGGGCGCTCAATCGGGCTCCAGCCGCGTGTTTCGTGGCGGCAGCTGGGGCGGCGGCGCGCGGCACTGCCGTTCCGCCATCCGCTTCAACATCTACCCGTCCGACGACAACTACGGCTACGGCGGCTTCCGCGTTGTCTGTCCTGCTCCGTAATTCCATGAGTGCAGCAGGCGGAGCCTGAAGAGGCAGAAAGCGCGGCAATGAAGGAGTGCCGCAAGCGAGCCGCGAGCGGAGCGATGCGGCAGCGGCGTCAGCCGCCAGCGATGCGGCACGACGAATTGCCGCGCTTTCTGCCGATGTTTTTGGGGGAAAATACGTTATGGATAGATGACACGAGCTTGTCCTGTGCCCAAGGCGCAAGCCTCGGGAAAATGCCGATTTGAACACGTAGGCAATTCAGGTATTTCATCATTCCCTTCCATAGCCATCCCATATTTTCATGAAACATACGATTTGAGGGGTTGTTCCGGCGGGAGGATTCTGGAACGGCGAATTTGCCAGGACCTGTCACGCCCTTACAGCCGCCATTCGGCGGCGAGGTCGCAGGCTGCATTGCGGAAAGGCTGGGGGGCGGTTTTTGGGGGGGAATTGCGGGACGGCGCGCTTTGCAAAGATTTTGACGCGAACTACAAACCAGAAAAAAAGATTAAAAATCCCCGCCGGACGGAAAACTTCCCATGAAACAATAGCATTCTATTCCTCGCCGCCGAATGGCGGCTGTATGGGCGTGACAGGCCCTGGCAAAGCGCATCGTCCCGGTCAGGAACTTCCTCTGACTCGTATTGACGCTAAGCACCACGACAATGACAACTGCATGGAAAAAGGGGCTCTGAAAGTTTTTTCGTCTTCAGACATCAGTGCCTGTGCTATTTTATCTCATGAATCTCAATTTTTGGATTGTGAAAAAATGCTGATACCTCCTTATTCAAGTGGATTCTACTATTCCTCGAATCGCGACATTACTACCATCACAAGCACAGGACACGCCATGCCGTTGTTTCGGCAGCCAGGTCGATTTTATAATATTTGCTTTCGTCTCGCCGATTCCATTCCCCAACAGGTTCTTCAGGAACTTCTGTTGGAATATCATGAATTCCGGAATGTCCATCCAGCAGAAAGAACAAGAGGGATTTTTGCAGAACGGAGCATCTTTCATAAACTAGAATATTGGCTTGCGCAAGGGATAGGGGAATGCCTCTTGGGTAGAAATGACATACGGAACTGCGTCTCCGAAGAAATTCTTTCTCATGATGAAATAGAATGCCAGATAGGTGCTTTTGTCATTATGCGGAATCATATTCATCTTCTTCTGAAAATGTTTGATGATTATCAAGTTGACACTCTTCTGCGAAATATCAAAAGCGTTACAGCTCAAAAAATCGTTGATATTCTCGGATGCAGAAAAAAGATATGGATGAAAGGCTCTTTTACCAGAATTGTCAGATCGCCGTTCGAGTTGCGGAAAACAGTCAAGTATATATTAGCGAATCCGCGAGGAGATCAATCTATTCCAGTATACTTGCGAGAAGATAACAGGCTGTTTACATCTTCCGCGAAACATTCCTGATTGTTTCTAGATGCTTTGGGTTGGCACCTGCGAAATATTCAGTGTGAATCAATGCGTGTCAAAGTGCGCCGTCACGCGCTGTGACAGGACCTGTCACGCCTATTCGGCGGCGAGGAATCGAATGCTTTCGTGGTTTTGGGAAGTTTTCTGTCGGGAGGATTCTGGAACGGCGAATTTGCCAGGGCCTGTCACGCCCCTACAGCCGCCATTCGGCGGCGAGGTCGCAGGCTGCATTGCAGAAAGGCTGGGAGGCGGTTTTGGGGGAAATTGCAGGACGGCGCACTTTGCAAAGATTTTGACGCGAACTACAAACCAGAAAAAAAGATTAAAAATAAGGGCATTTGCCCTGTCTTCAACATTGCAAATGCCCTTATTTAGTATCAGTCCCTATGCCCGTAACCACTATATGTAGTATTAAGGGCATATAACCTAATCACAAATTCCGACGAACGAAAAACTTCCCATGAAACGAAAGCATTCTATCCTTCGCCGCCGAATGGCGGCTGTAGGGGCGTGCCAGGTCCTGTTGTGCGCACCGTCACCATATCCCTCCAGACAGAAAATTCCCCATAGGCATTCTGGAAATTTGCAGCCCTCTTCCCTGCGGATTCCCACACACAAAAAAGGATACTGGAAAATCTGCGAACAACGTGCCCAATTACACTCCGAAATCAGGCATTCACGAAATTATGGGGACGGCTGCGATTCCCTTCTATAGTTCCTCTAGGCCGGCGGTCTGGGCCGCGCACTGGACGATTCCCGGCGGGAAGTTCAGGAACTCGATGGCGCGCTGTCCTTCGGCCAGGTGCTCAAAGCGGATGGTCAGGACCTTTGGGGAATCCAGCAGGCCTGCGATCTGTTCGGGCCATTCCACCAGGGTGATGGCGTTGGGCTGGAAGAGGAACTCGTCAATGCCGAAAGCCAATGCGGCGTTCTCGTCGCTGATACGGTACATATCCAGGTGGTAGAGGAAATGTCCGTTGGGGCGCTTGTATTCCTGGGCCACGGTGAAGGTGGGGCTGGTGACGGGTTCGGTGATGCCCAGTCCCCGGGCAATGCCCCGGGAAATGACGGTCTTGCCGCAGCCCAGGTCGCCGACCAGGGCCAGAACAGACCCTTCCTGCAGGGATTTGGCCAGCGCCATTCCGAGAAGGAGGGTCTTTTCATCGCTATCGCTAAAGAACTTGGACATATTGGAAAATCACTTCAGGGCATTGAGCACCTGTCGCATGTCGTGGTATCGTTTCTCACGTTCTTTGTTCAGGCAGGCCAGAATGACGTATTCCAGTTTCGGGGGGATTTGGGGGACAAAGTCATGCAAGGGGCGGGGAAGGTATCGCTTGCTTGCCTGATGGCGCCACATGTCCTTTGGGGTCTTCCCGCTGAAGGGCCGTCTGCCCGTGAGCAGTTCGTAGGCGATGATTCCAAAGGCGAAGACATCGGAGGCCTGGTGGCATTTGTGCCGTTTGAACTGCTCGGGCGCCATGTAGCCGGGAGTCCCCAGCTGTCGGTGCGGGCCATGATCCGCGCGAACGCGGGCCAGGTCGAAGTCCGTCAGTTTTACGGTGTAGGTGTCTTTTACGCGCTTGAGCAGGAAGTTCTCGGGCTTTACATCCAGATGCATGAAGCCATTGTCGTGGACCCATGCCAGGGCCTCGGCCATTTCCAGGAGGACATGCTCGGTGTTGAGTTTCAGGGTGGGGTCGTTCAGCGTCATCAAATTGCGCAATGGCTGTCCGGAGACGTATTCGATGATTTCATAGGGCGCGAGAAAGTGGCTCCCGATTTCCAGAGAGCTGACGATATTCGGATGCGGGGTGAGGGCGGCGCGAATCTGCGCCCCCCTCTTGAAGAATTTCCGTTGGCGGAAATTCAGGAGGCTTAGGCTCTTCATCTGGCGAAGGACTGCCGGCTTTCCATCCGACAGGACGATCCGGTCCAGCTTCGCCATGCCGCCTGTAGCCAGCGGCCCTTGGGTCCGATAGGTCAACTTCTCATTTGGCATAGGGTGTTACTCCGTTGCTAGCAGACCGCCCTTGAGGACGGTGGCACGGTCTGCCGAGGTTAGTGTGCACTTCAGGACAATTTCTTTTTCGCCCACAGTGGCCTTGACCAGGTCGCCGTCGGCAAGTTGCTGGCGCAGGTTCGCGATGGTGATGGCATCGCCCTGGCGGATGCCTTCGTAGTCCTCCCGGTTCTGGAAGTAGAGCGGAAGAATGCCGAAGTTGACCAGGTTGGCTGCGTGGATGCGCTCAATGGAGATGGCCAGCACCGCCTTGACTCCCAAGTACATGGGGCAAATGGCGGCGTGCTCGCGGCTGGAACCCTGGCCGTAGGATTCGCCGGCCACGATGAAGGCGGCCTTGCCTGCGTCGCGCAGGGCGCTGGCACGGTCGGCGAAGGTGGGCTTTCCGGCTTCGCTGAAGCAGTCGAAGACGACTTTCGCATAACGCGGAATGTTGCTGCGGAGCTTCAGGTTGGCGCCGGCGGGCATGATGTGGTCGGTGGTGATGCGGTCGCCGACGGTGATGACGGCCTCGCCGGAAAGGGTGTCGGGCAGGGCGGTGCAGTGCGGCGGTTCGCCGATGGTTTCCTTGCGGATGATTTCCACCTTGCTGCCGTCTTCGGGAGGCAGAAGGATCATCCGGTCGTCAATGGCGAAATGCGCGGGCATTTCCCAGGCGGGTTCTTCCATGCCGAGATCCTTGGCCAAGGCGGCGGGGTCCGTCAGAACGCCGGTCAGGGCGGTGGCCACGGCGGTGGCGGGGCTGACCAGATAGCACTGGTCGTCCTTCGTACCCGTGCGGTTCAGGAAGTTGCGGTTGTTGGTGCGCACGGAGATGGTTCCGGAGGCGGGGCTGAAGCCCTGGCCGATGCAGGGGCCGCAGGCGCTTTCCAAAATGCGGCATCCGGCGGCCAGCATGATGGCCAGGCTGCCGTCCTCCGCCAGCATCCGCAGGACCTGCTTGGAGCCGGGGGCGATGGCCAGGGAGACCGCAGGGCTGACGGTGCGGCCCTTCAGCATGGCGGCCACCAGTTGCATATCCTTCAGGCTGCTGTTGGTGCAGGAACCCACCAGCACCTGGCTGCAGGGAAGGCCGGCCACTTCGGCCACGGTCTTCACGTTGGCGGGGTTGGAGGGGCAGGCGGCCAGCGGGACCAGCTCGTCCAGGGCGATTTCGATGATTCGGTCATACTGTGCGCCTTCTTCTGCTGCCAGGGGCTTCCAGTCCGCCTCGCGGCCTTCTGCAGCCAGGAAACGGCGGGTCTCTTCGTCGGAGGGGAAGACGGAGGTGGTCACGCCAAGTTCGGCGCCCATGTTGGTGATGGTGGCCCGTTCGGGGACGCTCAGGGTGGCCACGCCGTCACCGAAATACTCCACCGCTGTGCCTACGTTGCCTTTGCTGGAAAGAATGGAAAGGACCTTGAGAATCACGTCTTTTGCGGAGACCCAGGGGCGAAGCTTGCCGGTCAGCTTGATGCCGATGATCTTGGGGCAGACCAGGTTGAAGGGGATGCCGGCCATGGCGCGGGCCACATCCAGACCGCCGGCGCCGATGGCGACCATGCCGATGCCGCCGCCCGTGGGCGTATGGGAGTCGGAACCCAGCAGCGTCTTGCCGGGAATGCCGAAGCGCTCCAGGTGGACCTGATGGCAAATGCCGTTGCCGGGGCGGGAGTAGCGGACGCCTTTGGCTGCGCAGACGCTCTGCAGGTAGAGGTGGTCGTTGGCGTTCTCCGGCCCCATCTGGTTGGTGTTGTGGTCAATGTACTGGACGGAGACTTCGGTCTTGACGCGAGGGACCTTCATGGCCTCCAGTTCCAGGAAGGCCATGGTGCCGGTGGCGTCCTGGCACAGGGTCTGGTCAATCTTGATGCTGATGGGGGAGCCGCTGGTCAGTTCGCCCTCCACCAGATGGGCGGCCAGAATTTGCTGAATGATGGTCTTTGACATAATGTATTGCTTTTATTTTAAGGAAGTTACCAAGTGATTGCCAGCCCGAGGGAGTTGATTCCGCTTCCAATGCCGAGCATGGCGAGTTTCATTCCCGGACGCAGTGCGCCGCGTTCTTCCGCCAGCGAGACTGCCAGAGGCAGGGAGGCGGAACCGCAGTTGCCGGTTTCAGGAAAGATGGGGAAGTCCAGTTCCGGGGAGAGACCCAGGTGCTGGAAAAGGAGGTCGCGGTGGATTTTGCCCACCTGGTGTCCGCAGACAATTTCCGGCAGGGCACCGTTCCAGGGCGCTTCCGCCTGTAGGTTCCGCCACATTCTCGCAGCGACTTCAATGCCCTGGACCATCAGTTCGTGGGAGTCGGTCTTCATGACAGGAGCGCTGCCGTCCGTCATGCCGCCTGCCGCATCGCCTCGGCAGAGCGCGTCATTGGCGCATTCCGAGGCGCTGGCGATGGCGTGGACGGGATGCCCGCCTTCGCGGGTCAGAATCACCGCGGCTGCCGCGCTGCCGATGGTCAGGCTGGCGAACTCGTGTTTCAGGGACTGCCGGGTCATGGACTGGTCGGCATTCAGGCGCAGGACCGTGTTGTCCACCAGGGGACCGCCATTTTCGCCGGTGACCGCCATGCCGCAGTCAATGAGCCCGCTTTCCAGCATGCCGGCCAGGATCATCATTCCGCTGGCTATGCCGAGACAGGCGTTTGAGACGTCAAAATTCAGCGTGTCGGTGCCCAGCCCCAGTTTTCGGACCACCGCCGTAGAGGTGGCGGGTTCCACGCAGTCGCGGGAGACGCCGCAATAGAGCACCGCCTGGATCCGTGTGGCGGAAAGACCGCTCTTGGCGATGGCGGAGCGTGCGGCCAGGACCGCTGCGTCGCTTGGCATCGTCCCCGGTTGCCAGAAACGCCGCTGGACAATGCCGGTCATCAGCTCCAGCCGCCCTTCGGGAAGATGCAGGCGCTGGTACAAGGGCGACAGGCGTTCTTCCAGCTGGGCGCTGGAGACGATGTTTGGCGGAAGGACTCCCGCGATGGTATGCAGTTGTACGTGCTGAAATTTCATGAATTTCTCTTAATGTAATTCCCCTTGAGAATATGGAGGATATATTAGGGAAAAATCCGTTTGGGAAAACAAAAATCTTGTAAGATGCACACGACTTGCCCTCATTGCCAGGCTATCAATCCCTTCCCGCCGGAGACCTCTGGCACGGAGGTGCTCTGCCCGCAGTGCCATCGCACCTACTTTGCCGAGCCGAATCCGGAGGACGAGACGGAGGGCTTCCGCTCCTGTCCCTTCTGCCATGAGAAGATCCGCGCCGGCGCGAAGAAGTGCCGCTGGTGCCATGAGTTCCTGGAAGAGAAGGCGTCACCGGACGAGGAGGTGACGGCAGGCAAGGAGGCGGAGGCGCCGTCGTTGCCGTTGAAGAAGAGTGTTCCAGCGGCCAAGGCGAATGCCGCGGAGGAGGAGCTCCTGCGGCTTCATCCCTCCTGGAAATGCCTGGTGGCGCCGCTGGCTCTTTGTCTGGTGGTGTCGTGCGGCAGCATTCCCTTTCTGCCTCGCATGGAGTGGAGCCTGTATGTGGTGCTGGGGATTCTCTTCGTCTTCCTGCTTTGGTTCGTGAAACTCTTCTTCGCAATTTTCACGACGCATTACGTGCTTTCCGACCAACGTCTTCTGGTGTCGGACGGTCTTTTGACCCGACAGGAGGTCGAAGTTCGCATCGGCGATATCCGCGCCGTCTGGCTGAAGCAAAATCTCTGGGAGCAGCTCCTGGGCTACGGGGACGTGCTCATCGGCACTTCCGCTACCGCCGGCGCGGAAATTTCCATCGCGGACATTGATGCGCCCCGGGAGGTGCTGGAGCTTCTGCATCAGCTGATTCAGGCGTAGCTTTGTTTTTTTTTCTTCCCTTAAAACATAGGAGGTAATGACAATGACATTGACAACTTGGATCATTTGCGGTGTCGCCGCGCTTGTTCTTGTGCTGATTGGCGTGATCAGCTATGTGAAGGCTCCACCAGACAAGGCGTATATCATCTCCGGTCTGCGCCGGCGGACTATCATCGGCGGCGCAGGCTTCCGGGTGCCGTTCTTTGAGCGTCTGGACAAGGTGACGCTGGAACTTATCCAGGTGGATGTGAAGACTTCCGATCCCGTTCCCAACGCGGATTTCATCAACGTGAACGTGGATGCGGTGGTGAACATCAAGGTCGGGAAGACGCCGGAAATGCTGGAGAAGGCCGCCATGAATTTCCTGAACGCCAATCCGAAGTACATCGCGGAGGTGGCGAAGGAGGTCTTGGAAGGCAATATGCGTGAAATCGTGGGCCAGATGCATACGAAGGAGATGGTCCTGGACCGCCAGAAGTTCGCCGACATGGTGAAGTCCAACGCGGATCCCGACCTGGCCCGCATGGGGTTGGAGATCGTCTCTTTCAACGTCCAGAACTTCAGCGACAACGACAAGGCCATTGAGAATCTGGGTATCGACAACATCGCCCAGATTTCCAAGGACGCCGCCATCGCGCGTGCCCAGGCGGAACGCGATGTGGCCATCGCCCAGGCCGAGGCTGCGAAGGAATCCAACGATGCGCAGGTCGAGGCGCAGACCGAGATTGCCAAGCGCCAGAACGCCCTGGAGATCAAGAAGGCCGAGCTGAAGCGCGAAGCCGATACGCAGCTCGCCATCGCCGAGTCCGCCAAGTCCATCCAGGCGGAGGAGCAGCGCAAGCTCATCGAGGTGAAGACGGGTGATGCCAATGTGGCGCGCCAGATGAAGGAGATCGAGATCAAGGAGCGCGAGGTCGAAATCGCGGAGAAGAAGCTGGATGCGGAAATCCGCAAGACAGCCGAGGCGAAGAAATTCGCCGTCCAGCAGGAAGCCGATGCGAAGCTCTACTCCATCCAGCAGGAGGCGGAGGCCGATTTGACGCGCCGTCAGAAGAACGCCGAGGCCGAGAAGTTCGAGGCCGAACGCCAGGCGGATGCCAAGAAGGCCATGGCGCTGGCGGAAGCCGAGGCCAAGAAGGCGCTGGCGGAAGCCGAACGCGTCAAGGGTGAGAACGAGGCGCGTGTGATTTCCGCGAAGGGCGATGCCGAGGCCGCCGCCATCAAGGCGAAGGCGTTGGCGGAGGCCGAAGGTATCCTGAAGAAGGCCGAGGCCATGAAGGAATACCAGGACGCGGCGAAGATGGACCTTCAGCTGGCGGCCGTCAAACTCTACTTCGAGAAGCTCCCCGAAGTGGCCCGCGCCGTCTCCGAAGGCTACGCCAAGGTGGACAAGATCGTGATGTGGGGCGACAACGGCGGCAAGATGGCCGAGGGTATGACCAACAACATCACCCGGATCACCGAAATGGCAAAGGAGACTCTGGGAATGGACATCGGCGGACTCCTGAACGGCATCGGCAACCGCTTGTCCGGCAACGCCCGGAAGGACGATGCGCAGAACAAGGCGTAGCTACTTCGAAGAAACGTCTAGTTCCGGCGGAAATACACCGGCCAAGGGTGGTGATTGCAAAAGTGTTCCAAGCAACTTTTGCAATCACCTTTTTTTGTTTGTCCTGCGCTCCTGACGCAGGCGGAAATGCTATCTTAAGGCGTTTTCCTTTTCTGTTCTGTTAGCTATCTTTTTCAGGAGTATCCTTATGGCATTTTGTGCTGACTACGTGCAGTTTGATCCCGCGATCTTAAGTCTGATTCCCAAGGCAGCCAAGGCGGAGGTCCGTTCCGGGGAATTCAAGTTCGGCAAGGAACTCCGCTTGTCCTCCGAGGCGCTGGAGCGCCTGGCGCCCACGCTGGAGCTCTTCCGGGTGACGGCGATTTCCGACGAGGTGGATCCCCAGGTGTCAGTGAAGAAGGATGCGTCATTAGGCACGGAGGCCTTCCGTCTGGAGATCACGCCGGAGAAGATTCTGATGACTTACGGCGACCAATCGGGCAAGATCTACGCGCTTTCCGCTATGGAGCAGTTGCTCTATCTGGGCTTCCGCTATGGCGCGGACCAAGCTTTCCTGGAGTGCGGCATTGTGGAAGACAAGCCCCGTTTTCCCTGGCGTGCCGTCATGCTGGATTCCGCCCGCCATTTCCAGCGGGTTTCCACTATCGTGCGCCTGCTGAAGGCCATGGGACGCATTCGTCTTAACCGTTTCCACTGGCATCTCGTGGACAACCAGGGCTGGCGGTGCCCCTCTGATGGTGCTCCGAAACTGACGGGCCTCCAGGAGTATGAGCCGGGCTGCTACACGCGCGAGGAGATCGCGCAGATCCGGAAGACAGCTGCGGAGAACGGCATTGAGATCATTCCGGAAATCGACTATCCTGGCCATAACCATGGCGCAGTGAGCCTCTATCCCGAGCTTCGCTGCCAGGTGAAGGACAGCGAGAAGGGCAACGAGATCTGCCTTGGGTCCCAGGCCGCCATGGATTTTGTCAAGGCGCGCTATTCTGAAGTCTTCGCGCTCTTTCCTGAGAGCCGCTATTTCCATATCGGCGGCGACGAGGCATGGGATGGATGGTGGCGGCAGTGCCCTGTCTGCCAGGCCAAGATGAAGGAACTGGGGCTGGAATCTCCTCGCAAGCTGGAGGAGTGGTTCATGCGTCAGGTCTCCCAGTTCGTCCTGGACAACGGACGCACGCCCATCTCCTGGCGGACCAACGCCATCCTGACGCCGCAGAATATCCTGCAGTGCTGGGGAAACCCCGGCGACATGTACGGCTGCGCCTATCATGACCAGGGCAAGAATCTGGTTATCGCTTCCAATGATTGTTCCTACTATATGGACTATCCGCAGTCCACCAGCGAACCCCGGATGCACTGGATGACTTACCTGAACGAGGAAAGCGTCTATGGGTCCAATCCCGCCTATCACATGGGCGCTGTGCTTGGCGACCGTCTGATTGGCCTGGAGTGCCCGCTTTGGACCGAGGTGGTTCCCGATTGGCGCGTGGGGGTCAAGTTCTTCCCCAGGCTGGTCGCCGCAGCGGATTCCGCCTGGACTTGCCAGCCCAAAAACTACAACGACTACCTGAATCGTCGCCAGTCTCTGGATCTGGCCGGCTATCTCTGGTGGTAAAATCTGGCGTTTTTGCTTCATGGAATGACAATGTCGCAAGAGGAGAGTCATTTTCTTTCGGATATTCTGGGCGGTGTTTTCCAGACGATGGTGGAGATTCAGCCGCCATTGCTGCAGGAAGTGCCTTCGGAGGAGGCGCAACGCCAGATGTCCATGCTGGGCGCGGAATATGCCCTGGAGGGCGGAATCTGCGCGGCTGTGATGCTGGATCGCTTTGACGGAGCGCTGCGGCATGATCCGGCGGCCCTTTGCGGGGGCTTTGCCGAGAACTTTGGCGGTCCTGTTGTGCGGATGCTGTCGGGCAAAGGGCGGAGTCTGCCGGATGTGCAGGATGCGCTTCTGGCCGGCGCAGCCAATCAGCAGCGTCTCTTCTGCATGGCTACGGGCGATCTGGACATCACGACGGGAATCTACACGGATTCCGCCGTGGCGTTGAAGCTGGCTTCCAGTCGTGTGCCGGAGCTTGTCACGGGTGCGGTGATCAATTTTGATAAATACACCGCGCAGGACATGGCGCTGGCTTACGGGAAAATCGCGCGGAAGCTCCAGCTTGGCGCGAAGTTCCTTCTGTCCCAGGCATCCTGGGACATGAAGAAGGCCCAGGAATTCCAATGGGTCATGCAGCTGCGCGACAGCATGATGCCGGTGGTGGCACGGGTATTGTGGTTCTCGGCAGAGGAACTCTCTCAGAGAACTCCGAAGACCATGGCGGGAATTCACATTCCCGAACTCTATCTGCGGAAACTCAAGGCGGCCTATCAGCAGGATGAGTCAGCTGGACGTGCCTTCCAGGCACAGGCGGTGGCCATGCTGATGACGGGCTTCCGGCGTTTGGGATTCAGCGGCGTGCTGCTTGCCGGAGGACATGCTTCGGCGGACAGGGCTGCGTTGCGCGGGGCTTTCCGGGAGACGCAGGAACGGCTTCCGGATTTCGATGCCTGGTTGACGGAGTGGAAGCGCGACTATGCGCTGGACATGTGCCCGCCTGTCCGGGCGCCGCGCTATCTTTTTGCCGGACTTTTGCAAGAGGGACGTAGGGATCCCGAACGCCTGGATTACGATCCAACCAGTGTCTTGGAGATGGAAAAGCCTTCAGGGATGGATTTCCTGCGGGCACGGCTTGTGCGCTATGCTGCACGTCCGGGAACGCCGGAGTTTCTGCGGAACACGCTATGTGCTCTCTGCGGTACGAGGCCTTCGGAACTGGTGTCGCTGGAGACGTTGGAATATCTTCCTAATGGCGGATGCCCTAAACGTTTGACCGAGGGGCCCTGCGGAAATGTCGCTCCTGATGGTCTCTGCGAGTGCGGGGCAAAGCCTTGCTTCTTCCATCGGGTGCTGACACTGAAACAACGGGGCTGACCCGTCCGTTTTTTTACTGCAATTCCCTTTTCCCATGTCTAAACTGATCATCCAGGGGCCTTGTCGTATTCATGGCACGCTGACGCCGAGCGGCAACAAGAATGCCGCATTGCCGGCCATCGCTGCGTCTGTTCTGACGGACGAGACGGTGTTTTTGCGGAATATGCCGGATATCGTGGATGTGCGCAATATGCTTTGCGTGGTGCAGGCCTTGGGAGGGAAGACGAGTTTCGCGGAGGGTGTCGCGGAAATCACCGCCGGAGCCTTGTGCGGAAACGCGGTCCCGGAGGAGTTGAGCAGACGGATTCGTACGTCGCTGCTTTTTGCTGGCCCTCTGGCTGTGCGCCTAGGAAGCGTCTGGATGGGGCTTCCAGGAGGCGACATGATTGGCCGTCGGCGTTTTGATACGCATTTCTATGGGCTGCGGAAACTGGGCATTTCCATTGAGGAGGAACGCGGTGGCTATCGTTTCACGGCAGGAAAGCTGACGCCCGCGGAACTCTTTCTGGACGAAGCCAGCGTGACTGCCACCGAGCACATCCTCGTGACCGCGTCCGCCATTCCCGGCCGGACCATCCTGCGAAATGCCGCGTGCGAACCGCATGTCCAGCAACTTGCGGAGATGTTGAATGCCATGGGGGCGCATGTCGAGGGCGCGGGGACGAATACCCTGGTGATCGAAGGCTGCGAAACGCTACACGGCTGTGTCTGCGAGATTGAGAGCGACTATGTTGAAGTAGCCAGCTACATGGCGCTTTGTGCAGCGGCGGGCGGCGATCTGACGGTCACGGGGAACATCGCGCCTCATCAATATTGGATGACGCGGCGTGTCTTTGAGCGGTTCAATTGTCCCTTCACTTTGCAGCCTGGGCGGATTGATCTGGAATCGCCGGAGGAACTACGGATCCTGCCGGATCTGAACAACGCGATTCCCATAGTTTCCGACGGGCCGTGGCCACAGTTCCCCAGCGACATGATGAGCTGCATGATCGCCATGGCCACCCAGGCCAAAGGGACGGTGCTTTTCTTTGAGAAGATGTTCGAGAGCAGACTCTACTTCGTGGATAAACTGATCGGCATGGGGGCGAGCGCCATTGTGTGCGATCCCCATCGCGTGGTCATTTCCGGACCGGCGCGGCTTCACGGCGCGGAATTGACCAGTCCGGATATCCGGGCGGGCATGGCCATTGTCATTGCCGCCTGCTGTGCGCAGGTCGAGTCGGTCATTCACAATATTGAAATGGTCTATCGCGGCTATCAGGATTTGCCCGAGAAGCTTCGCGCTCTTGGCGTGAATGTCCGGCAGGAAGAATAAAGGAGGCGTGCCGTGGCTAGCTCCACTAGGGAAAATTGGTCTTCTCTGAGCGGCATCCGCGCCGGTGCCGGGCAAGTCGAGGTGTTTCGCATTGCCGATGAACAGGAGTTGCAGGATGTGATCCGCAGGGCTCTTCAGGCAGGGAGGAAACTATTTCCCCTAGGTGCGGGAAGCAACCTGATTGGCTCGGATGGGACGAATGAACACGTGGCGATGATTGATGGACGGAAGGGACTGACACAGATACGCTGTTCCCATGGGCGGTTCAGTGTTGGCGCCGGCGTGCCATTGTCTTTCTTGGCTGCACGAGCCGCAGCTGCTGGACTGAAGGGACTGTGCGAACTCTCGGGGATTCCGGGAACATTGGGCGGGGCCGTCGCCATGAATGCGGGTGCTTTGGGGCATTCCCTTTCGGAATTTGTGGAGCGCCTGACCGTTGTGGATCTGGATACGGGGGAACGAATCGTTCTTTCCGGCGATTCCTTGCAGGGGTGGGGCTATCGTCAGTCTCCTGTCACGAATCGCCAGTTTGTGGTCGAGGCGGAACTGCGTCTGGAGCCTTCCTTGTCATCAGTGGAGCAGGGGAGATTGCAGGAGGAGCGTCTGCGCCGTGCGCAGGTGACGCCCAAAGGGTGTTCCTGCGGTTCTGTCTTCCGGAATCCGCCGGGGCAGGTGGCCGGGAAGCTTCTGGAGGAGGCGGGATGCAAGGGAAAGTGCATGGGACCTTTTTCGGTCAGCCAGCAGCACGCGAACTGGATCGTGAATCTCTCCGGAGCGCCAGGATGCGCGGTCGATTGCCGTCAGTTGGTTCAGTGGATGCAGGAGAAGGTGGCACGGAAATTCGGCGTCGACCTTCGGCCGGAGTGGCGCTTCTTCGACGACCTCGTGGCTTGTGATCGGAAATGATAGAGGAAATTTCGTTCGGATGTTTTGAACCACGAATGAACCACGAATGGCAGGAACAAGTGACGATTGATGTCCATTCGTGGTTCTGTCTTTTTTGAACCGATATAAGGATTATCACTTTTTCGTATTCAAGGTCTGCTGTTCGCCGTTGCATTTGAGTTCCGGAGCGTAGATGCCGTATCCTTTTGCGGGAAGTGCGGTCACCGTGCCGCACAGCTGGGCGCGGATGCGGTAGAAGGCGTTTGACTGGCCTCTCGCCATGTTCCGCAGATAGAACTTTGCGCCACGTTCCTTGTATTCCACGAACATCGGCGCTGCCCAGTCCCACTTCCAGCCGCTGATCGGATTTTCGTATTCGAAGCCGGCGGGCATGGCGTCCTGCAGCACCACATAATCGTAGTCGTTCTTCGAGGTGGAGATGAGCTCCACTTCCACGAGATCGCCTGGTTTGACGCTGTCGCCGTCCGCCAGCGGAATGCGCTTGTATTTCAGCGTATCCGCCTTTACCGCGGCGCCGTTCTTTCCCGCGAGAAGAGCGGATGCGTTCGGATCTTCGACAAGGCGGTAGTAGTTGCGCTGAATCTTCATCTCAAGGCCAGCCGGCTTGATTTCATCCTCCAGGGTGAAATAACTCAGCATCCCGTTCCAATACAACGCGCCTGTGCCGGAAAATTCCAGCTCGATGGTGCGTTTCCCGGAAGCGAGCTTGTCACTGGGAAGGAAGAACGCGGGGCCGTCGTTCTTCCAGAGGTTCTGGACGTTGAATACGTATTTTTGTTCCATGCCGCCATCGCGAACCGTGAGGGTAAAGTCAGGCTTGTCTTCGCCGCTTGCGACGATGTATTTCGCCAGCGCCTTTACCGCTGCTCCGAGAGAGCGCGTGGAGTTGCGCCATGGAGAGTTCCGGACATTGGCGGCGAGGTAGTTCGCGACCTTCTGCGCCGTGTCGTTCTGCGGATCATCGCGCAGAAGAAGCTCCAGGTATGCGGCGAGCGTTTCGTTCTCGTCGCCGTACCAGAAGAAACTGCACTGCCGGGGGATGCTCAGATATGCCGTGCCGTTTTCATCATCGATTTTCAGGAACTGTTCGAGATTCCGTGTCAGCATCTTCGCTTCGTCCGTGTCCTTTGCGTAGGCGAGCGCAAGCATGGCGTAGCCGTAAGGGGCAAGGCATTTCACCCGATTGTCGTAGCAAAGTTTCATCAGCTCGGTGTTCGGCCTGCCAGCCTTGGACAGAACGCGCGCGACGAATGCGTCCGTATTGGAAACCGCCTGGACTTCTTTGAACTTGGCGATACGCTTTTTCGCATAGTCCTCCAGCCAGAAAACGCCGTCGTCAATGAGCCGCGCGTCAAACTGGTCCCGCACGTCCAGCAGGGCATCCACGACGTACGCCGTGGTGTCCGGCCAGCTGGATTCATGATATGCACCGAACCACCCCCAGCCACTGTCGGGATTCACCATCCTGGCGATCTGGCGGAGATTTTTCGCCACGATTCTGTCGAAGTCCTCGGCGCTGAAGCTTGGAACTCCTGAGGTGCGTTGGCTGTATTCTGCGTAAAGGGAATCGCGCGAACTCTTTTCGGGAACGGCGTCCTCCCACTTGACGCCAAGCTTGTTCAAGGCAGTTTTTGCCGAGAGGGCGGGCAGGAAGTGATTGACAATGCCGAACACGTCGCCGGAATCATCCGCCGCCAAATAGGGAAGAACATCGATCATGTTCTTCGCCGCTCCTGGGGAAAGATAGAGCGCGAACGCCGTGGTCTCCGGACGGCGTTCTTCCGGAATGTCAAGCGTGATCGAGGCAGTCGTCCGGGTTGCGTCAAGTCGTCCGCAGGTGTTGACCTGTTTGTCCAGTCCTTTGGACAGGACGGGCAGGGCCAGTTCCAAGGCGTCGGATTTGTCAGCCGCCTTCGTGGAAAGCGTGAGGATGTACTCTCCCGCTTCTTTCGCCTGGAGCGGCACCTCGTACGATGCCGCGCCATTGGCTTGCAGCGTGACGGTCTGCGTGTGCGCTGTTTCAAGCAACCCTGGTGCAGCAAGGGAGGTTGAAACCTCGCCTAGTTCGTCAGATGTGGAGTTGTTGAGGGAGACGACTGTGTTGACGGTATCGCCCTGGAACATGAACCGGGGGAGTTCCAGACGGGCGACCAGGTCTTTGCTGACCACGATTTCCGTGCGCGCCTCGCCCACGCGGTTGTCGGGCGTGAGACTCCAAACACGGACGACCCAGGTGGTCAGATTGTCGGGTACGGGAATGTTGACGGTGATTTCGCCGGATTCTGGCAGGTCTAGCCGACCGGCCCAGAACGCCCGGTCGAGGAAGTTTTTGCGGACCGTGTTTGCGGCGCCTGCTTCCTCGCCTGCGTATGCGCCAAGAACAAACTCTTCTTCTGCTTCCTCAGATGCGATTCCATAAGAATCGTCGGAAGACATGGCATAGGAAGCATCCATGGGTACCATGGTGGGCATGGGCATTGGCGCTTCAACTTCATCGCTGTCCTCGGAAGCATCCCTGGACATGCCTTGGTTATGGAAGCCGAACAGGAATTGATGGTAAAAGCTGCGCCTCAGTTGCGACAAAGGCTTCCACATTCTGGGCATCCGCTTGAAGAAACCGTCGAGTGAATGAAAAAACCAGCGTTTCCAGGGCCAGAAGAAGGGAAGGATGGGCGAAAGGGTACAGGTGTCGTTGATGGCTTCCAGGCTCTTGTCGTACACGGTGACCGTGGCATGGCCGGAAACTGGTTTGCCTTCAAGATCGGCAACCGTGATGGTAAGCGGCAGCATGGAGCCTGGTTCGACTTTTTCCACTGCCGGTTCCGCGTTCACCTGCAGGATCTTCTTCTCCGGCGGCACGCGAATCTCTTGCGTCAGCGTCGCCAGTTGTCCGTCCTGATAGCTCATGACGTTCACGAAGAAACTGGGCTGGTCGTCCTTTTCAATGGGAACCGGGAACAATTTGGCATGGCCGCTCAGCGTGACGCATTGGATTCGGGCATCGCGTTCGGACCGGGTGACGAAGTAGATTGTGCGGCCGGGCTTGTCGCAGGCCACAAGAATCTGCGCGGTTTCACCCGGCTGGTAGGTCGGTTTGTCCGTGGAAATGCTGATTGGGTATTCGCCGAAGAGGGATTCGCCCTGTTTTTCCCCCACCACGAAGAAAGTCATGGACTGGGAGGCGGAGACGCCGTCTTCCGAGATGACTTCCGCTTCCACTTCGTACACGCCTTCCTCGTTGAGAATGAACTCGGGATTGTCTGGACCGTCGGGCGTGAAATGGATGGTCTTCAGCGCCGCGCCGACACGTTCGGGGAGGCCGGAGGTGGTGCGTCCGTCCTTCGGAGCATTGCCGATGGCTTTGCGGAAGATGCGCAGCGTTCCCATGCCATTGATTTTCTCGCCGTTCGGCGTGCGCGCGGCGACCTGGATCTGCTGGCGTTCGCCTGTTTTCGCAAACCCCCACGGCGTATATAGGAAGACGCGGAACGGCTTGACGGCGGCGATGACACTGCCTGATCCCGAGACCAGGCGATTGGTGTCATCCATTATTTCCGCCTTGATGGTGTAGCGGAAATCCTTCTCGCCGAATTTTTCCACAGCCAATGCAGAATCGATTTCGAAGGTGAGTTCTCCCTGGGCGTCGGTCCTGCCTTTTGCGTTCAGGATCATCTCCTTGTCGTGATTGATATTCTGTACGTATTCCTTCTTGAGGAAGGTGGTGCAGAGCGCGTATGGGTCAAAATAGGCCCAATTCCATTCGAAGGCAAAGGGCATGACGGGCTGTGCTTCTTCTCGGAAGACCTTGTAGCTGACCTCCGCGTCGGGCATTGGTGCACCGAAGTAGTATTTCGCTTCGATGGTGACAGGCATCTTTTCGCCTGCTTTCACCGGTTTGGCGGGCGGCGTCACGGTCAGCAGATATTCAGGCTTTTTGTATTCCGCCACAAGGAAAAGGAAATCCGCTGCAGCAGAAACGTCTTTGTCTGCAAAGACTTGCCACCAGCCCAGCATGACATCTGCTGGAAGTTTCATCTCAAAGGTGAAACTCTGGGTCTTTTCATCAAAGGGAACTTCCTTTTGGAATGCCTCGTGGTATTGCGGATCCATGAAAAACAGCGTGATGGTTTCCTTGGGGTAAGGTTTGAAATTTTCGCTGTCCAATGGCTGACGCAGGTAGCCGGTAAAGGCAATGGTGTCGCCAGGCTTGTACACGGTTTTGTCCGTGATAATGAACTTTCGCATATTTTCGTCAGGGACGGCATTGCTTGCCCTACCGTAGCGAAAATCATCGCATTTCAGCATGGTCAATTTTTCAGGGGATGTTTCCGCCAGGATCACACGGGCGGTAAGGCGGCTATCCTTCGGCTTCTTGAAATCGGTCGGGGGGAATTCCACAATTCCATTCGCATCCGTTTCATACGTCAGCACTTCCGAGATAATCTGCGGGCGTCCGCTTTCAGCGCCATACATGCGGTAGAAGGAATGGATCTTGATTGTTACGTCGGAACAGGGGCCGCCGGTGACGGGATCGTTGACGAAGAGCCGGATTCTATCATTGCCGGAACAGGTCATCGTCGTGAGCGCCCGGTCGGCGATCCAGATCATGGAATCCATACGGGATTCTTGATTGTCGTCGGGGACGAACTCCGCCACGAAGGCACCAGGCTCCAGATTTCCGAAGTGCAGCTGTGTCGTCTTCTCCCAGTGATGGGGCAGTGGCTCCAGGTCGAATCTTTTGATGATGAATGGTTCTTTTGCAATCAGATCCTTCCAGATTTCGTCGTCGTTTTCTTTGTTGCGGATCAAGGCGAAATCGCATGGTGAAAAGTGCTCTGACTCCGCATTTTTTAGATTGTCCAGCCATCGTTCAACAGTTTTTGCCATGTCCACCCGGTAGAGTTTCACCGTCACCGTCTTCGCATTGCGGAAGTGATAGGGCACGGTGAAGTCTTTTCCTGGCAAAGTGATATAGGAGGACTCCGGTTCCCCCCAGCTTCTGCGGATATGGTCCGCAGGTGGTTTGGAGATGCTGTCAGGAGCTGTCTGGAACTCAGACGCCGCTTGGTCAAATTGCATGCGGGAGGGAGGGAGTTCACCCAGTTTGAGATGATCATTCAAGTTCCGATACATTTCCATGTAGTTGAACTCGTCGGGCAGGGTGATTCGCCGCACGTTGTCAGCCAAGGCTGCCATGCTCTCGTTGTCCTTCAGGTCGTAAAGGGACTGTATCATGGCGGGTGTCATGTAATACTTCTGCCTATGGTCAGGGTCCATCTTAAGAAAATCAAACTGTTCGCACAGGAAATCCGCCCAGAGCCGTTTGGCGTCATCGCAGTTGGCCTGTTCAATGGCGAAACGGAGGCGCTCGCCGTCATTGGCGGCCTTGTCCCAGCTTTCGGGAAGTCTGTAGAAAACGGGAGAGCCATCGGGATTCACGGGAGGACGGCTCGAGGATGCGTAGAACTCCTCTTCGTCATTGTAATCTGGGAGGTTGTCGAGGTCGGTCAGTTCCTGTAGTTTATAGGAATGGCCACGATCATGGTACTTCAGAAGCACCTGCGCCAGGACGCAGAAGAAATGCTGGCAGCGCGTCCGGTTTCGCTGTTCCTGCGCCTTGGGAATCAGGGGAACCATGAGGGACAGCAACCTCGCTCTGTCCCGGTATCTGCTCTCCACTTCGCGTCCCGTGTTTTCCCAATTCGGATCACCGCGCTTGAAGGCATTGCCGAGGATGCTGCCAATATAGGGGATCATGTTGGCCCAGCTGGGAGTGTGGGCAAAGAAGGCCACGTTGCCCGCGAACTTTCCGGCGGCATATTTTTCAAACATGGCATCATATTGTTCGATTTCATCGCTTTCTCGCAGTCCATGGCAGAAGTGGTCCCAGAATACGCCTGCCCAGTCATCGTCTGGGGAGATGGCGTCCAGCTGTTTCTGGGCCTCTTCCCTGAGCTCTTTCCAGTTGCCGTTTTCCGCCAGGGCATCCAGTTCTTGGCTGATTTTCAGTTTTTTTTCCTGTTGTTCGGATGTGGCTTCCACAGCGAAAGGCATGATGCCAAGGAGAACCATTGCCAAAAAAAGGCTTGGCGCAAAAGGATTCCGCAGAGTCAAGGAATGTTTCATAATGTCTCCAGTGCAAGGAAAAACGTGGAAAGGAACCAACAGTTCAGGGATAATATATCCCGTTTATATGAGAATGTTGTCTGAAGTTTTTGGGCAGTCCTTAGAGTCTTTTGCAAAAGTCGCTTTGGCCACTTTTCGCTCTTTCAGAGCATTTTTTCTCCAAGTGCTTCCGCCTTCGCGAAGCTTCGACGGGACATGTCGCGTCGGAGTGGACTACGCCTTGTCGCGCTTGAAGTAAACTGCCTCCGAAATCCCTGAAAAGTGCCTTCAAATGGACCTTTGCAAAATGCTTTCTAAAATACTGAAAAAGATTTGCTGTTTTTGAAGGCCAGAAGGCATTTCCATGGATATATTATGAACCGTGACGCACCTGCGTGAGCGAGGCAAGCTCCGGCGTGTGCGTCGGTATCCGGAGTTCCAAGGTCTCCGGGGAGAAAAGCAACGTGTTTTTCTCCTAACAACACACTGGGAGTTCTCTATGTCATTGCGCAATTCGTATCTGTTCACTTCGGAAGCCGTTTCCGAAGGACATCCCGACAAGCTCTGCGACCAGGTTTCCGATGCCGTGCTGGATGCGGTCCTGGTCCATGATCCGCGAGGCCACGTGGCCTGCGAGACGCTTGCCACCACTGATTTCGTCATCCTTGCCGGAGAAATCCAGGCGAACATCCCCAAACTGGACTACGACGGCATTGTGCGCCGGGTCGTGGACCGCATCGGCTACAACCGGGAGGGCGAGGGCTTCTGCGCGAAGACGCTGAAGACCGACATCCGCCTGCACGCCCAGAGCGCGGACATCGCCCGCGGCGTTTCCAGCGACACCAGCCTGCTGGGCGAGCAGGGCGCCGGCGACCAGGGAATCATGTTCGGCTATGCCTGCAGCGAGACGCCTGAGTTCATGCCTGCGCCAATCTACTACTCCCAGCGCATCCTGGAAGAGTTGGCCAGGGTCCGTCGGCAGGGCGAGGAGTTCGCTTTCCTGCGTCCCGACGCCAAGAGCCAGCTGACCTTCGCCTACGAAAACGGCAAGCCCGTGGCCATCCGGCAGATCGTGGTTTCCCATCAGCATACCGAAGGGAGCAACGAAAAGGTCCAGCAGGTGGTCAAGGAGGCCTTGAAGCGGGTCCTTCCTGCGGAGTTCCTGACGGGCATTCTCTGGGACAAGGTCAACAGCCGCGAGGGAAATCTCTACATCAATCCCACCGGCAATTTCGTGACGGGCGGTCCCGACGGCGACAGCGGCCTCACCGGACGCAAGATCATCGTGGATACCTACGGCGGCGCGGGCCGTCATGGCGGCGGCGCCTTCAGCGGCAAGGACCCCAGCAAGGTGGACCGTTCCGCCTGCTACATGATGCGACACATCGCCAAGAACCTGGTGGCTGCCGGCGCGGCGGGGCGCTGCGAGATCCAGGTCTCCTACGCCATCGGCATTCCGGAGCCGCTTTCCTTCGCCGTGCACTTCTTCGGCACGGGGAAGGTCTCCGAGGAGAAGGTGGAGGAGCTTTTGAATTCCCGGAAGGTCTTTGATTGCCGTCCCGCCCAGATCATCAATTACTTGGGACTTCTCCAGCCCCAGGGGTGGTGCTACGAAGAGACCGCCTCCTACGGTCATTTCGGTCGTCCCCAGTTCCCCTGGGAGAAACTGAACAAGGTTGACGAACTCAAGGCCGCCCTGAATCTCTAGATGCCGGATCGGTTCATCCTCCATTCCGAATATCAGCCCGCAGGCGACCAGCCTGCGGCTATTGACGCCCTGGTGGCGGGGATCCAGCGGGATCACCTGCATTATCAGACCCTCCAGGGCGTCACGGGAAGCGGAAAGACCTTCACCATGGCGAATCTGATCAGCCGGCTGCAGATGCCGACGCTGGTCATTTCCCACAACAAGACGCTGGCGGCGCAGCTCTACAGCGAGCTGAAGGCATTCTTTCCGGAGAATGCCGTGGAATATTTCGTCAGCTATTACGACTACTATCAGCCAGAGGCGTATATCCCGGCGACGGATACCTACATCGCCAAGGATTCCGCCATCAATGACGAATTGGAGCGGTTGCGTCTGGCGGCCACAGGTTCCTTGCTGGAACGGAAGGACACCATCGTGGTTTCTTCTGTCTCTTGTATTTACGGTATGGGCGACCCCGAGGAGTTCGCCAAGCTGGAGCAGGAGATTGTCATCGACCAGTCCATTTCCCGGGACGATCTGCTTCGCAAGCTTGTCGCCTTGCAATACACTCGGAACGACCTGGCGCCGGAACGCGGACAGTTCCGAGCTGCGGGCGACACGGTGGAAGTCTATCTCTCCCATCGTGAGGATTATCTGGAAATCCAGTTCTGGGGAGATACCATCGACCAGATGATCCGGCGGAATGTGGTGAGCCGGACGGAGATCGAACGTGTCACCCAGGCGACCATCTTCCCCTGCAAGCTCTTTGTCACCAGCGAAGAGAAGCTCATGATGGCAAGGCGCACCATCCGCGAGGAGCTGGCGGAGCAGGTCCGGTCCTTCGAGCTGGCAAACCGCCTGGTCGAGGCGCAGCGCATCCATCAGCGCACTACCTACGATCTGGAAATGCTTCAGGAGGTGGGCTACTGCCAGGGCATCGAGAACTATTCCCGACATCTTTCCGGACGTCCTGCGGGAAGTCGTCCCTTCACTTTGATCGACTACTTTCCCAAGGATAACTTCCTTACCATCATTGACGAATCCCACGCCACGTTGCCTCAGCTCCATGCCATGCAGAATGCGGACCGGAACCGGAAGAACGTTCTGGTGGACAATGGTTTCCGTTTGCCAAGCGCATTGGACAACCGCCCCTTGAGCTATGATGAGTTCAAGAGCCTCCAGAAAAATGTCCTCTTTGTTTCCGCGACGCCGGGAGCATACGAGCTCTCCCTGACCAAGCCGGTCAAGCAGATCATCCGTCCCACGGGGTTGCTGGATCCCAAGGTGGAGATCCGCCCGCTGGAAGGACAGGTGGACGATGCCATTGACGAGATCCGCACCATGGTGGAGAAACACGAGCGTGTGCTGGTGACGACCCTGACCAAGAAGATGGCGGAGGAACTCTCCGAGTATCTGCGGAAGGTGGGGATCAACAGCCGCTATCTGCATTCCGATCTGGATGCCCTGGAGCGCGTGGACATCATTCGCAGCCTCCGGTCCGGCGAGTTCGATTGCCTGGTGGGCATCAACCTCCTGCGCGAAGGACTGGATCTGCCGGAAGTCGCGCTGGTCATTGTGATGGATGCCGACAAGGAGGGCTTCCTGCGCAGCACCACAAGTCTGATCCAGACGGCCGGACGCGCCGCGCGTAATGCGGATGGCCGGGTGATTCTCTATGCCGACGTGGTCACGGATTCCATCAAGCAGATGATGGAGGAGACCGAGACGCGGCGCGAAAAGCAGATGGCGTACAACAAGGAGCACCACATCACGCCCCAGACCATCAAACGCGCGGTCCAGGCCAGCCTTCATGCTTCGGAAGAGGCGCGGGAGACGGTCGCCAGGGTGGTGCAGAAGAAAGGCGCCAAGGGCGTGGCGGAGGAAAGCGCGGAATACGACTACGATGTCGTCGAGGCGAAACGGCAGCTCCAGGAGGAGATGCAGGCGGCCGCGGATGCGCTGGAGTTCGAACGCGCGGCCATGCTTCGCGACATGCTTTTTGAATTGGAACACGGAAAAAAGAAAGACGCCTCGCCAAAGAGGAGTCCCCGCCCAAAAAAGAAGGGAAAATAACCATGCGTACATTGCTTTGCCTTGCCTTTGTCTTGATGATTTGCTCCTGCCGCACGGTCGTCAGTGTCCTTCCTGGAAATTTCCTGGTGCATCAGGAAATTCTGCCGACGGTGACGCAGGATGATGACGCGTTTTCTCTTCGTGGACGTCATACGCTTTTTGTGCGCCCGGACGAAGGCGGCAACCTGGAGGCGACGGTGGTTGGCGTCCGGCTGGGCAAATACACCAACAAGATTTCCTGTGCGCTCTATGCACCGGATGGCCGGGAGGCCGTTTCCGAGACCATGGTTCCGCCGGGGTGCGAGTCCACGCTGAAGGCGGTGGCTTTGCCGGACGGCATCTACCGCCTGGAGGTGAACACCGGTGTCAATGCTGCGCGGGTCAGTGCGAAGCAGCGTGGATTCTGCCTGGCGGCCACGGCGGAGGCGCCGCTGCATCTGGCCAATCAATGCCCGAGGCTCTATTTCCTGACTTGCGCCGATGCCGAGGAGGTTCAGCTGCAAATCCATGGAGACTTTCCGAATGAACATGTCAACCTGACTGTCTTCGATGCAGATGGAAAATGCGTTTTCGAGGGAACTACCGTGGGGTGCACCGGCTATCGCAGGCAGGTCACGGTTCCCATTGCGCCGGAGCAGCGCGGCAAGATCTGGAGTCTGCAGATGGGGCCGGTGCCCGGACAGGGGTTTGAGGATATGGAGCTCTACTTCTGCAGCGGCGCTGAGCCGGTCCTGGCTCTCTCTCCTGATCAATTGCTTTTCCCGCTCTTCAATGTCTCCTCTGTCATTCGCGAGGAAGGACGCTACTTCATGGGCGTGCATCTCTCTTCGTTGGTGCAGAAAACGGATGGCATCTGCTTCAAGATGGCCTTCCTGCCTTCTGACGGCGGGGCAACGCAGAACTTCGTCTGGAAATCCGGAAGCCGCGAGCCTGCGCTGCTGGGGATGGAATATCGTGACAAGGAGACTCTCTGGGGCACGATTGCCGTGGAGCTCCTGCAGCATGGCAGGCTTCTGGTGAAGGAGGCCTGGCCTGTGACGGCCTGCGAGGGCATTTCCTTTTGGGAGGTCCCTTGGAAAGAGCAGGGGGAAAAGGCGGTTCCCACCGAGGGGGAGAATGCAGCTGGCGTGCAGGTCTTCCAGCGGAACGAGCCGGGCTTCGTCCGTCCCGCTGCGTACCCTCATCCCGAGGAAATCACGGACGTTGTTTCGGCGGAGACCAGCGCCGGGCTCTTCTCCACGGAGTTCTTTGCGTTCTATCCCCTGCGGGATTTTGACGCTGCGCAGGTCACGGTCGGCGCATTGAAGAATGCCGATGGCGTGGAGATTCCCGCCGGGGCATTGGAAGTGCTTACGGCCAACACATGGATTCAGCGCACGGACTGGAACAGCAAGACGTATATCCTTGCCCCGGAATTGCTGGAGCGAAAGGAGAGCACGGAGTTGATGACGGCCCGCCCGCAGCTATATGCCATTCGCGTCGCCGTGCCGAAGGACGCTGCTCCTGGCATCTATCGGGCGCCCATCTGCCTGAATGGCGTTCCATGCGCTACCTATCGACTGATTGTGGATGATTTTGAATTGCCCGAGATTTCCGGAATGACCTTTGGACTCTATGCCGATGGCGATCGCTGGACGCGGGAGCACTTCACTGACGAGGAGATTCTGCGGGAAATGCGGGATTTCCGGGCACACGGCATCAACTCCCTGATGCTCTATCCCTTCCCCGATGCCAAGGTGACATACGACGGAAAGGATTTCCAGGTGGACCTGGGGAGTTTCCGGCACCAGATGGAGCTCTACTGCCAGGTGGGCTTCGAGGGAATGGCGGTCATCTCCTTCCAGGATGTCAACCGTGTGCTGAAGAAGGCGTTGAAGGTGGAGACCGCCGAGCATACGCCGGAGTTCGTCGCCGGCTTCCACGCCATCTTGGATGCCGTCCGAAAGATGGGCGAAGAGGACCATTGGCCGGCGTATTGCATCCATACCGTGGATGAGCCCAGTGCCGGAAACCGTGCCGACGAGGCGATCAAGACCATTCGGTTGGTGAAGCAGGCGGGATTCCTGACCTTCAATACCTGCTATGGAGAGTTCGTCCGAAAGCATCTGGCGCCCTGGTTGGACTGCCGTTGCTACAGCAATGTGGCCTTTGAGAGCTACCTGACAAAGGAATCGACGGAGGAACTGCGAGCGGAGACGTTGGCCGATGGCGATCAGTTCTGGTGGTATGGCTCCGGATGCTATACCAACGGCGGGTTGATGCAGGATTGCAATATCTATTCCAATCGCTTCATGCTGGGGGCATTCCACTGGCGCAGTCAGGCGACCGGCGCCTGGACCTGGACTTTCCTGCGAATCAAGGGAACTCGGGAAAACGACCTGGACGGGAATGATCAGTACGAAGCCAAGGAGGCCTGCATCTGCTATCCTGACGGCAACCATGGATTGATCCATACGCTCCAGTGGGAGGCCATTCGCGAAGGAATCTACGACTGCCGATATCTGGCTCTCTGGAAGAGCCTCTGCGACAAGGCGGCAGCCGATCCCGCGAAGGCGGAACGTGCGCGCCAGAGCGAGAAGAGCATCCAGGGATTGCTGGACAAGCTTCCGTGGACCTGCATGAACTACGCGGTCTCCAATGCCCAGCTCCGGGCGCTCCGGGGCGCACTCATCCAGGAAATCCAGAGACTGAAGATGTAATTGCAAAGGTGATCTAGGGTCACTTTTGCAATTACATGAATAGCTTTATTTTGGGGAATTGCATACTTAAGTTGCCTGTTATATTCTGAGGCTGCGTTTTCCCGAGGCTTGCGCCTCGGGAACAGGACAAGGCCGTATTGTCAATCAATAACGGCGACTTAGGTATATTGTTCCCTTATTTCTCGTAGAGTACATCCGCACCGAGGAAATGGGCGGAGAAGCGCCAGGCGCCTGTCCCGTCGGTCGTGAGCATTCCGAAATCGGAAGTCCATTCCTTGTCGGCAGGCAGCTCCAGCTGTGCTTCCAGGTCTTCCGCGCCGCCGCCGAAAACCACGACCGCGGCTTTGCCGTCATCCTTTCGGAAGAGCATGGCCTGGAGTTTTCCCGCGCTCTTTGCCTGAAGCGCGATCGTTTCCGGCAGATACTGCGAAGTCAGGTAGGGGCCCAGCTTCTGCAAATGGCGGATGGCTTCGCCTGCGGTGTTGAACATCGCATCGGGGTATTCCTGAGCGCCCAGTTTGTCGATGCGCTCCTTGTAGTATGTGCCGATCTGGCAGTTGTAGAACCAGAAGTCCACCGCGCCGTTCAGGGCGAAGAGCGCACCGTCCGCAAAGACCTGGTTCTCGGTAGGCTGGCGGTAGCGCTGGAATGCCTCTGGCGTCAGGTCGGGCTGGTACATCGCCCAATTGAAGGCCTGGGGAACCGCCCAGAAGGGCAGTCCCGTCTCACGCGTCTGCCGGGCCATCGTCTCCACGTTGTTCATGGTTTCGATCTGCTGGCCCTTGAGGCCGATCGGATAGTAGTCGTAGCCGATGACGTCCGTGGTGACGGCGATCTTAGGCGTGGTTGAAAGAAGGTTCGTGCAGATGTAGCATGGGTGGTAGGGGTCGGCGAGGTTGGCGGCGTTGCGGAAGTCCGTGACCATGGGCCAGTCCTTCTCCGTCAGCTCGTCCAGGAGGTAGTAACCCAGGATGGCCGGGTGGTTCTTGATGCCGTTCACCAGCTTCGTGGCGCCTTCCGTGCCTGTGCCGTAGAATTGGCAAAGATAGTGCCTGTTGTAGAAGTCAATGAGGCTCAGGCGCACCTTGAGGCCGAGGCTTTGGAGGTAGTCCAGCTTCTCCAGGAGCTTCTCCAGATGGTTCGGCTCCGTGTAGACGACCAGGTTGAAGGGGCCGGTGTCGATCACGTTGTAGCCTTCGTCCGCGTGGCGCTTCAGATGCTCGGCAGAGAAGGCATCGCCGCAGCCCAGGGAGACGGCGAAGAAGGGCTTGCCGTCCACCAGCAGGCGGCGTCTGCTGTCGAAGGAGACCGCGCCGACGGGCGGCACTTCGTCTGCGGGGCGGATGGAGACGGGGAAGGTGGCCTCCTTCAGCTGGCGCTTTTCCTGCAAGTCCGCCAGGATGGTCTGGAATGCGTATTCGCCGGCCGGCAGCGCGGCGTCCAGTTCGCCGCAGAAGAAGCCCTCGGCGTCAGCGGCGAGCGTCGTCTCCCATTTGGCCTCGCCATTCTGAAGCAGGCGGACGGAGAGCGCAAGGGCGTCGATTCCCGGGGCGGCCGCGTAGAAGCGGAAGGAACGGTCGCCTTGCTTGAACGCGCTCATGGCAGGGGCGACGAGGTTGATGTGCGCATCCACGCCGCATTGATAGACGCGGAAATCGTCGAAATAGATGGTTCCCTGGTAGGGGCCGCCTGCGCCGACGGAGAAGCGGAAGAAGGGGAAGAGATTTGCGTGTCCGTAGAAGGTGAAGGTGAATTCCTTGAAGGCGTTGATGTCGTCAGGATCGGAGAGATAACTGGTGAAGGGGAATACGCCGTATTGCCGCCAGTCCTGTTCCTTTTCGGTCTGGTTGTCCTTGAAATTGACGGAGATGAAGCGGTAGCTTCCGTGCAGTTGCCCGTCTGTCGAGGAGGTCTGCCCGCGCACGAAGACCTTCGCCTGGTATTTCATGCCCTCCTGGCAGACGTCCTTCAAGTTGACATAGAACATCGTGTTGTTGTCGCCTTCGAGCTTCAGGGCCGTGTTGCCGTTGCAGCCCGCGCCGCGGACAAAGGAGATCTCGGGATGGACGATCTGGAATTCCGGCGCATCGGGATTCTCGAAGCCGGTGCTGTAGACCAGTTTTTCCGTAGTTCCCTTGGGAAAGGCGTCGATTTCCTGCGGAGTGGGCAGGACGGCGGCGGATAGGGCAAATGTCATTGTACTAAGGAAAGTCAGAAGATAAATGTTTTTCATGATTGGTGCGGCAATGGGGAAGGAAACGATAGGCGGTCTCGGATGGAATCAAAAAGGGAATGCCTGCGTGCACGGACTTGATTTTTCCCGAAGTTTGCGCTTCGGGCATAGGACAAGGACGGGGCGTTGGCTTGTTCCGCAAAAAAAACGCACGGCAACAGAATGCTGCCGTGCGTCGCAGGAGGCATTAGCGCGGTTTGCCGCTTATTGCTGGACGGTCAGCCAGCCGAGAGTCGCGTGCTTGAAGGGGCGGAAGACCATGGACTTGCGGGCCTGGTTCCAGTTCTCGTCGAACTTCGCCCTGTTGATGTTGCTGACGGAGTAGTCGGGGAAGAGCACATTGCAGACGCCGTCATGACGGACGGAGAGGGCATTGGTGGTGGTGGCGTCGTATTCGCGGACGGCGACGTTCCAGCCCTGGAAGTAGATCATGAGGTTGTCGTAGGAACGGCCGGTGGCGGGGGTCTCGGGGCCGTCGGCGATCATGATGGGCGTCTCGCCGTTGGGGCAGTGGCTTGCGATTTCGCCGATGGTCACAGGCTGGTTGAGGTGGAAACTGCCCGAGTTATTGGGGTCGCCCCAAGCGTAGCCGTAGCAGCTGTAGTTGAAGGAGTAGCTCATCCTGTAGCGGAAATCGTACCAGTTGCTGCCGGTGTAGTCGATGGCGGAGCTGGAGGCGGGGCACTTGAAGACCTTGGCGCTCACGCCCATGTCCTGGATCATGTACTGGAACCAGTGGATATAGTCGCCGCGATTCGCCGAATTCGTGTTCTTGACGAGGTAGAAGGAGGGGTAGTAGTCGTCAAAGTCGTTGGAGTAGAGCAGGGTCATGAGACCAACCTGCTTGATGTTGTTGACGCAGCTGATGGCGCGGGCCTTGGCGCGGGCCTTGGAGAGGGCGGGAAGCAACATGCTGGCCAGGATGGCGATGATGGCGATGACCACCAGCAACTCGATGAGGGTAAAAGATTTTTTCATTTGGTGATTTCTTTTTGGGGAAGTGACAGACAAACGGGATTGTTTTGTCTGCGCAAAGTATATGAAAATTTCGGTTGTTTTTCAAGATCGGATGGGAAAAATCTGTTTTTCGTTTTTTTTCTTTGTATTTTTAGATAAAATAGATTTAAAAAGGATAAAACATGGAGCATCAATGGAGTGCAGCGCACAAGAGGCCATCCAGATACGCTCGACGAAGGGGGTGCCGTACTCTCTGGGTGAGTTTTTGCAACTGCCTCTTCGTTGACAGATTATAGGATAAAAGATCACCCTCCATTTCGTGTCTGTGAGACGGGGGGATTCATAGTCCCCCCCGCATTGGGTGCGTATTTCGTTCTATTCCTCCAGCAGGAAGGGGATGACGCCGAAGAAGTTCACGCCCAGATGCTCACCGGGGGCGGATAGGCGGTTGTCCAAAGTGATCTCCACTTCCGGCGCATTGGCGATGAAGACGATGTGGTGCAGGTTGGGGCGTGCGGCGCCGGCGTTCCGGGCGTTGCTTCCCTTGGCGTCGCGCTTGTCGATGTGCTGCCAGGAGAGGTCTTCGCGGATGGCGGCGCCTTCGCCCAGGGTGGCGCGGATGCCGAAGTCGCCCCATGCGCTGTCCTTCGCCTTGACCCTGTCCGCGTCGAAGGTGCAGAACTGGAGCAGATAGGCCTTTCCGGGAACGAGGCCCCTGGCGGTCTGCTTCAGGGTGCTGACTTCGTCGCCAGTCTTGGTGAAGACGGCGAAGGTGTCGCCTTCGCCCCGGGTGGTGCTCCAGCGGTTCTCGGTGGCGGTGCCCAGCTTCTCCGCCTTGTCCAGGGCGATGTCGCCCTGGACATCCCAGCCGTCGAAGGAATCGCGGAAGTCTCCGTTGACCACGTGTCCGGGGATGTACTTGAAGCCGTACTTGTCGGAGAGCATGGTGGTGTTCCCCTCGACGACGTAGTGGCGCATGAGCATGAAGGACCAGCGGTGGAACTCATGGTCGGCGTAGTAGCTTCCCCAGTATCCGACGAGGCCCAGGCCGGCCAGCTCGGGGGCGTTGGCCAGCAGGTTGAACTGCATGTCCAGGAAGTACTTCATGTCCACTTCCGGATGGTGGTGCAGGCTGATGAGGGGCACCTGGTTGAAGTTGCCAAGGACGATGCCGAAGGCGCCGTAGACATTCGGCATGACGTCACGGTAGAGGAGCCCCGTGTCCACCAGGTTCTTCCGGATGACGGCGGCTGCGGCTTCCTCGGTCGCCTCCGACGGCGTGTAGATCTCCGCCAGGAACTTTCCGCGTCCGCCGCAGGAGTTCATGGTTTCAGAGATGAAGAACTCGTCGATGCCGGGGTTCTCCGGGGCGCCCACGCTCCAGGAGTAGATCTTGTGGTTCTTGGGATTGGCGTAGTCGTGCAGGCTGCGGGTGAAGCGGAGGAGCATGTTCGGCACTGAGAAGAACTGCTCGTCGCAGGTGACGCCGTCCAGCACATCGCCGTTCATGGCGGAGGAGTTCTCCATGCGCCGGCGAATCTCGTCGTCGTCCTTGGGGACTCTGGTGATCATGTTGCCGAGCCATTGGTATCCCTGCTTCTTGAACCAGTCGCGGTGTTCCTTCGGGATGTCGCCGCCGTCCTGGGTGGTGGTGCAGGGGAGGCTGTACTTGACCAGGAGGTTCCAGGCGGAGGGGGGATTTTCAGGGACCAGGCTGTTTGCGCAGGGCGGATAGTTCAGGGTTTCGGCGATGTTGCGGACGACGAGCCGTCCGCCATTTGCCGCGCCCTTGACTTCCAGCGTATGGCTGCCCACGGTGGTTTCGCGGAAGGTCTCGCCATTCAGGCTCTCGCTGTCAATGACGGTCAGGTTGCCGTCCAGCACGATTTCCAGTTCGTCCGTGGCGGCGTTTTCTGCGGCGATGAAGAGCCAACCGTCCCTGGGCATGGTGAAGGAGAAGGGCTGCGCGTCTGCCGTGGCGGCGATGGGAGCGCTGAGCAGTTCAGTGCAGAGGTTGTTGAGGCGGCGGTGCGAGGCGGCGTCCACCTTCGGGAGGTCAATCACCGCGTAGGGATACTTTGTGGAATAGAGCTCATCGCCGGTGGCGCGGTCCAGGACGGACGCCGTCAGCTCGCCTTTCTTCGCGCTTTCGGGAAGACGGAAGGCGTTGAGTTCCTTGGCGAGCGACTGGACGATGGTTTCGTCCGTATCGGAGAAGGCGATGCGGAGATCAAGTCCGTCAAGGTCGGCGGCGTTTCCGAAGCGCTTGAAGGAGACGACCGGATTGTCGGCGGGAATCTTCTGCAGGACGGGCTCCCAGGGGATGAGAAGAAAGTCTCCCAGCAGGTCCGCGGCGGTCAGGACGCCGGAGTTCTTCCGGGCGTTCTCCGTAAGGGCTTCCAGCTTGATGTCCGCGAAGTCCAGCTCGCCTGTGAAATGGGAGCCGTAGCCTGTGACGAAATATTCTCCGGTGGGGGAGGAGGGCGCGGTGAACTCGATTTCCTTGTAGGTCCAGTCCTGGCTTGCGGGCAGGCGGTCGAAGCCCGCGCTGGCTGTCCAGTTGTTGTTGCAGACGATGACGCCTGCGCTCCGGGCCTTCAGGTTGGAGGTCCGGAGCCAGCAGGAGAACTTGTACTTTTCTCCGGCCACCAGGGTGACGTGCCAGTGGCGCAGGCTGACCGCCGCGTCGGAATTGTCCGTGCCGTTGTTCAGCTGGACATAGCTCTTGTTGTCCGGACCGCCCTGGGTGTGGAACACGAAATACGTGTTCGCGTCCTGTCCTACCATCTCCCAGGAACGGGGCGGCTCGTCGGCGCGGGTGCTCGCCAGGACGCCGTTTTTCAGGATGTTCTCGCCGGGGGCGACTTTCGCCTGAAAGGCAGCGCAGGCGAAAAACATGACCAGAGAAAAGAGGATGTGTTTCATGTTGGACAACGGATGGTGGGGATTCAACAGGAATGAAGATTCAACAAGAATGAATGTAACTGTCTGATTGCTAATTGTTTTTATGATAATATAGCCGCTTTTGGAAAGGCGTCGCGGAAAATCATGGATCTGTTGTGTTTTTCAAATATTATTGTGCAAATTCTGTATGAAATATGGACCTCTCAAATGTTTTCAAGGTTTTGGCAAATGGAACTTTGTACTTCGGTTCCCTGTGTTTCAGACTTGACATTTTCCCGAGGCTTGCGCCTCGGGCGCAGGACAAGTCCGGATGACGGCGACTTGGTTTTTGCAAAAGCTTTTTGGGCGGAGAGAATACAAAATGCGGGAGGAATGCCTCGGAGGGGAAATCGCCTCCCGCATTTTGTGCAGAACAATGGAGAACTTTATCGGATTAGTTCAGCTCTGCGTAGTCGGGGGTATTGAATCCGACCAGGACACGGTCAATCATGACGTATGTGGTGGCGGACTTGGCTGGCTTGGAGAGGATGTCGGCGACCTTGGCGGGCTCAAGCGTCTCCACGTGGCCGTCCCAGAAGCCCATGTTGACCTTGCGTTCGTGGCGTGCGCAGGCGCCGGTGGAGGCGCTGGCGTTGTTTGCCTCGATGCGGTAGCTGTCGATCATCGTGCTGTCGGAGGAGGCGCTCAAGGTGACGTTGGCTCCGAAGGCGGAATCCGTGGTGATGAAGCATCGGCTGGGGGAGACCTTGGTGTTGTCGAAGCGGAAGGTGAAGTCCTTGTTGGGGGCGAGGCAGAGGGCGTCTGCCAGAGCGCAGTACCTGGTCGGATCTCTCCAGCTGTAGACGTTGGCCTGCGGCGTGGCGTAGGCGTAGTTGTGCTGATTTTGCACGAAGATGGAGGTCGGGCAGCTGAAGAGCTTGTCCTCGACGTATCCCAGGGAGAACTTGGGCTTCGAGGCATTCATGGGCAGCGTCGCATAGAAGGGATTGGTGCCGAGGATTGCCTTGGCGCCCAGGAAATCCACGTAGCTGCCGTTCATCCTGCCGGTGGTGCCGCCGGTCATGACGAAGCCGTCATAGTCGTTGGAATAGAGCAGGAAGGACAGGACGAC
>JAKSPB010000018.1 GCA_024405215.1 Lentisphaeria bacterium | reverse complement strand
GCCACGGCATTCGGCCCCCCTATGGGGGGCATTCCAAAGCCGCCCCCTCTGGGGGGCGGATTTTTTACTATGTTGATTTCTAGAACGTTACATCTATAGTTTTCCTTGTTTCCCTAGACGCTAGTGCCCCCCTTGGAAAATGTCAAGTTTTTTGGAGGGCTGCTTTTTGCAGAAACACTAGAATCAGGCATGACGGGAGGTTGGTGAAGATGACGCAGGTGTTCGTCTTGGCGACCATGGACGTGAGTTTGCGCGGTGCCTGGGGCATGAGACGCGCCTGCAGACCGGCGTGGTTGTCGTCCATCTCGGCGCGTTTATGGGAACGTTCCCATAATGCTGTCATTATGGGAACAACCTAATCGGATTTGCCGATGCCATTGGCGGAATAGCCTGTATTGATGGTTGTCTTTTAGAGCGTGGCGCCAATCAGGCTCATTCCAGCAATCGCGATGAGCAAATCAGTTTTCATCATAGGCGCCCAGGAAGGTGAAGTGTGTGATTTGGGGATCTGAAGCGAGTTCTTCCAGAAGAAGGAGGGTCTTGGGATCCTTGGGCGATGCCTCGAAATCGAAAGTGAAGAGGAACTGGAAATCCCTGCCGGGGATGGGACGGGATTCAAGTTTCGTCAGATTCATGTCCAGAACGGCGAAGCGGTCCAGCAAATCGCTGAGGGATCCAGGCGTGTGTGGCAACTCCAGCATCAGGGACAACTTTCGGGCGTTGTCAAAGATTTCGAGATTCCGTGAAATGCAGATGAAGCGCGTGTAATTCAACGTCGTATCTGACAGATTATCTGCCAAAATAGTCAGCCCGTAGAGTTCCGCACATTCCTTTGAGGCAATAACGGCCTGATTTACTGTGCCTTCCTCGGACAGTTTCTTGGCTGCGACGGCGGTATTTGAGGAAGGCGTGACACTCCAGGAGGGGTGTTCTTTCAAGAAATGCGTGCACTGGGCCAGTGCCTGGGGATGGCTGGAGACATGCTGGATGTCTTTTAAGGTCGCGCCTGGTTTGCCAAGCAGGACATGGTCGATGCGCATTCTGCAACTCCTTACGATGTGGAATTTGTGTTGCATCATTGCGTCATAGACGGGGATGACGGAACCTGCCGCGGTGTTTTCCACAGGGAGGACGCCATAGGGGCAGAGACCTTGTTCCACTGCCTCGAACACCTTCTCGAAATTGTTGAAGAAGAGAATCGTAGGCAAGGGGAAGAATTTCGTTGTCGCCAGCTGGGTATAGGCGCCTTCAAGGCCAGGGCAGGCGACTAGGGTGCGCTGGGGAAATTGTGCGGATTTCTGGAGTGCGTCCTTGATTTCATCGATAAGTTCGTGTCCTTGATTCAAATGCGCTCGTTGGCGTGCCTTGGACAAGGCGAATACCTTGGCGTAGAGCATGCGGATTTCCGTCGCGTATTCCGTGCCGGCCTGGTCGCAGAGTTGATTGAGAATGTAGCGTTCCCGTGCGGGGTCGTGGATGGGAAGTCCTGTGCCTTTCTTGGCATCGGCGACCTGCCGGGACAAGGCAAAGCGTTGCTTCATCAGTTCCACAATTTGCTGGTCAACCGAGTTTATGTCTTTCCGGATGGTGTCTAATGTGTTCATAAGTGTTTTTCCCTTTGTGAGATGTTGAGTTATAGAATTTTCTTGTCGACCAATTCCCGCAAGGCCTTGATCTTGGTCATAGTCCGGGCGAATGTCTCTGGTGTCTGCGACTGGACGCCATCGCATTTTGCGTGTGCGGGGTCGTTGTGGACTTCGATGATAAGACCGTCCGCTCCAATGGCGGTTGCTGCGGTCGCGACGGGTTCTACCAGATGAGCGTAGCCTGTGGCATGCGAGGGGTCGACCATCACAGGGAGGTGGGAAAGGCGATGGAGGACAGGTACGACACCCAGGTCCATGGTATTTCGAAGTGCGGTTTCGAAGGTGCGGATGCCTCGTTCACAAAGAATCACATTGGGATTGCCCGAGGACATGATGTATTCCGCACTCATCAGGAGTTCTTGGAGCGTGGAGGACATGCCGCGTTTCAGCAGAATTGGCTTTTTGGTGTAACTGCCGACTTCTTTCAGCAAATTGAAATTCTGCATGTTCCGCGCACCAATTTGGATGATGTCCACATCGTTGAAGAGTTCGATGTCTTTGATTTCCATCAACTCGGTGACAATGGGCAATCCAGTCTCCTTCTTGGCGACGGATAGCATGCGCAAGCCCTCTGCACCCAGTCCCTGGAAGGAGTAGGGGGAAGTGCGGGGCTTGAAAGCTCCGCCGCGCAGGACATTTGCGCCTGCGGCCTTGACTGCGCGGGCAATGCCGATGATTTGTTCTTCGGATTCTACACTGCAGGGGCCTGCCATCACAGCGAAATGACCGCCGCCAATGGCACCGTCCGGGAGGGCAATAACCGAGGGGTCGGGATGGAACAGGCGGTTTGCCGCCTTGTAGGGTTCTTGAATATGGCGGACACCTTCAACCACGTCTAGCGCTTCAATCAGGTTGGTGTCCAGGTGGGTGACATCCCCAACGCATCCGATGACGGTCTGATGGCATCCGACGGATACATTGGGTGAGATATTCTTGGAACGGAGCAAGGTCAAAAGATTCTCGACTTGCTTCGGGTCTGCATTGGGGCGAACAAGGATGATCATTGTTTTTCTCCTTATCTCGTTTTTATGAATCCCCTGGAAAAAGAAAAAGCGAATCCCTTTTTCCGGGGGATTCGCTTTTTTTCTGTCTTGTGCTCGATTTTCTCAATTCAAAACATCAGGCTATTCCATGACACAACAGCCCAGCGGATCGTAATCCCCGGTCGTTTTTGCGCCAAAAATAGTAAAATCGCTTCTGCATGTTCAGAATTGAATGAAAAACCTCTTGAGAAATCTTTGTCGGACTTCGACAATGAAGCTTAATATATTCCTGTTTTCCATTTTTTCCCGATGCCAGGCAAAAAAACAAAAAAAATTCTTGGCTTCTAACGGAAATTTTCCTTTCGCAGTGCGAAATGCCTGAAAGGAAGTATCTTTTGGTATTTTCCGAGCCTTTTGCAAAAGTCGCCTTGCCCATTTTTTGCTCTTTCGGGGTATTTTGCTTCAAGGGCTTCGTGTCGTAGCGGACTGCGCTTTGGCGCACTTGAAGCAAACAGCCTCTGAAATCCTTGAAAAAAGCCTTCGTATGGACTATAGGGGTGAAGTCCCGTCAAGTCATTCCCCTCGGAGTGCGCCGGGTTGGCGATTGAGGATTTCGGCAGGAACCTGCAAAAATCTACGAAAAGAGGGAAAATGAAGAAAACGGCATTTTACGATTAGGGAAATGCTGTTCTATCCATAGAATCTTCAAAGGAGTTGCAACAATGAAAATCAGAGTGGTCTGGGAGGCGCCGCAGGGCGCGGGACATCTTGAAATCCGTGGCGGGGAATTTGTCGGCAGCGCGGAGATTCCGGCGGAGGCCGTTGTCTTCACGGCGGAGATTCGCGGGGAGAAGGTGTCGCCGGGGGATTTCCCCACGCTGGTCCGGGTCATGCGCGGAGAGCACCCCTTCACTTTCTTCCTGCGCGATGTGAGTTGCGGTTCGCCGCTGTGGTATCCGCTGGCGCAGTGCGCCGTGCTTCCGGAGGCGGACGGACGGTCCTACGCGGAGGTGTCGGAGGCCATCCGCGCACAGGGGCTTCTCACGGATGCGGAGCGGATGTGCGCGGAGGAGGAGGAGACCTACGAGGGCGCCTGCCGCCGCAGCACCAAGGATCCGGATGTGCCGGTCTGGCTGGGCATCGCCCGGGATGCGCGGTTCTTCCGGGCCAACCGTCATCTATATATGGAATTGGGAAGCTGGGGGGAGGTCACGGTCTGGAACCATACGAATCCGCAGTGCCTGCCGGATTCCCAGGACCCGATGCGCTTCATCTTCGAGGTCGGACCAGGCTCCCATGGATGCCATCAGGTTTCCAAACGCCTCCATGACGGCTGCCTGCCCATCCTGCACGTGGTCCAGAAGGAGCAGACCATCGACTACGAAATGACCTTCTTCGCCACCCGCGAGACGCGTCCGCTGGGCGTGGAGGACCTGCGCCAGGGCGGCACGGAGGCCGTGCTTGCCTATTCCCAGATGGGCTGGCCGAATCTGCGGGAGGCGGAGAAGGCGGCTCTGACGCCGGAAGCAGTCCAGAAGGGGCTGGGCGACCAGGAGGACGCCATGGTCTGCTGGCTGCACGTCGAGGCGGTCAACCGCACGCAGACTCCCGCATACGCCTTCCTGCGTGTCGCCCATCTCAGCGTCGAAAAATGCTCCTTCGAGGATGGCCTCACTGCGTATGGCGGCACGGGAGTGGTCTGCGCCGCCACGCTGGACGGCAAGCCCATGCCTCAGCGCGAGATGGCTGTGCTGGTCCCGGCCGGCGGGCGCGTGGTCTGCGACTGGCGCATGACGCATGGCTGCATCTCCAAGGAGCGCGGCATTGCGGCAGGCCGACTACCAGGCGCATCTGGACGGCGCCCTGGCCTATTGGCGGGCCATGCTGGGCCGGGCGGCGCGGATCCGTGTGCCGGAACAAGGCATCCAGGAACGCATCCAGGCGGGCTTGCTCCATCTGGAACTGAATACCATGGGACGCGCCGACGGCGCGGGGCCGCTCTGCGCGGCCGTGGGCGAATACGCTCCCATCGGCACGGAGAGCAGTCCCATGATTCTCTTCCTTGACGCCATGGGGCAGCATGAGACGGCGGGACGCTGCATCGAGTGGTTCCTTTCCCGGCAGGACGATCGCGGATATATCAACAGCTACGGCGACTATGAGAGCGAGACGGGGCCCGTCCTCTGGTGCGCGGCGGAGCATTACCGCATTTCCCGGGACGAGGCGTGGCTGCGGAAAAATCTTCCCGCCTTGACGAAAAGCGCACGCTTCCTTCTATCCCAGCGCAATGCGGCGAAGGCGAAAAGCGGCGGCCTGGTGGCGGGGAAGTGCTCCGATCCCAAGGACGATACTTGCGCTTTTTTCCTGAATGCAGGAATCTATCTGGGGATTGCCGGCCTGGCCGAGGCGCTGCAGGAGGTGGATCCCGCGCTGGCGGCGGAATTGGCAGCCGACGCCCGGGGGTATCGCGATGACATTCGCAAGGGGCTGGAACAGTCCGCCATGGAGTCGCCGCTGGTGCCGCTGCTGGATGGTTCCTGGACGCCAGCCTTGGGACCCTGGCCGGGGACCAACGGAAATGTGGCCTATCATGCCGACGGCGGTGAATGGTTCAGCCATGGAACCATCTTCGGACGCCTGGACAGCGGCGCCATGGCGCTCTTCCTCACGGATGCGCTGCCCGTGGAGGACACGCTGATGGAGCTGGTCCTCAAGAGCCACCAGCATCCGCACTTCCGCGAAAACGCCGGTCTTTCCCAACCATACTACTTCCGGCATGACATCGCCCATCTGCGCCGAGGGGAGACGAAGCTCTTCCTCAAGTGCTTCTACAACCAGTTCGTCTCCTTGCAGGACCGCCAGAGCTACACTTTCTGGGAGCACTACTTCCATGTCACCAGCCACAAGACCCACGAGGAGGGGTGGTTCCTCATGCAGTGCCGGTGGATGCTTGCACTGGAGGAGCGGGGCGGCCTGACGCTCCTGAAAGGCGTCCCCCGACGCTGGCTTGCGGAAGGAAAAGAGATCGAGATCCACGGCCTTGCCACCCGCTTCGGAAAGACGGAACTCACGCTGAAGTGCCGGAACGGCTGCGTCGCCGGTGCCGCTTCCGTAGAGCGCCCCGGATGTTTCCTGCGCATCCGCCTGCCGCATCCCCAGGGAGCACGCGTCCCGGCGGAAGTGCAGGGCGGTTCCTACGATCCCTCCGCCGAGACCCTGACGCTTACGCAACGGGATTTCTCTGTCCGCTGGTAGGGTGGTAATTGTATAACTAATTTATTTGAAATAAGATCTGGTAAATTGTCCCTGTGTTTGCCAGAAAATGTTCCATTGTCAATGTTCCATTGTCAATGGAATATTTTCTGCATCTGCATCATGTTAAGTAAATTGCAACGTTGAATATTTCTCTTCCGCCACGTTTTCGCATTGAAAACGCCCGTCCTCGTTGGGAGGAGTGCATCCGGCAGAAACTGGACGAGAGTGTTCTTGCCTGGTGACGGGTTGCATCGCCTCCATAATAAGCGCCAGCTACTGTTTGTACGCTTTCCTTTTTCCGTTTTTTTTCCAGTGGAGAGTTGCAAAAGTGGCATGGTGGGTATTACATTACGGAAAATGGATTGATTTGTTTTGTCGTCGCATAGTCTAAATACCTGCAAAAGAAGAAGGTCTGCACATTTCTGGAATGTTTTGACGGGTTTTGTCTTGAATTGACGTTTTACCCGTTAAAATCTCTCCGGAGGCGTTGCCGGAAAATTTTGCACAACCCCCAAAAAAATCCAAGGAGTCTGTTGTGAAAAAGTGTTCTACGGATCGCGTTCGTAACTTCGTGTTGGCTGGCCAGACGGGTGCCGGCAAGACCTCGCTGGCCGACTTGATTTTGTTCAAGGGCGGCGCGGTCTCCCGTCAGGGCAGCGTGGATGCCGGTACCAGCGTTTCCGACTTCCGCAAGGAAGAGCAGGAGCGCAAGGTCAGCATTTATTCCGCCATCCTGAACACTCCCTGGAAGGATGGCCATTTCTTCTTCGTGGACACTCCCGGAAGCACCGACTTCTGCGGCGACGCCTTGAATGCCATCAACGCCACCGACCTTCTGGTCCTGGTGGTTGACGCCGCCCAGGGCATCGGCCCCGGCACCATCCGCGCCTGGCGCCTGGCCCGCGACCTGCATCTCCCCCGCATGGTCTTTGTCAACGGCTGCGACCGCGACGACGCGGACTTCGAGGGCGTCATCGAGCAGCTGAAGACCTGCTGCATCAAGAAGGCCAGCGTCGCCATCACCATTCCTGTTGGCCAGAAGGCCAAGATGTCTGGCGTCGCCAGCGTCATCACCCAGGCCGATGCCTCCAAGAGCGCCGAGGCGGAAGAGAACCACAACGCCCTGATCGAGTGCATCGCCGATTCCGACGAGGAACTGATGATGAAGTGGATGGACGAGGGCACCCTCTCCGACGAGGACATCCTGCACGGTCTGCGCAAGGCCGTCCTGAACGAGAACATCGTTCCCGTCTTCGCCGGTTCTGTCGCCAAGGATCTGGGCGTCAACGAACTTCTGGACTTCATCGCCGACTACGGCCCCATGCCCACCGACCCCGTTCCCGCGAAGCTGGCCAGCGGCTCCATCGACCGCACCAGCGGCGACGCCGTGGGCTATGTCTTCAAGTCCGTCAACGACACCTTTATCGGCCAGATGACTTACATCCGCGTCCTCTCCGGCACTTTCAAGAAGGACATGGACTTCACCAACACCAGCACCCAGGGCAAGGAGCGCATGGGCGACCTGCTCTGCATCCAGGGCAAGAACCAGGAGAAGATCGAAGAGGCCGGCCCCGGCGAGATCGTCGCCGTCGCCAAGCTGAAGAACACGGGAATGCTGGATGTCCTCTCCACTGGCGCCACGGACATCGTCTATGCGCCTGTGAACTATCCCCAGCCCGTCACCATGTATGCCATCTCCGCCGTTGCCAAGGGCGAGGATGACAAGCTGGCTGCCGCCCTCAATCGTATGCTGGCGGAAGACAAGACCCTGAAGATGGAGCGCAACGCCGAGACCCACGAGACCATCGTCTGCGGCATGGGCGATCAGCAGATCAACCTGCTGAAGGGCCGCATGCAGAACGACTTCAAGGTCCAGGTCGCCTTGAACACTCCTCGTGTCGCCTATCGCGAGACCGTCAAGGGAACGGGATCCGCCGAGTTCCGCCACAAGAAGCAGTCCGGCGGCCACGGCCAGTTCGCCGAAGTCCATATGCGCCTGGAGCCCTTCCAGGGCACTGCCGAGGAAGAGTACCAGTTCGGCAACGAAGTCACTGGCGGCGCCATCCCGAAGAATTTCATCCCCGCCATCGAGAAGGGCGTCGCGGAGACCCGCCTCTCCGGTCCTCTCTCCCATTCCAAGTGCATCAACTTCAAGGCAGTCGTCTTCTTCGGCAAGTACCATCCCGTGGATTCTTCCGAAATGGCGTTCAAGATCGCCACCCGCGGCGCCTTCCGGGCCGCCATGGCGCAGGCCAAGCCTGAGCTGCTGGAGCCGATCATGAGCCTGTCCATCGAGTTCCCCGATGTCTACACCGGCACCATCCAGGGTGATTTGAACACCCGTCGCGGGCGCATCCTGGGCATGGAGATGAAGGACGGCCAGCAGGTCCTGACCGCCGAGCTGCCGCTCTCCGAGGTCTACACCTACCCGACCCAGTTGACCTCCATGACCAAGGGCTGCGGTTCCTTCAGCATGAAGTTCGACCGCTATGATCCGGTTCCCTCCGCCATCGCCAAGAAGATCCAGGAGGCTGCCGCCAAGGAAGAGGAAGAGGAAGAATAGTCCTTTTCGTTCCTGCAATCCCCGGTTTGTCCGCTGGACGGACGCCGGGGAACATCAGGCGCGATATAGTACGGCACCTGACTTTTTTTTCCCTTTGCCTTTGCTTTTTCTCCCCATTCAGGAGGAGTTGTTTTTCAAATCTATGGTAGAAGACAATTTTTCAGAGCGCCCGATGCGCCGAAAGCGTCCGGACGGTCCGTCCAGTTGGCTGCCGCGTGAAGAATATGTGGTTGACGAGGTCAACCCCAACGAGGGGCTTCCTTTCGCCAGAAAGTGGCGTATGGCGGTTTTCGGCGGTTCCTTTGATCCCGTGCATCTGGGACATGTCCAGCTGGCGCGTGAGGTGCTTGAACGCAATCTGGCGGACGAGGTGCTTTTCGTTCCCGCGAAGCGTTCTCCCTTCAAGGCCTCCGGGCAGATGGATTCCGGCGCGGTGCGCATGGAGATGCTGAATCTGGCGTTGAAGGACGCCATGGAGGAGAAGCCGACATACGTTGCCCCGGACTTCAGGACCGGCAAGGAGGTCAAGAAGGTCTATCGTTTCGGCGTGTCCGACATGGAGTTGCAGCGGGAAGGCGACTACTCCTATACCTACGACACCATGACCACGTTGCGTCGCGTCTATCCCGACGTGGAGCTGAAGTTCCTCATGGGAACGGACAACCTGGTTGACTTGCAGAAGTGGTATCAGGCGGGCGCCTTGCTGAAGGAGTTCGACTTCATCATCTATCCGCGTCCCGGTGTTCCGGGCCCCAACGACGTTGAGTTGATCCGCATCTACCGGGTCTTTGGCGCCAAATTGGTCCGGGCGCGGCTTTCCGCCGAGGATCTCCCCGTGTGGGATCTTTCTTCCACGGATATCCGCAATGGCGTGGCGCGCGGCGGAGACTTCTCCGAGTATCTTTCCCCATCCGTCTGGAAATACATCCAGGAACACAAACTCTATCAGAAGGCATGACATCCATGGAACAAACTGAAATGAAAAAGGATCTGGATTCCCTGGACATTGCGAAGCTGTGTGTCCAAACCTGCGAGGATACCAAGGCACAGGACATCCTGCTCTTCGACGTTCGGGAGCGACAGACCATGGTAGCCGAATACTACATCGTCTGCAGCGGCACTTCCATGCCTCACATCCGCGCCATCGCGGACCATGTGAAGCGGACGCTTGTGGAGTCTGGACTTCGTCCCTGCGGCGTGGACGGCGATCCGGAAAGCCGTTGGATGGTTCTGGACTACGGCCTGGTGCTAGTGCATGTCCTGGAGCCTGAAATGCGGAATTTCTATCAACTGGAAGAACTTTGGGACGAATCGAAGGTCATCTATCGTTCCGCTCCTGCCAAGCCGGCGCCCGGTTTTTCCTCCGCACGCTGATGTTGTTTTTTTGACCATAGAAACATAGGAGATAGCCCATTATGAGAGTGATTGTCATTATGGCCGGTGGTACCGGCGATCGTTTCTGGCCTTTGTCCCGCGCATCCCGTCCGAAGCAGCTTCTTACCCTGACGAGCAGTGGACAGTCTTTGCTGGCCGAGGCCGTGGGGCGCGCCAAGGCGGTGATGCCGGTCGAGAACATCTTCATCGCCACCAGCCAGGCGCTCCGTCCCCTGATCATTGACTCCAAGCTTGGCATTCCGGAGGAGAACATCTTGGCCGAGCCCTCCAAGCGCAATACCGCAGGATGCCTGATCTACGCCTCCGCCGCCATCATGGCCCGCTATCCCCAGACGGGCCCCGAAGGCGTCACCATGGCGGTTCTGACCGCCGATCATCGCATCCCCGACGTGGCCCCCTTCGTCGAGACGATCACCGCCGCGCTGGACGAGGCTGAGAGCAACGACACTCTGGTCACCATCGGCATCCAGCCCGTCCGTCCTGAGACCGGCTATGGCTACCTGCAGGTGGACAAGACGGACAAGTCCTTGAACAAGAACGACAAGTTCCCCCTCTACAGAGTGGATGCCTTCCACGAGAAGCCCTCTGCGGAGATGGCGGCGAAGTACATCGCCAGCGGCCATTGCTACTGGAACTCCGGTATGTTCTTCTGGCGTATTTCCACTTTCCAGAACGAGTTCAACCGCGCCAATCCCATCCTGGCCGAGACTCTGGAGGATTTGTCCGACGCCATCATGGCCAACGACGAGCGCCGGGCACAGTTGATCTTCGATGCCATGCCAGACATCTCCATCGACTACGCCCTGATGGAAAAGACCGACCGCATTTCCGTGATTCCTGGAAACTTCCTCTGGGACGACCTGGGCAACTGGGAGGTCATCCAGCGCACGTTCCCGCCAGACAACGCAGGCAACGTGTCCTTTGGAAATCCCGTGGTCATGGACTGCGCCTCCAGCATCATCTACAATTCTCCCGGACAGAACAAGATCGCCGTGGCTGCTGTCGGCCTGAAGGACATGGTGGTGGTGGTGGACGATGATGCCGTGCTGATCATGCCCAAGACCCGCACCCAGGATGTCCGCGATGTGGTCGCCGCCCTTCGCGCCCGTTCTGCCAAACAGCTCTAAAATTCCCGTATTGCTCTCTTGCGCGGGGCGCGCCGGCCCCGCCCGAGAAATGCGTCGGCTAGCAAGAAGAGCCTGGAGTTTGCGCTCCCGGGCATAGGGGACGAGGGGGCCTGTGTCCGGCGATTCATCGCCGCGTTGGCAGTCGTTCTACATGGAAAATTCGGTTTCAAGTCGTCGTTGGGGCGTTGTTGCGTTGCTGGTTTGCTCGTCGATCTGGGGTTTTGCCTTTTCCGCGCAGAGTCTCGGCATGAACTATATGGGGCCCTGCGGCTTCAATGCCTTACGCTCGGTGATTGGCGGTCTGGCCCTGATTCCCGGCATTGCGTTGCTGGATTGCCTGAACAAGCGCAAGCCGTCCTTCTGGGGAGACGTGCGCGACAAGGTTTCTCGCCGGGCGCTTTGCCTGGGCGGCATCCTGAGCGGCCTGACCCTTGGCGTCGCCAGCCTGCTTCAGCAGGTTGGCCTGCTGTATTCCACAGCAGGAAAGGCCGGCTTCCTGACTGCGTTGTATATCATTCTCGTACCGATCATCGGCGCTTTTCTGAAACACCGGACATCGCCGTTGGTCTGGTTCGCCGCGCTGGTCGCGCTATATGGGATGTCCTTGCTTTGCAATGTTTCCTGGAATGGCGGCCTTCAGGCCGGCGACTGGTGGCTGATAGGCTGCGCGGCAGGCTTTGCCTTGCAGATTCTCGTGGTGGCGAAATATGTCTGCCTGACGGACTGCGTGCGGCTCTCCTGCCTCCAGTTCTTCGTTGCCGCGCTGGTCTCCGCCATCGCGTTTCCATTTACCAGCGAGACGATTTCCTGGAGCGCGGTCTGCCAAGGATGGGGACCGTTGCTTTTCTGCGGCGTCATGTCCAGTGGCGTGGCCTACACGTTGCAGAATGTGGGCGAAAAATATGTCCATCCCGTGGTGGCAACGCTGGTGATGAGCCTGGAGTCTGTTTTCAGTGCCATTGGCGGATGGCTGATTTTGCACGAAGAGCTCTCCCGGCGAGAAGTGCTGGGTTGCGCATTGATCTTCGCCGCGGTCATTCTGGCGCAGGTGCCGCTGCCGAAAAAAAGGCTCGAGAAGGTGGAATAAGCCAAAGGTAAAGCCGGATTGGCAAATGCATTGGCCGTGGAAGCAGGAGAACAATATACCTTGAGTTGCCGTTATTGATAGACGATATGGAATTGTCCTGTGCCCGAGGCGAAAACCTCGGGAAAACGCAGCAACAGAACACGCAGGAAATTTTAGGATGTAATTCCCTTTTTGGGGGGATGGGACAACCCGCGCATGGTTGCGCGGGGACGTGGGGAGCAATGCCTCGCCGGCTATTTTTCCGGATCGTAGGCGGAGTTGTCTTTGCTGATGAAGCCGGTTCGGAGACCATCGCCTGCGCCGTCGACCACGTGGATGGTGGTGTAGTTTTCGGTATGGCCGTCCACGTGGACAATCACCGCGCTTTTGTCGTGTCGGAAATCCACGGTGCCGTATTCACGGAGGGAGCCATAGCCTTTTTCGACTTCCGGCGTGCGGAGGTAGCTGGTGACTTCATATTTGAGGGTGTAGGCATCCCGATAGCCGGCGTCGGCATTGAGGAGGATCTTCGTGGGGGTCTTCACGGAACTGATGCGCTTCCCGGCGGGATTGACCGTGCGGTAGACGTCCGCGCCCAGGCATTCGTTGTAGCCGTATCCGGCGTATTTAGTGGTATAGCTCTGGGTGTAGCCGCTGGCTTCCGGGCATTGATAGAGTTTTGAGCCATCGGCGGAATCCGCTCGGCTTCCGCTGGAGATTCCCCGGGCCAGATAGCCGGGTTCGGACATGTTCCAGTTGGCGTCGTAGCAGGCGTCCCAGCCGCCGTCATACATGCTGAAGGGACAGAAGTAGTCATCGGAGTCCATCGTGTATAGGATCTGGCAGAGTCCGATTTGCTTCAGGTTGCTGGTGCAGGCGATGCGCCTGGCCTTGCCCCTGGCCTTGGACAATGCAGGGAGGAGCATCGCCGCCAGAATGGCGATGATGGCGATGACGACGAGAAGTTCGATCAGGGTGAAAAGGGCACGGCGATGCCCATGTTTTTTGGGGGTGCGCATTTTTTCTCCTTGCGTTACGTGCACAATGGGAATGTTGGAATCGACTGGAAGCCTTGTTGTGCCCAGTCCCCGGGATCCGACTATGACGGTTGCACGACAGCCACGGATTTTCACCGCGATTCACCGGTTGCGGATAATATAAGCGCGTCCGTCTGGTTTTGGAGAATTAAATTATCCGCATGTCTGAAAATATCTACGAAAATTCTGCCCGGTCGTTGTGGTTTCCGGGACACATGCTGAAGGCCGAGAAGGCGATGAAAGAGGCGCTTTCCCTGGTGGACCTTGTGCTCATCTTGGTGGACGCGCGCGCGCCGCTTTCCACGCGGAATCCGCGCCTGGAGCGCCGCCTGATCCAGAAGCCCCATGCGTTGATCGCCAACAAGGCCGACCTGGCCAATGCAGCCCAGAACCGGAAGTGGAAGTCGTGGTTCGAGGAGAAGGGCGAGCCGACGGATTTTCTGGATGCCGCGCATCTGCGTCATCCGGAACTCCTGGCGGAGCGCTGGCGGGAGCTTGTCCTGCGCGGACGCGAGGAACGCGGCGCCACCCGGCCTCTGATGCGCCCTGTCCGTATCATGATCGTGGGCATTCCCAACATCGGCAAATCCACGCTGGTGAATCGTTTGCGTGTGAAAAACGTGGCGAAAGTCGCCAACCATCCCGGCGTGACCCGCTCGAACCAGTGGGTGAATCTGGCGGGCGGAAAAGTGGAGCTGCTGGACACTCCCGGTGTTCTGTGGCCGCAGTTGCGGGACAAGGAGCATGAACTTCTTCTGACCGCCCTGGGGAATATCCCCGATGATACGACGGATCCTGTTCTGACCGCCGGCTTCGTCATTCATCGTCTGCGGCAGCTGCCTATCCGCAATCCTTTCCGGGCCTTGAATCTGGGCGACGAACTTCCCGAGGATCCCCAGGAGTTCCTGGAGACGATGGCCCTGCGCCGGGGGATGCTGCTGCCGGGCGGAAAGCCTTCGGTTGTCAATGCCGCACAGGGGTTCCTGAAGGATTTCCGTGCGGGTGCGCTTGGGTATTTCACATTGGAGAATCCACCTGTCGCGAAAGAGATGGCGGAGACGGTGACGCAGGAGGAAGAGTAGCATGGCCAAGAAGGAATACAATCATGTGGACGGCCTTCTGCTGGTGGACAAGCCGGCGGACTGGACCAGCTTCGATGTGGTCAATCTGGTGAAACGACATTTCTGGCTGGACAAGACCGGGCATTGCGGGACGCTGGATCCCTTCGCCACGGGGTTGCTGGTGGTGCTTCTAGGGAAAGCCACGCGCCTGCAGGATTCCCTGATGGCACAGCAGAAGTGCTATACCGGGACCATCCGGCTGGGCGTGGAGACATCCACGGAGGATTTGACCGGCGAAGTCATCGCCACGGCGGATGTGCCTGCCTGGACGCTGGAGAAGTTCCAGAAGATCGCATCGTCGTTCCTGGGGGACATCGAACAGCTTCCTCCCATGCACTCTGCCATCAAGATCAATGGCCAGCCGTTGTACAAGCTGGCGCGCAAGGGCCAGGAGGTGGAGCGCAAGCCGCGTCCTGTGCATATCGACCGTTTTGAATTGTCAAATCTCCGTCTGCCGGATGTGGATTTCACGGTGGAGTGCTCCAAGGGGACCTATATCCGCACGCTAGGCGCGGATTTCGGGCGGAAGGCTGGTTGCGGGGCGCATCTTACGGCATTGCGGCGTCAGCGCAGCGGCGACCATGGGGTCGAGGGCGCGGTGACGGTCGAGGAGCTCAAGGCCTGGAATCTGGAAGAGCTGAAGGCGCGTATGCAGCCGTTGGAGACTTTGGCGGAATGACGGGAAGAGTTCCCAGAGTCGTTTCTTCTTTGGCGGAGTTGTCCGGACGGATTGTGCTGGCGATCGGGGCCTTTGACGGTCTCCATCGCGGACATCAGGCGGTTTTTGCGCGGCTGATGGCACTGGCGCGCAAATTTGACGCGGTTCCTGTGGCACTTTTCTTCCAGCCGCTTCCTCGGCAGGTGCTTCATCCGGATCGTCCGCTGGGCTGTCTGACCTCTCTTGAGGAGAAGATCGTCCGCATGGGGGAATGCGGCGTGGAGGTCGTGGTGGAAATGCCGTTTGACTTGGCATTGGCAACGCTTCCGGCAATAGATTTTATCCATGGGTACCTTCTTTCCACGGAAACGCTTCAAGTGCTTTCCATTTGCGTTGGCGAAGATTTCCGCTTCGGGGCGGAGAATCGCGGTGACGTGGCTTTGCTGAAAGACGTGCTTGCGCCGGCTGGCGTTGAGGTTGCGGCCGTGGCTGGACTGCAGGAGGAGGGGGAGTGGATTTCCAGCAGCCGGATTCGCAAGGCTGTCGCGCAGGGAGAACTGGAGTTGGCGGCCCGTCTTCTGGGACGGCCCTATGCCTTGCGGGGCAAGGTGGTGCATGGAAATGGCATTGCCACGGAAATGCTGGAGTGCCCGACCGCAAATCTGGTGGACGAGATGTTGCAGCTGCCGCCTTACGGCGTCTATGCGGCGCGGACGCGCCTCCAGGACGGACGGGTGCTGGACGGCATTGTCTATATCGGGGATGCGCCGACCATTCGCGGCGTAGGGAACGGTCATCCCGTTGTAGAATTGCATCTCTTTGATTTTAAAGGAAATCTCTATGACGAGGCCATTTCCGTGGAACCCGTGATGTTCTTGCGGGAGAGTCGCGTTTTTGCCAATGCCGATGCCTTGATGAAGCAGATTCAGACCGATATGGTCAATGCACATCATGCCTTGGAGAGGAAATAAATGGATCGTTATGTCCTATTAGGTTGGCCAGTCGGCCATTCCCGTTCTCCGAAGATGCAGATGGCGGGGTTCAATGCCTGCGGGATCTCTGCCTCGTACGAGTGTCTGGCCGTGCCGCCGGAGGAGTTTTCAGATACGGTGAAACGGCTGGCAGCATCGGGGGTCTGCGGGTGGAATGTCACGGTTCCGCACAAGGAACGTATGTTTGCTTGCTGCGATGAGGTGGCGGGGGAAGAGGCCCGTGCGGCCCATAGCGTCAACACGGTCGTGGTGCGGGATGGACGGATGTTCGGCTATTCCACGGACGGCATAGGCGTGGACCGTGCCTTGCGTCATGACTTTGGATTTACGGAACTCCCTGCACGGCAATTGTATCTTGGCGCAGGCGGTGCAGCGCAGGCGGCTGCGGTCTATTGCGCCAGGCATGGCGCCAGGGAAATCTTCCTGGCCAACCGGACGCTTCCCCGGGCGGAGAACCTGGCGGAACGAATTCGCCTGGCCGCGCCGGAGTGCCGGGTGCATGCGATGCCTTTGACAGAAGCAAAAACAGTTGTGCGACAGTGCGATATAGTGTTCCAATGCACGTCGCTTGGGTTGCATCCCGGGGATGCGATGCCGATGGAACCAACGGAGATTCCGGCGAAAATGCCGGTCTTTGATTTTGTCTATACGCCATCGGCATTTCGCGATGCCCTGATCCGACAGGGGAATCCCCTGTCGGCTGGCTTGGAGATGCTATTGCAACAAGGCATGGAGAGCTTCCGCCTCTGGACGGGACGCCAGGCCCCTGAAACGGCCATGCGGGCGGGATTGCGGGAAAATCAATAGCGGGTGTATAGTTTCTGTATAGTTTCTGTATAGGGCGAAGTGGAAAAAGGATTTTCTAGCTATTCGCTATACACAAACTATCTATTATACCATCCTATCTATTTTTCTTCAAAGAGAAGCGTGTATTCTCCGGGCAGTGCGATGATCTTGCCGTTGTCATCGTGCTGGAATTCGATGGCGCCTGTGAAGTCAACCAGCTTGCCGTCAGGCAGGGTGATTTCGGCGACGGTGTTGTCCGGCACGGCGAAATTCCACACCAGGTGGTTTTCTCCGTCTTCCTGAATGCGTTCCCAAGTGGAGGAGATGACTCCGTAGGGTGAGCAGAATGCGGCGAAGGCATGATTGAGTTTTTTCCCGATTGTCGGCGCCAGTCGGAAGCGTTTGAACGCAGCGGCTGTGGGATCGTCGTCAATGGGTTGGATTCCCGCGATGGTTTCGAAGAACCACTCGGCCACTGCGCCGTAGGCATAGTGGTTGAAGGAATTCATGTCAATATCGCCGAAGCCGGTTTCCTTGGTATAGCTGTTCCAGCGTTCCCACATGGTAGTTGCCCCCTGTGTGACAGGGTAGAGCCAGCTGGGATAGGTGGTCTGGCAGAGCAGTTCGTAGGCCAGGTCCGCATGGCCGAAGCGTGTAAGGACGGGAAGCAGAAGCGGTGTTCCGATGAAGCCCGTGGAAAGATGGAGCTTCCGGTTGACCCGGATGTCCTTCACCAGAGTTTCAACAGTCTTCTGAATCCATTCCTTGGGAAGCAGATTGAAATGCAGGGCCAGCAGACAAGCGGCCTGGGGCGTTTCCTTCAGCCCTCTCTTCGGGTCAAAGAAACGCTTCAGGAAGGCTGCGGTGATGGCTTTCGCCTGCGTGGACAGCCGTTTGGCATCCTTGGTGCGGCCCAGCACATTGGCGATTTTTGCCAGCAGGGCAGTCGAGCCTGCCATATATGCGGTTCCGATGAAAGATTTTGTGGTCGGCGCATCAATGTTCAGCCAGTCGCCGTAGTTGACCGGTTCCTGGATGAGCGTGCCATGGGTCAGTTCGATTTCCCGTTGGATAAAACGGTCCATCTGGTCGAAATACTTCTCCAGAATGCGTTTGTCGCCATATTTCCGGTAGAGCTGCCAGGGGACGATGATGGCGGCGTCCGTCCAGGCGGGAGCGGGAGGCGCCGGGGGATACATTGGCGTGGGCGTGGGGCAGACGTGCGGGTAGTCGCCTTCGGGTGTCTGGTCCAGGTTCAAGTCAATGAGCCATTTCGTGTAGAACTCCGGTGCGTTGACGCAGTAGGTCGCCGCATTGCAGAAGACCTGCGTGTCGCCGGTCCATCCGAAGCGCTCGTCCCGTTGCGGGCAGTCGGTGGGCACGTCCAGGAAGTTGGAGCGCAAGCCCCATCCCACGTTGTCAAAGAGCTTGTTGATCAGCGGATTGTCGCAGGTGAAGAGGCCTGTGCGGCGCAGGTCGCTGGAGAGGACTGACGCCTGAACGCTGGATTTGGTGAGAGTGCCAGGCCATCCGGAGATTTCCAGGTAGCGGAAGCCGTAGAATGTGAAGGTCGGCTCGTAGTCGGCCATCTTCGCATCATCGCAGATATATGTCGTTATCGCCTTTGCGCTTCGCAAGTTGGCGGTATAGAGGGACCCGTCCGGGTTCAGCATTTCACCGTGTTTCACAACGACGGTTGCGCCTTTGACGGTGTTCTTCAAATGGAGGATTTCCCTGCCTGCGAAATTTTGTCCGAAGTCCACAATATACGTTCCGGGGCAACGGCGTGTGATCTTCACTGGTTCCAGGGTCTGCAGACGCGCCACAGGTGCGCCGCTCGTCCAGGTGATTTTGACATCGGGCATCTTCTCTTCCGTCCCATACGCATCCGCCATGGTGGCTGCCGGGGCAACTGGACCAAGGGCTTTTGCGACTTCGCGTGTGCGCCAGGCTTCATAGAGTTCTCCGTCATAGATGTCGCTGGAACGGATGGGGCCGCCGTAGCCGACGGTACAGAACTCCTTGTCGGTGCCGATGACGGACGAAGTGCCGTCCGTGTAGGTCAGGTGGAGTTCCGCGCGGACGAAATCATGGTCGCCATATTGCGGGCGGCCGCCATTCCAAAGGACGGCGATACGTCCGGAATACCATCCGGCCCCCAGGGTGAGCCATAGGGTGTTTTGTTTTTTGATGAGTTTCGTGACGTCATACGCCTGATATTGCGTACGCTGTCTGTAGCTGGTCCAGCCGGGTGCCATAGGCCAGGAAACCACGGTGCCGTTCAGGTCCGCTTCATATACGCCAAGCGCGGTGGCGTAGAGACGTGCCTTTAGGAGTTTTTTCTTGGCAGGCAGGGTGAACTCCCGGAAGAAGAGGCATGGATGCTGGTTGATGCGTATGCCTCCCTTATGGAAAATCCAAGTGCTGTTTTTCCAGGGAGCGCCCAGGAAGCCAGTCTCGAAGAAAGCCTTGTCTGAGTTCCATTGGCTGGTCTCGCCATTTTCGTCCTTGATGCGCACGCGCCATTCGTAACGGGTAAAGGGCTTCAGTGGTGCTCCCTCATAGGCAATTTGCTGGGAGGAGGAATCGTCGACCCAGCCCGTGTCCCAAAGGGGGGCTTTGGCGCCTTCCTCAAAGAGCTGGAGCTGCCTGGCGGTCTGTGCGATTACACCGAAGAGCTGATAGCTGAAGCGTGGCGTGGGCTCGTCCATTCCCAAGGGGTTGGACTTGTATTCCACGCGCAGATCGCAGGGCGTCGGCTCTGGTTGGAATGTCGGATGCTCGTCGTGACAATGGCAGGACTTGTGTTCCATGGAGTAAAAGAGAAAGATGAACAGGAAAGGGTAAACGTGATAATATATTGATGGATGGGAATGCGGGGCGATAGAATGATAAGTTTAGGCAAAATACTTCAAAACTAGGTGGAAAAGATATATAAATTGCATAAAAGAACATTGTCTGTTCAAAGCGGTGAGGTTTTTGAGAGCACGGAATACATGGAAAAACGCGGAAACCGGAATCTTGCATCTGTTCAGAAGGAACGCCTTGACCTCCGAATGAACACGAATGGCGTCCAGGCTGGCGGTCCTCGAAGGACCGTCGTTTTCTCTTTTTCGTCCATAGGAAAAGCCAAGGCTTCTTTGGCGGACGAAAACAGGAAAACAGACGCTTCTGTAGTGTCATCAGCCTGAACGGGCAAGTGGATGATTTTGGTGTCCATTTGCGTGCATCGTTTTTCAATCCCGTTCTGAATCGGAACGAAAGAACAGCGAATACTCTCCCGCGAGGGCCGCGATGCGCAGGAGGCCGTTTTCCCATTGCGACAGGCAGGGGAAGAACGGAAAAGGCCGTTGCCGCCTCGAGTTGAGGTTCTGCAACAGCCTTTTGCCTCAGGAATGTGAATTTCCGTTAGCGTTTCTCACCGCCGGGCATGTCGACACCGGGATACCAGCAGTAGTCGGTGGTCAGGGTATAGTAGCCGCTGTAGGTGCTGCTGGTGGTCTTGGCTTTGCCAATGCCGATCGTCTCTGCGTGTCCATCGGAGAAGCAGGCGTTCATCATGTTGCTGTGGCGGAAGTAGTTGGAAGTGCGCCGAATCCACTTGGGCAGGGCCATGATCATGGGCTGCCAGGCAGAGTTCATCACGGCGTCGCCGCCGAGTTGGACGTGGTTCTTCGTGCCATCGATCACATTGACGTGCAGGGATGCGTTGCTGAGGGAGCTCACCCGATGCCAGGTGGCGGCCTTCTTGGCGCCATCCGACGCTTCCGTGAACCATTCGCCGTCGGAAGACTGTGCCCGGAGGGAATGGCCCAGACCGATGCTTGCCTGATAGGTGATATTGCCATCCAGGCGGTCAGAAGGACTGCAGGATGGGCACATCAGGATCTTGTGCCAGCTGGATTGGTCGGTGCCGTTGTTCCAAGCTGCCGGATCCTTTTGCTGCCATGCTTTTCCGGTCATGGGCGCGCCGGGAATCAAGGGATTCACGGTGAACCAGAAGTACGCAGTCTCGTTGATGATCCAGCCACCGTAGAGTCCGGGGCCGGCACCGCTCTCGCCGGCCTGATAGGCAACGGGAGGCAGGAAGTCATGGGAATCGTTGGCGTAGAGCAGGTTTCCAAGGGCAATTTGCTTCAGGTTGTTGATGCAACTGATGGCGCGGGCCTTTTCGCGGGCCTTGGAGAGGGCGGGAAGAAGCATGCTGGCCAGGATGGCGATGATCGCAATCACCACCAGCAGCTCAATCAGGGTGAAATTCTGTTTCATGGTGCAAAACAAGGAGCGGAGTTGAGGGAAAAACAAGGAAAGCAGACGGGGCAATTTCCGTCAATATCCAAATTATAGCAAATTTCTGGATGTAAAAAATATAGTTTTTTGGGATTTTGTTTAGTTTTTTGGATTGCGGGGGTATATTAATCCGTGTGTTCAATGATTGTATTAGAATTCTTCCTTTTATGCCAGATACACTGATCAGAAATTACAACTGGGATTGTCCCTTGACCTTGCGTGTAGCCGGGGAGGGGTGTCCCATCAATGTTGCCAAGGACTTTTACAGCAAGAAGCCGTTGGCTCTTCACACGCATGATTTTCTGGAGATAGCCATCATCGGTGGCGGCAATGGCTTCTACGCCACGGCGACGGAAAATTTTTCCATCCGACGCGGTGATGTCTTTTTGATTCCTTGCAACTACGCCCACCGTTATTATCCCCCAAATAGTCTTTTGGTGTATAATGTGTTGCTGCAGAACAACGAAGTCATTCGCGGCTTTCCGGAATTACTGGTGGAACCCGCCTTGCGGTGTTTTCTGGATATGGAGCCGCGGTTCCACCAGCGTTATAAATTTCAGTATCTCCTGCACCTTTCCGAGGAGGAGCTCCAGACGCTGGTTGGCTATTGGCAGTTGATGAATTGGGAGAACCTCAACCGAGGACCGCACTACGTCACCATCATGCATTCCCTTCTGCGTTGCCTTCTTGCGCAGCTATGCCGTTTCTTTTCCGAAAAAGTCAAGGAAACGGAAAACGAGATGCTGAAAATGGCTGAGGTGCTCAGGCATATCGAACTCCATTTTGGTGAGCCGATTTTCTGTCAGGAGCTGGCGAAGATCTATGGCAAGCCCCGCAAGCTCTTCACTGCGGATTTTCAATTGGCGACGGGCAAGGTTCCCCGCGATTATCTCCTGCAGTTCCGGTTGGAGAAGGCTCGGGAAATGCTGCAGAACACCTCGCTTTTGGCCAAGGAGATATCCATTCGGTGCGGCTTCTGCGAACCATGCTATTTTACGCAGTGCTTTAAGAAATTCTATGGGAAATCCCCCTCTGCCTTCCGAAAAAAATAAAGAATTGCATTCTTTGGTTCCTTGGGTGCCCCGGCATGTCGTTTTTCCGGGGCTAGCGTCTCGAGCACAGGACAAGACGATGCCGTCAATTCCTGTGCAGACGTGGCATTTCCCGAGACTTGCGCCCGAGAACAGGGCAAAGCCATGAACTACAGGGTCACGCCGTCCTTGAAGATGGCGATGTCCTGGTTTCCTCGGAGTTCATTCTGGGCCAGGTAGTCCCCGGAGGCGATCTGGATGACGCGTTCCGCCAGGCGGAGCTCGTTGGGGTGCGCCATGGCGTCCCAGTCGATCCAATGTGGTTTTCTGGTGGCCAGCAGGGTATTTGTCGCGATCTTGACGGTTGGGATGACGGTTCCGAAGGGGGTGCCCCGACCCGTGGTGAAGAGAAGCATCTGGCATCCGGCAGCCGCCAGCGCGGTGGAAGAGACCATGTCGTTTCCGGGGGCGGTCAGGAGATTGAGTCCGTGGCGTTTCAGGCGCGCACCGTATGGCAGCACGTCCATGACCGGTGCGCTGCCGCCTTTCTGGACGCATCCCAGGGACTTGTCCTCCAAGGTGGAAATGCCGCCGGCCTTGTTGCCCGGGGAGGGATTTTCGTAGATGGCCTGGCCGTGCCGCTGGAAGTAGTCCTTGAAGCCGTTGATCATCTGGACGCATCGGTTGAAGACCTGCCGGTCGATGCATCGGTTCATGAGGAGCGTCTCCGCGCCGAACATCTCAGGGACTTCCGTGAGGACGGCAGTGCCCCCCTGGGCGACCAGCCAGTCGGAGAATCGTCCGACGAGGGGATTGGCGGTGATGCCGGAGAAGCCGTCGCTGCCGCCGCACTTGAATCCCACGCGCAGTTCGGAGAGCTGCACTTCCTCCCGGTGGTTGACACGGGCTGCCTGGAGTTCCGCCACCAGTCCCAGTCCTTCCTCGAGTTCATCTTCCGCCTCCTGCGCCACCAGAAAGCGGATGTTGAGCTTCGACACGTCGCCGAGTCGTTCCCGGAAGCTCTTCATGGTGTTGTTTTCGCAGCCGAGCCCCAGGACCAGCACGCCGCCTGCGTTGGGATTGTGCGCCAGGGCGGCCAGCAGGTTGGCGGTAGTGTCGTGGTCGTCTCCCAACTGGGAGCAGCCGTAGGGGTGCGTCAGGGCGATGGCGCCGGCTGTATCGGCCAGTTTCCTGGCCAGGCTGTTGACGCAACCCACAGTGGGGATGATCCAGACGTCGTTCCGGATGCCGACCTGGCCGTCGGGGCGCCGATAGCCCTGGAAGGTCCGGGTGCAGTGCACGGGAATTTCCCGGAAGTCCGGCGTGTAGGCGTATTCCAGTTGTCCCGACAGATTTGTGGCGAGATTGTCTGTGTGGACGTGTTCGCCGGATGCGATGTCCCTCGTGGCATGGCCGATGGGCATGCCGTATTTGATGATGTTCTCCCCTGCCGCGATGGGGCAGCGGGCATATTTATGGCCGTCGTCGCGGACTTCCACGTTGTCGTCAGGATGGATGATCATGCGAGGAACTCTCCGACGGTTGCGGTGAAGTCGGGGATGGTGTTCAGGTCCATTCCCCAGAAGTCCGTGTTTCCAAGAATCTGTTCCAAGGTGGGGTGGCCGGCGAAGAACTCCTTCACCTGCGGGCTGTCGTTGATTTCGCAGGTGCGGTAGAATTTCACTAGATAGGCCATGGATCTGGTGAGGCAGGGCGGCAACTTGCCGAATTTCTTCTGATAGTCAAGCAGCGTGGGCAGCACGCGGACCTTCCATTTCGAGACGGAGTTCAAGGCGATGGAAAGCAGACGATGCTGGGCGTAGGGATTGGCGAAACGTTCCAGGACGCTTTCCGCATAGGCGCGCTTCTCCTCTTCGGGGAGATCCACGGTGGGCATGACCTCCTCGAAGAGAACCTGCCGAAGGAATTTCCCGAATTCGGAGTCGCGGACCATTTCGTCCACGAAGGTCAGGCCGGCCCTATGTGCGCCTAGGACGCTGGCTGTGTGCGCACCGTTGAGGAAGCGGACTTTGCGTGTACGGTAGAGAGTCAGGTCCTGTGTGAAGACCACGTTCAGCCCACAGGCTTTCGCCGGGATTTCCGCCTCTACGGAAGCCGGTCCCTCGATGGCGAGGAAGAAGAAGGGCTCGCCGCAGACGATGAGGTCGTCCTGCACCCCCAGGCGTTCCCAGTAACGCGGCGCGTCATCCTTGGGGAAACCGGCGACGATGCGGTCCACCAGGGTGTTGCAGAAGATGCATTGTGTTTCCACATAGCGGCGAACAGCATCGTCTTCTATATATTTCAGGGTGCATTCGCGCAGCATGTCGCCGTTGTGCTCGATGAGTTCGCAAGGCAGGAAGACCAGTCCCGGCAGGCCGGCTTGGCAACGCGCCGTCACCACGCGGGCGACTTTCGCGGGGAAGGTGTCCTCGCCAGGACGATATTCAATGCCGGCTTCGGTGGTGTTGGAGACGACGAAGCGCAGGGCGGGATCGCAAGCGCATTTCTGGATTTCGTCCCAGTCCGTAGCGGGGTTGAGGCAGCCTTTTACACAGGTGATGGGTTCGATTTCCTCCACGTTTCTTCCGTCCTGGACACCTCGAAGAACCACATGGTAAACGCCGCCCTGTCGATTCAGGATTTCGCCGGTGCCGCCTGGCGTGGCGCGCGGTTTTACGATCTGCACGGCGGCGTTGAAATCCGTGGCGCGGTTCATGCGCTCCACCATCCAGTCCACGAAGGCGCGAAGGAAATTGCCTTCGCCGAATTGGAGGATGCGCACGGGACGGTTCAAGGGAGTTTGGCGAGTCAGGAGTTGCATTGCGGTTTTAGAAAACAAGAAATAGGCGTTATGCAGAAGCGTGCATAACATAACTATTCTCAGGAAGTCCGGCGTGTCCGACCGGTCCGACGTGTCATTCCTCCTTCTGCGGCGTGTAGGTGATGGTCACTTTGGCGTGGAGGACGGGCTGCGGGAGGTCGATGGCCAGGCGCGTGGGGGAGCGTCGTCCTGGATTCTCGATGGTTTCGGGAGTGACGCTCCAGCTTTCCGCGCCTTCCACCGCAATCTTCACCTGAAGGGCCTGCTTTCCCTGGAAGATGCGCAGGCTGTCCGGGGAGGCGATGTCGTATGGGGAATAGGTGACGATGGCGTCCTGGAAGGTCTGCGGGGAGGAGAAGTCCACTTCGTCCGTGATGACGACCTGGGGATTTTTCCGGTCGAAGACGAAGGTCCTGGTGAGCTTGACCAGTTCCTGGACTTTGTAGCAGGAGGTCATGTCGATGACCATGCGGTCTTGTTCATCGGAGAAGCGGGTCTCCGTGACGATTCCTCTGGCGCCTGCGCCAGGCTTCTGGAGCTTTCCGGCGACAATGGGGACATCGTGCCCGTAGGAGTTCAGCATCTTGCTCTCGTAGCGCTTCGGGCTGAAGGTCCGTTGGGTATAGACCTCGCCGCCCGGATCCAGAACCAAGGGGATGCTGTCCAGGGCGATGACATAGGACCCCACGTCGTTGTGGTTGTGCATTTCGGCGTTGTTTCCCGCCTTGATGGCGGCGCCGAAGTGTCCGGCGGAGGCCTTTGGCAGGCGGCAGATGAGCACCCCCGCCGCGTCGAAATACGACCGGGGATCGCGGACGGTCTTTTCGGGAGCGCGTTCCCGGCAGGCGTCGTCGTCCTGGAAGAGGTGGCAGGCTGCGGCGACGAGGGAGTTCTGCGGGTGGAATTTCGAGACGCGCTTCCGGAGCAATTCTGGGTAGTGTCGCTGGATCAGCGCCAGGGTGCCGTGTCCGGGATTGCCGCCGCCATCGGCGTAGTAGGGCGCCAGTCCGTCGTCGATCATGATGTTCTTCGCGTATTCGCAGACGGCCTTCAGGGAGGGGAACTCCGCCAGGAGGTCAAGCTGTCCGCCCGTGGCGTCCAGGATGTATTCGTTCATCATCATGAAGTATCCGAAGCCGTAGTCCCAATATCCCACGCCCTCGCTGCAATAGCCGTCCGGGGTGAATCCGGAGACGAAGAATTTTGCGGAGATTTCGGCTGCGGCGAGGATTTCGGCGCGTTCCAGGGGATCGTCCACGAGATTCAAGGCGACGACCACCATGTTGCGTGTGCAGACGGCGTTCCAGTTGTTGGTGGCGATCATCCAGGAACTTCCGCGCTGGATTTCCAGGTTGCGGATGGTGTTCCGGTAGGGGATGTATGCCCGGCGCATGATTTCCCGGCGGATGGCCTCCCGCAGTTCCTGGGGAAGCCGGTCCTGGAGGAACCAGTCCGCCTGCGCCAGTTCGGCTGCGCGGGTGCTGCATCCCAGGTCGGCATAGAGCGATGTGCCATGGAAGTTGGTGAGGGAGCCGTCATGGGCCGGGAGGACCCAGCTCCGTTCCGCCAGGATGGCGCGGATGATCTCTTCCAGCTTGGGCAGGAAGCGTCCCTGGTTTTCCATGCATTCCGCCATGGCGAGATTCACGAGCATGTCCGTGCGCAGGAAATAGGCGTCTTCGTAGTGGTTGCGGTTGCCGTTTTCCAGATATTCCAGATACAACTCGTCGGAGGTGTCCGGGATGGGCGTGGTCAGGTACTTTTCCGCGCGCTGAAAGACGCGCTTGTATTCCTGCCGCGTGGCGAGTGCCGACCATTTTTCCCGGTCGGAAATCGGTGCGCCCATGCCGCGAGGCGACGCGGGGAGCATGGCGGCAAGCTGCCGGATGCGCTTCTCGGAAATTTCTGGAAAGGAGAAGGAGGAGATGCGCGAGGTGGTGATGGTATGTTCTTCCGACTTTTCCAATGCCATGAGTTCAAAATCGTCGAAGTCCATGCAGGCGGTCTGGCCGTCAATGGAGTGGATCCAGACGCAGAAGGCGGTTGCGCCTTTCGGGGCCTTTCCGCAGAGGGTGTATTGCTTCCACTGCTTGTTGGAGGGCATGCCCAGGAGAATCTCCTTGTTGTCATTCATGGAGGTCAGATTCCTGCCCTGGGAATCGTAGAAACGCAGATAGACGCCCAGGTGGTTCTTGTCGTCAACGGCCTTGGCCCAGAAGCGCACGGCGTAGGTGACGCCGGGGGTGGCGGGGAAGCGCGGTGAGACGATGTCGGAGCCGTCTTCGACGCTGGTGTCCGTGATGCGCAGACCGCGTTTTCCCGTGCGGGCGGCTTCCACCGGGAAGCTGCATAGGGACGTCACTTGGAGCCATCCGGTGGACCCCTCTTCGAAACCGGGATTCTCCAAGGGAATGGGCGTGGCGGCCCGGAGCGTGGCGACGGCGAGGCAGAGTGTCAGGATGGCGAGTTTCATGGATTGAGAATTACGCCGTGCTGTGGTGCTATCGTAGTTTGATCATCAGGATGGCAAAGAGTGGCATCAGGACGGTCTGGAGCAGCATGAAGCGGATCAGCACCTGGGCGTCGGACCAGCCCAGATTCTTTCGACAGTGGTCGTGGACGGGGAAGCGGTAGTGGTGGAGGAAGCGCACCAGGGCGTGCTGTTTCGCTGCGTCTTCGGGGGAGGCGAAGTTTTCAGGATGGATGGGGTTGACCACGATGGAGAGTGGCGGGCGGGTGTCCCAGCCGAATTTCTTCAGGGTGCGCAGCAGGATGAGCTTCACCAGTCCCGCGCCGCCGTTGACGAAGAGGATGGGGGCGGCCACCAGGAAGAAGAAGGGATTGCCGGAGACCAGTACGGCGATGCCCAGGAGCAGTCCGTAGGCGCGGCTTCCGGCATCGCCCATGAGGACCTTGGAGGGCGAGGCGTTGTACCAGAGGTAGGCGCCCAGGCCGCCAATGGCGGTGAAGAGCAGCGTCGCCCAGGAGGCGCCGTTTTGGATATGGGGCAGCAGGAGGTATTCGGCAATCTTCTCATGTCCCATGACGCCGTAGAGGAGGACGGCCATGGCGAAAAGGCCATAGAGCGCCAGGGAGCCTGCCACGCCGTCCACGCCATCGGAGCAGTTGACGACGTTGATCATGATCCAGAGCAGGGCTGCGCCGCCGATGACGAAAAGCCATGAAGGCAGCTGGATGGCGCCGCCGGGGAGGGGGCCTTTATAGAAGGGAAGCCAGATTTGCGTTCCCTGCCAGTGCCCGATGACCCAGGCGGCCAGGAGGGCGATGGCGCAATCCAGCAGGCCTTTCTTGAGTTGTCCCCAGTCGGTGGTGCTTCGGTCGTCCAGATATCCCGTGAGCATGATTCCGAAGAGGCAGAGTCCGACAAGCGCGTATTCCCAGTAGAAGGGCATGACGAAGAATGCGCAGAAGAGGAAGAAGATGGTGGTGAGGAAGCCGGCGCCGGTGGGCTTCCCCTTGGCTTTTTCCGACCCCTTGACGAATGCCTTTCCGCGGTCGTGGGGCAGGTAGTCCCAGAGACGGGGAAGGAGGAGCCAGGTCAGGATCGTGCAGCCTATGGCGCCAAGCAGGATGAGGAAGAGTCGTGACTCCAGGAGTCGGAAAGGGCCCCAGAGGGCGCTAAGGAAGTTTTTCGCAAGGAAGGGAAACATGTGGGAGGGGATGGCTAGGGATTGATGGAAGAGGAGTTCTGCAGACGGGCGTCGCCAATGATTTCCGGTGCGGCGTCGGTCTGCGGAAGGAAGATGAAGGCGCAGGCGGGGTGCGCGGCCGTGATTATCCGGGCAAGTGGTGCGCCTTTGGCGAAGACGGCCGTGGAGAAGGCGTCGGAGCGCCATCCGGTGTCGGCGATGGCAGTAAGGGAGATGTATGCCGGCGCGACGGGCATGCCGGTCTGGGGGTCCAGGATGTGCCCGACGGGTTTGGCGTCATCCTTGGAGATGGCGCGGTAGGAGTTCGCGCTGGTGCCCAGGAAGCGTCTTTCGGCGTTTTGCAGCGTGCATCGCGGGGCAGACGGGAAGGATCCGTCCGGCAGGGGACGGAGGTCCTTGATGGCGCAGAGGTCACGGTAGGGATGGTCCTGGGGGAGGTTCTGGTAGGTGTTGCCGCCGAAATCCAGATAGCAGTTCTCCACTCCTTCCGCCTGGAGGGTTTCGCGGGCGATGTCCAGCGCCAGGCCCTTTGCCAGTCCGCCGAAGTCCACTTGGAGGCCATTGGCCAGCTTGGTGACGGAATGCGCCGCGGCATCCAGCTTCAACAGCGAGAACCCGACGTGCTGGCGGATGGATGCCAATTCTTCCTGGGGGATTTCCGCATCGGTTGCGTGCTTTTTCCAGAATGCCATCAGGGGACCGATGGTGATGTCAAAGGCGCCGTCGGTTTCCTGGTATGCCTTTTCCGCAGTCTCGAAGGCCCGCCAGAGCTGGGGCGAGCAGGGGAAGGGGGTGTCTGCCGGAGTTGCGTTGAAGCGCGAGACTTCGCTTTGCCTGTTGAAGCGGTTCAACGCGTTGTGGAGACGGAAAAGCTCTTCGGAGACGCGCCGATAGGCCGTGTGGACCTGTTGCCGTGTGCCGAAGAGACTTAAGCGGCAGTCCGTATTGAAGATGGAGGTCAGGAAGTCATACTGGCGGATTTCCAGGCCGGGATCAAGCTGCTGCATGGCAGGGAGCATCTCGCCTTCCGGAAAGATACGCCGGAAGACAAGCATCGTGAGGGCCATCACGCAGAATACCGCCAGGATGCGCAATAGAAACCGTTTCTTCATGGCTGGCTTGCAGCAAAATAAAGTGATAGAAAGGGGCTTTGGGAAAAGTGTACAAGGCCATGGGGAATGATCTCCATGGCCCTGGGCAAGGTGCGTTATTTCAGCGCTTCGCGGATGGCTGCGGCCTCCGGTGCGTCGTCTTCCGGGAGGTCCTGGGTGCTTTCCTCCTCGGGCATGGGCCATCCCAGGAGTTCGTAGACCTGCTGTGCATTCATGGTTTCCTTTTCCAGCAGAGCATTGGCCAGCTTTTCCAGATCGGCGCGGTGCTCCGTCAGGATGTTTGTGGCGCGGGCCTTCTGCTCGTCCACGATGCGGCGGATCTCCATGTCGATTTCCCGGGCGGTCTCGGGGCTGAAGTCCTCGGAGCGGGTGATTTCCCGGCCCAGGAAGAGGTGCTCTTCGCGGCCTGCGTAGTTGATGAGGCCCAGATGTTCGGACATGCCCCACTGGCAGACCATCTTCTTGGCCAGGTCGGTGGCCTGGCGGATGTCCTGGGAGGCGCCGGTGGAGATGTCGTCCATGGTGAGTTCCTCGGCGGTGCGCCCGCCGAAGCACACGGCGATCATGTCCAGGATCTGGCGCTTGGAGGCCATGGGTTCGTCATCCTTGGGCAGGGACATGGTTGCGCCCATGGCCATTCCGCGGGGGATGATGGTGATTTTGTGGAGCGGCATGGCGTCGGGACAGCACATCTCGACCAACGCATGGCCGGCTTCATGGAAGGCGGTGAGGCGTCGGACCTTGTCGGTCATCTTGTGGCTGCGGCGTTCGCGGCCCCAGCGGACTTTGTCCCGTGCTTCTTCCAGTTCGGGCATTCCAACGGCTTCCAGCTTGCGGCGGGTGGCCAGCAGCGCTGCTTCGTTGATGAGGTTTTCCAGATCCGCGCCGGAGAAGCCGGGAGTGCCGCGTCCGATGACGCGCAGATCTACATCTTCGGCCAGGCGCGTCTTCTTGGCATGGACCTTCAGGATGGCGACACGGCCATGCAGGTCGGGCAGATCCACGGTGATCTGGCGGTCGAAGCGTCCAGGACGCATCAGGGCGGGATCCAGCACGTCGGGACGGTTGGTGGCGGCGATGACGATGACGCCCTGGTTGGCTTCAAAGCCATCCATTTCCACCAGCAGCGCGTTGAGAGTCTGCTCGCGTTCATCGTGTCCGCCGCCGATTCCACTGAAGCGGGAACGGCCGACCGCGTCGATTTCATCGATGAAAATCAGGCAGGGCGCGTTCTTCTTTCCGTCGTCGAACATGTCGCGTACACGAGCGGCGCCGACGCCGACGAACATTTCCACGAAATCAGAGCCGGAGATGGAGAAGAAGGGGACCTTGGCCTCGCCGGCGATGGCTTTCGCCAGGAGGGTCTTTCCCGTTCCCGGAGGGCCGCAAAGCAGGATTCCGCGAGGGATGCGGCCGCCCAGCTTGGTGAAGGAGGCGGGGTCCTTCAAGTAGTCCACGATTTCCTTCATGTCCTCCTTGGCTTCGTCGCATCCGGCTACGTCTTTGAAGGTGATGGGGGCCTTGTCGTCGGGATCCTGCCGACGGGCACGGGACTTTCCGAAAGTCATGGCGCCGCCGCCATTCCGCATCTGCCGGACGAAGATGAAGTAGAAGAAGGCGATCAGCAGCACCGTGGGCAGCATCATGTAGAGGAACTGCGTGAATGCCCCGGATTCGGATTTCGCCGCGTAGCTGGGGCAGTTTTCGCGAATCAGTCGGTCCAGGGCTTCGCTGTAGATGACCTTGACGCGGAATTTCCGCTGGGCGCCGGTGGAAATGGATTCCGGGTCGTTGTACGTCCCGCTGATGGTCATGATGGCGCCGGAGTTCTCCGTGGTCACCATTTCAATAATCTGCTTTCGGGTCAGCAGGTCTTCAAAACGCTTCTGCGTCAAATCGTCTGACTCGGTCTTGTTCCGCATCTGGAAATATCCAGCAAGGGGAATGAGGACCAGGAGGATCAGCCAGAAGATATATTGCCAGCGCGCCATGGGCGGGCGGGGGAAGCTGCCGCGCCGGAAGCCGGGAGCCATCTCGTATTTTTCGTCCTTGGAGGCATCTTTCTCGGTTGACTCGTCGTTCCCCGGCTGATAGGAGGGGAGTTCACGGGGAGGGCGGGATTTCGGCGGCTCGCCCTCCTCCGGGCGCTTCTGGGCGTCCTGGTTGTCAGGGGGCGGCGTGGCGGGGGCTGCAGGCAGTTTTTCTTCTTCCTGGGGCTTCTGGACGTTCTCGGGATCGTTGGGGGTGCACAAAAAAAAGGAAAAACGCCTGATGTCGAGCCGTTTTCAGCGCACGACGACCAGGCGGAGCAATGGATAGACAAACAATGGAGAGCCGTCTAAGGCAGGCGGCTCCCGCAAAGACAGAAAACGTCCGGAGTAGCAGGTGTGGACTGGCGGATTATTTGCCGCCCTTGAGGAGCACCATGGCGATGACGACCACGACGGCCAGGGCCAGGAGTCCCAGGATGATGTTCAAGATCATGCCGTGGCTCTTGTTCGGGCGCAGGACCGGCGTGTGCTTTCCACCGAACTTGTTGCCCAGGTTCTTCATGGTGGTCTTGTTGACTTCGCCGGTGTCGGTGTCGTCCAGGTCGATGACGGAGACGGTGCGTCCGTCGTCCCGGTTGCCTTCCAAGTCGTCAAAGAGAATTTCAATGCTTCCGACCTGGATGATGTCACCATTCTTCAGAGTGGTGGACTCGCCGGGCTGGAGGCGCTTGTCGTTGACCTTGGTACCGTTGGTGGAACCGGGATCTTCAATGGCGAAGGTCCCGTCATCCAGCTTCACCAGGCTGCAGTGGTGGGAGGAGACAGTGGGGTCAGTGATGCAGATGTTGCAGTCGTCGGCGCGTCCAACGGTGTATTTCTCCAAGGTGAGGGAGAAGGAGGCACCGCGCATCTGGTCAGACAGGATGAAAAGTTTCGGGGTTCCCATGGAAGTGCTGTAGAAAACTTCAGTTCTTGAGGAAAATCTGTCAAGTAAGGTACCTTTAATGCCATTCGTTTGTGTGGCAGACAAAAAACGGGAAAATATGCCGAAAAGTGTCTAAATTTTTCTAAAAGAACTTGAAAAAACGTAAAAAAATACCTATAATGGAAAAAAGGGAGGATTATTCCTGGCTTTTTGCAGGCTATTCGAATTGGATAGGCTGGAAATCCTGCGGACGGTGGAAGTTGAGCGCCTGGAGGGGCGCCCAGCTGAACCAGCGCTTGTGGCTGGAGTTCTCGGCGCAATGGTAGAAGTTCGCCTGCCAGGTCTGGCCGGAAAGTGGCTTCGAGTCGTCCAATCCCATTTCCCGGAGGACGTCCTTGGCGTTGAAGATGAAGGCGACGCACCACTCCACGTTGTCTTTCACTTCGTTGGCGACGATGCAGTTGATGGAGGAACAGGTCTCGATGGGCGAGCGCAGGGGGGATGCGTTTCGCCAGACTGTCTGGCTGTCCGGATGGAACTGCGCGAGATAGGCGCCGGAGACGCTGATTTCGATATTGCAGTATCCGCCCGGAAGGCCTGCCGGGGCGAAGAAGAACTCCACCGCATTGTCGCGGCATGCAAGAGTCTGGGGTCTGAAGTACACGGCCCTCATATATCGGTCATAGCCATAGAAGATGGCGTAGACGCGTTCGCCGTCATGGAGCATCTTGAAGAAGACGCGGGCGCCCTTGTATTTGCTGGTCGGCCAGGCATGGGAGAGGAACCCCAGTTCGGCTGGATCCCAGACCTTGGCTTCCCAAGAGGGCTCCATGAAAAGCCGCGGCGGTTTTTCCGGGGCTATCCGCCGGATGGTGTAAATGCCTTGGGATTCGGGCTTCGGGGCGTGCCGGCGGTTGCCGATGCGGGCTTCTTCCTCTGGGGTCGGGTCGTGGTGATACTCGTAGTAGAATGCCTTGGAGGCACAGGAGGTGCACAGGGCCAGAAGGATCATGGCGGCCAGGTTGCAGAAGGAGCGAAGCATGGAGTTTTCTTTCTGGTTCTACGGTGACGCGGGGCTGGGCGCGGGCGCCGCTGGTTGGCTTTGGCGCCCGGCCCCGTCCTGTGCCCGGAGCGCAAACTCCGGTGGACGCAGGGCCGGCTTGTTTGCCCTTCTAGGCGAAGACGAAGGTTCCGAAGCTGTCTGGCAGGTGGAAGTTGAGCTCGGGAACTCCCTGCCACGCCAGCCAGTGGGGATGCTTCAGCTTGTCGCCGCACTTGTAGAAGTTGCCGGTCCAGGTCTGGCCGGAGAGGTCGCCCAGCGGCCCTAGGTAGTGCTCGGGGACGGCGCAGGGAATCTGGAAGCGCATCTGCCAGGTTTGGTCGCGGACGTCCTCCACGGGGACCACGCCGGTGGTTCCCATGGTGGCGATCTTGGCGCCCAGTTCGGGAGTGAGCTCCTCGAAGTCCTCGTAGCCATCCTCCGTGCGCTTGTGGTTGCGGATGAAGTAGCAGAGGAAGGCGCCGGAGGCGCTCATCTCCAGGTTTAGATATCCGGCGCCCGGCCGCGGGCGGAAGAAGAACTCCACGCAGGAGTCGCGGCAGACCATGCCGTTGAACTTGGTGACGCTGGCCAGGACGGAGTGGTCCTGGACGCGGTAGATGCCGTAGATGGTGTGTCCGTCATGCAGCACACGGGCCTCCACGGCGGGAAGGGCGCCTTCGCTGCCGGGCCAGGACCAGCCCAGCTTGGCGGTGTTGGCCTGCTGCCAGACCGGGTCGTTCCAGGTGTTGGATAGCGCGGGGATGGCGTCGGCTGCGACGCGTTTGACAATGTATGTGTCCATGTTGTTCTCCTAGCCGATCTTGCGCAGGTCCAGGTTCGCCTCTTCCCAGAAGAGGGTGTCTTCCACCAGCTTGTCGTCGATTTCCCAGAAGTGGTTCATGGTGTCTTCCTTGCTGGGGCCCTTCTCCTGGACCGTCTTGAGGTAGGCGCGCAGGTCGTCGGCGGAAATGGCGCAGTCGGTCTGGGCCAGTTCCGGGAGAGCGGAGAGGAGCGCGGCGGAGAAGTTGCGGATGACGGGATCCTCGGAGGGGTGCTGCAGGGAGATGTTCAGCGTGCAGACAACCAGGGTGCCCTTGCCGGCCTTGACGGCGAAGAGGTGGCTGAAGTTGCGCAGGGTGTCCTCGTCGATGAAGTGCTTGATGCCGAAGACCAGGCCCTTCATGCGGTCGCGGACCGGCTTGTCCACGCCCCACATCCATTCGGTGACCTTGGTGGGGAAGGTGTCAAGGTTGACCTTGTAGGCATCGTTGAAGAGGTTGAAGAGGTTCAGGTCGAAGTAGTGCTCCAGGCCCAGGGCCTTGCGGATGGCGGGCGCCTCGATGCCGCCGCCCAGGTTGCTGCCGCGGTCCCAGATGCAGGGCTTGCAGCGCTCGCGGGCGCCGGGGAAGAAGTAGTCGGCCTGGCCCTTCACCGGGGGCTTGGAGAGAGTCAGCAGGACGGTCTTGCCCTCGTCCAGGGCGGCGAAGACCTTCTCGTCGAAGGCGTCGGTGACCAGGGCGTCCGCCGGCAGGGCGGGCATCTCGGCCTTGGGATAGCCCCAGACCTTCCAGTCGTTGGCCAGTTCGATGCCGTCCTCGGTGATGAACTTGGCGGCCAGCGTGAGCTCCTCGGCGCTCTGGCGTTCGGGGAAGACGATGGACAGCTCGGCCAGCTTCTGGAGTCCGCCGACCAGGGCGATCTTCTTGCCTTCATAGACGGTCTCGACGACGCCGTCGGCGTATGCGAGGGTGACGGTCAGGTCGCCCAGGCGCGCGGGGGAGGGCAGGAAGTCAGAGGCGTAGATGGCGGTCTTGAGGCCTTCCTTCCAGAAGAAGGCGGCCTTCTGCGTCTGGGCCAGCAGGGCGGCGTTGCCGTTGTACTGGAGCATCCACTCGGGCTGGATGTACTTGTCGTCGTCGAAGCAGTCCACGATGCCGTTCTTGTTCTCGTACTTGAGGCAGTCGGCGAACTGGAGCATCTCGAAGCCGCAGAGAGTGGAGAAACGGCAGCTCTCCAGGTATTTCTTGAGGCAGGCCAGCTTGAACTTCTGGGAGGCCTTCACCAGTTCGGGGAAGCGCTCCTTCAGGCCCTTGCGCTCAATGAGCTCGGGCATGGCGTCCAGGAACTTCGGGCGCTTGATGCCGTTCTTCTCCAGATATTCGGGACCCACCTTCTTGCAGAAGGCGTCGAACTTCTCGCGGAGGGCGTAGTAGTCGGGGACGTCGATGTAGTGGACGGCTTCGTGGGCCAGGGTGGGACGGATGGGGACGATGGCGCGGCGGACGGTGGCCTTGGCGCGGGGGGCGTCGTTCTGGAGGTCGAAGGGCTGCTCGTAGGTGGAGCCGTTGATGCGCCAGGGATCATCCACATGGAACATCTCCGCATGGTGCCCTTCGGGGAAGAAGTAGGCGATGTGCTGGGAGAAGATGTCGGCGCTGGTGCGGTCGTATTCCCCCCAGCCGGAGTTGTCGATGATCAGCTTGCCGGGAGCCAGGCGCTTGCCTTCCTCGTAGATGGCGTGGACCTGGGGGACGCGGCCGGAGTTGTGCATCTCGTTCCCGATGCAGAAGATGGCCATGGAGGGGGAGTTGCGGTACTTGAGGATGGTCTCCCTCCAGGCGGTCTGGTCCATGGCCAGGCCGATCTTGTCGCCCTTCTCGTCGCGGTCGTAGGCAAAGCCGATTTCCGCGTGGATGAAGAAGCCCTCCTGGTCGGCGGCGTCCACGAACTCGGGCCACGGGATGGTGGAATGGAAGCGGACCAGGTTGAAGCCGTATTTCTTGGCCTGGCGGATGTACTTGACGGCCGCGTCAAAGAGGCTTTCGCCCGTCATGTTCGGGTGGTCGTGGGCCTCGATGCCGCGGATGACGCCGCGGAAGTAGACGGGATCGCCGTTGAAGAGCACCGCCTTGTCCTGGAAGCACTTGATTTCGCAGTATCCGAAGCGCTGGTCGATGCCGCCGTCGGCCAGGAAGCGGTAGAGGACGGGGGTGTCGGGGGACCAGCAGAAGAGCTCGGATGCGTCCAGACGGGCGCGCCAGAGGCCGTTGTCCAGGGTCTCGGAGGAGAGGACGGGGGCGGAGACTTCCGCGCCGTCCAAGGTGACGATTCGGAGGTTGGTCAGGGGCTGTTCGGCTTCCGCCAGAAGGAGACCGCTGTCGATTTGGCTGTAGAGATAGATGTTTGCCATGATGGTTTTCTGGTTGCGATGAGGATTTTAAGGAAAGAAAAGGGGTTATTTCATCCAGGTGCCGATGCGGGAGTTGACCTTCACGAAGGTCTCGATGCCTTCGGCGCTGTGCTGGAGCAGGTCGTCGTCGAATGTGCAGGCTCCCGGCGCGAATGCCAGGATGACGGTGGAGCCTCCGAAGGTGAAGTATCCCGCCTGCCCGCCGCGCCGGAACTCGAAGTCGGCTTCATTGACGAAGTCGTGGATGGAGGCGACGCCGAAGGCGCCGACGGCAACCATGGCCGTCAGGTCGCCGTGTTTCAGGCGCAGCATCCGGACGGTGCGCATGTTTTCCGTGAAGACCTTGTAGTTCAGGGAAAGCGCCAGGGGATTCACGGAGTGGTACTTGCCGGGAAGCGCCCAGTAGCTTTCCACTTTTCCGTCGTCGATGAAGTGGTACCGGTGGTAGTCGGCGGGGCAGAGACGACAGACCATGAGGCTTCCGCCGTCAAAGGACCGCGCGTATCGTTTTCCGGGAAAGCCAAGCAGTTCCTCGATGGTGTATGGTGTGCCTTTGACCGGCACGACCATTCCCGCCGTGATTTGCGGATAGACGGTCAGACGGCAGTCCGCCGGGGAAAGCAGCGCCTCCTCTTCCGGGGGGACGGGGCGGGCGCCGGGCTTCAGCTCCCGTGCGAAGAAGTCGTTGAAGGAGGCGAAGCCGCCGGGCGGGATGATTGCCTCGGAGAGGTCGATGCCCAGCTGTGCCACCGTGGCGGCAATGCGCTTGATGGAGGCGGGCCGGTCCAGGGACCAGCCCATCAGCCGGGAGAAGACGGAGCAGGAGAAGAGCGGCCACTGCAGGAGGCCCTTGATAGGCGAGCAGTAGGCCAGGCGGAGCCACTTGTCGCCCAGGACCTCCTCCCGCAGGAGTTTGCCGCTGGGTCGGTCGTAGTAGTACGGATTTTCGGTCATCTCAGCGGATACCATGGCGGACGAAGCAGAAGTCGTCGTTCCAGGGACGTGCGCCGTGGGCGGTGAAGGGGCCGCCGGCGGTCTTGTAGAAGTGCACGGGGCCGACGGCATGGCAGTCGCCTTCGTCCAGGTGGTGGGGGCCAAGCATGTTCCGCAGCGAGGTCACCAGCTTCAGTCGGATCTCGTTGGTGCCCGCCTTTAGCAGGCCGGCGGGGATCTCCGCGACGTAGTCCGGACGGGTGATCGTGGCGATCTGCCGGCCGTTGACGTGGACTTCCAGTACATTGCCGTAGAGCATGGCGAATTCCACCGCATGAGGCGAAGCTGCCTCCTCGTCGGTGAGCTCCACGTTCTGCTGCAGGACCAGCGAGCCGGCGAAGAAGGGCAGGCCGCATTCTTCCAGATGGTCGCCTCGTACCTCAATCGGCGCCTGGCCCAGGACGAAGTCGCCGGCATAGCGGCAGGAGTCGTCGGAGAGCTGGGTGAAAACGCCGTCTGTCTTTACGCCGAAGTCGCCGGCCAGGTAGACGGACTCCACCTCGCTGTCCAGCGCCAGCTTGTTCCTTTCGGATTCGAAGATCTTTGCCGCCCGGAGGCATTCGAAGGTGCTGGAGTCCTGGTGGTAGATGGATTCCAGGCGGATGATGTTGCCGCCTGGCTGGATGGCGCCGCCGATGGAGATGCGCTCGAAGGCCGGATCCGCGAAGTACCCCTGGGGCACGTTGGCAATCTCCTTGCCGTTGACCAGGATCTTCTGGCGTTCTGGATGTTCCAGAAGCAGCGTGAGATCCTGGGAGAAGTCGTAGCCGTCGCCGATGGTGAACTCGAACTCCAGGGCCAGGGGCAGGTTTTCCTTCTCCTTGGCAAGAAGCGCGTCGTTGACGGTGAGGACGTACTCGTGCTCGAAGAGCTTCTCGCCCTCCGCGTAGCAGCGGCAGTGGTCCAGCGTCAATAGGTTCTCCGTGGACTTGACCAGCTTCCAGGCGTTTGACAGCTTCAGGGATTCCGGACGCTTGCCGGGGGGCGGCGCCGGGGCCACCGGGTAGTCCCGGACGACCAGGGCGAAGTCGCCGGCGGGGGCGAAGTGGCGCGCCACAACGCAGCTCTTGCCGTCCGTGGTATAGGGCAGGGGATAGAGCTCGCCGCTATGGGTGCAGTAGCCTTCGATTCCCGCGCCGGGAACGCAGATGACGCTCTCCACGGCGTTGTAGCGGGCGTTGTTGACGAAGTAGTGGAAGACGCCGGGCTTGCCGTCGAAGTCCGCGAATTTCCGGCTGGTCCAGTTGATGGTGGTGGCTGCGCCGCCGTTTTCCTGGACGACATGCACGGGGCGGAACTCCGCCGGGATGGCCTCCAGGAGGTCCTCCATGGAGTCGAACCAGCGGACTCTGCCCAGCAGCGGCGCTTCTGCGCCGACCTCGCCGTCCACGGCGAAGGGCATGGGATCCAGGTTGTTCTTCAGGCCAAGGATGATTCCGCCCTGGGAGGCGAAGTCGTCCAGCAGTTTCACTTGCACCGAGGAGAGGTTGGCCAATTTGGGGAGGATGACCAGACGGTAGGACTGGGCGCCGACCTTCAGCGCGCCGTTTTCCACGCTGCCATGGCGTTCCATCAGGATTTCGTCGCCGTAGTGGTGGTTGATCTGGTGGCTTTCCAGGAAGTCGGATGTCTCCTTGAAGGCCTTGTCGAAGAGCTCCAGGGCGCCGTTGGTGCTGTCGTTATAGCACATCTGTGCGGTGGAGATGGGGTGCAGGAGCAGCACTTCGTAGTTCACGTCGCCGGCTTCCAGAAGGGTTCCCATGCGGGAGAGGTAGTCGTTGAAAGGCTTGTAGTATTCCCACCAGGGCTGGTGTCGGAAGAGGCTTGCGGGATAGTCGCGCTTGCGGATGCCGCGCAGGCTGTATCCCTCCAGGTGCTGGCAGATCAGGTTGACGCCGTGGACGAACTGCCACTGGACCAGCCACTGCAGGTCGGCGAAGGAGACTGCCCATCCGCAGAGGGCGAAGGTCTCGGAGAGGATCTGCCGCTTCCCGGTCTGGGCGGCGACGCTGAAGAGCTGCAGGGGCAGGGTGATCCAGGAGTGGTTTCGTCCTAGGATGTCCATTCCGGGGATGCTGAAATATTCGTAATGTGGCATGCAGGCGCCGTTGGCGATCAGCTGGTAGTGGAGGCTCTCCTCCAGGACGAGATGCCCGGTCAGCTCCCAGTCGTGCGCTTCGCACCAGTCGTGGATCTGCTTCATGAAATTCTGGCTGAAGAGCTCGGTGATCACGCGCCAGTAGCGGTAGCGGGTGCGGCGGTAGTCGAGGCCCCAGTCGAAGAAGAGCTGCGGCAGACGGGGGCGCAGCGCTTCGCCGAAGCGTGCCTGGTAGGCTTCCTCCAGTACGTATGACCAGGGGAGGCCGTTGCGGGAGATCTGCGGTTCGTCGGTGAAGAAGCCCCGCATGGTCTTGCGCTCTTCTTCAGTGAGGTATTCGAAATATTTCTGGTGGGTGGAATGCAGGAACTCCGCGATGACCCGCCCGTCCAGCGTGTCCACATAATAGGGATTGACGTCGAAATAGCAGATCAGGCTTCGGGCGTTGTCGGGAATGGTGGCGCCTTCCGGCAGGGGCTTCCCCTGGTCCGTGTAGCAGGCCACGGGGTGCTGGATCTGCCGGAACTCCCGTTCGCCGATGACATACTTGTAACGGAGGTATTTCTGCTGGTAGAAGAGGCCCTTCGCGTTGACCAGGCCGCCGCCGAAGCCGCTGGGCCATCCGTTCTCGTCATACGCCCAGGCGTTCATGCCAAGCTCGCGGGCCTTGTTGATGCAGGCCTTGGTGACCTGGAACCATTCGTCGGAAAGATAGTCGGTATGCAGGCCGCCGCGGGCGTGCATGAAGAAGCCGCCGATGCCCTGCTCGTTCATCAGGTCGATCTGATGGCAGCATTCATCGGAGGAGAGCTTGTCATTCCAGCTCCAGAAGGGAACTGGGCGGTTGCGTTTGGCGGAATCCTTCGCCTGGTCGAAAATGGTCATGGATATGAAGTGCGTTGGAAGAAGAATTAAAACATCTTAATGTAAGGCAGGTCCTGGCGTTTGTTCGGTCAAATGGCGGATTTTTATAAAGCGGGGCGGGTGTTCCGGGGAATGGGAGGAGATGTAGCCGGCGTTTCTTCCGCGCCAAGGCGGGGGAGGCGATGCTCCCGCGCCGAGAGAAGCCGTGCATCTGCGCGGTTTGCCCCTTTTCTCCCGGCAGATTGCCTGTCCCCCCTCCCGCGTCAAGCAAAAGTGGTGGCGCCTGTCGGCGAGGTGGCGTCTGTTGATTTGCGTTTTCTTTCTTTGGGGATATCTTATTAGGCAAGCCATCGCTGCGTGGCAGCGCAGTTTTTTGTTTTCTAGGCATATTGTTTTCCAGCTAAAGGAGAAAAATGGGTCATCATTTGAGATTTCGTCAAATTCACCTGGATTTTCACACTTCCGGACAGATTCCCGGAATCGGCGAAGCCTTTGACAAGAAGGAGTGGCAGCAGACGCTGAAGGACGCGCATGTCAATTCCATCACCATCTTCGCCAAATGCCACCACGGCTGGCACTACAACACGACGGCGGTGGGGCACATGCATCCCCAGCTGAAATTCGATCTCCTGCGTGCGCAGTTCGACGCCTGCAAGGAAATCGATGTCAATGCCCCCATCTACATCTCCGCGGGATTCGACGACGCCATGATGGCGGAGCATCCCGACTGGGTCTGCCAGCCCATTGACCTCAATACCATGAAGGTCGGCAACCAGAGCAACCTGGAGCCCGGCTTCCACAAGACCTGCTTCAATTCCCCCTACGTGGATCACCTGGTGAAGGAGATACAGGAGGTGGTGCGCCAGTATCCCAATTGCGACGGAATCTTCCTGGACATCATCAACCAGTCCCCCTGCGCCTGCGAACACTGCATGAAGGTCCTGCGCGAACATGGCTGGGATCCCCATAATCCGGAGGACTTGAAGAAGGTCGCGCAGATCGGTCTGGAACGCTACTACCGCATGACCACGGCCGCCGTGCGGGACATAGACCCCAACATGCCGGTCTTCCATAATTCCGGCCATGTCACTCCTGGCAAGCGTGACATCTTGAACAAGTATTTCTCCCACCTGGAGCTGGAGTCCCTGCCTACGGGCGGCTGGGGATACGACCACTTCGCGCTTTCCGCCAAGTATGCCAAGACGCTTCCCTTCGACTTCCTGGGCATGACCGGAAAATTCCACACCAGCTGGGGCGAGTTCGGCGGCTACAAGCATCCCAATGCCCTGCGCTACGAATGCGCCTCCATGCTGGCCTTCGGGGCAAAGTCCAGCATCGGCGACCAGCTGCATCCTTGCGGAAAGCTGGATCCTTCCACCTATCGCGTCATTGGGCGCGCATACGCCGAGGTGGAGGAGAAGGAACCCTGGTGCGACAATGTGAAGAACGTGGCGGAAATCGCCATCCTGAACAAGGCGGCCGTGGAAGGCAACTCCTCTTGGGAACTGCACGGCGACATCGGCGCCGGACGCGTGCTGCTGGAGGGACATTTCCTCTTTGATATCATTGACCAGGAGAGCGATTTCAGCCAATACAAGCTGCTGGTGATGCCCGACGACATTCTCATCGGACCGGCATTGCAGGCGCGGTTGAAGGAGTACATGGCCCAAGGCGGACGCCTCCTCCTTTCCGGACGGACGGGACTGGACGCCGCAGGAAAGCCTCTCTTCGATTTCGGCGCGGAGTTCGAAGGCGAGAGCCCCTACAAGGTCGACTACATGCTGCCCATCCCCGAACTGCAGGGAACGGACGTGGATTCCCCCATGGTGATGTACTTCCCGAGCCAGCGTGTGAAGGCCACCAAGGCCAAGGTCCTGGGCGACATCTACGATCCCTACTTCAACCGTACGGACCACGACCACTTCTGTTCCCATCAGCATACCCCCTACAGGCCCGAAGCCACTGGCTATGCGGCGGGCATCCAGTATGGGAATATCACCTACCTGGCGCATCCTGTCTTTACCATCTACAAGGGATGGGGATGCGTGCCCATGGCGCAGTATCTGCGCAAGGTGGTCCTGCTGGCGCTGGGCGGCGAGAGCCGTCTCGCCTGCAATCTGCCTTCCATGGGACGTATCACGGTCATGGACCAGCCTGCGGAAAACCGCTCTGTGGTCCATCTGCTCTACGCCAATGTGGTGCCTCGCGGCGGAGACAAGACGGTCAATGGCCTGGTTCTCTGGGGCAATGGCATCGTCATCGAGGAGCTGATGCCCTTGCACGGCACGAAGGTTTCCTTCAAGCCTGACAGGCCGGTCAAGAGCATCACGCTGGAGCCTCAGGGCACTACGCTGCCCTTTGCAACCGAAGCCGACGGAACCATCAGCTTCCAGGTCGAGGAATTCGCCTGCCACCAGATGGTTGTCCTGCACTATTAGTTCTCAATAATGGAATCCCAGCCCGTCTTCCGCATTCTCTTTCTTTGCCATGGGAACATCTGCCGGAGCCCCATGGCGGAGTTCGTCATGAAGGAGCTGCTGCGGCAGGCGGGCATCACGAATGTCCAGGTGGAATCCGGTGCCTTGCATACGGACGAAATCGGCAACGACATCCATCCGGGGACTCGTGCGAAGCTACGGCAGGAAGGCATTCCCTTCCTGCCGCGCGCCGCTTGGCTGCTGGATTCCCGGAAGGCGCGGGAATATGATATGCTGATCGGAATGGACCGCTACAATCGACGGGACCTGGAACGGATGCTGCCCGCTTCGGAACATTGGCGAATCCATCTGCTATTGGACTGGTCGCCGCATCCGCGGAATATCGCCGATCCGTGGTACACCGGGAATTTCGAGGAGACCTACCAGGATGTGCTTGAAGGCTGCCAGCAGCTGTTGGAGCACCTTAGGCAAACGAGATTGTGATACAGGCCGGGGCAGGGCGCTATGGCATAGATGATTCTTCTGCAAAAGTCGCTTTGGCTGCTTTTCGCTCTTTTTCTTGACGGCTTGCATCAAGCGTTTCGCGTCGTGTCTGCTACGACTTGCCGTGTTTGCTGCAAACCGCCTCCGGAATCCCGGAAGAATGCTTTCAAATGGACTTTTGCAAAAGTTCCGGATGATCTATTTCGGCTGATACAGGCTGCCGTCCTCCAGGAGCCGGAGAGTCAGTTCCTTGCCGTCATGGAAGGCGAAGGTTGGCAGGTTGCCGCCTTTGGGAAGGCTGATGGAGCCGGGATTCAGGAAGGTGATTCCCGTGGAGAGTTCCTCCAGGGCAGGAATATGGGTATGTCCTTGGACGAAGACGGAGCCCTTGGGCAGCGAAGGCATGTAGTCGCGGTGATATAGATGCCCGTGGGTCAGGAAGAAACGCCGTCCGTCAATGGCCAGCTGTGCGTAGTCGGACATGATGGGGAAATCCAGGAGCATCTGGTCGACGTCGCAGTCGCAGTTGCCGCGCACGGCTAGTATCTGGTCTTTCCGGCCGTTCAGCAGAGTTGCCACGCGGTTGGGATCGTATGCGCCTGGGACGCCGTTGCGGGGGCCGTGGTAGAGGACATCGCCCATGAGTACAAGCAGGTCTGCATGAAAAAGGTCAGCTTGTTCAAAGAGCTTCTCCAGGGTGGAGGGAAGACCATGGATGTCGGAGAAAAAGATGGTATTCATAGGAGAAAAAAATGAAGCGGGGAAACTGCTTTACTATAGTCGCGTTTTTCCATTCCAGGTCCGTCAAGCCATGGTCAACAAAAAGCCCCGTCCTGGAAAACGACGTTTCCGAAGGACGGGGCGAAAGATAAGGAAACCTCTTTGTTGGAACGGAGGGAAGGAGAATGCCGCGGTGGACTAGCGGATTCCCAGCAGTTCCACGTCAAAGATCAGCGTGGCCTGGGGCGGGATGACGCTGCCTGCGCCGGCTTCGCCATAGCCCAGTTCCGGCGGGATCACCAGGGTGGCCTTGCCGCCGATGCCCAGGAGCTGCATTCCTTCCGTCCAGCCTGCGATGACGCGGTTCAGGGGGAATTCGATAGGCTGCCCGCGATCCACGGAGGAATCGAAGACAGTGCCGTCGATGAGTTTTCCGGTGTAGTGGACCTTGACGGTGTCGGTGGCCTTGGGATGGCGCGCATCGCCGGGGGCGGCGATCAGGATCTGCAGGCCGGAAGGCAGGGTCTGGACACCTTCCTTCTTGGCGTTTTCTGCGCGATAGGCGTCTCCGGCCTCCTTGTTCTTCTTGCCTTCGCCGTGGCAGTCGCAGTCGTCGCCGCAGTGTCCGTCGCAGTGGTGGTGGCCATGGTCCATTTTCTGGAAGAGCTTGTCCAGCAGCTCCATGCATTCCTGGCGGGGAAGCTGGCATTTTTCGCCGTCCAGCATGTCTCTGATGCCATCCAGCAGGGCGGGGAGGTCGACTTCCAGCGGCAGCTGGGAGATTTGTGCGCCCATATTGATGCCCAGCGCGTAGCTGGTCTTCTGGTTGTCGTTTTTCAGTGCGGTCATGAGAGGTCTCTCCTGAATTTAGTATGTGAGGTGGGAAAATGCCATAACGTAATGCCTGACAGGGCTGCGGAGGAGGAAAAGTTCCTCTTCTGGAGGGAAAATGGGCAAATTCTCCATTTGATGTTAAAGTAACGTCAGTTCTCGCTGAGGCTTTTGACAAAAGTCTTTCCAATCCTTTTGAAGCACAACTAGAGGAAGTTAGTACAATGGCTGACAAACAAGAAATCTTTGCCGATGGCATGGGACAGATTCACTTTGCAGGCGGCATGGTCCGTTTTGATTTCGTGACCCTGCAACCCGGCATGAACGGCACCGCGCCGATTCCCGAGGCGAATGCTCGCGTCATCATGCCTCCCCAGGGGTTCCTGGCCGCCTTCAATTCCATGCAGCAACTTATCGACAAGTTGGTTGAGGCAGGTGTCCTGAAGAAGAACGAAAACGCGCAGTAATCGCGCTTGCCAAAAGGCCGTTGCGGACCTCCAGGTGAGGGGCAACGGCTTTTTTTTTATCCGTGGCTTTGCCAAAGCCACGGATGTTACGGGGCGTGGTTAACCTTGTCGGTTGTAGATATTGTTCTTGGCCAGGCTGGCATTGCTGATGAGGTTCTTCCAGTGGTCGCGGATGAAGAGGACGGTGTCGTCTATGGCGTCGCCTACGTCGATGATGCGCTGGGTCTTCCATTTCATCTTGCGGAAGAGATTGGTAAAGCACCAGCCTCCGGAGTCCTCGTTGTGGATTTGCGGGGCGGCGGGGAAGGGTGTGGAGGATTCCGGGGGGATTTTCTCCTGCGAGACGACGAGTCCGGCGGCGACGGCCTGCTTTGCCATCCAGCGCAGCGTGATGTCAGCCAGTTCGCGTTGCTTGTAGCCGCCGCCCACGTCGGTATGGGAGCCGCTGAACCAGCATTCCCGGATACGTTCCAGCGGGGCGAAGCGGAAGACGTCGAAGAGGCTCCGGTGTTCGTCAATGGCCATGGCGTGGAAGGCCTGGTGGACGTAGGGCGGGAGTTCCGCGATGCCGAAGTCCTGTCCGGGGGTGGCCTTGACGGTGTCCCAGACCCCCAGGAACTCGACTTCTCGCTGGAGGAGCGAGGCAAGGACACGCACGGCGAAGGCTCCGCGGGAGAAACCGAATAGGAAGATTCGTGACGTGACGCCATCCTCGGCGGCGATGGCGCATTCATCGTCCAGCCATGTCTTGGCTTCGGTGATGCGTTCATCCAGTCCAAAGCCCAACGCCCCGCCGGTGATGGTTTCGTGGGCGCGCGTGCCTACGCCTTTGCGATAGTATGCGCGTTGCTGGACTTCGCCTTCGTTTCGATTTGGCGTGGCATTGTAGAGGCGCACAACGTTGGAGTCCGTGGCCATTTCCTTCTTGGAACGGTTCTGGCGTGTGCCGTCAATGAAGACACAGAGGTTCCTAATCATCGTTTTCCTCCCATTCTATGTCCACTGGCGCCCAGAGGCCGAAGGTCAGGACAGTGCCCAGGGCATAGAAGTAGTTGGTGCGGTAGCGGACGGCAGCCAGCGTGTGGCGCTTGTTCTCCGGGAAGATGGTATTGCTTTTTTCCCAGAGGGTCTCTTTCCAGCAGCAGCCGTCGTAGCGCATGGGGGGATATTCGTAAGGACGGACGGCGTGCCCGGAGACACGGACGGTGGACTGGCAGCCGCACAGGCAGGACAGGGCGAAGGGCAGGGCGAGGAAAAAACGGGAATATGTTTTCATGATCAGGCGAACTGGGTTTCCCAGGTTTTCAGGCAAAGCAGGGCGTCGCGCATTTCTTGGGAACAAAACCGCTGGAATGAGGCGTAGGCGGTCAGGGAGAATTCATTGTAGTCCTCTCCTGGAAGACTGCGGTGATGGCTTTGCGGGAATCGTCAGGATAGAACTCCTGCAGCAATTCCAGCAGAGTTCCGGAGTCAATCCCGCCGGAGAGCATGACGTCCAATTGCGGATGCCGTTCCAGGATTTCGCCTGGCAGCGCCTTCAGACGGTTGCGGAAGAATTCCATGGCTTCGTCAAAATGCATAGGCAATTCCGTCAGGGTGTCGGGAAGGGGAATGCGCCGCATTTCCCCATGGAGAAATTGATGCCCGGCGGGGATTTTCCGGATTTCCTGATAGATGGTGCGTAGTGCCGGGATGTATCCCAGTGTGAGGAAGTCCGCCACGGCTTCGTGGGAAGCCTGGCGGGAGATGCCGGGGAGACTGGCCAGCAAGGCCAGGTCGTCGGAAAAAAAGGTCAGGCCATGGAGGGGTGGCGGCTGTGACGAATTGCCTGTCCTGGAAGGAGGGCGCGGAAAGAACCGCCGTGCCGTCGGAAAGATGGGATAGAATCTCCGGCAGCCGGAATGCCGGGGCGTCGGAGAATACGGCATGGGACTTTCCCGGGGAAAAAGTGGCTCCCGGCAGGCGCTTTCCCCGATGGCGAGAAAATTCCGCAACTCTTCCGGTTGGGAAGAGGAGTGCCAATATGCGCCGAGAAGTGTCATTTTTACGGACAGGGCAATATTATTGTTCTAAATGAACGATATGTTCCTCAAAAAGGAAGGTTTCCTGGAGGGAAAAACAAATCAAATGACCACCGAAGAGAAGATGAACTCAAAAAGGAAGGTTTCCTGGAGGGAAAAACAAATCTCTTCTTCAGCAGGAGGCACCTCCCGGAGCAAGTCACAAAACACAAAATGCACCAAAACGCAAAGGAAGGTCTTTTCCCCTGGCCTTTGTTTTCAAGAGGAGAAAACATTTTGTGGGGTATGTGTCTTTCTGGGGCCATGCGCCGGCAGGCGGACTGCCAGGAAGGAACGATTCATGAAGTGCTTCGTCGGCAAACAACCCTTGGGGGAAACATAGCCTTTTTTACTGTTTTTCCCCCTGGCCGGGAAACGCAAAGACCCCGTTTCCTGGAACAGGCGAACGGGGTCTGGAGACGCGCAGGTCTCAATTTGCGAAGGCGTAGCGGAAAACTACTTGTTGAGCTCCAGCTTGCGGACCTGTTCGGCCAGTTCGGTGCCGGCACGGAACTTCACGACCTTGCGGGCGGGGATCTTCACGGGAACCGAGGGATTGTTGGGGTTGCGACCCACGCGCTGGCGCTGGGTGACGATTTCAAAGACACCGAAGCCGCGGAGCTCGATGTGACCGCCCTTCGCCAGGACGTCAGAGAGGGTCTCCAGAATGGCTTTGACTGCATCGAAAGCAGCGCTCTGGGTGATACCGATGCGCTCAGCGACCGCGTTGGCGATCTTGCGCTTGGTCATGGTCTTGGTCATTTTTTCTCCTAAAAGAGTGGCGTTTGTACGCCAATGGGGTATGCCGTTTGTCGGACGGAGCCTCGGAGGAAAAACTCACTTCGAGGACTACAGTCATGGAATTGTATCAATGTAATCACTCAAACGAAACTGCGGCGAATTTTCCTCGTAAAATAGTAAAAATTCTTACCGCAGAGACGCTTTTTGTGAAAATTTAGTCCGGCAGGGTGATGGAGAGGGCGATGCTGGCGTCGATGTCGGCCTTCAGCTTCGCGACCATTTCCTGGGGGACGGGCTTGGCGGTGTAGACAATCGCCAGGGAGCGTTTGCCGGTGGTGTCGTGAGGAGCGTGGATGTCCTCGATGTTGATGTCCGCATTGCCGCAGCAGGAGGTGATCTTGGCGAGGACGCCGGGACGGTCCTGGTACTCGACCAGCAGCAGGTGGCCCACGGGAAGCATGTAGATGTTCTCGAAGGAATTGATGCGGGAGATGATCAGCTTGCCTTCGGCGACAGTTCCGCGGAGGGAGACGATTCCTTCGGTGGATTCCAGGTCGATGGTCATGGCGTTGCCGTAGTGCTTGCTTTCGTCAGCTTCCCGGACGTCCAGAAGCGTGCTAGTGGCCTGGAGGGCCGCGGTGGCCTCTTCGGGGGACTGGGTGATGTCGGTCAGGTTGATGGCCACGTTTCCGGCCAGGGCGGCGGTGATGGGGGCGGTGAACCACTTGGCGAAGGGCTTCAGGGCGCCGTAGTAGTTGCAGCGGATGGCGGAGATGCTGGCCTTCTCGCCCAGCAGGGCGCGGGCGACGCTGGTCAGGCGGAAAGCCAGATGCTGGTAGATGGGATCCAGCCCATCGGGAAGGTCCTTGTTGACGACATAGCGGGTGATGCCCTGCTCGAAGAACTCCACCAGCTCTTCGCCGGCGCGCTTGGCTGCCGTGAAGTTGGCTTCCTTGGTGTTGGCGCCCAAGTGGGGAACCATGATGGTGGCCACGTCGGCAATGGTCTTGGGACCGGGGACATCCGCCGGATAGACGTCATTGCAGTAGACCAGGCCCTTGTTGGCCTTGGCGGCGCGGAGGTCGTCCTCCACGACGATGCCGGCACGGGCGCAGTTGATGAGCATCAGGCCGTCCTTGGCCTGATCCAGAAGCTTTGCGTTGATGAGGCCGCGGGTCTCGTTGTTCTCGGGGATGTGCAGGGTCACGTAGTCGGACTTCTGGAAGATCTCCTCCAGGCTGACCAGGGTGACGTTCAGTTCGTCGGCACGGCTCTTGGCGACGATGGGATCGTATGCCAGGAGGGTCATGTTGAAGCCCTGCGCGTGCTTGGCGACCAGCTGGCCGATGTTGCCCAGCCCCACGATGCCTAGGGTTTTTCCGGTGATTTCACGACCCATGCACTTCTTCTTGTTCCAGCCGCCGGCACGGGTGCCGCTATCGGCCTCGACCCGATGGCGCGCGGCGGCAAGCATCATGGCAAAGACCTCCTCGGCAACGCCGTTGGCGTTGGCGCCGGGGGTGTTCATCACGTCGATGCCCTTGCGCCGGGCATACTTGATGTCGATGGTGTTGAAGCCGGCGCCGGCGCGAACGATGGCCTTCAGTTGGGGCATCAGGTCAATGATCTCGGGGGTGATCTTCTCGCTGCGGACGATCAGCGCCGCGGCAGCGGCGTTGGCCTGGCACAGGGCCATCAGATCGGTTTCGCTGTCTTGGACGACCTGGTAGCCTTTCTGGGTCAAATAGGTGGCGGCGACTTTGTCCAGTTTGGTAGGAATGAGAACCTTTTTCATTTTGTTTCTCAAAAAGAATGTCTTTGGTGTTAAAAAGCGCGTGCCGTAAGAAATGCATACAGGCACGCGCTTTTAAGGAATCAGAGACCGGGAACTAGTGCCCCAGGGCCTGCAGCAATACACCGGCCGCCACTGCGGAGCCGATGACGCCGGAGACGTTGGGACCCATGGCGTGCATCAGCAGGAAGTTCTGCGGATCCTCGGCAAGGCCGACCTTGTTCACGACGCGGGCCGCCATGGGAACGGCGGAGACGCCGGCAGCGCCGATCATCGGATTGATCTTTCCGCCGGAGAGCTTGCTCATCAGCTTGCCCAGCATCAGGCCGCCTGCGGTGCCGATGGAGAAGGCGAAGAGGCCCAGGAGCAGGATGCCGAGGGTCTCGGGCTGCAGGAACTTGTCGGCGGACATCTTGGAGCCGACAGTGAGGCCCAGGATGATGGTGACGATGTTGCAGAGGGCGTTCTGGGCGGTGTCGCTCAGGCGGTCGGTGCACATGGACTCCTTCAGCAGGTTGCCCAGCATCAGCATGGAGATGAGGGGCGCGGCGTCAGGCAGCAGGAAGCAGCAGAGCAGGGTGATGACGATGGGGAAGACGACCTTCTCCAGCTTCGTGACCTTGCGGAGCTGGCTCATCTTGATGAGGCGTTCCTTCTTGGAGGTCAGGGCACGGATGATGGGCGGGAAGATGATGGGGACCAGGGCCATGTAGGAGTAGGCGGCCACGGCGATGGAACCCAGCAGGTTCGGGGAGAGGCGGCTGGCCAGGAAGATGGCGGTGGGGCCGTCGGCGCCGCCGATGATGCCGATGGAGGCGGCGTCCTTCATGGAGAAGTTGATGAAGGGAGTCCACTCGCTCAGGCAGACTGCCAGGAAGAGCGCGCCGAAGATGCCCAGCTGGGCGGCGCCGCCCAGAAGCGCGGTCTTGGGATTGGCGATGAGGGGGCCGAAGTCCGTCATGGCGCCGACGCCCAGGAAGATGAAGAGCGGGTAGAGACCCAGGTTGATGCCTTCGAAGAGGATGCCCAGGAGACCGTCGGGACCGGCGATGCCTGCCAGCGGGATGTTGCTCATGATGGCGCCGAAGCCGATGGGGACCAGCAGCAGGGGCTCGAAGCCGCGGAAGATGGCCAGGTAGAGCAGCAGAAGGCCGACGCAGATCATGATCAGGCGGCCGGTGCCCAAGGTCCACTCCAGCTTGCTCATGGCGATGAAGTTGTTGATGCCCGTGGACTGCCACAGATTGTCCAGCATCTTGCCGGCGTTCAGCGTAAAGCCGTCAGAGGTCTTGGCGATGGAGTCGTGGGTGACGATGCTGGGAGTCATGACGCAGATCACGTCGCCGGCGTTCAGGGTCTGGCCCAGCTTGAAGTTCTCGCCCAGGGAGATGACGGTGGCGCCGATGCCAAGCTTCAGCTCAGGCTTGCTTCGGGAGGGGATCTCCTGGCCGTTGACGTCCTGCTTGTAGATGTCCTTGATCTTCAGGATGCCCATGGAACGGCCGGGCTTGTAGGCCTTGCCCACCTGAAGGCTGCCCTGATAGACGATGGCCGGGTTGGGCCAGACGTATTTGACGGTGATGTTGCCGGTCTCCTTGTCCTGGAGACAGGCGAAGACGCCGTCGTTGGTCTTGAAGGTGATGGGGGAAGCGGACTCCTGCGTCAGAGCGCTTGGGGCCATGTCCTCCGCAAAGGCCGGCATGAAGGCGCCGAAAACCATTGCGGCCAAAAGGATGAGGAGTGTTTTTTTCATCTCGTTTTCTCCGAGTTGTTCGGCATCCCGCATCGTCTTCCCAGACGACCCGGGATGCCAGACAGGATGCCTTTTCCGATTAGATCTCGGCCACGGTCTGGCCGGCTTCCAGGGTGTCGCCGGCGTTGACGGCGATGGACTTCACAGTGCCGTCGGCGGGAGCAACGATGGGCTGCTCCATCTTCATGGCCTCGATGATCATCAGCTCGTCGCCCTTCTTCACGGCTTGGCCGACGGCCACGCTGATGCGGACGATGGTGCCGGGGAGGGGAGTGGTGACAGTCTGGCCGGCGCCGGCGGCTGCGGGAGCGGCGGCTGCGGGAGCGGCGGCGCCGAAGGAGACGTTGTAGGTCTTGCCGTTGACGACCACGGTGGCGGTGTCATTGGCGCCGGCGGTGGCGTTCACCTGGTAGGCGGTGCCATTGACGTTGACGGTGACAGGACCGGCGGCGGGGGCGGCCTTCTTGGCGGAAGCCTCTTCTGCATAACGGACGCCCATGGGACGCTCGCCCTTCAGGAACTTCAGGCCCTTGGGGTTGCTGGTTTCGTCGCAGGTGGCGATGATGAAGATGTTCTCGTCGGTGAGGGGCAGGCCATTCTCGGTGAGGACCTTCTTGGAGTGCTCAATGCCCTTGTTGGGATCCTTGTCGTTGATGGCGCGGGGATCTTCGGTGGTGGGCTCCATCTTCAGCTGTTCGGCGGCCAGCTTCACGATCTCCGGATCGGGGGAGGCGGGAGTCTTGCCGAAGTAGCCCAGGACCATCTTGCCGTATCCGGGAGTGATCTTCTTCCACTTGCCCTGCATGACGTTGGCGAAGGCCTGCTGGAAGTAGAACTGGCTGACGGGGGTCACGCTGGTGCCGAAACCACCCTTCTCGACGACTTCGCGCATGGCGGCGACGACCTCGGGGAACTTGTCCAGGCAGTTGTTGTCGCGCATCATCTGGGTGTTGGCGGTCAGGGCGCCGCCGGGCAGGGGGCACAGGGTGATGAGGGGGTTGGTGGTCTTCGCTTCGGGCGGGATCATGTACTTGGACATGCACTGGATGAAGACATCCTCGACCTTCATGATCTTCTCGGGATCCAGGTCCAGGGTGTATTCGGTGCCCTTGAAGGCGTGCCACATGGTCAGCAGGTCGGGCTGGCTGGTGCCGCCGGACATGGGACGCATGGCCAGGTCGATGATCTCGGCGCCGCCTTCGATGGCCGCCATGTAGCACTGGACGGACATGTCCGCCGTGTCATGGGTGTGCATTTCGATCGGGCAGTCCTTCTTGCCTTCGGCATCCAGGATCTCGCGGCACTTCTTGATGGTCTCGTAGATGACCGTGGGAGCGCAGGTGCCGCTGGCGTCCTTGAAGCACAGGGAGTCGAAGGGCATGCCGCTCTTCAGGATGTTCATCAGGATGCCGACATAGAACTCGGGGCTGTGGGCCTTGGTGTTCATGTTGGGAGGCAGGCCCATCATGGTGATGGTGGTCTGGTGCTTCAGGCCGGCTTTGTGGATGCAGGTGCCGCTGTAGCTGATGTTGCGGATGTCGTTCAGGGCGTCGAAGTTACGGATGGTGGTCATGCCGTGCTTCTTGAACATCTTGGCGTGAAGGTCGATGATGTCGCTGGACTGGCTGGATAGACCGACGACGTTGACGCCGCGGGCCAGGGTCTGAAGCTCGACTTCGGGGCCGACGACTTTGCGGAAGGTGTCCATCATCTCGAAGGCATCTTCGCCGCAGTAGAAGAAGGGGCTCTGGAAACGGGCGCCGCCGCCGACCTCAAGATGCTTCCAGCCGGCTTCGACCGCCGCCTCGATGGCGGGGATGAAGTCCTTGGAAACCACGCGGGCGCCGATGACAGACTGGAAGCCGTCACGGAAGGAAGTGTCGAGGAAACGGATCTTTTTCATGATGGATTTTCTCCTGGAAAGGGAATAATGGGTTGTGGATTGATTGGAAGAGGAAAATGGGGAATTAGAGGCGACCGCTCTGCTTCAGGGCGGCTGCGATCACGGCCACGGTGGCGGCATCGTCGCTCTTGGCGGCTGCGGGCTTCTTGGGGGCCGCCTTCGTCGGCTCGGGCAGAAGATAGGCGAATTTGCCCGCCAGCTTGGCGAATACGGTGGTGATGACGACCTGGATGCACAGGAAGACGAAGACGAAGCCCATGCCGAAGAGCATGATGATGGCTGCACTCTTGAACATTTGGTGTTGTTCCCTTGTGTTGTGGCTTGAGTTAGGATAAGTATGGACAGAAAAGGAAAATGCAGGACAGGATGGTGTGTGTCCGCCCGTTTGGGAAAACTCACAATATAATCCTCCAAGGGCTCTTTTTTCCCCGCCTCCAGACATTTCGGAAAGAAACTTTTCTACATGGGAAAATAAACTTGTGGATTTTGCGTTTCTGGGGGAAGAGTCAGTCATTTGCTTCTGCGGAGGAAAAATCATGCAAAAGACAGCGTTGTTTCTCTTGTTGGTATGGACCGGGCTTCTTTGGGGGCAGGAACTTGAATGTACGGAGGGGATGTGCTTTCTTCCTGCCGCAAATCCTTCGGAAACGGAATACACAGTTCTTGCTCCTGTGCCGGAGGCGAAGATCGCGCCTATGGAACAGGGTGCGCGGCTGGATACGCTGGCCGGCAAGACCGTCGCCATTGTGGGCGGCAGCTTCATGGCGTCGGTCACGCATCCGGAATTGAAGCGCTTGCTGCTGGCGGAGTATCCCACCGCAAAGGTCCATCTTCTTGCGGAAATCGGTTCGGCTGGACCATATCCCAGGCCAGGCGTCGTGCGCCACGAGAAGGACGAGTTCCAGCGACGCTTGAAGGAGCTGCATGTGGATGCCGTCATTTCCGGAAATGGCGGCTGCGGACTGTGCACGCCAAAGGAAACGGGCTCCTGCATTGCGGCCGAGATGCTCGGCATTCCCAGTGTCATGATCGCAGGACCAGGTTTTGTGGAACAGGCGAAGAAGACCGCATACGCTGCCGGAATCGCCGCGTTGCGCGTGGCCGAGTATCCGGGGGCATTCGCCTCCCATGCCCATGAGGAATTGCTGGACAACACACGACGAATCCTGTGGCCGCAGATCAAACAGGCGCTTACCACTCCTTTGGAGGAAGCCGAAAAACTGGATGGGGCAACGTCGGAAAGGCTCGGGGACCTTTCCGGGACGCTGACGGAAATCCAGCGGATCTTCCTGGATTCCGGATGGACGGATGGGCTGCCTGTCATTCCGCCGACAGAGGCTGCCGTGGCGGAGTTCCTGGAGTTCACGGATCTTCCGCCCGAGAGGGTCCTGGGGGAAATCCCGCCCGCACAGCGCTCCGTTACCGTGCGGCATGTCGCCATCAATGGTGTGATGGCGGGGTGCCCACCGGAGTTCATGCCTCTCTTGCTGGCTTTTGTCGAGGCCATGAAGAATGGCGATTTCCGGCGGCCGCTTGTCTCGACCCATGCCTGGACCCCGTACTGCTGGCTCAATGGCCCTGTCGCCAGGCAGCTTGGATTCGACTGCGGACAAGGGGAGGTCTCCCATCCGCGCAACGCTGTGCTGGGACGATTCATCAACCTGGCGCTCATCAATCTTGGCGGGAACAATGTCAAGGAGAACCGGAAGGGGACTGTCGGCTATCTGGTGCCCTGGTGCATCGCGGAGAATGAAGAGGCCGCGCTGAAAATCGGCTGGAAGCCCTACCAGATGCAGTGCGGCTACGCCTTGAATGAATCCACTCTGACGGCCGCTTCGGCCATCAACTGGGGCAACAATCTTGTGCCGGCTGCTTCCGATGCCGGGAAAATCATGGACATGGTCGCCTGGGATGCCGTCGAAAAGCAGCAGATGGCCCTTGGCAGCGGAATGCCCTGCGTGAACCGAACTTTCCTGCTCACTCCCGATGTGGCACGGAATCTTGCTTGCGGCTATCCCTCCAAGGAGGCTCTGGAGGAGGCTCTGGTCAAGACGGCACGGGTTCCGCTGGAAAGCCGCGCATTCGCCAATTACTGGGGAAATCCGGGAAGCGCCTTCAAGGGTGAGACGTATTCCCTGGAGAAACACAAGGAGAAGATCGCGCAGGCCGAAAACGCCGCGACGACTCGGACGCCGCCCTGGCTGGCGTGGGCTGGAAAGGAGACCATAGAGACCGTGCCCGCCATGCAGAAGGGAAAGAGCGCCTTCCTGGTCACCGGCGACGAGGCGCGGAACAAGGAAATGTGCCTTCCCGGCGGGGGGACGGCCACGATCAGGATTGTCCTTCCCGAAAAGTGGGACGAGTTGATGGCCCTGCGTGGCTACAGGCCGCTCAAGGAGTTCTATCTGGATTCCGACCTGAAACCGGATTTGCCGCAGCGGCGCCAGCGCGGAGGCACTCCCCGTCCCGGCGTCCGGGGAGATGTGGAGCAACGGCGGATGAATCCCGCAACGGCTCCACGCAGAAGGCCTGAATGGCGCAATCGCCAAGCCCAATAGGTGTTCCTCGTCTGTCGATGGTCATGCGTCTTGCTGGAATCCTGGCAAACCGTGCAAATGCGCGGGCGTCGTCCCGCGTTCCTTTTTTTCTTGGTAATTCTCCAATTTCTTTTTCTGTATTATATTACTATCGTTTCCCTAAATTTCAGAATTTTGGGGGCGAAACGGTCTCGACTGGAAAGGCAGACCGTGGATAGCATGCGGAGGATGATCGTTGGCCTCCTAAATCATCGGTCAAAAAAGTAACTGCGAACACTGAGTACGCACTCGCAGCTTAGTTCTGCGACGTCTCCTCCATCATACCTGATAGTGGACTGAGGCGCAAGCATCAGGCTGGCAATTGGCCCCCGGGCAGGCGGGGGGCACAGGCGAGATAGCACAGCACGCTGCTTCCGTTGACGGGCGCCCGGCACCAAATCGACGGACTAAGACCAAAGCTCGGGATAAGCATGTAGAAGTTCACGCGAGGTCTCTCTAGGACGCGGGTCCAACTCCCGCCGCCTCCACCATTCAAATTCTCAAGCCCCTGCAAGTCCCGAGAGATTGCAGGGGCTTAATCGTATCGCTTAAATGCCGTAAACAACGATACTTGTGACTTTTCTCTCTCTGCGGGATTTTGCTCTCAAGAGAATCGTTTTCTCTCCAGAAAACCGTAGATTTTCCTCAAGTCCTGCGCCGTTTTCTCTGCCTTGCAGGACTCGCGTCCCGTGACCTTCTCTCGCGTAACCCATTTATTCTGTGCATACTTATGATTTTCACTAGAGAATTTCGTCCGCGAGCGGAGATTTGCTTCCCGTAAAACCGCTTATTTGAACACCCGTCCCACGCGGATTTTTCTGTTTTTTCTTCTCTCCGTCTTTTAATATCTTCAAATATAATATGTTATGATGGGACGTGGTAAAGGGGCTGTTACGGCATCCTTCCTTCCAAAAGTGTAGAACTGCAAGTCCTGTGACTTGTGTTTTTGCCGCAAAACCAGAGAAATCATACGAGCCGCCAACGCCCAGGCAGATGAGCGTTCGCAAGAACCGAACTGGGAAAATCGGCACTAAAAAAGCCGCCCGGCGTTTCCGCCGGACGGCCAGGTGTTCTTCTTGATTTGTTTTTCTCTCATTTCAGATTGGTCAGGAACTGCTCTTTCTGCTCGTCCCAGTCGTTGGGCATCGCCCCGGTGAGGACGGTCAGAGACAGCTTCGGGGGATACTCCCCGCTGATGATGAGATGCACGATTTCGGGCGACAGCGTCGAGAGCCGCAGGATACGCCTGACATAGCTGCTGTCGCGCCCCGTGCGCTTCGCTATCTCGTCGGCTCCGGCAATCTCACCGTCGTCAATCAGCTTCTGCCAGTTGCGCGCCCGGGCGATTGCCAGGCACATCGCCATGCGGCATCCGCCATCGTCCTGTTCCGTATCCTCCGCCACAAGCTTCCTTCCCTGGGCGGTCTGGCGGAACTCTATCGGGATGGTGACCAGCAGATTGCCGTTTTCCAGCCGTTCAGTCTTGATTGTTCTCATTCTCGATTTCCTCCATGATTGATTTGATTCCCTCGCTTCGGATTTCCAGCTCGAGCCTGTCCGCGTAAATGGCCGCCCCTGCGACGAGAAGCCCGATGATGCGCCTGGTCTCCGCGCTGGTTGCCTCGCGCCAGAATTCGCCGTCAAAGACGGGCAGGATCGCCGCAGCCTCGACGCCCGCCATCTCGGTGAGGGCCGCAAGCACCCTGGGCGCGCGGAACACGGCAGACAGCTGGTCGCATACCAACTTCTCCACAACGGGGGCGGATATTTCACGGACAGGGCATGTGCTTTCCGCCCGCTTTGAATCCTTGATGCATCTGAAGTAGGAATAGACCTTCCCCTTCTTCTTCCTGGAATAGGCTATCATCGGACCGTTGCAGCTGCCGCACCGCAGGATTCCCTTGAGCGGCGAGATGTTTTCCAGGCGGACTGTCTGGTCCGGCCTCTCGCCGTTGATGTTGTCGGCAAGATATTCGTGGACTCTGTCCCACAGTTCCTGCTCTATGATTGCCTCGTGGACCCCGTCATAGACGGTTCCCTTGTGCTCCACCTTGCCGATGTAGGCATAGTTGTTGAGAATGCGGTAGATCCGCGGCTTGTTCCATTCGAAGCCTGTCCGGGTCTTGATTCCCTCCGCGTTCAGCTCCATCGCAACGGTCTTGGCCGACTGGCATTCGGCATAGCGCCGGAAGATGCGCTGCACAACCGGCACTTCATCAGGATTCGGATAAAGATGGCTGTCCTTGAGCGTATAGCCGGTGGCGACGCATCCTCCGCACCACAGTCCCTTGCGCCTTGTCGCCTCCATCTTGTCCCTGATGCGCTCACCGATGATCTCGCGCTCGTACTGCGCGAAAGTCACCAGGATGTTGAGCATCATGCGGCCTGAACTTGTCGCCGTATTGATATCCTGCGTAACCGAGCAGAAAGAAACGCCCCAGCGGTCGAACTTCTTGGTGAGGTCGGCAAAGTCGCATATGGAACGGCTGAGCCGGTCGATCTTGTAGACCACGATGACGTCCACCATTCCGGCCTCGCAGTCAACCAGGAGCTGTGTCAGGGCCGGCCGGTTGATGTTTCCTCCGGAGAAGCCACCGTCGTCATAGCGCTGCGGAAGACATACCCACCCTTTGCTTTTCTGGCTCAGTATGTAGTTCTCGCCGGCCTCGCGCTGGGCATCCAGGGAGTTGAACTCCATGTCAAGTCCTTCTTCTACGCTCTTCCTGGTATAGATGGCGCACCGCTTCATCGCGGCGCGCTCTTCTGTTTTTGCGGTCTGTTTCTTAATCATCATTTTACCCCGAAGAAGAGTTTCCCGTTCCAGTGAGTCCCGGTGATGGCGAACGCCGCCGCAGAGAGCGACGAATAGAACGCCCCCTCCAGTTCGTATTTTCCATCCTCGCGGAAGATGACCTCGTATGTCTTGCCATGCCATTCGCGGACGTAGCGCGTCCCTGCATTTTTCCTCGCCTTTGCCGCTGGAGCATTCACCAGATTCGCCAGGTCGTCCTTTTCCGCCAGTTCATCCAGAAATTCGGCATCCTCTTCGGAAAGTCCCCCGAGGTGGAATTCCTGCAGGCGATATGCCACGCGCCGAATCAGGGCATCGACATTCCTGGCTGTCGTTTCGTAGCCATAGAGTTCCAGAAATTTTGCCTGAAGCGTTTTTATGTCCATTGTCTCAAGCGCCTTAAGCTGGCGTTTGAGTAAGTCGGTTTTATTTATCTTCATTGTTGCAACCCTCGCAAGTGATTGTACCACTGCTAATTAAACCATCTTTATCGGGAATAGCCAGTCCTCTGTCCGCTATTCGCCGGATAATGCCTGCAGCAACTTCGACCGCCTGACGTAGATGCGGAGGAAGACTCTGGAACTGCGTCTTTACCTTGGATTCCTTGCTCATTCCGCATCATCCCCTCTATTCGTTGAAATTGCCAAGACCGCATTCAGCGGCGACCGGCCGGATGAAGTTCTGGATGCGATAGGTGACGCCCATGCGTGACATTTTGATTTTCCTGGCAATGTCGTAGAGCGATTCGCCGTTCATCAGTCCCGCGCAGATTTCCCTGTCGACTTTCTCAAGGCGTGAGAACAGATGTCTTACGGACTCTTTCCTGACTGCATTTTCATACGGGGTGATTTCCTCATCGTCTTCGAGGAGTTCGCCGAACGTCTCGCCACCCGGCATAGGTTCATCCAGGGAGAGGACGGCACCGTTGGTGGCTTCGCGTTCCCTGGCGCGTTTGGCAATCAGGTTCTTGCCGTAGTTGCATACGACGTTGGCGGCAAATGTGTAACGGTCGCCACCAGAAGCAAAGTTGGACATCTCGTGCAGCAGCGCCAGACGGAGGGTCTGCTGGATGTCATCGCGTTCATGCTGAAAAAACAGCCCGGTGCGGACGAGGCGGTCGGCCTGGCATCCGATGATCTTCTCCGTGCGACTGTCGAAAAGGTTGTCGGCCGTGATGCCGTCTGCGAATGTGGTCTCGAACTGGTAGATTGCCCTGAGGAAGAAGCACTTTGACTCTTCATTCGCGGCTGCGCTGTTTTCGTTCTGGATTTCGGTTGCCTGTTCGGCATTGTGGAAATCATTGCCGCTGTTGGAGGCCGCGGCTGCCTTTCTGCTGTTCTGCTGAAGCATCTGATTTTCTCCGCTTGGGGTTTGCGCCCCACGGCAACCTCGCCGGGGGACACCCTGCGCGGCGTTTCAGATTTTCAGCGTCGCGAAACTGAAATTTCTTCGTAAGTCCTTTATTTTGTATGTAAATAAAAATGTTGATTTTTACGTTTTCCGGTTTCGCAAGGAGCGTTTTTTGAAACATGAAACCTCCCGGAATGCAAACGGCCCCGGAACGATTGCTCGTTCCGGGGCCGCTGCATTCTGCCATGCCGGTTCAGATGTTATTCATATTCTATGCCTATCTTCGCAAGTTCCGGCTTCAGCCTCCAGTATAGGTCCAGGATGGCGTCAGTGCCCTCTATGTCGATATTCCTGATAAGTTCCAGATAGGTTCTGCCGCTGCCAAACAGATCTTCCTCCCATTTTGCCTTGGCGCGTGTGACGGCCGCCTTGGATATCCTCATCGCCTTCGCCAGTCCTTCCTGAGTGCAGAAGGCGAACCGTTTCTGCACGCCCCTGGCTTCCTCGCCCCTGGCGCATCGCTTGGCATTCTCGTATTTTGCCCTGAACCATCCGCGAAGCATCATTTCGATTCCGTCCTGATGCGCCGTCCTGGCATGGACCATGCGTTCCTTCGACTGGTTCTCGGCCTGCTGGGCTTCCACGTTCGCGGCGATGGGGGATGCATTGAAGGAAAGGCATCCGTCCCGCCATTCCAGCAATCCCGCCAGATCGAATACCTGGCGGCTGTCCAGCGGGACGTCCGCGGATGTATTGCCGAACTGTAGGACAAGCGAGGCGGGTGTTGCCTGCCGCAGTCTTTCCATGACGGCTTTGTCCGTCCCCGGATTGCGGGCAAGATAGACGTCACGCGCCCCCTGGCCGTAGGTCCCGATGTTCCAGAGGCGGTTCATGAATATTTCACTTGCGAATCCGCGGCAGCCAAGTTTCCCGCGAAGATAATCCGGCAGCGGTGCAAAGGAAAAATAATAGCATAGGAGCTCTTCGGATGTCAACCAGATGACGCAGTCTTCATCTTTATAGTAGTAGTGGGGAACTCCCGCCTCGTCTATGATGGTTTCCACCGTATGGCAGTTTCCGTCACGCCAGATGCTTCCGGCTGTCCCTTTTAGGACGAGCCATCCGTCGGCCAGAAGCATTTCGCGGACAGTGCCTTCCTGCCCCTCCAGCCAGTCCGTACTGATTTCCTGCTCAAAGCGCGCATTGTCCTGCAGAAATGATATGAAATTGAAGTCAGGCACTCTGCACCCCCAGGCTTTCAAGGACTTCCCTGCCGATCTTCCTGCGGTGCTCCGGCTGGTTCCGCAGCGTGGTGTCGTTTTCGGTAATGCGGAATGAGAAACTCTCGGTCTTGTAGCTGCTGCGGTATTCAACGCCGAGTCCGACTTCCTGAAAGCACAGCGCTTCCAGCCCCTGGCTGTTCATCCCCGCAAAATCGCGGATGGCCTGCGCCACGCTTCCGTGCTGCTTGTGGTTGAAGGCAATCATGATGTTCGGGAACAGCTTCGTGAAGAACTTCACTTCATTCAGATATACACGGGTGACGACTGTATTCCTGCAAGCGTCAAGGATATGCCCATGGCAGGCGAGCTTCCTCAGGTCATTGCTCTTTGTGCTGATGCGCCTCATCCCGCGAAGACTTCCGAGAAGCCGCTGGACAAGGCACATTGCAAGCTCATCGGCCTGTTTAATGCGAAGTTTCGCCGAGGTGACCGCAAACTCCCCCGTGGCCGTGTTGAAGGCGAAGATGACGCGATACGGATGCACGATCGCCTTCACCTCGAACGCTTCATCGCCGGGCTGCTTCTGCTCGTCGTATTCCAGGGAATCGTCTATTTCCCCGAAGAAATAGTACTGGTTCTCATCCTTGCGGTAGTATTCCATGGAAC
>JAKSPB010000017.1 GCA_024405215.1 Lentisphaeria bacterium | reverse complement strand
ACAGACAGACAGACAGACAGACAGACAGACAGACAGACAGACAGACAGACAGCATAAATTATTCCAGCGTCTTCTAATCCCCCTCTATTTCGTCTTTTTCGGGGGGTACTGTGTCTTTTTCCCGTCAGACTCCCCGTATTCTTCTGTACAGACAATATTTTCTGCAATCATCCGTGAGGACTCCTGTGTCTTTGCGGCTCGCATGCTTTGCAGGCATGTCGGCTTTGACGATATTGTTTTCCTTCGGCCGGCCGCATACGGAACGTGTCGCGTGCCTTTCCGAGGCGGCCTGATTCCATATTCCCGCTTTTGCTTCCAGCGGTTTCCGTTATGTTCCGTATCCGAATCCGACCTCGGCATGCCCGTATTCCTCTCCGCAGATATTCAGCGGCAGGCGGTTTTCCTATTGGCGGCATTTCTTTCCCCAAGCTTGACAGGAAGAAATGGTTCATTCGGCAGGCATTGGCTTTTACTTTTCAGTCAGAGTCAACAATGGACGACAAGGAGAAGAACAGACAATGATTACCCCAAAAGCAAGTAGTCTCTAACTACGAAATGCGCGATTTCAGCGTCGAGATGCCTGAAATTGATTTTCAGGCAGACAACGAGGAATACAAGGTCTGACGCCATGCTTCTGACGCCATGCATTGGATCATACATCAAAAAGAAGGAATAAATAAAACATGCAGAACGTGATAACTCAACAAACCGTTGTACCTTCATACGGTACATATACGCTTCCCGGCGATACTGTGTTTACGGTCGAGAATGACTATGCGGTGGCTGTCGGAGACCATGGTGTGCTTTCAGGCGACGGCGTCGTCTTCCAGGGCAGCCCCCTGGTCTCCTGTGCTGCGATTAAAGCAGGCGTAGGGACTACCCTTACAATCTCCAATTCGGAAATCAGGGATGAAAAATATGTCGCCGGCAGCAATGGCTCTCTAGTGTCTAGCCGAGAAGGCTCAAACGTGACTTTTAGAAACTGCACAATCGCTGACAACACGGCTCTAGAGAATTCCGTGATCAACACGGATGCATGTGTAACTATCACGATTGAAGATTGCAAGTTCATCGGTAACGAATGCATTCTGCGAGAAGGCGCCAGTCAGTATTCCACCCCGAATGGCGGCGCGATTCATAGCGCATCGGTAAATGCTAGCGGAGTACTCTATAACCCTGTCAATAGTATTTCTGCAACAGATTTCGAGAATAATGTCGCGTATCTACAAGGAGGAGGATGCGTGCTTGGCGGGGCCACCACCACATGCACTGGAGTCAATTTTACAGGCAATAAGGCCATTACTGGGTCGGGAGGGGGGCTTTATCTTCAAAGTTCCCAATTTACCTTGCTGGATAATGTGACATTTACATCAAATACATCAGGCAAGATTGGAGGAGCCTTGTATTTCTACGCATACGTAACCGCTGAACGCTGTCAGCTGGAAGTTCGCGATTCCTTTTTTGACGGCAACAAGGCAGGCACGGATGGCGGAGCAATCGGTTCCTCGACCAGTTTGCCAGGAACAGGCATAATCACCGGCACTACATTCACCGACAACGAAGCGACGAGGTACGGCGGAGCGATTTACCAGAATTTCGAGATGGAGATGGAATCCTCCAGCGTTACCGGGAACAGGGCGTCCGACGGCGGCGGGATATATGTTTCCAGCAGAGGCAACAGGAAACTCAGCGTTGCGAAATCGGAGTTCTGCCAGAACACGGCAGCACACGACGGAGGCGCCTTCCACGTTTCATCTTGGGGTGGAGTGGAAGATACCGTCGTTTCAGGGAACGTGGCCGGAAACGCAGGTGGCGGAGCCTACATGGATGCGGACATCACGCTGACGAACATGAAGTTCATCGGCAACACGGCCGAAGTCGAAGGCGGCGCAGTGTGCAATATGGGCACTGCGTCCATAAGCGCCTCCACATTCTCCGGCAACACGGCCGGAGTCGAAGGCGGCGCAGTGTGCAATATGGGCACTGCGTCCATAAGCGCCTCCACATTCTCCGGCAACACGGCCGGAACGTGTGGCGGCGCAATATACAATATCGGTTATGCAGAAATTGCCGACAGCAGTTTTGTGACGGAAACCGACGGCATCTACAACGACGCCACGGTGGAGCTCTACGGCACCAATACGCTGAACGCGCAACTGAGCGGCGGAACAGCCGGCGTCAGCTATTCCGGCGAGGACACCGTCCTGCACGGCGGCGGCACGGTCGCGCAGCGCTACATCGCGCAGGGATACACGACATCGTGGGACGGCGTGGCCCTGGACGCGACGATGATCGGCGGAAAGGTCGACAAGGCGGTCGAAGAGGTGAATCTGAACTTCCACGACGTGGCCATGTCGGCCGGCTCCCTGGTGTTCGGCGCGGGGGAATGCGTATCCGCCGACATTGGCATGGGCTCCAAGACGGTGAACCTGAGCTTCACCGGCACAGGGACGCGGGAGAAGGCGTACATCTACGCCGGCGGGCACGCGTCGGGGAATCAGATGTCCGTAGGCGACGTCAACATCAACTGCGACGTCACCGGCGACATGGGCGCACTCTGGGGCGGCGCGCTGCTGGAGAACGGCGGCAGTTTCGCCGCCGGCACGGTGAGCACGGAGATCGGCGGCGGGAGGTTCCTCAGCTACGTCGGCAACGGCTGCAAGACTGTCGGCGGCGGCGCGGACGGCACCGTGAACACGCAGATCACGAAGACGAGCCTGTCCATCACGGGCGGCTCCTTCACCAACCTGGTCTACGCCGGCGGATATTCCAACGGCAACGGCGTGACCGTCGGCAGCTCGACGCTTGAAATCAGCGGCGGGACGTTCGCCAAAAGCGTCTTCGGCGGCAACGGGGCGAACAGCAACGAAAACGGCACGAAGACTATCGTCACCGGCAGCGTGACGGTCACCGTCGACGCGTCGGCCGGCGACCGCGTCTCCTTCGGAGGCAACCTCTACGCGGGAAGCATGGGCGAAGGCGCGATTCTCGGGACCACGACGATGACCTTCAAAGGGAACGGGGAGAACCTCTCGTTCTCCGAAAGTTCCTACGTCAGCGGCGGAAGCAAGCTCGCGTACCACTATGCATACGCCCAGAAGACGTTCGTCAAGGGCAACGCCGACCGCGACGCGCGCTTCCTTGTCTTCGACGGCTTCTCCGGAGACTTCGGCGCCAACATGAACAACGGATTCTCCAACGTGTCCTTCGTGAACGGCTCGTCCGGCATCGGCTTCACGGCCGGCAACGTGGACCTGCGCTACACGAAGGCGTGGGACTTCGAAATCGGCGGAGACGGGACGATCCTCTCGTGGCAGGGCGGCATGAACGACTTCGCGGGCGACTCGATCAGCCTCTCGTTCGCGGACGGCTACGTGCAGGATTCGACGCCCGCCGTGCTGCTGGCCGGCGACGCGGGGACGCTCAACGGCTGGAAGAAGGCGGAAATCACGCTTGGAGGCAGCGCCATGACCGACGACGACGGCGACGGGATCTTCACCGGAAGCTGTGCCGGAGTCGACTACAGGCTGTACGAAGATGCAGAACACAGACTTTTGCTTGCAATTGCATAACCCAGGGAGACAGGAAAATGACAGAAAAAACAGTTGAACCGACAACCGCCCAGGAGGAAAAAAAACGGAATCCCGGGAAACTGCCGTACGATTCGCCGGTTCTCGTCGAGATGTCCATGGCGGGCGGCGCGGTCCGCGGAGAAAGCGGCTACGACGACGGCGGGACGGGCGAAGAGGAATACGAGGACTGACAAGTCCGGGAATGCGCCGTCTCCCCTTCCTGATTCCCCGGGGGGGAGGCGACCATCCGCTTCGCCGGCGCAGGCGCGCGGCCCTGGGGTCCGCGTCTGCAATTACAGGAATGAATCTTGATTCCCGCCTGCGGAAATGCGATGCGTCGTCCGTCCGGAATGGCATGCGCGGACCGCGGGAAAGGCTATCGAAAACACAAGGGCTCCGTATGTCGGAATTAAGCGTGCAGATCTACAAAAACGGCAGACTGACGGAAAGCGGCGAAAGCCTGGACGGCGTCGTGCTTGCCGACGGCGGCGGGTATGACATGTTCGTCCTGGGCGGCGGGGCCGCATGGAACGTCGTCGTCGGAGGCGGCTGCGCCCTTACTGTGCAGGACGGCGGCCATGTCGGGAATTTCACCGTTTGCTCGGGAGATTCCGGCCATGGAAGCGTCTCCGCGTATGACGGATTTCTCTCAAATGCGGAAATTGACGGAACCGTCAGGTTGTACAACGCCACCGTCCTGGACGGCGCCGCCGTCACCGTGGACGGAGCGCTGTACATGTACGCCGGGAGTTCGGCGTACGGGCTGACGGTTGCCGGAGGGTACGTCTACGCGAACGGCTGCCTCCTCGAAGGCGTCGAGATCTTGCCAGGCGGAAGAATGGAGCTCTCCGGAGGAACCGCCAGGGACGTCGCCGTCGCGGGCGGAACCATGGTTTCAAGGACGCCGGGAGAAATCGCGAACTGCCGTCTGACGGAAGACGCGGTCTGCCGTTTCGGGAACGGGACGAAACTGTCCGGAACGGTTTCCGTCGAAGGAAGGTGCGCGGGACTGTTCGGCGCAGACCTGTCCGACGCGTCCCTGGATTTTCTTCTTGCGGGGCGAATGCCGCAGGAACCGGCCCTGCTCGACGAATGGAAGGCGGATTGCGCGCCTGGAAAAGTCAGGATCCTCGTCCAAGAGCATCAGGCGTCCGGAAACTACCGCCTCGCGGAGCGCGCGGACGGTTTCGATTCCGAATTGGCGATTTCAATATGCGCGGACGGCGGCGGCGCGACGGACGGCGACGGCGTTTCCGCGACGACGGACGCCAGATATGACTTCGCCCTTGCCGACGGCGGGCTTGTCCTCACCGTGGCCAACCGGCAGGACATGAGAATCCTCAGGGACGGAGTCGTGGCGGCCTGTTCGGGCCTGTGGACCGCCGGACCGGCAGTCCATGTCTATTCACGTACGGACGAAGCCTCCGTCACGACCAGGGATTTCTTCGCGGAAGACTACGCGCCGGCGCAGATTGCGCACGAGACGGTTCATGACGGGCCGGCCAGGATCGCCGCCGCCGGGGATGGACTCCCGGCGGTCTTCCTCGCGGAGCCTTCGGGAAAATGGGACGCCGACTTTCTGGCCTTCAACACGCATACTGGCGAAAGCATCTCCATCCAGGGGAAGAACCGTTTCTCGGATGTGTTCGCTGGGCAGCCATCCGCAGATGCCGTTCTTGTCCTCACGGACGGTGATGATGCCGTTTTCGCGGAGGACGTGTACAGCGGCTGGGAACGCCTGGCCGAAAGCAGGATCCAGAATGTCACCGCAATCTATGCCGGCGGCGGCGACGACATCGTGGATCTGACCTGCCGGGACTTCAATGAGGATGGCGTTCCGTGCCTGCTGCACGGAGGCGACGGCGACGACGTCCTCTGGGGCGGGAGCGCGGCAGCGGTCTTCGTCGGAGGCGACGGCGACGACGTCCTCGTGTCCCGGCGGGACGACGCCGTCTTCGTCTTTGACGGCAAATGGGGGAACGACACGGTGGAAGTCGGCGAAGGCTGCAGGGTCACTCTCTGGTTCGCGGAGGGGGATGCCCGTTTCTGGGATGCGGAAAAACTGTGCTACTCGGCAGATGGAAATTTCGTCAGACTGCAAGGAGAAGTCGCCGCTTGCGACGTGACGCTGAAATTCGGAGGCGATGTCGGACAATACGCCCGGTCCCTTGGACTGGAAGCGCGCCCAGTATAACTAACACGATGATGAATACGGATGCGAAGATGATCATTCTTCCGGAAAACGGCGTTGTCCGTGTCACGAAGACCATGCTCGACCTGAAGTCCAGCAGCCTGGAGACGCGCATGGCCGTCCGCGCCAGTGCGTACAGCCTTTTCCGCTGCGGGCATAAGACAGGGACTGTTGCGCGGATGCTCGGCGTGAACGTCGTGACGGTCAAACGCTGGCTCAAGGCGTTCCGGTCCGGAGACCTGCGCATCTTCCACGGCGAAAAAGTGCGCGGGGGCGGCGTGGGTAGCGGAAGGCTTCTGGACGAGCGCCAGATGGCCGAACTGCGGGACGCCGTCGCGGCCGCCCACCCTGTCGACTATCAACTCCCTTTCCGGCGATGGACCTTCGCGGCCGTGGCCGAACTGGTGAAGGCGAAGTTCGGCGTGAAAGTGTCACGGGTCACCGCCGGGAAGTGGCTGGCGTCCGGCTTTGGCCTGAAGCCGTCAGACGGCGCGGAAACGGAAGACACGTAGTCTGCAACGCCTGAAAGTCATCCAGACGACAGGTATTCTCGAGCCTTTTTCGGCCAGCGACCGCGCATAGTCGCTATGCAAGGAGCAGACCGGGGCAAAGGCACGAAAAGAGCGAAGGATGATAAAGACTTAGATGTTATAGGCTACCAGGCCGTTCAGCCATTTCGTCATTAAACGAAAACCGGGGATTTCAGCGTCACGCCTGCCACAAAAAGCACTTTGCCCTTGCAGACGCTCCGCGCTGCGCCCCCCCCGTCTGGTCCAAATATTCGTTTGTGAGTAAAATGCCTTAAATCCGGACGACAGAGGATGAAAAAACACCAAAAGTCTGTGGTGTCACGTGACACAGCCCCATTTTTGCCGACTTTTTGTAATCTGGCGGTGACACACCAACATAGGGGAGCAAGACGGCAGATTACAAAGTAGGCTTTGAGCACAAAAGCCATCAAGAGATACCCGTTGGAAATCTCTGAAAACGTTCCAGGAATCTCCTGGTGTTCCCGTGCCTTTACTTTTCTCTGTCAAGGAGTTTTCTGATGGTGCGGCGGTCCATGCCGGATTGGCGCGCCACTCCGGCGACGGAACCCTCCCTTTGATAGAGCGCATTAACGTAGCGGTGCGTCAACTCATCCAAGGTACAGCCGCTTTTCATCATCCTCGTGCCGATATCGTCGTTATCAGCCTCCTCTTTGACCAGCGGCGAATAGCTGCCGCGCAAAAGAAGATTCCGCAGGCACTGTTCCAGTTCGCGAACGTTGCCAGGCCAAGTGTAGTCCACGCCCAGATGAGCTATGATCCAGTCGGAACTTTCCTGTGCGAAGGAAACGGCTTCCTGTGCGTCAAGGAGACGCCTGGAGAGAATCAGAACCATCTGTCGCAGTTCCTCTTCGCGTCCGTCCAGAAGCGTTCTGAGGGGAGATGTCCGTATGACATCCGAACAGATACGGAAGAGAAAATCCTGACGGAACTGCCCATCCGCGCATTTTTCAGAGAGATCGGCATTGGTGGCGGCAATCACCTTGCCACTGAATTCACGTGGTTCGGAATCACCTATGCGGCAGAACTGCCTGGTCTGTAGCAGCCTTAGAAGTTTGACTTGCACTTCGAGAGAAATATCGCCGATTTCATCCAAAAAAACGGCCATACCCTCCAGACAGTTTTCAAAGCATCCCTTCCTGTCGTGAATGGCGTTCGTGAAAGCGCCGCGGACATGGCCGAACAGCTCTGATTCTATCAGGGTCGGCGGCAGCGCGGAGAGCTGGACAGCGCGAAAACAATCTCTGTAAGACCGCGCGAAACGTTGTTTTCCCCCGTCGAACGGAATGTATTGCGAATAGGCAATTGCCTGTGCGGCAAGTTCCTTTCCGGTTCCAGATTCGCCGGTAATCAGCGTCGTGATGCCGTTCATCTTCGAATGAAGCTGGCGGTAATAGCGGTTCATATCGTGGGAGAATATGGATTCCCAGATGGCGCACCTAAGACGCGCCGCAGCTTCGGTTCCGCCGCCAATATAGTCGAAGATATAGTTGAACGCCCGGTGAACCTGGTGGAACATGGCGAAGATCTTTTCCGGCTGATAGGCGGAAGGACGCCCGCGCCGTATGTTCTGAACCAGATTATTGTAGTCATCCAGGAAATTCCCATAGAGTTTCGCGCTGGCCTCCTCGCTGCCGCTTGGAAGATAGATATTTCCGCTCATGCTGGCGCTGTAGCGGGAAAACAGCCAGTAGATGACCAGCAGATCCCACTCCGTGAGGACATCATCCTGGACAGGCAACCCCTCTCCCTTTAGAAAAGACAGACCGCGCTCCACCAGCCTTCCGCAAAGTTTTTCCAATTCCGGCAGGTTGAGGTTGGTGGAGAAATCACCGTCCAAACTATGCCAGACACGGAACCGCTGGATATGCTTCCTGCCGAGAAGCCGATGCTCTATCTCCTGCCGACGTTCACCAAACGGATTGGTGTATATCAGATCACCAATAAGCCTGATTTGGCTTCGCTCTGCATCAGTAAACATATATCATTCCTTATCCTGCAAATGGTGTTGATTTTTGCTCGTTTAATATATACATTTATGCTCATTTTTCCACTTCGTCCACGGATTTTCCCCAGAAATGAAAATGGAACAGAATTTGCTATGAAAAATTATTCCGTCAATCCCGCACCCTAAGCAGACAGGAGACTTTCAAGAATGAAATGGCTGAAGTATTTTGACAAGACCGCCCTGGTGTGTAATGACAGGCGCATTCACTACAAAAATCTGCTGCATGGCATATCTTCTCTTGGCGACGCGCTGCGCAAAGAGCATGCTCCGGGTGAACGCATAGCCGTCATCGGTGCCAATTCGCCGGAATGGGTTCTTGCCCTCTATGCCGTCTGGCATGCGGGGCTTGTCGCGGTTCCTATCGACTATATGTCTACGTCAGAGGAAATTGCGTATATCTTTCAGGATTGTTCTCCAATTGCGGTCTTTACGGACGCCGCCTCCGAGGCAAAAGTGCAGGAGGCGACCAATTTAACTGAAACTGCATCGCCGTCGTTTCTGATTCTTGAGCAGCAACGGCATTTTCTCGAGCCCCCTGCGGAGGCTTTTCCATTCCCATTCTCTGAAGAATCCCCAGATGAAGACACGGCATTGATCATCTACACGTCCGGCACGACAGGCACCCCCAAGGGTGTTATGCTGACCTTCGGCAATCTGAGGGCAAACGCGGAAGCCTGCACGGTTCAGACAGAAGTCTTCATCCCCGAGGACAAAGTGCTTGTGGCATTGCCGCTTCATCATTCCTATCCGCTGATGGGAAGCCTTGTCATGCCCATGACCATCGGGGCAACGGCGGTCTTCGCTTCAAGCCTGACCGGCAACGCCATCATTTCCGCTCTTCGTCAAAACCAGTGCACGTTCATCATCGGTGTTCCGCGCCTGCTTGAAATCTTCCGCAATTCCATGCTGAAGAAGATTCAGGATGTGCGCTTCGGACGTTTCATGCTGTCCCTGTCGGCAGCCATCGGTTCGCTTCGTTTTTCCAGGTTCCTGTTCAAAAAGATACAGGAGGCCTTTGGCGGGCATATCCGATACATCGCATCGGGAGGCGCAGCGGCAGATCCCCAGGTCACACGCGATTTCTATGCCATGGGCTTCCATCTGCTGGAGGGATACGGCATGACGGAGACAGCTCCCATGATTTCCTTCACGCCGCCTGACCGCCACAAGCCAGGTTCTCCGGGAAAGCCCATCCCCTGCAATGAAATCCGCATACAGAACGGCGAGGTTCTGGTCCGGGGCAAAAACGTCATGAAGGGGTACTACAACCGTCCGGAGGAAACTGCGCAAATCATCGATTCGGAGGGCTGGCTGCATACTGGAGATCTCGGATATGTGGACAAGGACGGTTTTCTGTTCCTTACCGGGCGCAGCAAGGAGCTGATCATCCTCGGCAACGGCAAGAACATCAATCCGGCCGAGCTGGAGCAGAAGCTAATGGAATATGCAGACGGGATGTTCACCGAGTGCGCGGTCTCCGACGACAATCATCATCTTGTCGCCATTCTCGTTCCGGACACGGAGGCCCTGGCCGCCCGCGGGGTGCTCAACATCAAGCAGACATTCATGGACAAGGTCATCGAACCCTATAACGAAGCTGTTCCGTCCTATAAGCGAATCGCGCGGCTGGAATTGAGCGACCGGCCGCTTCCGCGCACGCGTCTCGGCAAACTTCGGCGGCATGTCATACGCCAGTTCCTGCAAAACGGATTGCAGGGGCAGGAAAAGGACAGACGCGTCGAACAGAAACAAGTCGTTTTCTCCTCTACGCTTGAAAGGAAAATCTGCCAATGCCTGGCGGAAGTCATCGGACGCCCCGCAGTCGGCCCTGACGAGCATTTCGAACTGGAACTGAATCTGGATTCCCTGGGCAAGGTGGCGACTGCCTCTGCATTGGGCAAAGAACTTGGCAGGGAAATAGACATGAGCCTGCTCGCCAAATATCCCACGGGGCGCTTGCTTGCTGAAGCATTGGATTCCATGCACGGAGACACAGGCTATCAACAACATACCGCACGGGCAGTTCCCTGTCATTCCGCAGCCTGGACTCACGGCGGAATGCGCTTGATCATTTCGGCAGGCATGCGCATTCTTTCACGGCTGGTCATTGAGGGAACCGAGAACATTCTCGCAAAGCCTTGCATCTTCGCCCCGAATCACGAAAGCCTGCTTGACGGCTTCTACCTTGCCAGCGCAATGACCGGCAGCCAGTTCAGGAATACCTATTTCTTTGCCATTTCAAAATACTTCGACGGCACTTTCAAACGCTGGTTCGCCGCACGGCATAATTTGATCCCCATGGAAATCAACGGCAATCTCCATCAGTCGCTGGAACAGCTGGAGGCGATTCTGCGCGCTGGCAAGTCCGTCGTCATTTTCCCCGAAGGAACCCGCACCATGGACGGAAGCCTCGGCGAGTTCCGCCCGATGTTTGCGCAACTGGCTCTTAAAACGGGCGTTCCCGTCGTCCCCGTCGCCATCCGGGGCGCCTACGATGTTCTGCCAAGGTGGGCGAAAATACCAAGGTTCGGAAAAAAAGTGGCCGTCCGCTTCCTTGCTCCTTTGGTCCCGGACGGCAGGACAGAAGAGAGACAACTGTGCAAAAATACAGCAGAACAAGTGCAAGAGGCATTGCTTTCAATGCAGGAGGCAAAATGAATGGCAAAACGGATGGACGGAGGCATGGAGGCTGCAAAGCTTTTCTGGAAATGTGTCGCAGATAGTTCCAGCATGTCCGGAAACGTGCCCCTTTGCCAGGAAGGGAAAAGATACAGGACTCTGCATAATTTCTACAACGGCTGCCGGGGCATATGAAAGGACATTTCCTGGAATCGCCATGTAAGTCGTTGATGCAAAAATGACATAAGCATATTGCGCATGTGCACGGGAGCCTTCTATCTCGCCGAACATTTTCCGAACCATCCATAAAGAGCAGGACTTGCCGTGGCAAGAATTTGATTCGCAGATTATTTTATGCCCGTGACAGTTCCGTTGCGATCGGAATGAACGACTTCCAGGAAATTATTTGCACTCCCTATGGCAACCTGACGATTTGCCGCCAAGAATTCCGCCAGGCAAACCGATGCAAAACTTCCGCGAATGTTTTTCCAACGGAATATCGTATTCCTCCCCTGGTTGATTTCTACAATACACTTCCCATACATCTGCCACCATGAAAAAACTTCTTTGCCTTTTGACCATTGCCGGATTACTCATGAACGGCTGCATGCTCACAGATTCCGTCAATGCGGCCACTCCGGTTGCCCCCGCTGCTCCGGAGGCACGACTCGCCTACGATATCGACGGCGATGCCTTTGGAAAATGCTGGCAGAAACTCTCGAATTTGCGTCAGGAGTTCCCTGATGTCGTTGCCGGCCACGACGAGACCTTCTTCAAGCGCCACACAAAATCCTTTGCAAGAAAGGCCTTTGAAATCATCGCCTCTGATGCCGGATTGCAGAAGTTCAATGAAATCAAGGATTTGCAGAACAAGACAGCCGCTAATCAGACGGAAATCGACAATTTGAACGCCAACCGTCTTGGCTATCCCAACGACTCATCGAATCCCTTCGCCATGACTCGCGACAAATGCGACAAGAAAATCGCCGAACTCACTCAACGCAACGGGGAATACGAACGCGCAATCAAGACCAAAGCAATTGAACTGCGAAGAGATCTGAACCGCTACGGCGAAATCATCGACGAGAAGTACTTGGATTACCTCATCGTTTCCGCCGAGGGCGAAAATGTCCTTCAGCTTATCAACACCGCCAATATCCTCAAGCAGATTCAGTTTGCCATCAAGCAGCAACTTGAACGCGGCGGTTCTGGCAACGGAGCGCAGATCGAACAATATACCGGCATCTATCTTGTGCTGCTGATGGCATGGAATGAAGCACATGAGGTCGCTTTGGACAACATCTCCAAAAACTATCTGCCGAAATTGCAGAAGCTGCGCGCACAGGCTGTCAAGAACCAGGAGGAGGCCCAGCAACTGATCAAGACCAATCCCAATGAGCGCGCCGGACTTGAGGCGAACATCCGCATCAACGACAATACTATCCGCGTCGCAGACACCTGCAATCGCATTCTGCTGACGAAAAAGGACGAACTGGCCCAATCCCAGGAAAAGGTCGCAAGCAAAATCGCGGTAGCCCAGAATACCTACAATACCGTCAAGACCGGCACGGGAATCCTCCAGCTGATCAATGATGCCAGCCAGGAATACGAAGCGGTGCTGAATTTCGAGCCGCCGGTGCTGGATGTCATCTATGAAGAAAAAATGATCGACATCTTCAAGGAAGTCTCCGCAAAACTGAAGGAATGATAGGCCGCCGATGCCTCGCAGGTGGAATATGCTCCTGCAGGAATGAACCAGCGACTGATTGTCTCCCGATGCCAGCTTGTCCTGCCGCCACGAAGAGGACCTGGAGGCTTTCCGTCGCTGAAAACGGGCGGAATTCGACGCAGGCAAGCAAATGAATGCAAACGTCATATCCTCCCGTTACGTTCAAGAAGAAATGAATACCATGTCCTGTGAATTCGTCAAGCTTTCCCAACGCAGAGAGTTGAAGGGAAAGGCGGCAGAATGGTTTGCCTCCAAATGGGATGTGCCATTGGAATCCTATCTGGAGAGCATTGAGAGTTCATTTGCCGCAATTGTTCCAAGCTGGTATGTCTGTCTGGAAAACGGCAGAATCGTGGCTGGAATGGGCGTCATTGCAAATGACTTCCATGAACGAAAGGATCTGAGGCCGAATGTCTGCGCCGTCTATACCGAACCCGAGTACCGCAGCCGCGGCATCGCAGGAAAACTGCTCGACCTTGTCTGCGAAGATATGCATTCACATGGAGTTGATACGCTTTACCTCCTTACAGACCATACGGGCTTTTACGAACGCCATGGTTGGAAATTCCATTGCCTGGTATGGGGAGATGGAGCAGAGAAGCCGTCAAGAATGTATGTGCACGAACAGGATTCATTTTCTCTGAAATCCGAACGCCTGATCATTGCGCCAATGCAACTGGATGAACTGCAGGAAACTATCCGGAAGCAGGAAGTTCCAGAACTGCGTCAGGCATTTCAGGAAATGATGGACGCCTGTCTCAAAGAACCTGAGCACCGCGTCTGGTATGCGCCATGGAAAATCTCGTTGGCGGACAAACCGACGGAAATCATCGGCGAACTTGGCTTCAGAGGACCTGCCGTGGATGGCGCAGTCGAAATCGGCTATGGACTGGAACCAGGCTTTGAAGGGCACGGCTACATGACGGAAGCCGTCCGAACCGTCATTCAATGGGCGTTTTCCTTTTCCGAGGTCACGACGGTTGACGCGGAAACAGCCCCTGGCAATATCGCCTCTCAGAAAATCTTGGCAAGACTTGATTTCATTCCATGCGGCATGGGCGTCGAGGGACCACGCTTCAAAAAGACAAACGGAGAATGACTTTCCTTTGGGACAGGCATTCTCCCTGTCTTTTCACCCACAAATGCAAGTACTTGTCGCTGTAGATTCAAAATCACAGGTTATTTTCACAACCGCCCCACGACATAAACGGCCAGGTTGAAAGAAACGGCGTCAAAATCATTGCCATACGCGTTTCTCCCGCCAGTGGATTGTCCGCGGCGCACAAGCAAGCCCATCACCGCGGCATCCGAAACGACAGGAAGTCTTCCGGGATGTCGGAACTTCGCGAATGTTGGTTTACATTACATCCCGACCATAAGCTTTCCCCGCTTGAGGCAATTGCAAAAGTCTCTTTCGTCCCCCGCATTCAGAACGGGATTCCATAATCCTAATCCTCCACTTATCCGCCCAGGCTGGCGACGATGCAGAATCGCCGGATTGGACGCCGATAATGTTCATTTCCGGTTCAAGCCCCCCTTTGTGAACCATCCCCTATCGTATCTCCCTTTTCCCTCATGATCCCCAAAATCCTACTGAATCTCCTGACAACCGCGATGCTTCTGGCTCCATGCGCCATGCAAGCGGAAACCGTGGCCGAAACTCGCGCAGCCCTGGTCGAAGCAGCCTCCGAGGGCGCCTGCACCATGGAGATGCTCCAGAAGGCGCTCTCCCCGGAGAACGACCCGATTCTCCGCAGGACGGCCGTCCGGCTTCTGGCAGAACAAGGGGAAGAGGCGACGGCGCTTCTTCAGGAGCTGACCCTCCAGGACCCGGATTCCCTTGTCTGCCAGAATGCGCTGCTGGCTCTCCGGCAGCGTGAGGGAAGCAAGTTGGACGCGGCATTCCTGGCCCGCTGCCTGAACTCCGAGAAAACGGCCGTCCGGCTGCTGGCGGCGGATTTCTATTTTTCGCCGCCAGCCTTGACGCCGGAACGCCCTCTCCTGGCGCAGACCCTACTGAAAACGGAGAAGGACAAGAAGATGCGTCAGCTCCTCACCCAGGCGATCTGGCCTTTCCACCGGAAGAACGTCCTGCTGAAAGACCGCAAGGACTGGGATCACGAAGTGACCATGACGGCGGAACATCCCCTGCCCCTGGATGGCTGGAAATTCCAGCTGGATCCGGCAGCGGATCTTCATCTGGGAAACGGATGCCACCGGAAGGAGTTCGACGACAGCCAATGGATGGACATCGCCATCGGGAAAAGCTGGGAGGAGCAGGGACACCAGTATGACGGCTACGCCTGGTACCGCAGCACCTTCCAGGCCCCGGAAAGACCCGAGAAATTCAATGCAGCGGAACTTCATTTCGAGGGCGTGGACGAATGCGCATGGGTGTGGCTCAACGGCGTCTTCATCGGAGATCACGACCTGGGGGCAGACGGCTGGAACATCCCCTTCTCCCTGGATGTGACCGAAGAAATCCGCTGGGGCGAACCCAACCAAGTCACCATCCGCGTCCGCGACGATGCCTTCGCAGGTGGGATCTATCTCCCCATCCAGCTGCAGATCATGGAGTAAGAAGGATATAAAAATATGAAATGCGCTCTTTTGATTCTCCCTCTTCTGACCGTCGCCGCCCTGAGGGCCCAGCAACTCCCCCTGCCCCCGCAGCCCGATGGCGCCACCGTCATCGCCCACTGGGATCTTGACGGAAAGGCCCCTGCACAAGACGACGGTCCGTCCGCCTTGAAAGGTGCCTTCCAGACCAACGCGACGGTGGAAGAATACGCACCGGGAAAGGCCGCCCTTGCGTCCTGCACTGGCGACACCGCCCCAAACGTCGCAGGCGGCCTTCGCGTCAATTCCTCTCCCGAACTGATTCCCCAGATGCCCTTCGCCTTCGAGACATGGTTCGCCTTTGATGGTGTCGCCAACACCATGCAACGAAAGCTCTTCTTCCTGGTGGACAAGAAAATCTACATGTATGAAACAGACAAGCCGGAGGGCAATGCAGGATACTGCCTCTATTGGGAACGCCGGGGCACGGACAGCTACGCGCTCCATCTGTGGCTTGGCTTCGGAGAGAACTCACGCGAGTTCGTCACCCAGCCACAGCTTCTGCCGGCGGACACCTGGCACCAAGTCGCCTTCACCTACAATGGCGATGGACAGACCACGATGTACCTGGACGGTCAGCGCATCCACTACGACTACCAGCCCGACCGCGGCCCGCTCGCCCAGAACAGCACGGCACTGACCCTGGGCGACCGCTCCTGCGGGAACTACAACCCGCTGGCGGGAAAATTGACGGAGGCCACCCTCTACCAGGGCATCCCCGAACGTTACGCCATCCGCGCCATCCTGGAAGCCGCCCCAGGGAAGAGCGTCTTCTACCGCTTCGACAAATTCCCCCAGGCCAGGCTCCGCTTCGACAACGCCTCCGGAACCACCATGACCAATCTACGACTCTTCCAGGACGGCAAGGAAATCGCCGATCTGGAATCCCTGGAGAAAGGCGCTTTCCAGCTCTGGGAATTCGACGTGGATGCCACCGGCAAGCCCGGCGTCTACGAAATCCCCTTCCGCGCGACATACGAACTTGATGGAATCCAGCATGACATTGAATGCACTTACCGCTACGATGTCATGCCCCGGGACATCCCCTACATGCCCGTGGTCTCCTGGAATACCGCCAGAGACTACGACGCCCTGCTGGAGATGGGCTTCACCCATGAATTGGAACTAGTTGGCTGTTATGACGCCAACTGGAATACCGGCGCACCCGTCGCACGGGAGGAGAACACGCGCTTTCCGCTGGAGGCGAAATTCCTCAACGAACGCGCCCGCGCCGGCCTCCACACCACCCTCTGGCTCCAGCCCGCAAACTGGGCAGGGCAGAAATTGACTGCCCCGCAGTATTTCCGCCTGGACAAGACGGGAAATCCCATCACCAAGGGACTCAACATCGACGCCACCAACCCGCGTGTCCAGAACTTCGTCAGGAATACGGGAATCACCGTCGCCCGGCAGTTCAGCGAATGGCTCTCCGCCGATTCCGCGCTCATTCACTCTGAAGTCCGGGACAACAGCGCCATCTCCTATCGAGAGGAGGCCATCAAGGCTGCGGAAGCGGCCATCGGAGCCTCCCTACCCGTTCCGCTTCAAGGAAAAAACGGCACTGACTATCGCCTCATTCCGGATTTTCCGGAAAACCGCGTGGTCGACGACGACAACATCTACCTGAAATTCTACTCCTGGTTCTGGAAGGAAGGCGACGGCTGGAACAAACTCCACTCGCTGGTCAACGAAGGCCTGAAATCCAAAGGACGGGACGACATCTGGACCTTCTTCGATCCCGCCGTGCGCTCCCCGTCCCTCTGGGGAAACGGCGGCGACGTGGACGTGGTCTCCCAATGGACGTACTCCTACCCAGACCCCATCAAGATCGGACACGCCACGGACGAACTCTTCGCCATGGCCGAGGGAAAGCCCGGCCAGAAGGTGATGAAAATGACCCAGATCATCTGGTACCGCTACCGCACCGCGCCCGTCGAGAAGATGCCGCAGGATCCCGCCCGGCGCACGGAATGGGAACGACGGGAGCCGGAGGCGAAATTCATCTCCATCGCCCCGGACCACCTGGGCATCGCCCTTTGGTCCATGCTGGCGCGTCCTGTCCGCGGCATCATGTATCACGGCTGGGGCAGCCTGACGGAAGCCCGTTTTCCCAGCGTCTACCGCTACACCAATCCGGACACTAAAATCCGCCTGGCCCAGCTAACCCGCCGGGTCGTCCAGCCCTTCGGGCCCATGCTCCTGGAGGTCGGCGACCGTAAGGCGAACATCGCCTTCCTGGAGAGCTTCGCCTCGCAGGTATTCACGCTCTGCGGCTCCTGGGGATGGAGCGATTCCTGGGAGGCGGACACGCATCTGGTCCTCCAATGGGCCGGATACCAGCCGCGGGTCGTCTTCGATGAGACCATCCGCAAGAACGGCCTGGACCAGTACGATGTGCTGGTCATGCCGAACTGCGCCGTCCTCACGAAGAAGGTCGTAGAGGAGATCCATCGCTTCCAGAAGCGCGGCGGAATCGTCGTCGCCGACGAGACGCTCTGCCCCGCCATCCTGCCCGACTATGTCATGCCCACCTACGTGCGCACGAAAGGCAACGACGTGGACAAGGCTCACCTGCAAGCAATGGGCGCCGAACTGCGGAAAGCCCTGGATCCCTATCTCGACACGCCTTTCCGGACCTCCAATCCGGATCTCGTAGGCCGGATGCGACAATGCGGCACTTCGGATTACCTCTTCGTCATCAATGACAAACGCACATACGGGAACTACATCGGACAATACAGGCTCTGCATGGAAGACGGCATGCCCAACGAAGGAACCGTGGATATCTTCCGCAAAGGATACGTCTATGATCTGCTGGAGCATCGTCTGGCCGACACGGCGTCCACGGAAAAGGGGCAGTCCTTCCCCGTGCGGCTCGGCCCCGGCGAAGGAAAGCTCTTCCTGGTGACGGACATCCCCGTCCAGAAACTCTCAGTCTCCGCGCCGGAAAGCGCGCGACTTGGGCAGGAGTTCTCCTTCCAGATCGACATCACGGATGAACAAGGCAATCATCCCGATGCCGTGCTTCCCGTGAAAGTCACCGTCACCTCCCCCGAAAGCGCCTCCAACGAACGCTTCCCGACTATCGAGGGCAGCGGATACTATGCCGCAAAGGACGGCAAGCTGACCGTCACCATCGCCCCGGCTTCCAACGACGCCCCAGGCACCTGGAAGATCCAGGTCACGGAGCTTGCCGCCGGACACGCCGCCGAAACCACCCTCCAGGTGAAGTAAAGCCAGCAGGCAAAGCGGTCGGCCTACCTCATTCTTAAGTGTTACAGACTACTAGACCGTATATCCCGGCGGGAGAGCGGGACGGACCTTGATGCCCTTGGCATGGGAGATTTCCACCGTGCCGGCGGGAACGTGCTTCGGTTTGCTCACGTCCCTGACCAGACAGCAATCCACGGTGACCTTCCCCGCATTGCGGGCCTTGCTATGGTAGGCGGCAATGGCCGCAGCCGCCTCCAGCAGCTCCCGGGTCGGCGCCGCGCCTTCCGGTCCCCGCAAAAGCACGTGGCTTCCCGGCGCGCCGCTAAGATGAAACCAATGGTCCGTCTGCCTGGCGACCCGGAAACTCACCAGGTCATTGTCCACATCCGTCTTTCCAGCCATGGCGATCCATCCATCACCAAGGTCGTATGACCAGTATTTCGGTTCAACGTCTCTTTTCATCACCTTTCACCATCAGAAAAGCGGCTTTCCCACAATCTTGTCCACTGGCACATGTCCGAAGATATGCTGTTCCATGGGCATGGAACGGTTATCCCCAATGACATAGACCTCGCCTTCGCCGACGATTCGCGGCTCCAGCTCCCAGTCGCAATCCGTCAGGTGCGCCCAGGAGGCCTCGCATTTCCGGCCGTTGACGAACAAGTATCCCTGACGGAACTCCACCACCTGTCCTTCCACCGCCACGACACGCTTCAGGAACATCACCTTCTCGCCGATGTAACGTACCGCCACCACGTCTCCGGGCTGCGGCGCCTTCCGCAGATAGGCCATCCGGTTGATGGGCAGGAACTGCCGTTCCGCGTAGGTGGGGATCATGCTCTGGCCGTCCGTCCACGCAGGCATCACCATAAAACGGAAGACCACGAAGGTCATGGTTGCCACGCAGAGGAGCCGAACCAGGAACTTCCGGTTGAACCGGGGAAAAAGGAAGCGGTCCCAAAAAGAGCGCTCCCCATCGTCTTCGCCATTGAAAAACATCGCTATTCCTCCTCGTTGTCCTCTCCAGACGCCATGCTGGACATCTCCTCCGGCAAAGGATCCCGATGAATCTGGACGCTTTGCGCCAATCCCGCCAAGAGCATCGTCCCCAACATGAAAGAGCCGCCGTAGCTGACAAACGGCAGGGGAATTCCCACGATGGGGGCGGCTCCGATGGTCATGGAGATGTTGATGAAGATATGCGTCGTGAAAATCACCGCCGTCCCCAGCGCCAAAAAGCATCCGAGCCGGTCCCGCGCCAGCAGCGCGGTCCGGCAGAGGCAGAGGATGTAGATGGCGAAGAGAGCAATCAGCAGGCTTCCTCCCAGAAATCCGGTCTCCTCCGCGATGACGGAGAAGATGAAATCCGTAGGAGCGATGGTCTTGGGGAGATATCCCAGCACATGCTGCGTCCCTTTGAGATATCCCTTTCCGGAAAGACCGCCGGAGCCCACGGCCAGAAGACTCTGTACTGCATTCCAGTCATCCCGTTTCCTACCGCCTTCCTGGACGGCCAGAAAAGCGGTCAGCTTCGCCTGAAGACGCTCGCCCGTGCTCTTCGGCAACACCGCGCCCAAAAACGAGACGGTCTTCTGGGCGGGGTCGGCCAGAAAGACCTTCACCCGGTCCTTCTGATAGGGCTTCAACGTCATGAAAACCATCGGCAGGGCAAGCAGGAAGATTCCGGCTCCCAGGAAGAACCATCGTTTTCGGAACCCCGTGAGAAAGACAAGCGCCAAGGTCACGGGGAAAAAAACCATGGCGGTCCCCACGTCCGGCTGAAGACAGATCAGCAGCACCGGAATCATCACGACGCCGAAGAGCGCCAACGGCGGCAGCCATTCCCCAAGGCGGCTGGTGCGAAGCGCGGGCCGTGTCCCAAGCCAGGCCAGGAAAAGCAATGTCAGCGGCTTCGCCAGCTCCACGGGCTGAAGAAAGCCCACGCCGGGCACCCGAAGCCAGCCGCGGGTGTTGTTCAGGGTCCGCCCGAAAACCAGCACCACCAGGAGCATCAACACGCCAAGGAGATAGGAATAGAAGCTCTTCCGGCACCAGAAATGGTAGTCCACGGAGGCGGTTACGGCATAAAGCACTCCGCCCAGGACGATCCAGGCGATTTGCCGATGCCACTTGTCCGCCAGGTCGCCGCCCACCTCCAGGCCTGCGCCGTAGATGAACGCCACGCCGATGGCAAGCAAGGCCAGCTGTATTCCCAGGGCTAGGTAGTCCGCCTTCAACCAGCCATGCGAACCGGAGAGGTTGTCATCCCGTAAAATGTTATGCAATGCAGTCATGCCCTTTATGATAATCCATCCCATCGACTTTGCAAGCCGAAAAGGAAAATTTCCATCAAAAACTTTTTTGTGTATTTTTAGAAAAACAACCTAAAAAATCAACGATAGATTTCTCTTTTCGCAAAAAAGGTGCTACATTGAGGGAAAGAACCGTGGGAAAGCCCCTTTCTGTCCGTGCGGAAAGGACGCTTTGAACCATGAATGAACACGAACAGAAACATTGTTCTTGCAGTCAGGCGACGCTACTAAGCGTCAGTTTCCCCCGGGACCGCCTGCCTGCTTCAGCCATTCGTGTCGCTTCGTGGTTTCCCCTCCCCTCCTGACTTGGAACGCCTTTTCAGCCTTGCTTTTTTGAAACCATGAACGATCTGTCCGCCCTGGAAGAACTGATTCCCGCCCGCCTGCAGCGCGTCGTCGCCGCGGAAATCGCCGAGGATGGCGCACTGGAGCTATTCCAGCGCAGCGAAGACGGCGCCACCGTGACCAGCCAGAAGACGCCCTACCAGCCCTGGCTTCTGACTGCGGGCATGGAACTGGGGCAGAGCCTGGCGGACACGGCGGCCCTTGACCACCTGGAAGGCCCGGGCGCACAGAAATGCCGGGTCCGATTCGACAACTGGGAGAAGTATGACGCGGCGCTGAAACAGCTGAAGCAACTCACCGGCCAGACGCCATCTTCTCCCCTGGCGCCCTACCGGGTCTTCTCCGACGATGTCCAGCAGGCTCTCATCGACCGCCAGATCCGCCTCTTCCGAGGAATGGAGTTTCACGAACTGCGACGGATGCAGCTGGACATCGAGTGCCGATGCAGTGTCCCGGGGAAATTCTGCGACGCGAAGGTCGCCGCAGACGAGATCTACATGATCGCCTTGAAAGACACGGCGGGTTTCGAGCATTGCTTCTCCACGGCGGAATGCGGCGGCGAGGCGAACCTTCTCAAAACCGTCCTGGAGACCATCCAGCAACGGGATCCCGATGTCATCGAAGGACACAACATCTTCCTCTTCGACCTGGATTATCTGGAGAAGCGCTGCAAGCGCCACAAGATCCCCTTCGCCCTGGGGCGCGGCGGACGCGTCGCCAAGAGCCGTCCCAGCCGCCTGACCATCGCGGAGCGCATCATCAACTTCCGGCGCTACGATGCCTACGGACGGCATATCGTGGACACCTGGCACCTGGCAATGCTGGCGGACGTCTCCAAGCGGGACCTGGAATCCTACGGGCTGAAATACTGCGCCAAATACTACGGCATCGCCCGGGAAGGCCGCGTCTATATCCCTGGCGACCAGCTGACGCAGCGCTACGATGAAAATCCCCTCGAGGTAGCGGAATACAACCTGGACGACGTCCGGGAAACCGACGGTCTATCCCGCATCATCTCCCCCAGCTACTTCTACCAGACGCAGTTGCTCCCCATCGGCTACCAGAACTGCATCCTGCGCGGCAATGCCACGCGCATCGACGCCATGCTTTGCGCCGCCTACCTGAACGCAGGCGCCGCCCTGCCCTCCCCGCAGAACGCCATCCCCTTCGAGGGCGCCCTGACCGCCGTGGGGCGCACCGGCGCATACCGTCCCGCCTGGCACCTGGACGTACGCTCCCTGTATCCCTCCATCCTCATGATGGACCACTGGTCCCCCGCCAGCGACCACCGCGGCGTCTTCGCCAATCTTCTGGAAAACTTCCGCGCCTTCCGTCTTCAGGCCAAGGACGCGGCAAGGAGCGCGGAGACGCAGGCCCGCCGCGACGAGTTCCAAGCCCTCCAGAACTCCTTCAAGATCCTTATCAACTCCTTCTACGGATACCTCGGATTCGCCCAAGGGACCTTCAATGACTTCGCCCTGGCGGAAAAGGTCACTTCCACAGGACGAGGCATCCTGACGCAGATGCGCATGCACCTGGAAGCGGCCGGCGCCGCCATTCTGGAAATGGACACCGACGGCATCTACTTCGTGCCGCCAGAGGGAATCTCGCCCCAGCAGATGCGGGAAAAAATCCAGCAGGAACTGCCGCAGGGCATTGAAATCGAGCTGGACGGCATCTTCCAAGCCATGTTCTCCTACAAGAGCAAGAACTATGCGCTACTGGAGGCGAACAATCGCATCAGCCTGCACGGCGCGGCCCTTCGTTCCCGTGGCCTGGAGCCATTCCAGCGCCGCTTTATCCAGGAAGCCCTGGAGGAGATCCTGCTGAAGAGAAGCAAGGACCTGACCCCGTTGAAGGAACGTTATCTGGAAGAGCTCCGGAACCACGCCTGGCCGCTGACCGATTTTCTCCGCAAGGAGAATCTGACGCAGACGGTGGAGAGCTACCAGGCCGCATTGTCCTCGGGGAAAGGCAAGCGCTCCGCCGTCTATGAGCTGGCCGCCCGCTCCCAGAAGGAGCTCAAGCCGGGCGACTCCGTCCGATACTATGTCACTGGTGCCAAGAAAAGCGTCCAGGTCGTCTCCAATAGCAAACTGGAAGAGGAGATCGATCCCCTGGTCCGTGACGAAAATGTCGCCTTCTATGCGGAAAAGCTCGTTTCCCTGGCCGATAAATTCCAGGAAGTGCTAGTATCATGAAACGGCTGCCTCAGCCTTGATCTTGCGGATGACCAGAAAGAAATAGACTCCCATGATGGCCGCGGTAATCCCCCAGGAGAGGGGATAGGAGACGAAGAGGAAAGGAAAGGTCCTGTGCTTGGGAAGGATCCAGAAGATCCAGAGAAGCCGCAATCCGCAGACACACACCATCGTTATCGCCGTATTGACGACGGACCGGCCCACGCCGCGCAATCCTCCGGAGAAGACATCCAGGAAGCCCATGAAGGCATACAGGACGAAGGAGACCTTCATCCGCTCGTAGCCATATTCCAGCACCTCCGGATCCGTGACGTAAATGGAAAGCAACTGCTGCCGGAAGAAGATGAACGTCCAGCCCAGGACGGTCGTAATCAATCCGCTCAGCATCAGACACAGCGCCACCGAACGGACGATGCGGTCATATTTCTTCGCGCCGTAATTCTGTCCGGCAAAGCTGAGCGCGGTATGATAGAAACTGCCCGATCCCGTATAGATGATCCCTTCCAGGGAAACCGTGGCGGCATTGCCGGCCATGGCAAGGGAACCGAAGGAATTCACGGTGGATTGAATCACCACATTGGACAGGGAATAGCAGCTGCCCTGGATTCCTGCGGGAATGCCGATCTTCAGCAACTTGATCATGGTCTTCCCGTGCAAGGCGAGTTTCCGGAACCTCAATGCGATGTCGTCATCCAAATGCGCCAGCGCCTCCCAGACGAGCACGGCGGAAATCAGTTCGGAAACGACTGTCGCCCAGGCGACGCCCTCCACCGCCTTATGGAATTTCACAACCATCAGAAGATTCAGCGCCACATTGGCAAGACCTGCGTAAACCAGATAGATCAGCGGGCGCTTGGTATCCCCCAGAGAGCGCAACAGGCTGTTCCCAAAGACGTTCGTCATGCGGAAGGGCAAGCCTAGGAAGATAATTTGCATATACAGGGTCGCGCCATCCAGCACATCGTCCGGCGTTGCCATCAATTTCAACAGGAAGCGGGCCACGTAAAAACCGATCACGCCGAAGACCACGCCGGAGACCAGGGAAAACAGCATGGACGTATGGATGGTCTTGCAGAGATTCTGCCGGTCCTTGGCGCCGAAGAAATTCGCGGCCAGGACGCTCGTGCCCGCCGAAATGCCAAAAAGAAGATTCAGCATCAACATGAGCACGGATCCCGTGGACCCGACGGCAGCCAGCGCCTGGTGGGAAGCAAACCGCCCCACCACGATCAAATCCGCGGCGTTGAACATCAGCTGCAGCAAGAACGTGCCGCACAGGGGCAACGCAAAGAGGATGATCTTCCCGAAGAGCCCACCTTCACACATATTCATGATATGCTTGTCTGCCATAATATCTATTGCTTCAAGGAAACAAACTTCATATATGAAGAAGGAGTGGTATTTTCAGAAAAGAATCCTCGCTCAAGATAATGTACAATCAAAAGACCGGACGTTTTTCCCGATGATTTTTATGTTCTTTTCCGCCTTTGCGTTATTTGTCAACGCCATTCCGTGCCCCTCTGGCACCCGAAAGGCCGGAAGGGCCTTGCTTGCGCAGACTCTTCCGGCCTTTCGTCGATATCAGCTATGCAGCCGATTTATGGATTACACGCCAAGACGGGCAGTGCGCGCCAGCTCGCCGAGAGAGCGGTTGACGCTGGGGACGTAGCCCTTCAGAGGCATGATGCGCTCGTGGATGGTGTCCAGGATCCAGCCGATCTGCGGGAAGAACTTGGATTCCAACTCGGCTGCGGGGGAGACCCAGTTGCGGCTGCCGACCACGGCGATGGGGGCATCAAGGTAGTCGAAGGCCAGCTGCGTCAGGTTGGCGGCCACGTTCTGCATCACATTGCCGCGCTCGACGGCCTCGTTGACCATGACGACCTTGCCGGTCTTCTTCACGGACTCGACCAGCTTGTCGTAGTTCAGCGGATTGACGGCGCGCAGGTCGATGACCTCGGCGTCCACGCCGTATTTCTCCAGTTCCTTGGCGGCATCCAGGGCCTTGTAGAGAGCCGGGCCCAGGGTGATGATGGTCAGGTCCTTACCGGCCTTCTTGACATCGGGCTCGCCGATGGGAATCTCGTAGTAGTCGGCAGGCACGCCGCCCTTGTGGAACATCTCGCCCTTCGCGTAGCACTGCTGGGACTCCAGGAAGATGACGGGGTCTGTGCCGGCCAGGGCGCTGTTGAGCAGACCCTTGGCGTCGTAAGGAGTGACGGGATAGCAGACCTTCAGGCCGGGAATGTGGTTGAAGATACTGCTCCAATCCTGGGAGTGCTGCGCACCGTACTTGAAACCGACGGAGATGCGGACCACGACGGGCATGCGGAGCACGCCGCCGGACATGGCCTGCCACTTGGAGAGCTGGTTGAAGAGCTCGTCACCGCAGCGGCCGATGAAGTCGCAATACATGATTTCGGCGACGGCACGGCCACCGGCCAGCGCGTAACCCACGGCGGAGCCGATGATGGCGGCCTCGGAGATAGGGCTGTTGAAGAAGCGGTGGTACGGCAGCAGCTCGGTCAGGCCGCGGTAGCAGGCGTATGCACCGCCCCAATCACGGTTGTCTTCGCCGAAGGCCACCAGGGTGGGATCCTTGGAGAAGCGGTTGGTCATGGCCTCGAAGACGGCGTCGCAGATGTTGTAGACCAGCATCTTGCTGTAGGGCTTGCCCGTCTCGTCGGCATAGAAGCGCTGCTTCTTCTGGATCTTCTTGAACTGCTCGTTCTCGGCCAGGGGCTGCAGGAAGTCTGCATCGCCCTTGCGGCTCTCGTCGCAGCTCTCCAGCTTCTTGTTGGAGAACATGACGTTCTCGATGAACATGGAATCCATGGCCTCGTAGGGGGAAATCTCCTTGTCGATGGCCATGACGAAGCACTCCTTCACCAGGTCGTGGACGCTCTTCTCGATCTGAGCGGCTTCCTGCTCGGTGAAGACCTTGCCGTCAACGTACTTCTTGCGGAAAGCGTCGATGGCGCTGAAGTCCTTCCAGATGTCCAGCTCTTCCTTGGTACGATAGCTGGAGGCGTCGGAGGGGGAGTGACCGCCGATACGATAGGTGGCGACATCCAGCAGCGCGGGGCCTTCGCCCTTGAGCAGGTGCTCCTTCTGGCGCTTGACGGCGTCGGCGACGGCCATGGGGTCGTAGCCGTTGACACGCTCGGCGAACATCTGGTCGGGATCGATACCGGCGCCGATACGGGCCAGGACACCGTAGGGCATGGTCTCGCCCAGGAAGTCCTTGGTCTCGGAGGAAGAGGTCTGGCCGCCCATGCCGTAGCCGTTGTTGGAGCAGTTGAAGAGGATGGGCATGCCCTTGAAGCCCTTTTCCTTCCACAGGGTCTTGAACTGACCCATGGCGGAGAACATCATGCCTTCCCAGACAGGACCGCAGCCGAAGGAAGCATCGCCGATGTTGCAAAGGACGATGCCGGGCTTGTCGTTGACCAGCTTGAAGAGAGCGGCGCCAGGAGCCACGGGGCCGGATCCGCCGACGATGGCGTTGTTGGGATAGATGCCGAAGGGGGTGAAGAAGCAGTGCATGGAGCCGCCCCAGCCCTTGTTGAAACCAGTCACGCGCGCGAAGATCTCCGCGTAGGCGCCGTAGACCAGGAAGTACTTGGCCAGCTCCTTCACGGTAGTGCACTTGCAGTGCTTCTTGACGACATCCAGGGTGATTCCGCCGAAGAAGTCTTCGATGACCTTCTGCAGGGCGGCGTCATCCAGCTTGCGGATGGCGGAGAGGCCCTTGGCCAGGATCTCGGAGTGGGAACGATGGCTGCCGAAGGTGAAGTCGTTCGTGTCCAGGTTGAAGGCGGCGCCGACGGCAGTGGCGGCCTGGCCCAGGGACAGGTGGGCGGGACCGGGATGCTTGTATTCCACATCCTCGAACTTGCCCTGCAGCTTGATCTCGTTGATCACGGTCTCGAAGGTGTGGCACACCAGCATGTCGTGATAGATGGCCAGGAAGTCGTCCTTGGAGTATTCTTTCTTCTCCTGGGCGATGGTCTTGTTGTACTGGCAGACAGGGATGTCCTTGAAGGAAATCTTACCGGGTTTCAGCCAATTCTCCGGCTTGATGTCTAAGCACTTCGTCATTTTTGTGAATCTCCTAATTCTTTTGGTTCAAAACAGGGAAAAAATCTCATCCATTCTCCATGGCCGGAATCAAAGGCGACCGGACAGGGAGAACCGAAACTTGTCCTTATGCGTGGATGGCGGCCTCGCGGATGGACTCGGAAACGGTCGGGTGCGGGAAGATGGTCCGCAGGACGGTGTCCACGGTCATCTCGTTGGCGACCCAGGTGCTGGCGGCGCAGATGAACTCGCCGGCGCAGCCGCCGATGGCGTGGACGCCCAGGATCTGGCCGTACTTCTCGCTGACCAGGACCTTCACGGTGCCGTTCTTGCCGGCATAGTCAACAATGAAACGACCGGCCATGGCCATGGGCTGGACGACCTTGCGGTAGGCGATGCCCTTGGCCTTCAGCTCCTGCTCCGTGGCGCCCACCTGGGCAACCTCGGGATGGGTGAAGATGACGGAGGGGATGGCCTTGTAGCTCATGCGATCCGCGACGCCGAACATGTTGTTGACGGCCACGATGCCCTCGCGAGTGGCGGCGTGAGCCAGCAGGCAGCGACCGGTGACGTCGCCGCAGGCCCAGATGCCGGAGACGCTGGTCTTGCCGAAATCGTCGGTGACGATGCCCTTGCGGGTGGTATCCATCTTCAGGGCCTCGATGCCGGCGGGCAGAACCGCGCGACGGCCGGTGGAATTCAGGACATAGTCGCCAGTGACCTGCTGTTCCTTGCCATCGGGATCCAGATAGAAAAGCGTGGAGCCTTCGATCTTGACCACCTTGCAGTTCAGGTTGATCTTGATGCCGGAACGCACCAGCTCCTTGTGGAGTTGCTGGCCGATCTCGTCATCCACCACAGGGGCGATCTTGGGCATCATCTCGACGATGGTGACTTCCGTGCCTGCGGAATGGAAGAAGTTGGCGAACTCCAGGCCGATGACGCCGCCGCCGATGACCACGAGGGCCTTGGGAAGCTTGTCCAGGGCCAGGATGCCGGTGGAATCCAGCACGAGGGGATTGTCGCGCAGGCCGGGGATCGGGGGGCAGGCGGGAACGGAGCCGGTGGCGATGAGGATGTTGGCGCCCTCGTAGAGCTTGCCGTCAGCCTCCACCTTGCCGATGCCGACGATCTTGGCCTCGGCCTTGACCACCTCGACGCCGGCGCCCTTCTCCATGGCGGTGACACCCTTCACCAGCTGGCCGACCACCTTCTGCTTGCGGGCCTGGACGGCGGCCATGTCAAGCTTGGCGGCGCCTTCTACCGCGATGCCGTAGGTCTTGGCGTCTTCGCACTCCTCCAGAGTCTTGATGGAGCGCATGAAGGTCTTGGTGGGGATGCAACCCACGTTCAGGCAGGTGCCGCCCAATTCCTGCTTCTCGAAGAGGACGACCTTTTTTCCAAAATGCTTTGCAGCGTATGCAGCCGCCTCGTATCCGCCGGGGCCGGCGCCGATGACCATCAAATCGTACATTGTCTTACCTTACAGTTGTTTGTAGATAGGGGAAATTTCAAGCCGGACAGGAAGTCATCCTTCCCGTCCGATGGGAAAGAACTATTTTGCGATGCAGATGAGCTCGAAGTTCTCGATGTTGGCGCACAGGGTCTGCAGGAAACGCGCGCCGGGAGCGCCATCGATGACCATGTGGTTCATGGTCAGGGAGAACTGCATGTAGTCGCGATAGGCAATGGTGCCGTCGGCCTGACGGACGGGACGCAGCAGGGTCTTGCCGACGCCCAGCATGGCGATCTGGGGAGCGGAGATCACGGGCGTGAAGTTGATGATGCCGAAGGACCCCAGGTTGGAAACGGTGAAGGTGGCGCCTTGCATCAGGTCGGGAGCCAGGTTGCCGGCGTTGGCTGCCTTGGCCAAGGCCTTGACTTCCTTGCACATCTCGGCAAGGCTCATCTTGTCGGAATGATGCAGGACGGGCACCAGCAGGCCCTTGGGAGTGTCGCAGGCGAAGCCCATGTGGACCGCGCTGTGAAGCTTGACCACGTTGTTGGCGAACTCGCCGTTCATCTCGGGAACCTGCTGCAGGGTCTTGATGACAGCATACATCACCATGTCGCCGATGTTGATGTTGGCCAGGCCAAGCTTCTCGCCGGCTGCCTTGATCTTCTTGCGCAGGTTCAGCAGGCCAGTGACATCCGCCTCGCAGTTAAGAGTATACTGGGCCATGGAGGTGAGGGACTCCTGCAGACGCTTGGCGATGACGCCACGGATGCGGCTGAAGGGCTTCTCGGTGATGATGTCCTCGCCTGCGGCGGGAGCGGCGGCGGCCACGGGGGCCGCGGCTGCGGCAGCGGCGGGGGCGGGAGCAGCGGCGGCGGCGGGGGCAACGCCCTTGGCGAAGTTCTCGATGTCCTCGGCGGTGATTTCACCATTGCAGCCCGTGCCGGTGGCAGGAGCCTTGGCGCCGGCGGCGACCATGGCGGCGGCGGCGGGAGTCAAGTGCGGGCTGGTCTGGTAGGCGGCCATCACGTCGGCCTCCATGATGCGGCCCTGGGCGCCGCTGCCGGCTACGGCACCCATCACGAAAGGATGCTCGGCGACGAACTTCTTGGCGCGGGGGGAGAGAGGAGCGCCGGCCACGGCAGGAACAGCGGCGGGAGCCTGTGCGACGGGAGCGGCGGCGGCCACGGGGGCAGCAGCAGGTGCTGCGGCAGGAGCGGCAGCACCGGCATTCAGGCAGGCGGAGACATCCGTGCCGGCAGGACCGACCAGGCAGATGTTCTTCAGGACGGGAATCAGGTCGCCCGCATTGCCGATGAGAGCCAGGACGGTCCCGTCGGCCGTGGCTTCCACGTCAATGGAGGTCTTGTCGGTCTCGGCGGAAGCGATGATATCGCCCTTCTTGATGGTGTCGCCGACCTTGATCTTCCACTCGCCGAGGATGCACTCCTCCACGGAGTTGCCGGCCTTGGGCATCACGATGGCGGACACGCCGGCGGGCAGTTCGGCAGAAGCTGCTGCGGCGGCGGGGGCTGCGGCGGCAGGGGCTGCTGCGGCGGCGGGGGCTGCGGCGGCGGGAGCGCCATTGGGAGCCAGGGCGGAAGCGTCCTCGCCGGCTGCGCCGACGGCGCAGATGTTGGTCAGGACGGGAACCAGCTGGCCGGGTTCGGCAAACAGCGCCAAAATGGTACCGTCAGCAGTGGCCTCCACATCGATGGAGGTCTTGTCAGTCTCGGCGGAAGCGATGATATCCCCCTTCTTGATGGTGTCACCGACCTTGACTTTCCACTCGCCAAGGATGCACTCTTCAACGGAATTGCCGGCTTTCGGCATGACGATTGCAGTTGCCATTTGGATTCTCCTTATTCAGGCAATGATTACTTTGGTACCCAGTTCTTCTAAACGATTGCGGAAATTTTCACTGATGGCGTCAGTGACCAGGGTATCAACATCCCCGACGTCGCCAGTGTTGATGAAAGAATTCGTGCCCAGCTTGGAGTGGTCAACCAGCAGGATGACCTGTCCGGCCCGCTTCATCACCAGACGCTTGGTAAAGGCCTCGCCGGCGTCGCTGGTGGACAGCCCTTCGGTCAAAGTCAGCCCCATGGTCCCCATGAACGCCTTGTCCACGGAGATACTCTCCAGAATCGAGGCAGTCAGCGGACCGACCAGGGTCCGGGAGATGGCACGGAACTCGCCGCCCACCAGGACCATTCGATGTCCAGACTCCATCAACAGCGCAGCCGCCATCAGGGAATTTGTCACGATGGTCAAATCACGTTTGCGCTCCAATAACTTGGCAAGATAAAGCGTGGTGCTGCCGCCATCCAGGTAAATCTTGTCCCGGTCGTCAATCAAGGCCAGAGCGGCCTGGGCAATGCGGCGCTTCTCCTCGCTCAGCTGGTTCTCCTTGTCGCTGAAGACCTGCTCGTTCACTGTCGTCGAACTCAACGTGGCACCGCCATGGAAACGGAAGAGCAACCCGCGGCTGGACATGGAGGAAAGATCCCGGCGCATGGTCGCGTCACTTACCCCAAGGGCACGAGCCAACTCGCCAACCGACAGAGATTCCGCGCTTTTCAGCAAATCCAGAATCTGCTGTTCGCGATCGGTTGTCGGAGTTGAACGATGACGGCTGACCATTTTTGACGGGATTTTTACAAAAATGCGCAATTTTATGCGCAAATAACAGGGCTTCGCTTGCGCAAATGCGCAAAACAAACGCGCATAAATATAGCGGCACGCGCGTATTTTGCGAGAATGGACACGCATTTTTTCAAGAAAAATCGGGCACGCCGGACACGCCGGACACGCCGGGCACGCCGGACACGCCGGGAAATACCCCAAAACGAGAGTATATGTCCTCAAAATCTTTCGTCATATCGGCAAGTCGTTCTTCCTCCTGCGCCATGTCCTCCAAACTTCTTCTTTTTCTGCTCAGCCTCTCCGCCCTGCTCTCCGCCGCCGTGCCTTCCGGCTGGAAATTTTCCACCGAAGGCGGTTCCCTTTCCCCGGAAGGGATTCTCCATCTTGCAGGAGAGGACAACACCTGCACCTATTTTCTATCGGATCCCTGCGACTTCCAGGGCGGCCACGTCTATCAACTGACCTTCGACGCCCGAAGCAACTCCGGTAGCGGCGGCTGCCTGGTTTCCGGCCCCGTCAGCTGCAACATTGATGAAAGCGACCTCCAGAACGACTGGACGACCTTCAAGCGCGTCTTCGCCTTTCCCCAAGGAACACAGGACAAGCGTATTCGCCTCGGCCAATGGCATTTTCCCGGCGAGCTGTATTTCAAGGACATCCGTCTCTCCGAACTTTTCCCCATCCATAGTCAGAGCAACGGCATCCAGCTGGGGGAAGACGAACGTCTGGAAACCAACAACTACACTTTCCTGACCACCTACACCGGCAAAGGGCACACGGAATCCCGCCCACTTCTTCGCCACAGCTGCCACTTCAACACCAATCGTCTGGTATTCGCCCCCGGCCAGGAGATCGTCTATCGCCATGACATTTCCGGCAGGAATCTCCTGACGGCGAAAGTCACAGTCAATCTTCATTATCACGTACAAGGGACGCTCTTCGTCAGCGCAAGTACGGACGACCAGCATTGGACAGAACTGGGCAGTCTGAATGCAGTCGACAGCCGCGAATTCGTTCTGCCGGCGGAGCTCTTCCCTGCGAAGGAAATCTTCGTCCGCCTTTCCTCTGTCAGCGACCATCCGTATGATGTCATGAACGCCGATCCCGGCTCCTTCCAAGTCAATCTCTACAAGTTCGAGGCAACCATCGACGGCACCCCCGTGGAAATGCAAGGCAGCACGCAATATGTGGAACTCCTGCAGCAGGATCCCCGCCTGGAGGCATCCATCCTGTCCCTGGGCGATCTCCTGCCCGGCGGCGCCAACGCCATCCGCCTCCAGGTGAAGAATCTCACTTCCCAGGCCATTGCCCTGGCCCCCGAAGCCATCCTCTCCCAACGTGGCGTCTCCCAGCCTCCCACTTATGGCGCAAAAGAGCTCCTGCAACCCAATGCCGCAAGCGAAATCGCCATCCCCTACGAGCTCTCCTCTTCCGGGGACTGGATTCTCCTGGCGAATCTTGGTCCGGAATCGCCATACCGCCTCATGCTGGAATTCCGGGTCTCCGACTTCTTCGACTACACCTACGGCGCACTCCTCTCCGCCGATGGCACCGCGGCACTCTGGTCGGCCGAATCGGAATGGAAGATCCCCCTGCACCGCCCGCTTCCCACCGCAAAAGGCCAGAAGCTCTCCCTCTTCGCCGCCCGCAACGAATCGGAGGCCGTCCAGCTCGTCGTCACACCAAACCATGACCTGACTGGCGTGAACCTCGCCGTTTCCGATCTGCAGGGCCCCGATGGCGCCATCCTTCCCTCTTCCTGCCTGGACATCCTGCGTGTCCATTATCTCAAGGTGGAGATGAAGACCGATCCCACGAGCATTCTGGGCTACTGGCCGGATCCGCTTCCTCCCGTAAAAGCCAATCTGGCTCTCGCCGCCAACGTCCACCAACCCTTCTGGCTCCGGGTGAACGTCCCCGCCGACACCAGGGAAGGAACCTACCGCGGCAGTGTCGCCGTCACGGACGATGCAGGCTGGAAAGCCGTCGTCCCGGTGGAAGTCCGCGTCTTCGGCTTCACTCTTCCCGAGGAGATGACCTGCGAAAGCGCCTTCGGCTTTGATTTGTGGAACTGCTTCCGCTACCAGAAGGTGGAATCCGCCGAGGACAAGCGCACCGTCTGGCGAAGCTACCTGGAACTGCTTTCCCGCCATCACATCAGCCCCTACAACCCCACGCAAACCTACGCCCCCAGCCACCATCTTGTGGAGACGGCGGAAGGCCAGTCGGTGGAATTCGACTGGAATGCCTGGGACCAGGAGATGTCCGAGGCCATGGAAACCTACCACTTCAACACCTTCCAGCTTCCCGTCGAAGGACTGGGGTCCGGGACATTCCACTCCCGCCAGGAACCCACCTTCTATGGCTATGCGGAAAACACCCCCCAATATCAGCAGCTCCATAGCAGCTACCTCCGGAAGCTCCAGGAGCATCTGCTGGAAAAAGGCTGGCTGGACAAAGCATACGTCTACTGGTTCGACGAACCGGATGCCAAGGACTACGCATTTGTCATGAACGGCTTCAAGAAGCTGAAGGACTTCGCCCCTGGCGTCCGCCGGATGCTCACCGAACCCTTTGATCCGGCCCTGGAAGGCGGCCCCAATCTCTGGTGCCCGCATTCCAGCGCCTTGAATGCGGAAGACGCCGCGGCACGCCGCGCAGCCGGCGAACATAACTGGTGGTATGTCTGCACTGGTCCCAAAGCCCCCTACGCCACCCTCTTCATCGACCACCCCGGCATTGAAATGCGTGTCTGGCTCTGGCAGAGCTGGCAGCGCCAGGTCGAGGGAATCCTCATCTGGGCCTCAAACTACTGGACCAGCCCGTGCGCATACCCGGACTCCCTCCAGAATCCCTATCTCGACCCCATGAGCTGGGTCTCCGGATACGACACACCCGCCGGCGCCAAAATCCCCTGGGGAAATGGCGACGGACGGCTCCTCTATCCTCCCGAAGCCGCACAGGACGGCTCGCAGCCACAGACCGTCCTGGATCCCCCCGTCGCCTCCTTCCGCCTGGAAATGCTCCGCGACGGCATCGACGACTACGAATACTTCGTCATGCTGAAGAAACTCCTGGAGGAAAAGGGCAGCACTTTAGACCCCTCCACCAGGGCGCTCTATCAGAAGCTCCTGGAAGTCCCGGCGGAGGTCACTTCCGACATGACGCTCTTCGCCGCCAATCCCGCCGCCCTGAAACGCCATCGCATCAAACTGGGCATGGCCATCGAACGGCTAAACCATTAGCCCTGCGCGGTTTTCCCACGCGCCGCACCTTACGGAGACTGCGCCGCCGCACCTTTGCGGCGGTCTTCCCTTCACGCCACTAGGGGGGGACCCATCCCTGAAGGGAAGGTTAAGCAAAACACATCCCTTCTGAATCGTTACGTAATTTCTACCATAATTACGCCATAGCAAAAAAACGATTATATTACCAATATTACAACATCCTATGTTGTTTCCACAACAACCTTTACTTTTACCACAAAACATGAAGAGATTTTTCGCGTATTTTCTGCTGGCAGCAGTTTGCGGCTGTCTTTTGGACAGCAAAACTCTTGCGCAAGACACGGTTCAGACCAAATCCATGAATACTCAACAACCAGAAGATACGCTCATGGTTCAGAATTACGAAGAGCAAGTCTATGCCGCCGTTCTGGGAAAAGTCATCGGCGTCTATCTAGGACGCCCCATCGAGGGCTGGCAGAAGGAGGTCATCGAAGAAAGGTGGGGATATGTGGATCACTACGTCCACAAAGACCTGAGTGCAGCGCTGATTGCGGCTGACGATGACATTTCAGGGCCGTTCACTTTTGTGCGCGCCCTGGAGGATTCCGGTCTGTATGCGGATACGCCAGACAGCTTCTACGGCGACACGTGGCTGAATTATCTGTTGGAGGACAAGACGATCCTTTCGTGGCACGGCATGGGAGCCTCCACGGAGCAGACCGCCTATCTGCGCCTGAAGGCCGGCGTGAAATCCCCAGAATCTGGTTCCGCCAAGCTGAATGGCAAGGTGGTCTCCGAACAGATTGGTGGACAGATTTTCATTGATCCCATCGGCATGGTCAGCCCTGGAAATCCTGAACTGGCCGCGAAGCTTGCGCGGAAAGCCGCCGGCGTCTCCCACGATGGCGAGGCGGTGAACGCGGCGGTTGTCGTGGCGGCTATGGAAGCGGCCGCTTTTGTGGAAAAGGATATGGACAAACTGCTGGACATCGGCGTTGCGCAGATTCCGCAGGACAGTCTCATTGCGCAGCTGCATCGTGATGTGCGGCAGTGGTGCAAGGAGGACGGCGACTGGCGCAAGACTCACCAGCGCATCGAAGAGAAATACGGCTCCGCCATCTACGGCGGTGGCTGCCACATGATTCCCAACCACGCGCTGATGGTCATGGCATGGGTATACGGCCAGTCGGATTTCCAGAAGGCTCTTGCCATCGTGAACACCAGCGGAAAGGACACGGACTGCAATTCTGGCAACGTAGGCTGCCTGATGGGCATCATCGCGGGACTGGATGGCATCTGCGAGGGCTATGATTTCCGCACGGAAATGGCGGACAGAATTTACATTTCGTCGGCGGACGGCACAAACAGCGTCTCCGACTGCCTGACGGAAGCACGGAAGCTCGCCGCCATAGGACGAAAAGTGATGGGCTGGCCGGAACTTCCCGCCTCCCCGCATTGGCTGGACTTCTCAGAGCGCGGCGCCGCACAGGGCTTCGCCCCGGAGGAAACCACGCGCGGAATCGTTGTGGAGCACACGTGGCGTACGGATGGCGTCACGAACGGCGCACGCTTCAGCTACAAGATGCCCGCCGGCGGCGTGGCACGCATTTCCGCCCCCATGCTGCCGACGCAGCGCGGCGGCTACAACATCGTCGCCACGCCGAAAATCTATTCGGGAATGACGGTGCAGATGACGCTGGACACCCACGAATGCACCGTGTCGGATGTGCGCCTCTTCGTGCGCTACGCAATGCCGAAAGGCGAAAAGGAAATGGCATACTCCGAGCCTGTCGATGCGGACGGCCATTTGACGCTCACGGTGCCGGACACCAACGGCTTCCCCGTCGTCGCCCTGGGCCTGGAAATCCGCGACAACGACACCTGCGCCGGTGCGCTGACCATTCGCCACGTGGATCTGATTCCCGGAAAGTTCTTCTTCCATGCGACCACTCTGCCGTCAGAGCACAGCAGCGTGAAAGAATATGCCCGGCCGAACACCGAAGTGGATGGATGGATTGCCAGTTTCAATTTCTTGCGGAGAAGCTTCTCCAACGACAAGGAGAAACTGCAATATTTCATCAAGAACGTGGGCATGGGCTATGCCTACACCGGAAACCGCTATTGGAAAGACATGTCCATTGAGGCACGGATCTCCATCCACATGGCAACTTCCGCAGGCCTGCTCGCCCATATTCAGGGAATGCAGCGCTATATCTCCCTGGCTTACCGCGACGGCAAGCTGGTCTTGGCACGGCAATACTACGGCGAGGAGATTCTGGCGGAATGCCCTGTGGACTGGCCGTTGGATACTGTTCGCCTCCTCAAACTGGAATGCCGCGGAACGGCCATTGCCGCATATCTGGATGGCGAAAAGGTTCTTGAGGCGACGGATGACAAGCTTTCCAGCGGCGGCGCCGGACTGCTTTTCGCCGATGGCTGCGTCGGCTTTACCGAAATCGACATCCGCGGAATTTGAACGAAATCAATGAGCCTTTTGCAAACGTTATGTTCCCCAAGAAGGTAGGTTTCCTTTTGGGAAAAATCAAGTCGCCGCTTCGGCTGGATGCGCCTTCCGGCGCAAGCCACAAAACACACAGAATACACAAAACACACAGAATGTTTTTTCAAGAGGAGAAAGCCCTTTTTGTGTGTTATGAGTTTTTTTGTGTGTTTTGTGTTCCATCCGCCGGCAGGCGGACTGCCAGGAGGAAACAACTCATGAAGCTCTTCGTTGGCAAACGACCCTCTTGGGGAACAGAGCTTTTGCAAAACTATTCCAACTGATTTACAACTCCTTGCTCCACCGAAATCATACTTTACAGCTTTTTTATCATAATTCGTAGCGAATCACATGAAAAGAAAATATTCCATTTGTCATGGAAAATCTTCCATGCAAAAATTACTTCCGTTATGTTTTTTCCCTTTTTCCTTGTTTGCCCATACGGGTTTTGAAGGAACGGGAAAGTATTTTTTTGCCTACTTTCTTATTGTTGCCGCCGTGTTTTTCCTGTTTTTGAAAAAGTAGTCACAGCCCTCCCATCATTCCACAGCCTGGGTGAACCATAGGAAAAATTGAAATCAGAAGGATGTTTTAGAACCACGAATGAACACCTGTCCCGTCAAAGAAGGCGGCCTGCTTCAACGATTCGTGTTCATTCGTTGTTCTAAATCATGATATTATAGCCTCACGCTATTTTTCCTTGAACGTCAGGCTCTTGAAATTCAACGCTGCGCCCAGGAAGAGCTTCAGGACGTGCCGGCCTTCAGTCAGGTGGATTTCGCCGGCACTGATGGTATCGGTCGCCCATCGCCCCGTCCGGAAGATGGGCAGCACGGCGGCGTCCTTGCCGTCCACATAAAGCCGCACCGCCATATCCTCTCCCCGGTTGTCGCTTCCGTAAAGCAGTTCCACCGTATAGTCGCCTGTCTTCTGGACATCCACCGTGTAGTTCACCCATTCGCCCATATCCACGAATCCGATGACCTCGCCAGTGGTATCCACATCCTCGTCAGGCCGGAACCCGCCGTCCTTGGCGCGCTGGGCGTTGGTATTTCCCTTGGAAGTGTCGTAATACGCCACGCCCTGTCCGCCCTCGTCAAAGAGCTCCGCCCTCACGACGCCGGGAATGCCCTGCGCTTTCCCCTGATAGGGCAAGCTGTCTTTAGCCTCAACGATGCCATAGAGGGTAAAGGCATCCGTGTGGGCGACGGCGCCCGCCGCATCCTGCACGAAGACGCTGTACGCATGGAAGTTCTCCGCGAAATCGGGCACCAGCCCCTGGCGTCCGGGCTTGCAGTAGTTCGTGGCCTCGTATGCCTCCTTGGTCAGCAGCACCTTGAAGTCATACGGCGGCCTGCTCTTGTGTTCCAGAAGATAGCCGCTGTCAAAGAGATAGACATCCTTGACAGGCTTTCCCGTAGCGGCATTGGGCGCCACCTCCACGGAGAACTCCAGCGTATCGCCGTAGGAAGCCAGAGTGCTGTCGGGCTTGGCCGTCCAATGAATCTGGGGAATGTCCTCCTGGGGGAATTCATAGACGCGCACGTAGTCGGCAGTGAAGCTGTCCGGGAAGACGCCCGCCTTGGGATCTCCGGCAAAGGACTTTGTCTCCTGGCCGGAAAGCGTGACGAAGAGCGGCACGATACCGGTGCCGTGATTGAAGGCATCGAAGGTCACGGAATTGTACGGACTATGGGAGGCGGAGCTCTTGATCAGCTTCCCGTCCAGGTAATAGGAAATCTCAAAGGGCGTCCACTTGCATCCGATGACATAGAAGTCGTCCAAAGAGCCCATCTTGGGGGAATTGTAGTTGTAGCTCTTCAGGGTCTTTCCGTTCTGCAGATGGAGATTGTGGTCCAGGACGCGCGGCGCCTGCGTTCCAGGATTGCCGTGCAGGTAGTAGTCCTCGTAGATATCAATCTCGAAACCGTCGTAGAAAGGATTCCGGACATTGTGCCCGTAGAGCCAGAAGGCCGTCCACCATCCGGGCTGGCTCTTGAAGCGGACTCGCGCCTCAAAATATCCGTAGAGGAAACTCTGATTCGTGGCAATCTTCCCCACGCGGCGGATGCCTGTGCGCGCCTCGTCCCAGTCACCGAAAATCTGGCAGACGCCGTCATGGATGCGGACATTCTCCTTTGTGCTGTTGAAGGGATAGAACCATTTGGTCAGATCCAATGAATCGCCGTCGAAATTCTCCTCGAAGACCATCTTCCATCCCGCCTTGACGGGATCGAACTCCGGCTGGGGTTCCACTTGGAACGGCACCGTGCTGGTCTTGCTCTCCACCATGGCCTCGCCCACCGTAAAGTTGTCCAGAACCACTTCAGCCGGATCGCCATCGGCCTCGAAAGTCATCCCAAGCACCGTCTCCTTCCGGGGCATGAAATTCTTGAGCTGACCTGTCATGGCAACCGTGGATCCATCAGAAAGACTGGTAACGCGGATCGAGACAAGCCCCCGGTTGTTGACGCCCACCAGGAAATCCGCCGGAAGCTGTCCGCGCTGGACTTCCGTCTCGCAAAGGATCTCAAAGCCCTGCAGAAGCTGCAACTTCAGAGGCTGGCCTGGACGATTTTCGACCAGCAGCGAAATGGCCTCCGCATCCTTGTCCAGAAAACAAAGGGACAGATGCGAACTCCTGCATTCCTCGCGTCCGAAATTCTGGATGCGGACACCCATGGCGCGATAGACTTCCGGACGTTCCGGCATCGCCCAGAATTGTTCCGGCGGCAGAATGGACAAGTGCTCCGCGGTCCGGAAGACGCCCTGCCCCGTATAGGCAAGCAGCCCCGGCGTGGGAAGCCCCTGGATCACCTCCGGTTCGCCGGTGCAGGAGACCTCCTTTCCATCAAAATTCTCCTGCCAGTCCACCTTGGACAGGCGAATCAGCACGTCACGTCTCCCCAGATTCAGCGGTCCGCCGATCTTCAGCACCGAGCTGGTCGCCCCGGTAATCTGTCTCACCGCGAAGACATTCCGGCCCTTGCGCAGACGAACCGTCGCCACATGGTTGTCCAATTCATAGGGGTAGAGTTCATTGCCGCTGGCCATGGTGTCGATGACACATTCGCCATTGCAGAAGACCTGCATCCACCAGTCGCAGGCGGCGCCGATGGTGTAGTCGCACGCGTATGGCGCCTCCAGTTCCGCGAAGGCCCATCCACACTTCTTTTCGCCGGCGCCCATGAATTTCGCCCAATCCAGAGTGCAATTCTCGTCCATCCTGCACTCCCGTCCCGCAACGCCATTCAGCTTTTCAGGAATAGCGGCTAGTTCTTCGACGGTCGGTTCATAGTTGGCATCCATGGGACAGAAGAGCGTCCAGTTCTGCGGGAAGGGATTCTCGCCCCGGAAGACGCCCTCGGTCAATTCCGCGTGAAAATCCGCCAGCTCCAGCTCTCCCCCCTGCTGGGAAGTCTCCATCGACACGTCAAAAGCCCCCGTCTCCCCGTTGTCGCCATTCAACACGGGAAGCATCGCCGAAAATCTCGTCCACTCCGCAGTCGGCTCAAAAGAAAATTCCCTGGGCGAGGCGAAATTCCATTCCCCCTCGACGGTCTTGAAATACATCCGCAGTCTCGCCTTGCCTTTGCCACGCGCCAGGAAATTGAACCGGATGCTGTCGCCGCTGCGCCCGGGATAGAACTCCGTGTTGACGGCGGCGCCGTTCTCGCTCTGCACATCGCTGATGCGCAAAACGTTTCCTGTAATTCCCTCCATGGGGAAACACGCCACGGCGCAGGCGGGCTCGTAGCCTTTCCAGCCATTCCGGACCCACCCATGGGGAATTCCCGCGGGATTCAGGTTCTCGAAGAAACCATTGAGGCTGATCTCATACCCAAAAGCCAATACGGATGCCAGAACGACAAGAAGGGAAATTTTTTTGCTCATCATTCGTCTTTATTCCATCAACCACAAATTCTTAACACCTACGACAATCATCTGCAACGAAATGGCGCTCAGGATCAGACCGGTGATCTTGCTCAGGATCGTGATGTTGGCATGCCCCAGCAGACGGTTGATCTTGTCGGAAATCAGCAACATGATGCCAATGGAGCAACACGCCATGACGATGGCGACGGAGGTGATCAGCTTTCCCTCCAGGCCCGGCGTGGTAGTGCCCATGACCATCAGGGTACCCAAGGTGGCAGGACCGGCTGTGATGGGCGTGGCCAGGGGAACCACCGCCATGTCCAGCAGCTTGTCCGCTCGGATCTCCCTCTTCTCGGAATCCTTGCCCAGGACCAAGCTCACAGCAGTCAATAACAGCAACACGCCGGAACCGGCACGGAAGGCATCCACGGTAATGCCGAAGACCCGCATGATGAAGAAGCCTACCAGGAAGATAGTCAGCGTGACACCGGAAGCGCCCAAGGTGATGCGAATGGCCAGCTTGGTGCGCAGCGTCTGCGAAATACCGTCCGTCAGGGAGATGAAGGTCCCCAGGACGAAGAATGGCGTCAGCAGGAAGAAAAGTTTGAGGTAGAGGGCCAGACCGGCACGAATCACATACAACATGAAAACAGAGTCCTTAATTAGACGAGGTGATGGCAAAAGTTTCGCCTTTTGCCATCACCTCAGATAAAACGTAAAATCCCCAAGGAAAACTTCCCTTGTCAAAAAAAACATTTGACAACAAGGCAGTTCTTTTCCTGATCGCTTCCTCTTCCCATGCTCCTTTGACAGAAAAACCGCCTAAAGAACATACACAGTTCACGCAGGAAGCAAACTTTGTTTCATAATATAATGCCTGCCTGGTTCTTTCAAAATAAGGCAGGCACAAAATTGTCAGAAAGTGCCAATCCCCCCTCGCCCAAAGACCGTTTCTATTCGTGGCGCAGTGCCTCGATCGGCGACAGCGCCGCAGCCCGCATGGCGGGATAGATTCCGAAAATGACGCCGGTGGCGACGGAAATACAGAAGGCCATGAAAATGGAATACGGCTGGATGATGGTGACCAGTCCCACAACCATGGTGACGATCTTGGGCACGGCCACCCCCAGTCCCACGCCGATGAATCCGCCGATGACGGAAAGCAGCACCGACTCCACCAGGAACTGCAGGATGATATCCGGACGCGTGGCCCCCAGGGCGCGGCGCGTGCCGATCTCCCGGGTCCGCTCCGTGACGCTGGCCAGCATGATGTTCATGATGCCGATGCCGCCGACCAGCAGACTCAAGGCGGCAATGCTTCCCAGGACGATGTTGAAGATACGCTTGGTATTCTCCGCCTGCGTCAGCAGCTCCAGCGGGATGATCATCTCGAAGTCCACCTGCTTATGCGTCTCCTGGAGGCACTTCCGGATAGCCTCCGCCAAGGGCTTCACGGACTCGTCGCCCGGCGCGGTTACCGTAAGCTGATGGATCTCCACCTTCTCGAAAGAAGTAGAGCCCGTCTCCCGGCGGGTAATGATCTCGCCAAAGCGATTCCGCGCCGCCGTAATGGAGATGAACGCCTCGAAGACCTCCCGTTCGGCAACGGACTTGCCGGAAGACTCCTTCTGCTTGTCTCCGCCATCGCTGCAGTCGGAGACAATCCCCACCACAACATAGGCGTAACCGTCGATATAGACGCTCCGGCCTATTGGATAATCCAGGGGGAAAAGCTTCCGCGCGGTGGCCTTGCTGAGGACCACGCTGTTGGAGGACTTGCTCATGTCGTATGCGTCGATGAACCTTCCGCTTAACAACTTGGAAGTGGAATTCTTCAGATGCCAGGGGATGGTCCCCACCACCTTCACCGGAAGCTGGGTGGAGAGATAGCGCACCTGGGTGACAATTTCACGGGCGGGGACATCCACCACGATGGACGGGAAGAGCGTCCGGATACGCATGGCATCGTCGTATGTCAGTCCATAGATGCTCATGAACTGCGTATTGTTGGAGGCGTTGGTGGATTCCTCGGGCTTTCTGCTCCGGATGATGATATTGGTGGAGCCCATGCTGCGAATCTGCTCGCGGGCCGCGTAGCTGGCGCCTTCGCCAATGGCCAGCATGGCGATGACGCTTCCCACGCCGAAAATGATTCCCAGCGCGGTCAGCAGACTGCGGAGCTTGTGCTCCACCAGGCTCCGCATGCCCAGCTTGCCAACGCGTTTGATCTTGTAGAAAAAGTGCATCATAACCGAATCCGGCCACTAGAATGTCTCGTCGCTCACGATCCGTCCGTCCACCAGACGGATCATCCGCCTGGCGTGCTCCGCGATGGCGCGCTCATGGGTCACCAGGATGATGGAACGGCCCTCTTCCGCCAGCTTGTCCAGAACCTGCATGATCTCCCGGCCCGTCTCCTGGTCCAGGTTGCCGGTTGGCTCGTCAGCAAAAATCACGGAAGGTTCATTGGCCAGGGCACGGGCGATGGCCACGCGTTGGCGCTGGCCGCCGGAAAGCTCCGTGGGGCGATGTTGCAGGCGGTGTCCCAGGCCGACCATCTCCGCCAGCATCAGGGAGCGTTCGCGGCTCTTCTTCTCCGACCAATCCTGGTAGAAGAGCGGAACCTCGATGTTCTCCAGGACGGAGAGCTGGGGGATCAGGTTGAAAGACTGGAAGATGAAGCCGAACTTGCGGCCGCGGATGTCGCTGAGCTGCCCGTCGTTCATGCCGGCCACGTTCACGCCGTCCAGAAAGTAGTTTCCGCTGGAAGCGGTGTCCAGGCACCCCAGGATGTTCAGCAGCGTGGACTTCCCGGAGCCGGAAGTGCCCATGATGGACATGTATCCGCCACGCTCCAGATCAAAGCTGATGCCCTTGAGGGCATGGACCGTCGTGTCTCCCACCTGGAAGACCTTCTTCAGGTCCTGGAGGCTGATGACGTTCTTCGACAGCTCGCTGCTATCTTTCTTGTCACTCACCGTCGGCCTCCCCGTTTTCCGCTTTTTCCTCGTTCTTCTCCGTGGAAAATTCAGGAGGATTCATGAGAATCACGTCGTTCTCGGAAAGGCCGGAGGTGATTTCCACAAAAATCCGGTTCCTGCGGCCCAGCGTCACCAGCACAGGCCGCTTCTCTTCCGCCAGATAGCAGAAGTGGCGCTCCTTTTCATCCGTATAGACCGACTGGCACGGGACATAGAGGACATCCTCCACACGTTCGGCCACGATCTCCGCCGTGGCGTTCATGCCGGGACGGAGGTTGTCGGATGTCTCGTCCAGGGTGATTTCCGTGGCATAGACCTTCACGCCCTCGTTCATCCAGCGACGCTGGGAATCCGGCAGGAAGGACTTCCTGGTCACGGTGCCCATGAAAACCTGTCCCGGCATGGCGTCAATGGTCACCTGCGCACGCTGGCCAACCGCCACCGTGTCAATCTGGGATTCGTGGATCCGAACCTTGACGACCATCTTGCTCAGGTCAGGCAGCTGGATCACCACCTGCCCCTGGCGGATTTCCGAACCGGCCTGGATGGGGCCGCTGTTGGACCACTGGGGTTGAGGCTCGTAGACGACCAAGCCGGGAGAGGTGGCGCGGATGGTGCACAGCTCCAGGTCGGCCTTGCTCTCCTCCAGGCGCTTTGTGGCACGGGCCAAAGTCTGGCGGGCGGTGCGCAGGGTGGATTCCGCAGAGACCTGCTTGGAACGGGCCTGCGCACGGGTGCGGTCCAGCGTATCGCGGGACTCCAGCAGGGTGGACTGCGCCTTGTAGAAATCCTTGATGAAATCGTATGCCAGGAAAATCTCGTATTTTCCCTTCGTGGTCTGCAGGGCCTTCTTCTGGGATTCCACGTCCAAGGCGTCGGTCTCCAGCTCGTTCTTGCTGACGAACTGCTTGTCATAGAGCTTCTGGGTGAACTCCAGCGTCTGCACCGCCCGGTTGAGCTTGATCTGCGCCAGTTCGATGTCGCTCTTGTAGGTCACCAGGTCCAATAGTGCCTGACCGCCCAGACGCTTGTCCTCCAGCAATTTTCCAATATCCTCCGGCATCTTCGTCGCATAGAGCCCCGCCAGTTCCTCGCCAACCAGCTTCTTCAGGTCGTTCTCCGCGTAAATGACGTTCAGTTCCGCAGAACGAATGGAGCTCTCGTTGGTGCTCAGCTGAATGGCCAGATCCTCTTCCGCCTTCACCACGGAGGCATCCGCATTCTCGAATGCGGTCTGGCGGTCATAGACCAGATCCTCGAAATCACGGGACTCGAACTGGACGATGATCCGCCCGTCCGCCACGTCCTGCTCCGTCAGGGTGGTGCCCTCCTCCACGATGGAGAGGATCTTCACCGTCTTGTTGATCTTCTGGACGATGTTGTTGGAGACGGCCGCCTCGACATTGCCGCTTTCCACCACCGTGATGGGAAAACCGCTCCTGCGAACGGAGAAGGTCATTCCGCCTTCGCTGTCCTTCTTGGAGCAGCTGTTCAGCGCCAATGCCGCCGCCACTGCGAGACACACCTTGAAAAACTTGCCGGACATCTTGTCTTATCCTTTATGAAAGCATTGATCAATCAAACGCCGCCGATTTTCGAACGGCAGAAAAATCTACATCTCCAAGCCCTTGCTCCAGAAGGACTCCGCATCCACTCCGGGATTTCCCAGATGGTAGAGAAGGGTCAACCAGCAAATCCGGTGGTTGACCAGAGCGGAGGTCAGGGCGGTCTTGGCGGAACTCAAGTCGTCCTGGGAATCCAGCAGTTCGCGGATCTCGATCCGACCGCCCTCGAAGAGGAGCTGCGTGTTCTCCACCCGACGCTCGGCCAGCGTAACACTGTTCTTCTGGATGGCGATGTTCTTCTCGTAGGTCTGCAACTGCTGCCAGGCCAGGCGAAGCTGAAGCACCAACTCGTCTCGGGACTGCTCCAGATTCCGCAATTTCTGCTGATAGGCGATGATGGCACGCTTCAAGGCGATGGTCTCGTCCAAGCGGTCAAAGGGCAGATCCAGATCCACCTGGGCGGAGTAGTCGGCGGAGAGCGCACGGATGGAAGAGAGGCGGTTCTTTGCCTTGCTGGCTGCCTCGGCGCTCAAAGTCACGTCCAACTTGGTGCGCATGTTGTCTTCGGCAACATTCAAGCCGCGCTTCGCATCCTCCACTTCGTCCTGGTCGGTGGCGAAGTCCAGCCGCTGGGAAAGGGCAAGCTCCACCGCCTCGTCCAGCGTCATGGGAGGGCGCGGCAGTTCCAGATTCAGCAACCGGTCCAAGTCCTGGCGTTCCACCACCAGCTTGACCTCCAAGGGGATGGCCAGCGCCAGCTTCAGGTTGTCCTGGGCGGTCTGGAGAGCCTCCTCGCGGGAGACCACGCTGGTCTCGGCGGTCAGGACCCTCTGGCGCGCCTGGTCCACCTCGAACTGGTTCACGCGGTTGGCGTCCGCCATAGCTTCGGAACGTTCCTGGGAGGTCTTGAAGCCGTTCCAGCTGGCACGGGCGATCTCCAGCGCATCCTCCGCATTCAGGACCTCATAGTACCTCCGGGCGACAGAGATCTGCAGGTCCTCGCGGGTCATCACAAAGCGCCGCAGCGCATAGATGAGATTCCGTTCCGCCTGGGTCAGCCCTTCCCGGGCGATGGCCGTGCTGCTGCCACGCAACAGCGGCTGGCTGAGAGTCAGCGCGGCAAGGCTGCTGATGCTCAGGCTACGGTCACCGGAAAAATAGCGGATCGTGGAGACCGCCAGGCTTCCCGCCAGGCGACCGCCGGCAGCCAGGCGCTTGCTGAAGCCAAGGCGCCCTGTATTCTGCAAGGTCGTATAGGATGGCTGCTGATTCACGGAGAAGATGGATGCCACATTGGCAGATGGCGTCCAGTCCCAGTCATGCTGTGCGCTGCGCAGAGAAAGCGCGGAAGCATAGAGAGTCTCCTTGGCCGTGGCGTAGCTGCGGTTGAAATGCGCGGCCAGCTCCAAGGCCCGCCGCAAATCCACTTTCACCTCGCCCGCCTCGATTTCCCGGACCAGGTCCTCCGGCAATTCCGGTTCGCTGCCCACCAGACGGATCTCCTCCGGCGCCTTGTCGGGGAAAAGCTCCCCCTGCGCCGCGTCAAGCAGACCGTCCACATCGGACTCCAGATTTTCCAGCCGCTTCGCCGTGGAGCAGCCGAAACCGACCGCAAGGCAGAGCGTCAGGCAAACCATCGCCATCCAACCGCGTCTCATTGTCTTCGCAAAATCCTCTCTTCAATGCTAACAATTCACCCCCGCATTTATGCGAGAACAGGAAAAGACATAAATTAGCGCCACAATTTCAAACGCCCACAGCCATTCTTGTCAAATTACAGACACAAAGGATAAAAAGACAAGAAAATGGCACTAACAAAGAAAGGACACCGCCCTAGAAATCCCAGAGCGACTTCAGATCCACCACGCCAAGGCGCATCTTGACGACCTCAAGGTTGACCTTCTCCACAATGCAAAGCTCGCTATTGGGAAGGAATGCATACAGATAGACGACCTCCTCGCCGTTATCCACGGCGTTGTAGTATCCGGACAAGCCGCCCTTCTGCGCCAGGATGTTCCAATAGACCTCCTTGGAAAGTTCCCTCTTGCCGTCCAGGAAGCTGCTGGCATCCTCCAGGACAGCGGCAGTCTGCGACTGCTTGGCGCGACGCTCACGGCGCTGTTGCTCCAATTCGGCGTAGCGCTGTGCCAGTTGCTCCTTGTTTTCCTCGGCATTCTCCTGTTGGGGCCTATCCTCGCCTTCCAGATAGTCGCCGGTCTCCATGGCAAAGAGTTCGAACTCGTCCGCCATCTCAAACGGCGTATTCCGCAACATCGCCGTGTCAATGCAGCATAGGGTATTGCCTTTCCGGTCGACAAGGTATTTTTCCATCGTACCGAAACGCTCTCCATTGCCGTCGTTCAGCAGGATATTCAAGAGGAACTCGAAATGCACATCGAAAGCCATCACGCCCAGGAAGTTGTCCTTGTCATCCAGAATCACCTGGGAGCAACAGAGCAGATAGCGTCCGCCGCCCGCATCCCGGTAGGGCTTCCCCCAGACGACATCTCTCTTGCCTTCCTTGTCCCAGGCGTTCTTCGTCGTGACGTACCAGGAACGCTTGCGGTTCACGTAGGTATCCTCGTATTCCGGTTGGAAGGGATAGGCCACCTGCAACGCAGTGTCGTCCCAGCCCACGAATGCCCGGCGGATCAGCGTCCCATCATGGAGCATCTTCTGCTTGAGAGAATCAAGATTCTGCCGCGTAAGACGGTCGCCCCGGCTCTCCAGAACCACGTTGCGCAGGCGCAACGCAATCGGCGCCAGGAATTTCAGCTGCGGCTCGTATTTTTCCGCCGGAGAAAAGGGCGGCACCTGGTAGGAGGCGATGTCCGGATTGATGAAGGCCTGGTAATACCATTGCGAAGGAGTGCTCCCGCGGACGCCCTCCAATTTCCCATGGTAGTCCCGATAGTTCCGAATCGGAATCTCGGGCAGGCCCTTCCAGTCGCTGTTTCCCAGGAAGATGTTCATGAATTGCGTTTCCGCATTCAGCTTGTCCGCAATCCGCGTCATTTGATTGGAAAGGGAGATGGAAGCATGGACCACGTTGTCCAACATCCATGTCTCCCATTGGTCGATCATCACCCGGTTCTTCATGTTCCGCATGATCTGCATCTTCTCCTCGCTGGCGCGCTGCTCTTGTTCCGCCTGGCGAACGGTCAGCTGCAAGTTGTGCATCGCCATGAGAAACGCGACCAGAAGCCCCAGGAGGGTCACCGCGACCAGGGGCTGGATGTGATGACTCAAAAAACGGTCCAGCTTCATCAGCGGCGTATCCGGCAAGGCCATGACCGGTTCGTGAGCCAGGTAATTCCGGAGGTCGGACTCCAAATCCGTCACGGACTGGTAGCGCTTTTCCAGATCCAGGTCAAGGGCCTTGTTCACAATCGCCACCAGCGTCGCGGAGAGCGGCACTCCGAACTGGTTGACCACAGGCTTCCGCTTCCCGCTCTTGATCTCCCGGATCAGATCCTTGACCTCCCGGGACTCGAAAGGCCGTTGCAAGGTCACGATTTCATAGAGGATCATCCCCAGCGCATAGATGTCCGACTGGGCGCCGCGGGGCATTCCCGCAAAGCATTCCGGAGGAATGAACCGGGGCGTTCCGTCCAGCGCCTGCCCCTTGGGAAGGACATACAGCCCCTCCCGGTTCATCTTCTTGGCGATTCCCCAGTCCATCACGTAGATTTCGCCATATTCGCCGAGCATGATGTTCTCAGGCTTCAAGTCGCAGTGCAGGACGCCGCGGGAATGGGCGTATCCCATGGCCTCGCAGACACGCAGGAAAAGCTCGATGTGGTAGTTTAGCGTGGGCTGGTAGCCCCAGCGGCTGATGCGACCATTCCGGAACTCCGCCTGGTCCGCGTGAAGCAGCTCGTCCATGTTCTGCCCGCGAACCAGCTTCATGGTCAGGTGGATGCCGTTCTGGTTGTCCTTCAGAAGGTCATAGACGGAGACGATGGCGGGATGCTCCAGCTGCCCCGTGATGATCGCCTCGTTGACGAATGCCTGACGGACGGTTGGATTGGAGAGATATTCCTGGCGAAGGGACTTCAGGGCGACCGTGCGCTTCAGGATCTTGTCCCGCGCCTGGGAAAGCACGCCCTGCCCGCCGCCGGCGAACTGGCGCAGCACATCGTATTTCTGCTCCAGCACCGGAATCTTGTCTTCCGCCTTCTTCGCCTCGCCGGCCTCCGGCGAAACCACGGCCCCCAAGTTCACGGAAGTCTGGGAATGAGTGATCTCGCGCTTCTTTTCCTCGGAAAAAACCTTATGGTGGATATAATCCAGCATGTTCCCGAAGACGCTCGTGGTCGCGACCGGCGCAGCCGTCTCCGCAGAAGCCTTCGCCGATGCGACATCGGCCTTCTTCTTCCCGTGGCGCTTTCCCGCCTGAAGAATCTCAGAGGTAGAAATGATCCGGCAGGTGACATCCGGATTGTCGGAACTCTTCCCGAACGCGCTTCCCGCCTTTTTCCCCTGCGCAGAAGAAGCATTCTTCCCCCCTTCCGCCGAAGCCTCTTCGCAAACGACGGCCGTCTTCTCCACTCCAGCAGCGTCTTCGCTTTCCAGAAGCGCTGTCTTGTCCAGATGGTTTTCCTTTTGAGACATGTTCGTTATCTTCATGAAAGACTCTGCAGACCGCTTTCAGGCATTCCCTCTTCGCCCGACTCCGGAACGGGTGGATGAACTTTCACATAAACTCGGCGCACGCGGTAGCGTGTACAGGAGGAAATCGTGATCTCCAGATTCTCCACGGCACAGTGGTCGCCCTTCTGCGGCAGCTTATGAAGTTGTTCCAGAATCCAGCCGCCCAGGAGCGATTCGTCGGAATCCAGCTTCACCTGGAAGAACTCCTGGAAGTCGTCCAGCGACACTGTGCAATCCACGCTATAGGCGTCTTCGGAGAGTTTCTTGAATTTCTCCACCACCTCGTCATGTTCGTCCCAGATTTCGCCGACCAGTTCTTCCACGATGTCCTCCACGGAGAGCAGTCCCAGGGTTCCGCCGAACTCGTCCAGCACGACGGCGATCTGGGAACGCGTGCTCTGGAGCTTCTTCAGCACATCGTCAATCTTCTCCGTCTTCTGCACAAAGAAAGGCGGCGTGACGATGTTCTTGAGATTCCATGGTTCCTGCCTGGTCATGCTGGCGAAGAAGTCCTTGAGCCCCAGAATGCCCACGATATTGTCCAGGCTTTCGGAATAGACCGGCAGGCGGGAATATTCCGTCTCCATGAACTTCGCCGCGACCTCCTCCCGCGTAGCGTCGACAGGCACTGCGGCAATGTCCACGCGGTGGGTGATGATGTCCTCGGCGGGGCATTCGGTGAATTTGAGGGCGTTCTTCAGGAGCACCCCCTCGTCCTTGTCGATGCCGCCGTCGCTCTGCGCCTCGTCCACCAGCATGAGCAGCTCCTCCTGCGAGATGCGCGGCTGTCCTGGCTCGTTCATCATCTTGGCCAGGAAGGCCTTCCAAAAGGAAAAGAGGATATTCACCGGCCATAGTACCCAGCGGACGGCCCAGAGGATAAATGCGGCGGAAAGGGCGACCTTCTCCGGATATTCCCGGGCGATGCTTTTCGGCGTAATCTCTCCGAAAAAGATGACCAGCGGCGTGGCGATGACCGTGGAAAGCAGCGCCCCCCTTCCGGCGCCATGGATCTTGACCAGCGCCATGGTCAGGACCGCCGTCAGGGCGATGTTCACCAAGTTGTTGCCGATGAGAATCGAGGCAAGCAGGCGGTCAAAGTCGTTGGCCAGATTCAACGCCAGGCCGGCAAGGTAGTTCCCTTTGTCCGCCATCGTCTTCAGACGGACCTTGTTGACGGAAGAATAAGCGGTCTCCGACGCCGAAAAAAAGGCGGAGGCCCATAGAAGGAAAATGACAAGGAGAAAAGCGATTATCATCAGAAAAGAATATAGACCAGACAAGTCCCGCCAAAAAACGGGAAAACGGAAATAATGATACTGTATCCCCCCTATTTCTTTTTGATGTGCAAAAGCCATTCGGAAATCCGAATGGCTTGCCTCTCGCCCCTTACCGCACAGGCGCAATGCGGAGCATTCCCACGGACTGCGCCGGGAGGTCGATCTCCAATACGCCGTCCACGTTGCGGAAGGCGGGAATGGCGCCGTCGTAGGTGACCTCGTATTCGCCGGCCTTCGGCGGAACGTAGAGGACGGTGGAGACGGGCGTGCCGCCCTCCAGCTGCAGGCCGGCCTCGAAGGAACCGTCCAGCCCGTGCTGCTGGGAAAGGACCCAGCAGTCCATTCCCGTGGTGAGCCTTCCGGGCGTGTAGTATGCGGCATACCAGCTGAGGACAGGCGTGGAGAGACCGCCGAAGTGATGGCAGCCGCAGCCGCGGCCGTTGATGGCGCTGAAATGCTCGAAGGTGCAGTAGCTCTGGTCGGTCTCGTGCTTCCAGACATTCAGCCCCGTCTTGGCGATGCGCCGGGCGAACTCCGCCTGGCCATTGTCCAGGGCGGCCTTCCAGAAGAACCACTGGTGCGGCATCCAAATGGCGCCATTCCAGTAGCCGTCCAGCCGATGATACGGCGCGGCCTGGTCCACGGCAGTCAGGCCGTATGGCGTCCAGAGATGCTCCGGCGAGGAAAGACGCGCCCAGAGGAGTTCCCGTTGCTTCTCGTCGCAGATTCCGGCGATGACCGGCGACACGCCGTCAAAGCCGAAGTTGAAGTTGGCTCCGGATTCGGGGTCCCGGTAGATGCCTGCGGCTTTGCCCTCCGCATCATGGGTGACGTAGCTGAAGACGCCGTCCTCCTCCGTCCAGGAGTATCTCTGCAAGGCGTCGGAGAAGCGCTCGATGTCGGCGGTCAGCGACGCATCGTCGTCCGTCCCCAGAAGCCTGGCGGCGACCCGGAGGGTCTTGGCGAAGCGGATGACATGGCTGGTGGTGACGACGGGGGTGTTGCGATAGTCCCGGTCCTTGAACATCTGCCACTGGGGCGGATAGTCGTCCCAGCCGCCGGAATTGTAGAAGCAATCCCAGGTCTGTAGCAGATGGGTGGCGTATTTGTCACAGGGCGAAGTGGCGACATGTCCGGCCAAGAAGTCGTAATTCTGCTTCAGCCGCGGATAGAAGTATTCCAGCATCTCCGCGTCCTGGAAACGGTTCCAGATTTCGTGATAGAGGTATGACTGCACCGGCAGCGGCGTGCCGTGGAGAATGAAGGCGTTCTCCTCGCCGGGTTCCGTCACATAGACGTTCAGGTTCTCAATGGCACGACGCTTGTCCAGCTCCAAAAGCCCCAGCCCGATGAAGCCGGAATCCCAGCTGTAGAGGCTGTTGAAGTACTTGTCGGGACTGTGGTGGCGGACGTTGTCCCCCCGGCAGCGCAGGGGGAACTTGATGTTGGTCATCAAGGCGGCGGACATGAGCTGCTGGCTGAAACGGTAGCCGGCGCCCTCCTCCCGGCAAGGCAACGCAAAGGCCTTCGCCTTCTCCCGGAGATAGATGGCCTCCAGGGATGCCTCGTCCAGCGCGATTCCCGCCGGTTCCCCGTCGCCTTCGGCATAGACTGCGTAGATGGCCTGCGTGCCTTTGGCGGGAACCAGGACGGGAAGGATGTACGCTTCCTTGCAATACTGCCCGCCTTGCTTGCCCCCTTGGATGTCGGAAGGAGTATACAGGGGATGGCGGATGCCGAAGGAATAGTTCAGGAGTCCGGCCAAGTCGGGAAGCTGGTATTCACGCTCCGTTGCGGGACGGCTCCACCAGAAGAAATGGCTGCCGTCGGCATCGCGCAGAACCGCGCTCTGCGGAATCGGCCCCTTCTCCGCAACGGGGTGGGTCGCGGAACAGGGCACGAAAGCAATCTCCGACGCCTCGCAGGCAACGCCGAATACAAAGCCGTCCCAGTCGGCCTCGCCGGGAATGCCGTTGCTGAGGACCGCCAAGACGCCCTGCCCCTTCAGTGCGCCGCGGTAGATTTCGTAGAGCGCGAAATCGCCGGTTCCTTCCAGGACAACCCGCCGTTCCGCACCGTCCACGGCAAAAAGAAGATCTGCCTTGATGCCTGCGGTGAATTTCGCCCGCAGGAAAATCCTTCCTTCCGCAGTCGCCTGTGCGACGTAGTTCCATTGCGCACGGTCGCCTTCATAATAGCCGAAGCACTTGCTCCGGTCGCAGTTGTTATGGGGATTGCCAAGGGCGCAGCCGCCCACGGTGCCGTCCATGCCCTCCACGCCGCGTCGGTCGCCGTTGAAGATCAGGTTGTGGTCCGGACGGCGACGTGCGTACTCCAGCGAGACGTAGTCGATGGCGTCCAGCCACGTTGCGCCGGCGGGGAGTTGCGGCTCCAGCGTGGCCTCGGGGGCAAAGCGGGCGAAGAGGAAAACCGACGCGAGCTGCGGTTCGTCCGTGTTGTTCACGAAGGCGATGCGTCCTAGGCGGGAGGTGTCGTCTATGCGGGAATAGCTGGTTTCCGAATAGAACATGTCTTTCGCCACAAGTTGCTGGCGCGCACTGTAATAACCAAAATCACCACTGGCTTCCCACGGAGAGTAGCCGCATTCCCGGAGGGTCTCCGGCGGAAAAATGGCACGGCGGTAAAGCGACGGGACCATCACGAAATCCAGACGAAAGCCCTTCTGCTTGTTGGTAATGTGCGACAAAGTGAAGAGGTCGTGCGCGTATGGCCCCCAGTCCGGCAGGGACAGGTCGTGGAAATTGCGCAGATAATCGTAGGAATTGGACATGGTGAAAAAGATCTAAGGAATCATGGAAAACGGGAATGGGGCAAATTTACCACGTCTATCCCCGACAGGTGCGTAACAGCCCCAAAAGAATTTCACTCATTCAAAGACCGCCGGCTCTTCCGCATGGCGTACAGCCGTTCCGCTCTTCCGCCGTTCCTCCCCGCTGCTTTCCTTTGGGGCATTTCGGGCAAAACTCTCTTTCGCCGTTACATTGACGAAATTTCCAGCACAAAAATTCCATGAAAAACATCTTCCTTATTCTATTTTTCTTATTCGCAAGCACTTGCGTTTTTGCCAAAAAGGAAGGCGGGCGGGACTTCATGACGCGCTACCCCGCGGAGCTCCACGAGCCGCTTCCGCCGCTGGGCGAAGACGCCCTGACGGAGGCAAGCGCCTATGTGGCCTACGCCATGAGCTGCTATCTTCCCGAAGAGCTCCGCGATTGGTCCGACGAAGAGATCCTTTCCTTTGTCGATGAACAAGGCGATCGCCTGGCGCAAGTCCTGGCAGTCTATCCGGAATGCGGGCCTGTCCTGAAGCGCCTGCAATTCCTCCGCAGCAGCTTCGACCAGAATCCGCAGCTTCTGGAAGAGCTGAAGCCGATCCTGGAGGCGCATCCCTCCCTGGAGCTCCTGACGGTCTATTTGCAGACGCTATTGAACTGCGAAAAATACGACGAGCTTTCGCCCTTGCTGGAAAAAGCCATCGCGGACTATCCGGAGACCGCCCTCTTCCAGGCCATCTCCACAGATCTGGCCTTTCGCCGGAGACGGCAGAAGGACCTGGAAGTAATCTTCGCGAAGATGCAGAACAACGCCGTCCTGCGAAAAGACGACCGGATGCGGATCCTCTATCTGCGATACCTCATCCCCCAGGAGCAACAAGACAACGAAACGATCGACGCACTCTTCAAGGAACTGCTGGAAGACCAGGCGTTTCTGGAAAATCCGGAAAACGCCGAATACGCCTGCCAGAACCTGGCGCAGGTCTCCGCCTGGAACGCCATGTCCATCCTCTGCGGCGAGATTTTCCTGAAATGCCAGGCGAAAATGCCACGCGAACAGGCGCAGCGCCTCTGCCAGGCGATCTTCCTGGGCACCGCCCTCGGCGGCTACTATGGCACCGCCTACAGGATCCTGGAATACATTGACATGAATCTCGAGCCGCCCTTCGACTATCTCTTGCTCCTTGCCCTGGGCGATGCCATCCACAACCTGACCCATAGCGAGGAATGCAAGGACATCGCAAAGGGAAACCTCCCCCTTCTCCAACTGAACATCGACCTGGGCGAGATGATCCTGTCCCACATGCCGGAAGACGCCCCGAACAACGACAACGCCTGCCGGATTCTTTCCGACTATTACTGTGATGCCGGAAACCTCCAGCGCGCCTGGGAGCTCCTGGGGCAAATTCCCGCTCCCACGGCAGAAGACACCCGGCGCCTCGGCCCCCTGGGCGTCGCCACCGAACACTACGAGGAAGCTCTGGCTGCCCTGGAGCGTCAGCGAAAGGAGAATCCGGAGACTCTTGATGCCGGTTTTTATCTGAATCTCGCCACGGCGCTGCATGAATGCCACCGTCCCGACGAAGAACTCTACGCCGCGCTGCACAAGTCTCTGGAACTGGACCCCGAAAATGCCCAGGCCGCCAATTTCCTAGGATACACCTACGCAGAACGTGGCATCCGCCTTGAAGAGGCAACGACGCTCATCCAGCAGGCACTGGACAGGGAGCCGCAGAACGCGGCCTTCCTGGATTCCATGGCCTGGGTGCGCTTCCGCCAGGGAAACTACCCTGAAGCCCTGCGCCTGATGGTTCGAGTCTACCAGGCCATCGGCACAATCCCCATCTACGCGAACGACACCCCCGGCACCTTGGAAATGCAAGACCACCTCCGACAGATCCTCCTGGCTATGGAACTCCCCTATCTGGCCGATTTCTGCAAATAACTATGTTCTCCCCTACCGCGCAAAAAAGACTGGATCGCTGGCAGCAGCAGCTCCTGGACCTCTCCCTCCGAAACCATCTGCTGAACCTGCGGGACGGCCAGCAGGCAATCCGCCTGGCCTGCAAGGACCTGGTCGCCTTGGAAAATCTGGTCGCCGACGGAGAAACCCTCACCTTGGACTCCCTGGAGAATTGTCTTTCCCCCGAAGAGTTCGCAAAGCTCCGATCCTTTGACGACGCACAGGAACAGCTGGCGGCCGCGGACAGGAAACCAACCACCCTCCTCTCCGCGCTGTCGGCAAGGGAGCTGGGGCGACGTCAGCTGGAACTCTACCGCAAAGGCAAGCTGGACCAGGAGGAAGGCGACATCAACACCCTCTTCCTGGCCTTCGGCGTCATAAAATACAAGCCATTGGGCGAGAAGGTCTTCCATCTGGCACCAATTGTCTTGCTCCCCGTACGCCTGGAACGCGCTTCCGTCAAGAATTTCTCCATCATGCAGCTGGACGAGGAGACCCGCCTGAACACCACGCTTCTGGAGTATCTGAAGCGGGACTTCAAGGTGGAATTCCCCGAACTGGAGCCTCTACCGCAGGACGAACACGGCACCGACCTCCGGAAGATTCTGGACATCGTCTCGCAGAAGCTCTCCGCCTTGCCGGACTTCTCCCTGGAGGAACAGCTCTACCTGGGGCGTTTTTCCTTCGCCAAGTATTTGATGTGGAATGACCTGGCAAACCGTGCGGAGGAACTGGCAAAACAGCCGCTTGTCAACCACCTCATCGAAGGCACCCGCGGCGTCTACGACGACGGCATCTCCGTCTTTCCGCCCGAAGAGGTGGATTCGAACACGAACTGGCAGGAACTTTACTGCCCCTTGGCGGCGGATTCCTCCCAGCTGACGGCAGTCCTCTATGCGGCAGCCGGCAAGAGCTTCGTCCTCCACGGCCCTCCCGGCACGGGAAAAAGTCAGTCCATCGCCAACCTGATCTGCCATAACTTGGTCCACGGGAAAAAGATCCTTTTCGTCTCGGAAAAGAAGGCCGCACTGGATGTCGTCTATCGCCGCCTGGCCAAGCTGGGGCTCCAGCCCTTCTGCCTGGAGCTGCACTCCAACCATGCCGGAAAGACCGAATTGCTGGCCCAGCTCCGCTCTACGCTGGAATTGGGCGATTCCCCGGAACCGGACCGCTGGCAGACACTGATTCCCCAGCTCCAGCAACGCCGGAAGGACCTGGACGCCTATATCCAGGCGCTCCACACCCCCGCCCTCAACGGAATCACTCCCTTCCAATGTGCGGCGGAAGCCTTGCGGGACGATCCCGCGCCAGCCATCCGATGGCAGCCCCCCGAAAATCTCCTCGCACAGACCAAGGAGGACCTCCAGCACTTGACCGACACCCTCCGCACCGCGCTGGATGGCTTCTCCGCCGTCAATCCGGAACTCTGCCGGCAGCTCCGGATCTTCGCCTGCCCGCTGGACTGGAACGGCCTGGACACGGCAAAGACCGCCGACGCCCTTGCTGCCGCAATTCCCTTGGCGAAAACATTCGCAGAAGCCGACGCAACCTGGCGGACCGCCCTGGCCCTGCCTGACGAGTTGCCGGAAGCCACGCCCGCACAACGTCGTGACGCTTTGAAATGCCTGGCTGAAAAACTCGCCCCCTTCCGCGCTCTGCCCGCCGCCTTCCGCGAGGAAGTCCCGACGGAGAAAATGACCGAATGGACCGAACTGCTAGCCGCGGCGAAGGAGTTCCGACAATTGGCGGACGCACTGCCGCAATACCGCTGGCAGGAACTTGCCGCCATCCCCGTGGACGATTTCCAAAAGCGCCTTCAGGAAAATGCAGGGAAGTTCTTCCTGGCTAGAATCTTCGCCAACCGAAGCCTGGGAAAGGAGGCGGCAGCCTTCTGCCAGGCAGGCACTCCGCGCCGTTCCGCAGACGACCTCGCAAAGGAGGTGCCCATGCTCGCCCGGGCCCAGGAGCTGCTGAAAACCAACGCCTCGCGTTTCAAGGAGTTCGGCACCGCCCTGAATCAGCCTGGATGGCTGGAGGCCACGCCAGACTGGACAAAACTGGAGAAGCAGCTGGAGACCGTCCGGAACATCGCGCAGGCACTGGAAATGCTTGGCGCACGTTCCGCCTCCCGCCTTGCCTTGCAGGAAGGCGACGCGCCTCCTGAAGCAGCCCGTGCCTACAAGGCGGCATACGTGGATTGCCGGAAGGCCCTCGCCGTCCTTCAAGCCGCAGCCGCCATGGCCGAACGTCCCGCCCGGAAGATCCCCGCAGGCGAACTCCCAGAGGCGCTCCGCTCCGCCCTTGACGCCATCTCCTCGTTGCGCCCCTACCGCATCTGGCGCCAAAGCCGCACGGACGCGGAAGCCATCGGCCTGACCCCTTTCCTTGACGCCATGGAAGAGGACGCCCTGCACCCCACGAAACTCCTGGACGCAGTCAAGCACCGACTGCTGGACGCCATGATGACGCAGACCCTTGCGACCAAGCCGCTGCTGGCGGATTTCATCGGGACACGCCAGGAGCACCGCATCGAGGAGTTCCAGAAACTGGACGCGGAATACCAGTCCCTGGCGGCGAAGCTGGCCATCGCCAAGCTCACCCACAAGCTTCCCAAGGCCCTGAAATCGGAGAAACCCCTGGAAGGCACCGCCATCGCCTTCCTGCGCCGCGAATGCGAGAAGAAGAGCCGCATCCGTCCGGTCCGCACCATCTTGCAGAACATCGCGCCGCTTCTTCCCACGCTGAAGCCCTGCTTCCTGATGAGCCCGCTCTCCGTGGCGCAGTATCTGCCGCCGGAAAGCCAGTTCGACCTGGTCGTCTTCGACGAGGCGTCCCAGATTCCCGTGGCGGACGCCGTCGGCGCCATCGCCCGCGGAAAGCAGTTCATCTGCGTCGGCGACCGGATGCAGATGCCGCCAACGGCCTTTTTCCAGAAGACCGCGGCAGACGAGGACCTCGAGGACGACGAGGACGTGGCCGAACTGGAGAGCATCCTGGACGAATGCCTGGCCGTCGGCGTGGAGTCCTCCTACCTGAACTGGCACTACCGCAGCCGCCACGAATCCCTCATCGCCTTCAGCAATGCGCACTACTACGAGAACCGCCTGAACACCTTCCCCGCCGCCAAGGACAGCCCGGCCCTGGGTGTGCACTTCGAGTTCCAGGAGAACGCGGTCTTCGACCGGCGGAACCGCTGCAACCCCATGGAAGCCGACGCCATCGTGAAATACGTCGGCAAAATGCTGGCGGACCCCGCGCAGCGCAGGAAGTCCATCGGCGTGGTCACCTTCAACATCAGCCAGTGTACGCTCATCGAGGACCGCTTCGAACAGTTCCGCGCCGCGCATCCTGAACTGGAGGAGGCCTTCGACGACTCCCTGCCGGAACCCTTCTTCGTCAAGAACCTGGAAAATGTCCAGGGCGACGAGCGGGATGTCATCCTCTTCAGCGTGGGATACGCCCCCGATGCGGACGGGAAGCTCCTCATGAACTTCGGCCCCCTCAACCGCGCAGGCGGCGAACGACGCCTGAACGTGGCCATCACCCGTGCCAAGGAGCGCGTGGTGGTCTTCTCCTCCATCCACGCTGCGCAGGTGGACCTGAACCGCACATCGGCCAACGGCGCACAGCACCTGAAGGAGTTCCTCGAATACGCGGAACACGGCATCGGCAGCAAGACCGCGGCAGCCGCCGTGGGCGAGGCCGGCGGCCTGTCCCAGGAGGCCATCGCGAAAGTCCTGGCCGACGCCGGATACCAAGTGGAGCGAAACGTGGGCTGCTCGCGCTTCCGCATCGACCTGGCGGTCAAGTCCCCGGAGAAACCGGGCGAATATCTCCTGGGCATTCTCTGCGACAGCGAGCGAGACGCGCAGGGCCTCACCTGCCGCGACCGGGAATCCACCCGTCCCGGCGTCCTGAAGGGCCTTGGCTGGAACCTCTGCCACGCCTGGGCAGCCGAATGGCAGCAGGACCCGGAAGGCGCGAAAGCCGCACTGCTCCTGGCCCTCCGGCAGGCGCAATCCCCGGCAAAGCCCGCCACACCCGCGCACCAGGCGGAAAAGCCCTCCGCCAAGCCTGTTGAACCCCCTTCCAAGCCTGTTGAACCAAAGCAAGAAGTCGTCTCGCTGCCTGTACCGCAGTCCTTCCAGCGCTGGCAGGTGCCGGAGCCTTTGGCCGCCAGGCTCTTCCAGGACAATGGCCGCACCAAGGAACTGATCCAGGAATACGCAACGGGAATCCTGGCCACGGAAGCGCCGCTGAAGCAGGACTTCCTCCTGCCGCGAATCCGCAAGCAGTGGAAGGGCCTGAAGAGCACCGAAACCAACGATTCCTTCATCCGGCAGGTCCTGGAACAGCTGCCATGCCATGTCACAACCGACGGCGAGGAAAAGACCATCTGGATGGACGCGCAGCAGGCCGAGAACTTCCGCGGCTATCGCGTTCCCGCCACTCCGGAAGACCGTCGTCCCCTGGAAGAAATTCCCTACTGCGAACTCAAGGCCGCCTACGAGGAGATCCGACAAGATTACATTGACGCGGCTCCCGAAGTCATCCTCAAGGCGCTCCCCAGAAAACTGGGCTTCACCTCCGTCAACGCCGCGATGGTGAAATATCTCTCTTCCTTACCATTCTAACACTCCAGACCATGGGCTTCTTCATTACATTCGAGGGCGTGGACAAGGCCGGAAAATCCACGCAGATCCGCCTCCTCGCCAAACGTTTCCAGGAAATGGGAAAGGCGGTCCTATGCACCCGCGAACCCGGCGGCACGCCACTGGGCGAAGAGGTGCGCGAACTGGTCATGAAGAACCGGGCGGAAAACATCGCCGACGAAACGGAACTGCTACTCTTCTCCGCCAGCCGCGCGCAACTCCTGCGGGAACGCATCTGGCCGGCGCTGGAAGAAGGCCAGGTCGTGCTCTGCGACCGCTTCGCCGACTCCACCACCGCCTACCAGGGATATGCACGCGGAATGGACCTGGCGTTCATCCGGCAGCTGAACCAATTCGCCCTGGGAAACCGCTGGCCGGACCTCACCATCCTCCTGGACCTCACCGTGGAGGAAAGTTTCGCACGCCTGGACAACGTCCTCAAGGCAACGGCAGCCGACAGCGACCGCTTCGAAATCGAAGGACGCCGTTTCCACGAGGCGGTCCGCAATGGCTTCCTGCAAATCGCCAAGGAAAATCCCCGACGCTTCGTGACCTTCTCCGCCGCCAAGCCCGTGGAGGAACTGGCCGATGAAATCTGGTCCGCTGTGAGCAGGAGATTCCTGTAATGTCAGAACACTCTTGGAAAGAGCTCTTCCCCAAGCAGGCCGCCGCCTTGGAAGCCGCGAAAGCGCACCGCCACGGCGGCCAGGCGTATCTCTTCATCGGCGATTCCACGAATGAGCTGATGACTTTCGCCAAGGGCTGGGCCCAGACCGCAGCCTGCACAAACAACGCCCCCGACGGCAGCGCCTGCGGGAAATGCCGCAACTGCAAGCTTTTCCAGGAAGGTAGCTACTCCGAACTGTTCACCCTCTCGCCGGAATCCAAAAGCGCCATCATCAAGGTGGACGACCTGCGCGCCTTCGACCACCAGATGATCCTGACCGTCCCCCAGGGGATGATCAAGTTCGGCGTCATCACGGAAGCCGACGCCATGCAGGCCGCAGCCGCAAACGCCTTCCTGAAAACCCTGGAGGAACCGCCCGCAAACGTGATGTTCCTTCTGCTCACCACCCGCCCCCAGTTCCTGCTGCCAACCATCCGCTCGCGCTGCCAGAACATCCTTCTGCGCACCAACAGCATCGACTATTCCAAACTCGTTGCCCCCCGCTATCTGGAAATCCTCGCCACGCTCTATCGCGGCGCCGGAACCCATGCCGCCCTCGCAGCCTCCCGTGAATTGGCGGCACTCTTTGGCGGACTCAAGGAAACCGCCGAAAAGACCGTGGACGAAAACTGGGACCCCAGCATGGATGAGCTGGCCAAGAACGACAAGGCCCTCAAGAAGGAAATGGAAGAACTCAAGACCGCCAGAATCGCCACGGAATACGCCCACCTCCGGGCTAGTTACCTGGATTCCCTCCAGGCCTGGTTCAGCCAGCGATACCTCCTGGCAGCAGGCGCCCCGGAACACCTTCTACCGCAGAAGGAGTTCGTGAAACTGATGACGAACGCCCCCAAGATGCCAAATACCCTCGAGGCGGAAGCAGATCTGAAATTCGTGGAGACTTTCCGCAAGTCCCTCCGGGCAAATCTCCCCGAAGACCTCTGCCTGGATGCACTCACCCTCGCCATCTGCGAAAAAATCTGACGCTTTGCCCTCATTGAACGTACAGATTCCGTTCAGAAGGCTACATTAAGCACGTTTTCACTTGAACGGAGAGATGCCGGAGTGGCCGAACGGGGCGGTCTCGAAAACCGCTAACCTGGCAACAGGTTCGGGGGTTCAAATCCCTCTCTCTCCGCCATTTTCCTACGTAAAAAGCCCAAAAGTGTAGCCACCTGTAGCCCACTTAGGGCTTTTTTTGTGTCCGGGACAGTTATATTGTCGTCGCGGCCCGTCGTCTTCGTCACATGACGGGAAAAAAAAGCAATCGTTTTACGTGGAAAGCAGAACTATGAAAGAGAAAGATTCCCAAAAGGAAGAGAAGGGTTACCCTGGTATCTTCAAGCGACCTGGCACCGACAACTGGTGCTCCCGTTATCAGGTCAACAAGAGCAGAAAGGCCCTTGAATCCGTGAAGTAGAATTCTTGACTGTTCCTTTTTCATGGATTCAGCGTTGTTTACAAAAAGCTGAACACGTTTTAGCTGATTTCCGGTCCATGGACTGGGAATCTTGTCTGGTGACGGTGCTGTCATTGACTCATTTTTGTCTCATTTCCTCGTTTCCCAGGTGATTTTGCTGTATTCAGGACACAATGTCCCCCTAAATTCGGTTGCCATTTAACACAAGGCTGATTACGCAGTATGCATGGCACCCTAAAATGAAAGGTACAGCTTAGTTGTAAAATAGGCCATGCCTGACTCCTACCATGGCCATAACGTATAAGTTCTGGGTGTAAATACAAGAAGGGCTGTTACATCCTCTGATTGAGGTTTTGCAACAGCCCCTTTTAATATCAACGAGGCTTTTTAAAAGCCTTCAGGAATTAGTGGTTTGCATCGCCACCGGAGCAGCTGACGCCGGGATACCAGTAGAAGTTGTCCTCCAGGCCGCCATCCACATCGCCGAAGGTGAACTTCGCCATGTTGACGGGTTCCACGTGACCGTCGCCGAAGGAGAAATTGCAGGCCATGCTATGACGGCAGTAGGCCATCTTCTGCTCGGCGCCTGCCCAAGTCATGCCGCCGGAAGAGGTGAACATGCAGCCGCTGGTGTTGGTGACGCTCATAGGGCCTTTGGTGGTGCCGTCAACGATATTGACGTAGATGCTGGGGCACTTAATGGAGGCGATGCGATGCCAGGTGGCGGACTGCCAGGCCTTGCCGTCGCCGCCGTAGGAGCTGTCGCGTCCCCAGTTCTCTTCAGCCAGACGGTTTGCATAGCCCAAGCCCATGTTCGCCTGGTAGCCGATGTTGCCGGTAGGACGTTCATCCGGCGGGCAGGAAGGGCACAGCATGACCTTGTGCCAATCGCTCTTGTCCTCGGTGCGTGCGACACGGTCGGCGCCCTTGTCCTTCTCGTACCATTCATAGCCCGTCATGGGAGCACCCGGAATCATGGGGTTCACGCTGAACCAGCAGACAAAAGTCTTGATGGACTTGATGTCGTTGCCCGTCAGACCGTATTTCCGGTTTCCATCGGTCGCCCAGTTGTAGCAAAGAGGCGGCAGGAAATCATCGTAGTCGTTGGTGTAAAGGATGTTGCCCAGCTGAATCTGCTTCAGGTTGTTGACACAGCTGATGGCACGGGCCTTCTCGCGGGCCTTGGAAAGAGCCGGCAGAAGCATGCTAGCCAGGATCGCAATGATGGCGATCACAACAAGCAATTCGATCAAAGTGAAACACGAGTTTCTTTTCATCTTTTGTTGTCTCCTTGTTTTTTGTGGGGGAACGAAACGTAAAACCAATCTCTTGACGGGGAAAAACTAGGCAAACAGAAAATGAATCATTTCCAGATAGAGCGTTCCGGACCATCCGTAGT